>DATANB010000163.1:0-34685 GCA_036266415.1 Bradyrhizobium sp. | reverse complement strand
CCAATCTATACGGGCCGGGCGACAATTATCATCCCGAATACAGCCACGTCGTCGCTGCGCTGATCCGCCGGTTTCATGAAGCAAAGCTTGCCGGCGTCTCCGACGTGATGGTCTGGGGCACCGGCGCGCCGCGGCGGGAATTTCTCTATGTCGACGATATGGCGGACGCCTGCGTCCACCTGATGAAGACCTATTCCGGCGATGAACTAGTCAATATCGGCACCGGCGAGGACATCACGGTTGCCGAATTCGCGCGCGTGGTCGCCAAGGCCGTCGGATATACCGGTGCGATCAGCTTCGACCCCTCGCGGCCGGACGGCACGCCGCGCAAATTGCTTGATGTGAGCCGGCTTGCCAAACTGGGCTGGCGCGCGCGCACTTCGCTCGAGGACGGTATTGGACTGGCCTATCGGGCGTATTTGAGCGAATCGAAGCAGGCGGCGGAGTAATCACGCCGCCGCGAGGCGGCGTTCCTTGTGGTAGAATGGCGGGGTGATCCAGCTCCGCGACGCCCGGCAAGACGAACTCCCAGGCTTGAGCGAACTCTGCGTCCGCTCGAAGGCCGTTTGGGGTTACGACGCCGCATTCATGACGGCTTGCCGGGCTGAATTGACGCTGCTTGCCGACGAATTCCAGCACACTTATCTTCAAGTGGCCGAGCGCGATTCGATCGTCGTCGGGCTGGCGCAAATCAAGGTTACCGGCAGGGACGCGGAAATCTTGAAGCTCTTTGTTGAGCCCGCGCTGCTGGGATCAGGAATTGGTCGGTTGCTGTTCGAGTGGGCGACGGCCAGGGCCCGAGGTCTCGGCGCGGTCCGGATGACAATCGAGGCCGATCCCGGCGCAGCTGCCTTTTACGAACGTATGGGCGCCTGCAATGCCGGCTTTGCTCCTTCCCAATCGATCCCCGGACGCATGCTGCCGTGCATGCGGATGGAATTGAATCGGTAAGCGGTCGGCGTCTGTCCCGCGCTGCGTCACTCCGCCGCCAGCTTTGCCTTGCTCTTTTTCGCGATCGCGACATTGCCGATGACGCCGGCCTCGCGCAACGCTTCGATCTCGCGGGCGCCGAGCCCGAGCAGATCGCGCAGGATTTCCTCGTTATGCTGGCCCAGCGTCGGCGCAAGATGCCCGATCGCATAGGGCAATTCGGTGTCGCCCTCGCGATAGGCGACCGACGGCAACAGATGCGGTCCCATGAAGGGGCGGTCCACCGATTGCCAGTGGCCGGTCTTCACCAAATGCGGATCGCCGGGCAGGTCCATCGGCAGCCGCGCCACGCCCGCCGGGATGCCCGCGGCCTGCAGCGTCACCATCGCGAGGTCCGGCCGCACGGTCGAAGTCCAGTGCCGGATCGCCACCTCGATGCGGTCTTCCTCCGCGCGCCGCCCGTCGGCTGATGCGAGCAGGGGATCGGCGGCGAGGTCCGGGCGGTGCATGATCTGACACAGCGATTGCCACTCCTGGTCGCTACGCACCGCAAGCGTAATCCACTGGTCCTCGCCGATGCAGGGAAAACAACCGTGCGGCACGTGAAGCGGATGACGGTTGCCGATCCGGGGGCCAGACACGCCGGTTGAGGCTTGTTCGATGATCGAGGGTGCCACCAGCGGCAGCATGCATTCCACCTGGCTGAGGTCGATATGCTGGCCTTCGCCGCTGTTGTGCCGGTGCACGAGGCCGAGCATCAGGGCCGCCGCGGCATTGAGTCCGCCGATCGGATCGCCAAGGGCGGCGTGTACCATGGTCGGTGGATCGCCCGCGCGCCCGGTCACCGAAGGCAGTCCCGAGGCTTGCTCCAGCGTCGAGCCGTAGGCGCGGCAGCGACTCCATGCACCGGTCATGCCGAATGCCGGCATCGTCACCACCACCAGCCGCGGATTGATCTTCAGCATGACAGCGGGATCAAGGCCGAGACGAGGCAGCACGTCGGCGGCGTAATTGTCGATGACGGCGTCGGCATCTGCAATCAACCGCTTCAGCAGCGCAAGCCCGATTTCAGTGGTAAGGTCGAGCGTAATCCCGCGCTTGTTGCGGTTGTTCATTTGAAACCAGTAGGTCTTCTCGTAGGTTTGCTCGGGGTGATAGGGACCGCGCGGGTCGGTGCCGCGAAACCAGTCAGGATACTGGCAGGACTCGACCTTGATAATGTCGGCGCCGAGATCGCCCATCTGGCGGGTCGCGGTCGGGCCCGCCCAGCCCATGGTGAGATCGACGATACGCAGTCCCTTCAGGGGTAATGGCTCAGCGGTGGTAGTGGCGCGGCGTGCGAGAGGCGCATGCGCGGGCAGGGGGGCATCGTTGTGTTCGCCCGCAAACGGCGCGCGGCCGTTGGGCAAGGGCCGTGAGCGCGTCAGATATTGCGGCAGCACCGGCGCGTCGAACGAGGCGTCGCCGATCGTGACCTTCGCGAACGCGCCGCGCGCGCGATGGACGGGCTGTGTCAGCAGTTCGGCCATGTCGGGAACGATAGCGAGCGGTAGCCGCAGCTCTATGCCCCTCTCGAACCATTCCATCGCCGTGCGATGCATCAGCACCGGCTTGATGATGTCGTTGAGTTCTTCGGCATGCAGATAGCGCTCGGCGGTGGCGGAATAGCGCGGGTCGGGGCCAAGCTCGGGCAGGCCGATCATGTTGCAGAACGCGATCCACTGTGCCGGTGTCACCACGGTGACGCCGAGCCAGCCGTCCTTGGAGGCAAAATTTCCGACGGGAAAGCCGCGCCCGAAGCGGTTGATGCCGATCCGCGGCCGGGTAAATCCCGCCTCCAGCGCCAGCGCGGTGTCGAACTCGCTGATCTGCAGCATCGCTTCATGCGCACTGACCGCGAAGCGCCGCGCGCCCTGGTTGCCACGGGCGTAAAGCCCCGCCAGCGTCGGGATGAACGCGGTCAGTCCAGCGACCACGCCGACTTGGCCGTCGCGTGGCAGCACCGGCGGCCCCTCGATAGGGCCGACAAGTTTGACCAGGCCTGCGAGGCTGCGGCACACCGAATCCGTCACCGCATAATCGCGATAGGGGCCGTGTTCGCCGAACCATGAGATCGCCGTGACGGCGAGGCCGGGCTGTGACCGTCCAAGTTCCTCGTGCGAGAGCGGCGATCTCCTGATGGCGGTCGGATCCCGAGCATCGAGCAGCAGATCGGCGCTGGCCAGCAGCGCTCGGATTTTCACCACGCCGGCGGGCTGGCCGAGATCCGCCGTGATGCTGCGTTTGTTGGTGTTGAGCCAGGCGAAATATCCGCTCTCGCGGCAACCATTGCCGGCATCGAACAGCGGCGCAAGCTTTCGCGCCGGATCGCCGCCCGGCGGTTCGATCCTGGTGACTTCGGCGCCGAAATCGGCGAACAGCTTGCCGCAATAGCCGAGCGCGTCGCCCGAGCCGATTTCCACGACGCGCAATTCGGACAAGGGTTGTTGCGGCATTTCCACCCGACCTGTCTGATGGCATCTTGTGCACGCAAGCGCGCGCGTCAAGTCATGAAGACCTTGCAGCGCTGCGCGGCGCCGACTTGCCGAGCGCCGCCGCCATCGCCGATATCAGTGGCTTCATGAAGTAGGCATCATTGGCGGGTGAGATGTCGGTGCGTAAACCCTGCGATTTGAGCTCGTCGGAGACGACGGGCCCCACGGAAGCGATCGGCGTGCGACTTAACCCGTCGCGCAGGCGATCTTCGCAATTGTGGGCCTGCGCCACCTCGATCAGGCGGCGAACCTGGCCCGAGCTGGTCAGCGCGATGGCGTCGATGTGCCCTTTCGCCAGCTCGTCGATCGCGGTGACGATATTGGCGTCCGCGGCCTGCGCGTCGTAGACGTAAGGCAGCACGGTATCGACCTCGGCGCCTTGCGCGGTGATGGCGCCGACCAGCGCGCTGTGGTCCCTGTCGGGATAGAGCTGCAAGCCGACGCGATGGCCCCCGAGATCGACGCGCGCGAGCATCTCGACGATGCCTTCGGACGTCGGCTTCTCCGTCGTTACCTGCGGCTCCAGCCCGATCTCGCGCAGCGCCCGGCCGGGTTTTGGGCCGCGCGCGATTTTTCGCGTTTTGCCGAGCGCGGCTGTGAAATCCTGCTCGACCTCGATGCGCCGCGCGACCTTCATCAGGCGGCGCAGGCCTTCGCCGGTCATCAGCACCAGATCGTCGCAGGGCTTTTCGATGAAACGTTGGATCCAGGCCGCGATCGGCGCGGGATCCGGCGCGTCGCGAATGGTGAACATCGGACATTGCAGCACATCCGCGCCCTGTTCTGCGAGCAGGCGGGAAAACTGCGCCTCCTCGCGCGTTTCCAGGATCAGGATGCGGTAGCCGTTCAGTTTGTCAGCCATGATCTCCAGGTAACGCCGATCGCCTGTTGTTTGTTCATCATGGCGCTTCCCCCGGGATTGGCGCAAGGGCGTCGCGGGTGATAGAGCAGGGCCGCAAAACGCGGTTTCCCCTCATCCAAATCGTCATCAAGCCCTCCATGCCCGAACATCAATACGTCTTGACCCTGTCCTGCCCGGATCGCCCCGGCATCGTTTCGGCCGTCTCCACCTTTCTTGCCCATAATGGGCAGAATATTCTCGACGCCCAGCAATTCAATGACGTCGAGACCCGCCATTTCTTCATGCGGGTGGTGTTCAATGCCGCCGATCTCGCGGTCAATCTGGCGGCGTTGCAAACCGGGTTCGCGGCAATTGCGGAACGCTTCGGCATGGACTGGCAGATGCGCGACCGCGCCACCCGCCGCCGGGTGATGCTTTTGGTCTCGAAATCCGATCACTGCCTCGCCGATATCCTGTATCGCTGGCGGACCGGTGAACTCGAAATGATCCCGACCGCCATCGTCTCCAATCATCCGCGCGAGACCTACAGCAACCTCGATCTCGGCGAGATTCCGTTTCACTATCTGCCGGTAACCAAGGAGACCAGGCGCGAGCAGGAGGCTGTGATCTGGGACCTGGTCGAGCAGACCAAGACCGACCTCGTGGTGCTCGCGCGCTATATGCAAATCCTCTCGGACGAGATGTCGGCGAAACTCTCGGGCCGCTGCATCAACATCCACCATTCGTTTCTGCCCGGCTTCAAGGGCGCGCGGCCCTACCACCAGGCGCATGAGCGCGGCGTCAAACTGATCGGCGCCACCGCCCATTACGTCACCAGCGCACTCGATGAAGGGCCGATCATCGACCAGGACGTCGAGCGCATTAGCCATCGCGATACGCCCGACGATCTCGTCCGCAAGGGCCGCGACATCGAGCGCCGGGTGCTGGCGCGTGCGATACGCCATCATCTGGAAGACCGCGTCATCCTCAACGGCCGCAAGACCGTCGTGTTCATGGATTGAGGCCTGATGTCTTTTCGCGCGACTCAGTGAACGGCGTCGAGCCCCGATGGTGCCGGCTGGCCGGCCTCTTCCCTCGCCGCCGCTGGCTCGAGGCGCTTCCTTTCGCGCTCCTGCATGAACTCGTCATATTTCGCCGTGCCAGGCCGCGGCGGAGCGTCCGCCGGCAAGCCGCCGGCCCATGCCGGGATGGTATCGCTGATGCCGGCCGCGAGCTTTTCGTTGATGGTCCCGCAAGCGCTCAGCCCGCAGGTCAGGAGTGCGACGGTCAGGACAGCGGTAAGCTGGCGAGTGCGGATCGGCATCTGCGGAGGTCGTAACCTGTGACGTGGAAGTCGGACGGCAGGATGGGCCATCCGCCGGCACCCTCCGCGCGAGCCTACCCTAAACGGGAAAATTAGCTTATTCAGAAATATGGAGGTATTTTAATACCATGAGGCCGGGGAAGATTTTAAGGGGGAGGCATCAGTGACCCCACCGCAAGCTAGCCCCCAGTCACGGCCACGCGCCCATCGT
Source organism: Bradyrhizobium sp. (assembly GCA_036266415.1). GTDB lineage: Bacteria > Pseudomonadota > Alphaproteobacteria > Rhizobiales > Xanthobacteraceae > Bradyrhizobium. The sequence goes on along the minus strand of DATANB010000163.1, from coordinate 28,845 downwards.
CGAGATTGACATTGGCGCGGGCTTCAGACGCCATGCCGCTCCGATATAGGCCATCATGCCGCGCCGGTACATGGCTGAAAAATCCGGGCTATGGTACGGCAAGGGCCGGGGACTCGGTTCGAGGCACGATACCGATCAGGGGAGAGCGTTCATGTTCATTCGCACGAAAATGTTGTTGCAGGCCGCCGCCGGCATTGCTGTCGCAGGCGCGGCGGTTGTCGTTGTGCCGGTTTTGGCGCCCGCTCAGGCGCAGGAGACGGTTAAGATCGGCCTGATCCTGCCGATGACCGGCGGTCAGGCGTCGACCGGCAAGCAGATCGACAACGCGGTCAAGCTGTACATGCAGCAGCAGGGCGACACCGTCGCCGGCAAGAAGATCGAGATCATCCTCAAGGACGACGGCGCGGTGCCCGATAACACCAAGCGGCTCGCGCAGGAACTGATCGTCAACGACAAGGTCAGCTTGATCGCCGGGTTCGGCGTTACTCCCGCGGCACTGGCGGCGGCGCCGCTGGCGACGCAGGCGAAGGTACCGGAAATCGTGATGGCGGCGGGCACCTCGATCATAACCGAGCGCTCGCCCTATATTGTGCGCACCAGCTTCACGTTGGCGCAATCCTCCACCATCATCGGCGACTGGGCGGTCAAGAACGGCATCAAGAAAGTCGCCACCCTGACATCGGACTATGCCCCCGGTAACGACGCGCTGAATTTCTTCAAGGAGCATTTTGCCGCCGGCGGCGGTCAGATCGTCGAAGAGGTCAAGGTGCCGCTCGCTAACCCCGACTTCGCGCCGTTCCTGCAGCGGATGAAGGATGCCAAGCCCGACGCTATGTTCGTGTTCGTGCCGGCGGGCCAGGGCGGCAACTTTATGAAGCAATATGCCGAACGCGGGCTCGACAAATCGGGCATCAAGGTGATCGGTCCCGGCGACGTGATGGATGACGATCTCCTCAACGGCATGGGCGACGCGGCGCTCGGCACCGTCACCGCGCATCTCTATTCCGCGGCTCACCCGTCCGCGATGAACAAGGCATTCGTCGCCGCCTACAAGAAGGCCTTCAACTCGCGTCCGGGTTTCATGGCGGTGAGCGGCTATGACGGCATTCACCTGATCTACGAGGCTTTGAAAAAGACCGGCGGCAAGACCGACGGCGACGCGCTGGTCGAAGCCATGAAGGGCATGAAGTGGGAGAGCCCGCGCGGCCCGATCTCGATCGATCCGGAAACCCGCGACATCGTGCAGAACATCTACATCCGCAAGGTCGAGAAGGTCGACGGCGAACTCTACAACGTCGAATTCCAGACATTCGAAGCCGTCAAGGACGCCGGCAAGACGAAGAAATGACTGCACGTCGGGCGCTGGCGAAGCCAGCAAACCCGGAATCTCGACGTTGTTGTGCAAAATTCCGGGTTCAGCGCTATCGCGCTGCCCCAGAATGACGATTCCCGACCAAGGTTTGTCGCAATTCCATGACCACGCTGTTCACAATCCTGTTCGACGGCGTCGCCTATGGCATGCTGCTGTTCGTGCTGGCCTGCGGACTCGCGGTTACGCTCGGGCTGATGAACTTCGTCAACCTCGCCCACGGCGCGTTTGCCATGACGGGCGGCTATGTCTGCGCGGTGCTGGTCAATCAATCCGGCTGGCCGTTTTTCGCCGGCCTGCCGCTGGCGTTTGTCGCGAGCGCCCTGATCGGCGCGGCGCTCGAGCGCTCGCTCTATCGTCACCTCTACGCCAGAAGCCACCTCGATCAGGTGCTGTTCAGCGTCGGCCTCGTCTTCATGTCGGTGGCGGCGGTCGATTACATCATGGGATCGTCGCGGATATTCATCAAACTTCCAACCGCGCTCGAGGGACAGATGGATTTCTTCGGCGTCGGCATCGGCCGCTACCGGCTGATGATCATCGTGATCTGCGGTCTGCTGACCGCAGGCCTGCAACTGGTGCTGGCGCGCACCCGGTTCGGCAGCCGGCTGCGGGCTGCGGTGGACGATCCGCGCGCCGCCAGCGGTCTCGGCATCAACGTGCCGCGGGTGTTCGCGCTCACGTTTGCGTTCGGCTGCGGCCTCGCCGGTCTCGGCGGCGCCCTGAGCGCGGAGATACTGGGACTTGATCCGTATTTTCCGCTGAAGTTCATGATTTACTTCTTGATCGTGGTGACCGTTGGCGGCTCCTCCAGCATCACCGGGCCGTTTCTCGCCTCGCTACTGCTCGGCATCGGCGACGTCGCCGGCAAATATTACGTGCCGAAGATGGGGCCGTTCGTGATCTACACCATGATGATCGTGATCCTGATCTGGCGCCCGAACGGCCTGTTCGGTCGCACCGCCGCCCGTTGAGTGCGGCCATGAGCGCGCAAGCCGATGTCGGACACCACGCCAGGGCGCACGCGCGCTGGCACTGGAGCGAGATCGCGTTCTGGATTCTCGCGCTCGCTTGCGCGATCCTGTTTCCCTCCCGCTACCTGATCATGACGGATATCGTGCGGCTGGCGCTGTTTGCGCTCTCCCTCGACCTGATCCTCGGTTACGCCGGCATCGTTTCGCTCGGCCATGCGGCATTCTTCGGCGTCGGCGCCTATTGCGCCGGTTTGCTGGCCCTGCACGGAGTGATCACCGAGCCCGTGCTGGCGCTGGTTGTGGCCGGGCTCCTCGCCATGGCGCTCGGCTTTGTCACCAGCTTCCTGGTGATCCGGGGCGTCGACTTGACCCGCCTGATGGTGACGCTCGGGATTGCGCTGTTGCTGGAGGCGCTGGCGGAGCGCCTTTCGGACATCACCGGGGGCACCGACGGGCTGCAGGGCATCGAAATGCAGCCGATCCTGGGCCTGTTCGCCTTCGACATGTTCGGCAAGGTCGGCTTCTACTACTGCCTTGCCGTACTGTTTGCGCTGTTCCTGCTGGCGCGGCGAATCGTGCACTCGCCGTTCGGTCTGTCGCTGCGCGCCATCCGGAACAATCCACTGCGCGCCGCTGCCATAGGCATTCCCGTCAACAGGCGGCTGATCGCGATCTACACGCTGGCCGCGTTTTATGCCGGCGTATCAGGCGCGCTGTTCACCCAGAGTACGGCGCTGGCCTCGCTCGACGTATTCTCGTTCGAGCGCTCGGCCGATCTGATGCTGGTCCTGGTGATCGGCGGCACCGGCTATCTCTACGGAGGATTGATCGGCGCGGTGGTGTTCAGAATGCTGCAGGAAGTGTTTTCGACGATCACGCCGCAATACTGGCAGTTCTGGATCGGCCTTGTGCTGGTCGTGATCGTGCTGATCGGCCGTCAGCGCATGCATCGCTGGGTGCTGTGGGCGCCGAATCTGGTCATCCGGCAGCTCGCCGGCCGCAAGGCCATCGTTGCCGTTCCCGAGGGCGATGTGCCATGACCTTAGCGCTGGAAACCAGCGGGCTGGAAAAACACTTCGGCGGGCTCAACGTCACGCGCGACCTTTCGCTGCGGATCGAGCAGGGCGCCCGCCACGCCCTGATCGGCCCGAACGGCGCCGGCAAGACCACCGTTATCAATCTCCTGACCGGCGTGCTCAAGCCCAATGGCGGCCGCATTCTGCTGGAAGGAGATGACATCACGGACATGCCCGTGCATATGCGGGTGTTGCGCGGACTGTCGCGCACCTTCCAGATCAACCAGCTTTACGCCGATTTGACGCCGCTCGAGACCATCGGGCTGGCGGTATCGGAGCGGCTCGGCCGTGGCGGCGACTGGTGGCGCCGGATGGGCACCCGCGATGACGTCAACGCCGAGATCGCCGAAAACCTGGCGCGCTTCCATCTGCTCGACGTCATGAACGATCGCACCGCGACGCTGCCCTATGGCAAGCAGCGCCTGCTCGAGATCGCGGTCGCCATTGCCGCCAGGCCGCGGGTGCTGCTGCTGGACGAACCCGCCGCCGGCGTTCCCGAAAGCGAGCGCCACGATATTCTAGCCGCCGTGGCGGCCTTGCCGCGCGACGTCACCGTGCTTTTGATCGAGCACGACATGGACCTGGTGTTCTCGTTCGCCGACCGCATTTCGGTGCTGGTCAGCGGCGCGCTCCTCGTCGAAGGGCCGCCGGATGAAGTGGCGCGCGACGCCAAAGTCAAGGCGGTGTATCTCGGTGAGGCCGCCGATGCCTGATCTACTTTGCATCGAGAACCTGCGCGCCGGTTACGGCGAGGCCGTGGTGTTGCCCAATATGTCGCTGCGGCTTGCCGAAAGCGAGGTGCTGGCATTGCTTGGCCGCAACGGCACCGGCAAGACCACGCTGATCAATTCGATTGTCGGAATCACCCGCCGCTTCGGCGGGACCGTCGCGCTTGGTGGGCTGAATATCACCGGGATGCGGCCGGACCAGCGGGCACGGGCAGGCATCGGTTGGGTGCCGCAGGAGCGCAATATCTTCCGTTCGCTGACGGTGGAAGAAAACATGACCGCGGTGGCGCAGCCGGGGCCGTGGACGGTGGCAAGGGTCTACGAGATGTTCCCGCGGCTTGAAGAACGGCGCAACAATTTCGGCAATCAGCTCTCCGGGGGCGAGCAGCAAATGCTGGCGATCGGTCGCGCGCTCACGCTTAATCCAAGGGTGTTGCTGCTGGACGAGCCGACCGAGGGGCTGGCCCCGATCATCGTCGAGGAGCTGCTTCGGGCACTCGGCGCGATTACCCGCGCGGGCGGTGTCTGCTCTATCATCGTCGAGCAGAACGCGCAAAAGATTCTTGGGCTGGCCGACCGCGTTGTGATATTGGAGCGCGGCGCCATCGTCCATGACGCGGCGAGCGCCGTGCTGAAAGCCGATCCCGCGGTACTGGAGCGCTATCTTGGCGTAGCAGGCAAGTCGTGAAATACCGGCGATATTTGCGTCATTGCGAGGAGCGAAGCGACCAAGCAATGCAATTTGTCTTGGCGTGTTCCGGGTTGCTTCGCTTCGCTCGCAATGACGGATAGTGGAGAGAATACCATGCAGCGAACAAAAGCTCCTTTCCGCGCCGACGAGGTCGGTAGCCTGTTACGCCCTGCCAAAATCAAGGAGGCCCGCGCCCGGCTCGAGAAAGGCGAGATTTCCGCCACCGACCTGCGCAAGGTCGAGGATATGGAAATCGAAAAGGTCGTGCACAAGCAGGCTTCGCTCGGTTTGCGACTCGCGACCGACGGCGAGTTCCGCCGGTCGTGGTGGCATTTCGATTTTCTCGCCAAGCTGACCGGCTGCGAACTGTTTCACCCGCAAACCGGCATCCAGTTCGCCGGCGTCGAGACCCGGCACGACGCGGTGCGCGTGATCGGCAAGCTCGATTTTCCCGACAACCACCCGATGCTCGACCATTTCAGATTCCTGAAAAAGCAGTGCGAGATCGCGCATGTGATGCCGAAAATGACGATTCCGTCGCCGGCGGTGCTGCATTTCCGCGGCGGCCGCAAGTCGATCTCGAAGGAGGTATATCCCGATCTCGACGTGTTCTTCGAAGACCTCGCCAAGACCTATCGCAAGGCGGTGAAGGCCTTCTACGCCGCCGGCTGTCGCTATCTGCAATTTGACGACACGGTGTGGGCCTATCTCTGCTCGTTGGATGAAATGAAGAAAGCGCGCGAGCGCGGCGACAATCCCGACGGCCTGCAGGAAATCTACGCGCGCATCATCAACTATGCGATCGCCGAGCGGCCGGTCGACATGACGATCACCACGCATGTCTGCCGCGGCAATTTCCGCTCCACCTGGATTTCATCGGGCGGCTATGAGCCGGTGGCGGAGACACTGCTGGCCGGGACCAACTACGACGGCTATTTCCTCGAATACGATTCCGAGCGCGCCGGCGGCTTCGAGCCGCTGCGATTCTTGCCGAAGGGTAACAAGATCGTGGTGGTGGGCGTCATTACGTCGAAGAGCGGCCAGCTCGAGAGGAAAGACGACATCAAGCGCCGGCTGGAGGAAGCGTCCAAATACGTGGCTCTGGATCAGCTCGCGCTATCGCCGCAATGCGGCTTCGCTTCCACCGAGGAGGGCAACATCCTCACCGAGGAAGAGCAGTGGGCCAAGCTGAAGCTCGCGGTCGATGTCGCGGGCGAGGTGTGGGGAAAGTAGGTTCGTCGCGCGGTCGCCCCGGTCAATCCCGGAGCATGCGGCGTAGCCGCATGCTCGAGGTCAAATCGCCTTGAGCTTGCGATAGGCGAACCAGACCATCTTCAAGAGCAGCCAGCCGTCGCGAAAGCGCGAGATCTGGGTCTCCCCGAAAGTTCGCGCCTTGTAGTGGATCGGTGTCTCGACAATTTTCAAGTTCTGTTTGGCGGCGCCGAAAATCAGATCGAAATCGCCGAACGGATCGAAGTTACCGAAATAGGCGCGCTCCCGCGCGAGCACCTCGTAATCCTTGCGCAGCAGCACCTTGGTTCCGCACAGCGTGTCGGTCAGGCGCGTATTGACGAGATAGCTGAACAGATAGGCAAAGCAACGGTTGGCGATGAAATTCAAGGGGCGCATGGCCTCGTTTTCCATCGGGTAGACCAGCCGGGTCCCGTTGACGAATTCGGCCTTCCCGCTCTCAATCACCGCGTGATATTTTGGCAGGGCTTCCGGCGGCATCGTCAGGTCGGCATCGAGGATCATCAGCACGTCGCCGGTCGCGGCGGCAAAGCCTTTGCGAACCGCATCGCCCTTGCCCTTGCCGTCCTGTTTCAGGACCTTGATATCCCAACTGTCGCGATAGGCCTCGCGCACGCGCTCGCATTCCTCGAACGTGCCGTCGCTGGAGTTTCCTTCGACGAAAAGAATCTCCTGGGCGGAGCCGAATTTCGGCATCCGCCGGATCGCGTTTTCGATGTTGCCGCTCTCGTTGCGACAGGGAATCAGAATGCTGGCGGAGAATTTCCGATTCGGAAACAAGCGGACCGGTCGGCCGACCAGGTAGGTTCGCAGGCACAACTGGCGGATGCCGGGCAGCGGCGCGATGAACCGGTTGATGAACGGGCCGAGTCCGAGCCAGCGCAGCGGCAGCAATTGTCGTTGCTCCTGGCTGATCACCTCGAAATCGGCGAGGTCCATCAGGTTCAGGAAGTCGGCGGTGGCGATATAGTTGATCCTGGGCTGCTTGCTGCGCAGGCGTAACGCCTCGGCGAGTTTCAGGATCGGTTCCCACAGATGAGAATAATAGGCGATGATGATGCGGGTCGATGGCGAGCACAGTTGTTGGACCAGACGCAAGGTACCGTCGATATCCTCGAACATGCCGATGGTGTCGGCCATCACGATGTAATCGAACGGTCCCTCGATCGAGTCCATCGTGGCCGAATCCTCAACGTCGCCGAGAACGAAATGCAGCTGGTGATACCGGGCCTTCGCCTTGTCGATTGCCTTGGCGCCGAAGTCGATGCCGACGCCGTAGGACGGCTCCAGCGCGGCCAGCATATCTCCGCGGCCGCAGCCGAGTTCCAGCACCCGCTTGCCGGGCGGAATCAGGAACCGCATGAACTTGCGGTCGTCGTCGTGATAGGCGGCGTTGAATTCGCGCCAGCGATCCAGCTCGTCGCTGTTGGCCTCAAAATGGTCGAGGAGGTCGCGCTTCCGCTGATTGCGATTCATTGCGGCCTCGGATCGAGTCACGGCTTTCAGCTCTTGATCTGGGAAGGCGATCGAACACGCTGCCGCGTTTCGCAAAAAACGCGACTGCTTTCAATCGTGCTCGGGTTCTAGACTGAACCGGTACCAAATTGTACCGGAATTGGTCCCGCAGGGCCAAAATCGGGCGGAAACACCGCCGCCTACCGCGACTCGCATCTGCACCTAGCGACTTCGGCGGCGCCAATCCCGATCCGGCCTCGATGGTACGGCTCGGCGCCGCAGAGGCGACCTGCGGCTCAATGAGCTTAGCCTTAAACTGAGTGGCGCCGAGCTGAAGCTGGCGGTCGATGTCGCGGACGAAGTGGGCTTCTTCTCGGTTGATGCGAAGCGTTGGCCGGGGTGAGGGGGCTCCCTTTCAATTCCGCCGATCGTTCCCCCTCACCCCCGAGATTTCGCTCCACTCAGCCTTCCACCCAGCCCAGTGGGAGAGATGAAGCTCACCACCAGGTAAACCTCGCCGAGCGGCGAGGAATTCGACCACGGTACCCGCTTGCCACCCGTCCTCCTGGCGACCTTGGTACGCCCGCGCGTCAGCACTGACCGCAGCGCCAGCTGTGAGCAACGCGAGCATTACCGCACGGCGCATGAAACCCCCACGCAGCAGATTAGCCTGCGCTTGGTTTGTTGCCCCGCGCGCTCTGCGGTTCAAGGGAAGGCGAGCCGGACCGCGATTTATTCCGCCTCACCCCGAGGCGGCGCCGCAGGCGGTTGACGGATGATGGCCGTCGGGCCTCTTGGTTCGGGCCGCCCGCCAAAGGCGCGCTCCTCGCGATGAGGGGTTACGTTGGTTGGGCAGTTGATGGTAGGACATCGGCTCAATCCGGCGCTGCCCACCAGTCTGGCCCAAACCATCATCCCGATGAAAAACGATCAAATCTTGAGCCAGATTTCCGAATTCTGCCGCCAGGCCAATATGGCTGAATCGACCTTCGGGCGCCGGGCGGTCAACGACGGCAAGCTGGTGCACCGGTTGCGCGAGGGCAAGCGCATCACTATCGATACCCTCGAGCGCATCCAGGCCTATATCGCCGCATCGATGCCCGGTGGGGTGCCGCCAGTGCGGGGCCTGGAGGTCCCGCCCGAGAAGCGCGATCCCCGCGGCAATTTCCGGTTCTTCGAGAATCGGCAGAAATACCTGCTGTTCGTCCATACCTGCAGCGAAAAGCGGGTGATCGCGGAGCGGGTCGCGCTGGAACTCTCCAGCATCCATCCCCGTCCCCCCGCGCTGCGGCTATTCGATGCCGGCGTTGGCGACGGTACCGTGCTGTCGCGGGTGATGCGCTCGATGCACGGCCGCTTTCCCCATATGCCGTTCTATATCGCCGGCAAGGAGCTCAGCCTCGAGGATGTCCGGCTGACGCTGGACAAGGTGCCGGACCGGTTGTTCGAGCATCCGGCGACCGTTTTCGTCCTCACCAATATGTACTATGCCGAAGCCCCCTGGCTGACGCCGTCCTCGCCGGCGTCGGCCGCCGGCATGATCTGGCACGAAGTGCCGCTGCGGGGGGCCTCTTCGGGCGAATTCGAGGCCCAGATCGCCGAACTTGGCCCATTTCTGCAGCAGAACTGGAGGGCCAATGTCAGCCCACGCTCGGGCATGCCGGTCTATGAGCGGCCGGTCGCGATCGTGCTGTACCGGGAAGACCACCGCTTTCTGCTGGACCAGATCATTCCCCGGGCCGGGCGTTCCGAGGCCAATTTCGATCTGATCATCGCCTCGCAGCCCTATCGGGCCAAATCCTCGGTTAATTTTCGCGCCAAACGCATTATTGCGCCGCTGGCGCGGGCGCTGCGTGCCGGCGGCCGTTTGATCGGAATTCACTCTCACGGACAGGATCCGGGCTTGGAGATCATCCAGTCGGTATGGCCCGGAGAAAGTCCTTTCGCGGTGGGCCGTCATGAGCTATTGCGCGCGGTGAAATACGCGCTGGGGTCGGCCGGGCGGGACCTTAACTTTAATGCCTATGCCGATAACCGTTCGATTTTCCGGTATGATATGGAAGCGCTGGAAAATGAGGTCACCGGCTCGATCGGAACATCGACGGCCTTTGCAGCATGGAACGCGGCGGTGTATGTCGCCCAGATCGAAGACGACCGGTTGACGGAAATGACCCAGAGCGGTCGTTATCTCGATGCCGCCAGAGAGGTTCTGCGCCAGCATAACGGGCTCTGGTTCTACGACGAATCCTACGTCATTTCGCGCCGTCGCGACTGACATTTCAGGACACATTTAGACAAGGACCGCCGCGATCAGGCGGAAAAGGGGTTGGTTGATGCGCGTGTCTTATCTGTTCACCTCGGAGTCGGTTTCAGAAGGCCACCCGGACAAGGTTTGCGACCGGATTTCCGACGAGATCGTCGATCTGTTTTTCCGCGAAGGCCCCAAGGCGGGTATCGATCCCTGGGCAATCCGTGCGGCTTGCGAGACGCTCGCCACCACCAACAAGGTGGTTATCGCCGGCGAAACCCGCGGCCCCAAATCCGTCACCAACGAACAGATCGAGAGCGTGGTTCGCGACGCCATCAAGGACATCGGTTACGAGCAGGAAGGTTTCCATTGGAAAACCTGCGACATCGAAATCCTGCTGCATCCGCAATCCGCCGATATCGCGCAAGGCGTCGATGCGCTGCAGCCTGGCACCAATAAGGAAGAAGGCGCGGGCGATCAGGGCATCATGTTCGGTTACGCCACCAACGAAACCCCCGACCTGATGCCGGCGCCTATTTTCTACGCCCACAAGATCCTGCGGCTGATCTCGGAAGCGCGTCACTCCGGCCGGGAGAAAGTGCTTGGCCCGGACTCCAAGAGCCAGGTCACCGTGCAATACGAGAACGGCAAGCCGGTCGGCGTGCGCGAGATCGTGGTTTCGCATCAGCATCTGGTCGAGGACATGTCCTCGAATCAGGTGCGCGAGCGCGTCGAGCCCTATGTCCGGGAGGCGCTGCCCAAGGACTGGATCAACGGCAAGACCATCTGGCACATCAATCCCACCGGAAAATTCTACATCGGCGGTCCCGACGGCGATACCGGTCTCACCGGCCGCAAGATCATCGTCGATACCTATGGCGGCGCGGCGCCGCATGGCGGCGGCGCGTTTTCGGGCAAGGACCCTACCAAGGTGGACCGTTCGGCGGCGTATGCCGCGCGCTATCTCGCCAAGAACATTGTTGCCGCGGGCCTCGCCGGTCGCTGCACGCTGCAGCTCGCCTACGCGATCGGCGTGGCGCGGCCGCTGTCGATCTATATCGACACCCACGGCACCGGCAACGTGCCCGAGGAAAAGCTCGAAAAGGTCGTGGCCGAGGCGATGGATCTGACGCCGCGCGGCATCCGCAAGCATCTCGATCTCAACAAGCCGATCTATGCGCGGACGTCGTCCTATGGTCATTTCGGCCGCACGCCTGACAATGAGGGCGGCTTCTCGTGGGAGAAGACCGACCTCGCCGAAGTGCTGAAGCGCGCGGTGTGATTCACTTACTCTCCCCGCAAGGGCGGGGTGAGGGCGCAGACCGCGCCTTTGTGCGTCCAGTTTAGCCTCGTATCGAAAAGTCCGAATTCATCCGTTCAGGAACCCATTCATGACTGCCACCGCCAAGAAGCCCGCCTTCACCGATTACATCGTCAAGGACATCTCGCTCGCCGAATTCGGCCGCAAGGAGATTTCGCTGGCCGAGACCGAGATGCCCGGCCTGATGGCGACGCGCGAGGAATACGGCCCGAAGCAACCCTTGAAGGGCGCGCGCATCGCCGGCTCCCTGCATATGACGATCCAGACCGCGGTCCTGATCGAGACGCTGGCGGTGCTTGGGGCCGACATCCGCTGGGTCTCCTGCAACATCTATTCGACGCAGGACCATGCGGCCGCCGCGATCGCCGCAGCCGGCATTCCCGTGTTCGCGGTGAAGGGCGAAAGCCTCAGCGAATACTGGGACTACACCGCAAAACTGTTCGACTGGCACGGCGGCGGCACGCCCAACATGATTCTCGATGATGGCGGGGACGCCACCATGCTGGTGCACCACGGCCTGCGCGCCGAGCAGGGCGACGCGGTTTTCCTGGATCAGCACAACAGCGAAGAAGAGGAAGTGTTTTTCGCGCTGATCAAGCGGCTCCTGAAGGAAAAGCCGAAGGGCTACTTCGCCGAAATCGCGAAAAACATCAGGGGTGTCTCGGAAGAGACCACCACAGGCGTGCACCGGCTCTACAACATGGAGAAGGAAGGCAAACTGCTGTTTCCGGCGATCAACGTCAACGACAGCGTCACCAAGTCGAAGTTCGACAATCTCTATGGCTGCCGCGAATCGCTGGTCGACGGCATCCGCCGCGGCACCGACGTGATGATGTCGGGCAAGGTAGCGATGGTCGCGGGCTTCGGCGACGTCGGTAAGGGTTCCGCCGCCTCGCTGCGCCAGGCCGGCTGCCGCGTCATGGTCTCCGAAGTCGATCCGATCTGCGCGCTGCAGGCGGCGATGGAAGGCTATGAAGTCGTCACCATGGAAGAGGCGGCACCCCGCGCCGACATCTTCGTCACCGCCACCGGCAACAAGGACATCATCACCATCGAGCATATGCGCGCGATGAAGGACCGTGCCATCGTCTGTAACATCGGCCACTTCGACAACGAGATCCAGATCGCGCATTTGCGCAACCTGAAATGGACCAACATCAAGCCGCAGGTCGACGAGATCGAATTTCCCGACAAGCACCGCATCATTCTGTTATCCGAAGGCCGCCTCGTGAACCTCGGCAACGCCATGGGCCATCCGTCTTTCGTGATGTCGGCCTCCTTCACCAACCAGACGCTGGCGCAGATCGAGCTGTTCGCCAACAACAGGGACGGCAAATACAAGAAAAAGGTCTACGTGCTGCCGAAGTCGCTCGACGAGAAAGTGGCGCGGCTGCACCTCGCCAAGATCGGCGTCAAGCTGACGCAGCTTCGCCCCGACCAGGCCGACTATATCGGCGTCAAGCCGGAAGGCCCGTTCAAGGCGGATCATTACCGGTATTGAGATTCAAATTCCTTCATTGCCGGGCTTGACCCGGCAATCCATCTTACGAAGACGCTGGATCAGGCGTGTATTCGTCATGTCGGGTCCGCCGCCTCGGAGGCCAATATGGCATCAGTGCCAACAGAACATTTCGACGTGCTGATCGTCGGCGCCGGGCTGTCGGGCATCGGCGCGGGCTATCACCTGCAGCAAAAATGTCCGGGCAAGAGCTTTGCCATTCTCGAGGGCCGCGACTGCATCGGCGGCACCTGGGACCTGTTCCGCTATCCCGGCATCCGGTCCGACTCGGACATGTTCACGATGGGCTATTCGTTCAAACCCTGGACCGAGCCGAAGGCGATCGCGGACGGGCACGACATCCTGAATTACGTTCGCGAGACTGCGGCCGAAAACGGCATCGACAAGAAGATCCGCTTTCATCACCGGGTCAAGCGGGCGTCATGGTCGTCGCCCGACGCGCGCTGGACCATCGAGGCCGAGCGCAGGGTGGGCGAGGGCGGCACCGAGATCGTGCGCTTCACCTGCAATTTCCTGTTCATGTGCTCCGGCTATTACAAATATCAGGAAGGCTATACGCCGGAATTTGCCGGCCGCGAGAATTTCGAAGGCCAGATCGTGCACCCGCAGAAATGGCCTGAAGATCTCGACTACGCGGGAAAACGTGTCGTCGTGATCGGCTCGGGCGCGACCGCCGTGACGCTGGTGCCGGAGATGGCGAAGAAAGCGGCGCATGTCACCATGCTGCAGCGTTCGCCGACCTATGTGGTGTCGCGCCCGGCGCAGGACCCGGTCGCCAACAAGTTGCGGCGCAATTTGCCTTCGAAACTCGCCTATCATCTGATCCGCTGGCGTAACGTATTTTGGGGGATGTATTTCTTCCAGCTCTCCAGGCGCAAGCCGGCGCGGGTCAAGCAGCTTATTCTCGGCGGCGTCAGGATGGCGCTCGGTCCCGACTACGACATCGCCACCCATTTCACGCCGCGGTACAATCCTTGGGACCAGCGGCTGTGTCTGGTGCCCGATGGCGACCTCTTCAACGCCATCAAGGAAAAGCGCGCCTCGGTGGTAACCAGGGAGATCGACACCTTCACCACGAACGGCATCCGGCTGAAGGATGGCAGCGAACTAGAGGCCGACATCATCGTTACCGCCACCGGCCTTGTCATGCAGCTGATGGGGGGCCTTGAAGCGAGCGTCGACGGCCGCGAGGTCGATTTTTCAAAAACGCTGAACTACAAGGGCATGATGTTTTCCGACGTACCCAATCTGGCGTCCTCGTTCGGCTACACCAATGCGTCCTGGACGCTGAAGTGCGATCTGACTTGCGGATATGTCAGCCGTTTGATCAATTACATGGACCGGCACGGCTACAGGCAATGCATGCCGCACAATATCGATCCCTCGATCGAGGAATTGCCTTGGCTAAGCTTCTCCTCCGGCTACGTGCAGCGCGCGATCGCGAAGATGCCCAAACAAGGCTCGAAGCGGCCGTGGCGGCTTTACCAGAATTACGCGCTGGACATCGTCAGCTTGCGTTTCGGCAAAGTCGATGACGGGGTGATGCAGTATTCGTGACGGAGACCGGCTATCCAACCAGCGTAGGCTCTAAGCCGCCGCCGCGATCGATTTGAGGAAGCCGTCGATTTCGACCTGCAGGCTGCTGGTCGAGTCGGACAACTGCTTCGCCGACGACAATAGCTGGCCCGACGCCGCGCCGGTCTGGTTGGCGCCCTGGCTGACCTCGGCGATGGTGTCGGCAACCTGTGAGGTCCCCGACGCCGTACGCTGGATATTGCCGGAAATTTCCTGGGTGGCGGCGCCTTGTTCCTCGATCGCCGCCGCGATCGCGCTGGTGATCTCGGAAATCTTGCCGATGGTCGAACTGATCATCTTGATCGAGCCGACCGCCTCCAGCGTCGCAGTCTGCATGCCCGCGATCTGGATGCCGATTTCGTCAGTGGCCTTGGCGGTCTGACTGGCGAGCGCCTTGACTTCCTGCGCGACCACCGCGAAACCACGACCGGCCTCGCCGGCGCGCGCCGCCTCGATGGTGGCGTTGAGCGCGAGCAGGTTGGTCTGCTCGGCAACCGAGGTGATGAGCTTGATCACGTCGCCGATCCGGTTGGCGGCCTGCGACAGCGCATTGATGCGCGCGTCGGTTTCATTGGCCTGCTTCACCGCGCTTTCGGCGATGCGGTTGGATTCCTGAACCTGCGTTGAAATCTCGCGCACGGAGCCGGCGAGTTCCTCGGTCGCCGACGCCACCGATTGCACGTTGTTGGAGGCGTCCGCCGAGGCGTTGGCGACCACGGTCGCGAGCCGCGTGGTGTTGCCGGCGTTGTCGCTCAGTGAGCGGGCGGTGCCTTCCAGGTCGCCGGAAGCCGTCGTCAGCGAGGTGATGATGGCGCGGAAGCGGTCGCTGGCTTGCGCGATGGCGTCCTTGCGGATCTGACGGTTGGAACCGAAATAGAACGCGATGACATTTTCGGTGTCCAGCATGTTGGCCCTGGCGATGGCGTTTTGCATCGACGCCTTCATGTCGCGCGCGGCCTGGGCGGCCCGGCCGAAGCGCGGAATTTGAATTTCGTCCTCGACCGCCTTCATCAGCTGGTCGGCCACGAACATCATGCGGCAGCCGACATACCAGTGCGGCGAGACGCCGGCGCGCTGGTTGAATTCGCAAAAGCGTGCGATCGAACTGGCGTAAGCCGGGCCGAAATCGCAGGCCGCGATCAACTCCCAGTGCTGCAGTTGCATGCGAATGGCCTCCTGCATCGCGCCGTCCCGAAAGATGCCGGAGGAGGGATCGTAATGCCGGACCTTGTCGTAGAACCGCGCCAGGACGTCCGGCAGCGCTTTTGCGAGAAACGGCCGCATCTCGCGCAAGCTCGCCCGCATCGGTTCGTCGATTTCGAGCAAATCGAGGCGGATGGCGTTCCAGTCGAGGCTCATTGGCGGGCTCCATCGCGCGGATTGTGGCGGTCTGCCCTTGTTTAATGTGCGTATGGTTAACGGACTGCGAATTTCTTTCGAGTTTCCCGAAGAGCCGTGCAAAATCGGGCGCAAAAAAAGGCCCCGAATCCGGTTCGGGGAGCCCCGGTTTCGTGTTTGGGCGCAGAGAGCCGGCTATGCCGCCGGCTTGCCGATCGAAACCTTCAGGGTGCCGATGCCGTCGACCCCGCACTCGATCCTGTCGCCGGGCGCGAGCGCCGCGACGCCGGCCGGCGTCCCCGTCATGATGATATCGCCGGCGCCGAGCGCGACCTGCTGGGAGAGTTGCCAGATGATTTCCGGCACGCTCCAGATCAGTTCGGTGAGGTCGCCTTTCTGCCGTTCGGTGCCGTTGACCGAGAGCCAGATTTTTCCCTTCGCGGGATGGCCGATCTTTGCGGCCGGCTGCAGGGCCGAGCAGGGCGCGGAATGGTCGAAGGATTTGCCGATCTCCCACGGCCGTTCCTTCTTGCGCGCGGCCTGCTGCAGGTCGCGGCGGGTGAGGTCGATGCCGACGGCATAACCGTAGATGTGATCGAGCGCCTTGTCGGCCGCGATGTTGAGGCCGCCGCTCTTCATCGCCACGATCAGTTCGACCTCGTGGTGCAGATCCTTGGTCAGCGGCGGGTAGGGAATCATGGCGCCGTCAGCTTCGATCATGTCGGCGTGCTTGGCGAAGAAAAACGGCGGCGCCCGCTCGTCGTTCCCCATCTCCCGGATGTGCTCGAGATAATTGCGCCCGACGCACCAGATGCGGCGAACCGGAAACGATCTGGTTTCGCCGGTGACGGCGATCGAGGCTTGCGGCGGGGCGGGAATGACAAAGGACGGGGCGCTCATGAAGGGGTCTCGGCGGGGTTTGGGGACGGAAACAGGGTTAGCCTTACGCGGTTGCGCTGATTGGCGCCAGAGTGAGGGGGCCGGCATCGCGATGCTGGATGCGGAAGAACGAGGCATAGCGGCCGCCGCGGCGCAGCAGGTCGTCATGCCGGCCGCGCTCCACGATCTCGCCGCCCTCGACCACCAGGATGGCGTCGGCGTGCATGATCGTGTGCAGGCGATGGGCGATGACGATGGTGGTGCGGTTCTGGCAGAGGTGTTCGATCGCTTCCTGCACCTGCTGTTCGGATTCCGAATCCAGCGCCGCGGTCGCCTCATCGAGCAGGATGATCGGCGCATTTTTGATCAGCGCGCGCGCAACCGCGACGCGCTGGCGCTGTCCGCCCGACAGTTGCGTGCCATGCTCGCCCACCGGCGTGTCATAGCCGAGTGGAAAGCCCATGATGAAATCGTGCGCGCAGGCCGCCGTCGCCGCCGCCACGATCTCGGCTTCGGTTGCGCCTGGCTTGCCGAAGGCGATGTTCTCGCGAATGGTGTCGCGGAACAGGTAGACGTCCTGCCCGACATAGGCGGTCTGCTGGCGCAATGATGTTCGCGACACCGTGGAAATCGACTGCCCGTCGATCAGGATCTCGCCCTCGCTCAACTCGTAGAACCGCAGCAACAGCGCCAGCACGGTCGATTTGCCGCCACCGGAGGGGCCGACCAGCGCCGTGACCTTGCCGGGGTCGGCGACGAAGCTCACGCGATTGAGTACCGGCTCGTTCGCACGGTAGGCGAAGCTGACATCGCGCAATTCCACCCGCGCGTCGGTCAGCTGCAAGGTCGGCTTATCGTCCTCGACCGGCTCGCTGGACGGACTGTCGACGATTTCCAGCAGCTTGCGCGCGCCGATCAAATTGCTGTTGAGCTCGATGTTGAGCCGCGCGAGACGCTTGGCCGGCTCGTAAGCCATCAGGAACGCGGTCAGGAACGAAAAGAACTGGCCTGGCGTAGCACCCGTCGCGACCACGCTGTAGCCGCCATACATCAGTCCGCCGGCGACCGCGAAGCCGCCCAGTGTTTCCATCAGCGGGCTGGAGCGGTTGGAAACCCGCGCCATCTTGTTGGCGTTGCGCTCGACCGCGGTGATGCTGGCGTCGATCCGCTCGCGCATGGTTTGTTCGAGCGTGAATGCCTTGACGGTGCGAATGCCCTGCAGCGATTCCTGCATGGTCTCAAGAATGTCGGCGGTACCGGTGAACTGGTTGTGCGCCAGCCCCTTGATCCGCTTCACCAGCTTGCGCAGCACCAGCATCGCCGGCGGCGCCACCGCAAAACCGAGCAGCGCCATATACGGATCCTGCATCAGCATCACCGCGACCAGCCCGATCAGCAGCAAGAGGTCGCGTCCGAGCGCATTGATCAGCAGATTGAGCACTTGCGTGACCGAGTACGCGCCCGACGTCAGGCGTGCCAGGAATTCCGACGAATGCCGCTCCGAGAAGAAGCCGACGCTTTCGTTCATCAGCTTGCCGAAAAGCCGGCGCTGGTTGTTGGCGAGGATGGCATTGGAGATTTTCGACAGAATCACCTGGTGACCGTAGGTCGCCGCACCCTTGAGGATGAAGATCAGGACGGTGACCCCCGAGAGGAGCGCGATGCCGCGCACATCCTTGTCGACATAGGCCTTGTTGATAACCTGGCCGAGGATCCAGGCCGAACCCGCGGTCGCGGCCGCCGAGACACCCATCAGCGCGAAGGCAAGCAGATAGCGGCGCCAGTAGGCGGCTCCCTGTTCCGCGATCAGGCGACGAATCAGAATCGCGGCGCCATAGGGGTCGTCGGTGATTTTCTTAGGAAATTCGGTCATCCGCGTTCCATTGACGGCGCTGGGCAGTTATCGCCCGCGCGTCAGGGGCTGCTGCGAAAGGTCTCCTTGCCCCCTATAGCATGGTTTTTCAAGCCAAATCAGGGCTTGCGCCGGCTGAGAATCTAGGCCGTCGCGGCGCGCTGCGCCTCGCCTTGGCGCTCGCGTAACAGCTTCTCCTCCCAGGAGAGCGCGTGCGCGGCGATGGTCTCGAGATCATTATATTGCGGCGTCCAGTCCAGCGTCGAGCGGATACGACCGGTGTCCGCGATCATGGTCATGATATCGCCCGGCCTGCGCGGGGCATATTGAACCGCAAAATTGCATCCCGAAACACGTCGCACGGCCTCGATCGTCTCCAGCACGGAGTAGCCGCGGCCGTAGCCGCAATTCAGCGTCGCCGAGGTGCCGCCGCCGCGCAGATAGGACAGCGCCGCGCGATGGGCCTGCGCAAGATCGCTGACATGAATGAAGTCCCGGATGCAGCTTCCGTCCGGCGTCGGATAATCGGTTCCGTACACGTCGATCTTGGCGCGCTGTCCGGTGGCGGCCTCGACCGCGATCTTCATAAGATGGGTCGCGCCGACCGCTGCCAGTCCCATGCGCGCCTGCGGATCGGCGCCCGCGACATTGAAATAGCGCAGCACGACATAGCTCATGCCGTGCGCGGAGGCCGTGTCGTGCAACATGATCTCGGTCATCAGCTTGGATGACCCGTAAGGCGACAGTGGCCGTGTCGGTGCATCCTCGGGAACCGGGATCTGATCTGGATTGCCGTACACCGCCGCGGTCGATGAAAAGATGAAGCGGTTGACGCCGGATTTAACCGCCGCGTTGAGGAGGCTGCGCGTGGTCATGGTGTTATTGCGATAATAGGCGAGCGGATCGCGCATCGAATCCGCCACCACCACCGAGCCTGCAAAGTGAATGATGCTTTCAACGCCGTGGGCTGCGATCACGCCCCCGACAAGGTTCTCGTCGGCGGCATCGCCGATGAACAGCGGAACGCCTTCGGGCAGCAACGCGGAAAAGCCGGTGGAGAGATTGTCGATCACGACGGCAGTTTCGCCGGCCTCCACCAGCGCATGAACCATGTGGCTTCCAATGTAGCCGGCGCCGCCGGTGACAAGCACGGTCATGAGCTCACCCATCTGCCAAATACCGGGTTGATGCTATCCAGGGCGCGGTGAAGAACGGGTTTCGGCGCGAGCCAACTGGCCACTATACTTAATGTTGCGTATAGGAAATGCGCACAACGGAGCCTGACGTGCCGATCGATAACAATTCCGCTGACAGTCTGCAGCTGATCGTGCCGAATCTGCACAGGCGCTATTCCGGCGTCACCGCGACCAACCGCATGGTGGCGCCGAAACTCGCCGGCATGTTTCGCGCCGCATGGCTCGGTCCCGATGTGCCCGACGGCATCGCAAACATGGGTATCGCGGATCTTTTGAGGTTGTGGCGCCGGCGCAAGCCCCTGATCTGGCACGCGCGGCGCAATAACGAGATGATTGCAGGCGTGCTGCTCCGCTCGCTCGGCTGGCCGCTAAAACTGGTGTTCACCTCGGCGGCGCAGCGTCACCACACCTGGATCACGCGGTGGCTGATCAACCGAATGGACGCGATCATCGCGACCAACGATATCTCGGCATCGTTCCTCAAGCGCCGGGCGACGGTGATTCCGCACGGGGTCGATACCGATCACTATTCGCCGCCTTCCGATCGCGCCGGGGCGTTCGCGCAGGCCGGATTGCCGGGCCGCTATGCCATCGGCTGCTTCGGCCGGGTGCGCGCACAAAAAGGTACCGACGTCTTCGTGGACGCGATGTGCCAGCTGCTGCCGCGCTATCCCGACTTTACCGCCGTCGTGGTCGGGGCGATCACGCCAGAGCAAACGGCGTTCGCCAACGGTCTGAAAAAGCGGATCGAGGCAACTGGCCTGCAATCGCGTATCATCGTCACCGGTGAACTTCCGATCGAGGAGGTGCAGCGCTGGTATCAGCGGTTGACGATCTACGCATTCACCTCGCGCAATGAAGGATTTGGTCTCACCCTGATCGAGGCGATGTCGGCGGGAGCTGCACTGGCGGCGTCGCGCGCGGGCGCGGCCGAGCTTGTGGTCGAGCATGGCGTGACCGGCGTGTTGACGCCACCGGGCGATGTCAACGCGCTTGTTGCCGCCCTGGAGCCCCTGATGCGCGATCCGGCTTCGGCCACCGAAATGGGCAAGCGGGGACGCGCGCGGGTGCTTCAGAAATTCAGTCTCGACGTGGAAGCGAACGGCATTGCCGAGGTCTATCGCCGGCTCGTCTGAGCGATCGCTTTGGCCACAAAGGCATCGAGATCGCCGCCCGCGAACAGAAAGCCCGGCAATCCAGCGGCTTGCGCCGCCTCGATGTCGGTCGCACGGTCGCCAATGACGAAACTGCCTTCGCGCCGCACCGGCCAGCATTGCATCAGATCGAGGATCATGCCGGGGCTCGGCTTGCGCCAATGATGGTCCTCGAGATAGCCCGCAACCGATCCGTCGGGGTGATGCGGGCAATATCTGATATCGTCAATGCGCGCGCCTTGCGCGGCGAGCTCTGCGCGCATCCAGTCGTGCAGCGTATTGAGCTCGTGCTCGGTGAAGTAACCGCGCGCCACGCCGGATTGATTGGTGAAGAAGAACACCAGATATCCGGTGTCGTTGAGTCGGCGGATCGCCTTGGCCGCGTTCGGCATCCAGCGAATCCGCGCCTGGGTACCCATATAGCCGTCGTCGTGATTGATCACGCCGTCGCGGTCGAGGAAGGTTGCGGGCCTGGGCGCGGAGCCGGCTAAATAGTCACCGCTCATCTTTTCGCGGCCCGCGTATCATCGCCTGCTCGATCTCGCCGCAGATTCCGTGCGCGATAGCGAGATGAATTTGCTGGACCACCGCGGTGTCTTCGCTGGGCGCCACCAGCAGATGATCGCACAATGCGCCCATTGCATCGCCCTTGCTGCCGGTAAAGCCGATGGTGACAATTCCGCGTTCCCGCGCGCCGCGCAGCGCCGCCAGGATGTTCGGCGACCGTCCGGAGGTGGATAGCGCCAGCAGCACGTCGCCGCACTGGCCGAGGCCTGCGAGCTGCCGCGCGAACACCTGTTCGAAGCCGTAATCATTGGCGATCGCCGTCAACGCCGAGGTGTCGGTGGTCAGCGCGATCGCGGCGTAAGCAGGCCGGTCCTGTTTGTAGCGGCCGACGATTTCGGCGGCGATGTGCTGGGCGTCGGCGGCGCTGCCGCCATTGCCAATGATCAGCAGCTTGTTGGCCGAGCGCAGCGCCGCAATGATGACGGCCGCGATTTGGCGTGCGGCCGCGAGCAACGCGGCATCCTTTGTCGCCCGCTCGAGGGCGGCGAGCGATTGCGCTAAATGCGCTCCGATCGGGTCGTTGGAATCCTGGCTCAAGACGCACCGTCAGGCTTGCGGGTTCACAATTGTCGTAATGACCGCGCCGCGGCAGCGCAAGCGCGCGCGATCAATGTGTGGCACGCATCACGGCCTCCGCCAGCACGCGCTCGGTAATTGTCACGACGTCGGATGCAGGAATGTCCCGCATGCAGCGATGGTCGTTCTGGGTGCAGATCGGGCGGTGGCAGGGCTGGCAGGGCACCACGGTTTTGGTCTGCACCGTCGCCGCAAGGCCATTGAGCGGTGCCCAGTGATAGGGGCTGGTGGGACCAAAAATGCCCATGGTTGGCGTCCCCAGCGCGGCGGCGATATGCATCAAGCCGGAGTCGTTGGAAATCGCGACATTTGCCGCCGCCATCGCCAGAATGCCGTTGCGCAGGTCTGCCCCAGTCAGATCGCGCACCCGGGGGCCGCCCGCGGCCACGATTTCGGCCGCCAGCGCCTTCTCGCCGGGGCCGCCGACCACCCAGACATCCAGCCCAAGCTCGGCCAAAAGCCGCGCAGCCCCCGGGTAATAGGTCCAGCGCTTGGACGACCCGGCCGAGCCTGGCGCCAGCGCCACAGCGGTTCCGGCGAAAAGTCCGTTGGCTTGCCGCCAGCGGCTTACTTCCTCTGCTGGCACACGGAGCTGCGGCATCGGCCATTCCGGCGGCAGCGGCGCCCCATCCGGCAGCGCCAGTGCTGCGTTTTTGTCGATGAAGCGGGGCAGAGCCTTCTCGCCCCAGCGCCATCGGTTGACCAGACCGAATCTCGCCTCGCCGACGAACCCAACCCGTTCCGGGATACCGGCGAGCGCCGGTGCAATCGCCGATTTCCAGGTGCGGGGCATGATCAGCGCGGTGGCGTAGGTGCGATCCCTTAGCTGCGCCGCCAGCCCCCATTGCCTGGCCAGCGCAAGCCGGCTGCGCGGCAGGTCCCAGACGACGCCGGAGCGGACGCCCGGCATGTAGTCGACCAGCGGCGCGCACAGGGAAGTGGTCAGGAGATCGATCGGCCGGTTGGGCCAGCGCTGCTTCAACACGCGCACCACGGTATGGCCGCGCACGAAATCCCCGATCCACATATAGGGAACGATCAGAATGGGACGTGTGTCGTCCGCGTTTTGCTGGATTACATATTCTGAATCTTTATTCATTCTTTATCAGCTTCGCAGCGGTCTATGAGCCTGTCGGTAACCGCTCAGCGCTGCGGGGTAAAGCCGGCAAACAGAGCGCTGCCTCTTCACCAAGCCGGTTGACCCAAGTTGCCTGCCGGACGGGTCTGGGGCAAAGCTGGCATCCCACAAAGGACAGGCTGGAATGCTGCTGGTGACCGGGGGTGCCGGTTTTATCGGATCGAACGTCGTGGCTGCGTTGAATGACGCGGGCCGCGCCGATGTCGCCGTTTGCGACCTGCTCGGCCATGACGGCAAATGGCGCAATCTCGCCAAGCGCCAGCTTGCCGATATCGTTCCGCCGGCGCAATTGTTGGACTGGCTGAAAGGCCGCCGGCTGGACGCCATCATTCATCTCGGTGCCATTTCGGAAACCACCGCGACCGACGGCGATCTCGTGATCGAGACCAATTTCCGCCTGTCGATGCGGCTGCTCGACTGGTGCACGGCCAATGCCACGCCGTTCATCTACGCCTCGTCGGCCTCGACCTATGGCGACGGCGCGCAGGGGTTTTGCGACGATCCGTCGTTGGCAGCGCTGAAAGCGCTGCGGCCGATGAATTTATATGGCTGGAGCAAGCATCTGTTCGACATGGCGGTGGCCGAGCGCGCGGCCAGGGGCGAAAAGCTTCCGCCGCAATGGGCCGGGCTGAAATTCTTCAACGTGTTCGGTCCCAATGAGTATCACAAGGGCACGATGATGAGCGTGCTGGCGCGACGCTTCGACGATATCAAAGCGGGCCGGCCGGTGCAGTTGTTCAAATCGCATCGCGAGGGGATTGCGGATGGCGACCAGCGGCGCGATTTCATCTATGTCGACGACGCGGTGCGGGTAACGATGTGGCTGCTGGCGACGCCGTCGATCAGCGGAATCTTCAACGTCGGCACGGGCAAGGCCCGCAGCTTCAAGGATATGATGCTGGCGGCTTATAGCGCGCTCGGCGCGGTGCCAAATATCGGGTATGTCGATATGCCCGAGTCGATCCGCGGCAGCTACCAGTACTTCACCCAAAGCGACGTCGATCGGCTGCAGCGCGCCGGTTACAATGGCGGCTTCACCGCGCTGGAACAGGCGGTCGGGACCTACGTCAAGGGTTTTCTCGATCGCGCCGATCGTTTCCGCTGACCGCACAACAGACAACAGGTTCCGATGTTCGATTTTGACGCCCTGTCGCATGCGATTGCCAGCCGGACCGTGCTCTGTGTCGGTGACCTCATGCTCGACGAATTCGTCTATGGCGAGGTGTCGCGGATTTCGCCTGAAGCGCCCGCACCCGTGATTGCCGTGCAGCATACCAAGACAAATATCGGTGGTGCCGGCAACGTCGCGCGCAACATCGCCGCGCTCGGTGCACGCTGTATCTTCGTTGGCCTGATCGGCGAGGACGCCGCCGGCGCGACGCTGAAAGTTCAGCTTTCGCAGGAAAACCTGATCGAAAGCGTTCTGGTTTGCGATCCCGGACGGCCGACGACGCGAAAGGTGCGCTTCGTTTCCGACCATTTCTCCACCCACATGCTGCGCGCAGACTGGGAACTGGCACAACCGGCGGCAGCCGATATCGAGCAGAAACTGATCGACGGCATTTTGCCGCTGTTGCCGCGCGCCGACATCGTGTTGTTGTCCGACTACGCCAAGGGTGTGCTGACGGCGCGGGTGATCCGCAACGTCATCGACGCCGCGCGAAAACTCGGCAAGCGTGTGATCGTCGATCCCAAAAGCGGCAACTTTGCCATTTATCGCGGCGCGACGCTGCTGACGCCCAATCGCAGGGAATTCGCCGAAGCGACCCGCAGCAGCGCCGATACCGTAGAGAGCATTGCGGATGCCGCGCGGGACGCGATACAGCTTGCCGACTGCGAGGCGATGCTGGTGACGCAGAGCGAGCACGGCATGACGTTAGTACCGCGAAAGGGTAAGCCCATCCATATACCGGCTCACCCGGTCAGGGTGCGCGACGTCTCGGGCGCGGGCGATACCGTTGCCGCGGTGCTAGCGGTGACGCTTGCGGCGGGGGCCGATTGGGAGACGGCGCTGCGGATGGCGAATGCGGCGGCCGCCGTCGCGGTCGGCAAGAAAGGCACCGCCAGCGTCACGTCGTCGGAATTGCGGCGGAAGATTCTGCCGCATGCATTCCTCGCGGCCGAAGAAAAGATTGTCGTGGCGGGCGGCGATCTCCAGGCACATCTTGCGGACTGGCGGAAGCATGGTTTGCGGGTGGGATTCACCAACGGCTGTTTCGATATTCTGCATCCTGGCCACGTCAAGGTGCTGACCGCGGCGCGGGGCGCCTGTGACCGCCTGATCGTCGGCCTGAACAGCGACGCCTCGGTGAGGAGGCTGAAGGGCGCGGGACGTCCGGTTCAGGACGAGCGTGCGCGCGCCGAAGTGCTGGCGGCGCTGGAGGCGGTCGATCTCGTCGCCATCTTCGAAGAAGACACGCCGATCAGCTTGATCGCGCAGATCAAGCCGAGCGTGTTGGTGAAGGGCGGAGATTACGCTCGAGACCAGGTCGTCGGTCACGAAATCGTCGAGGCAGGCGGCGGCGAAGTGCTGCTGGTGGAGGTCCTGCCCGGTTTCAGCACGACCTCGCTGGTCAATCGCGCGAAGGGAGGCAAGGCGTGAGCGCGGTGACAACAGAAAAAGAGTCGGTGGCGGCGTTGTTGTGGCGACTGTGGCGGGCACCGGCGGCTTGGTCGATCACGGATATCTTCGCCATCCTGGTCGTCGCCTCACTGCCCTGGTCAACGACGCTGGCCTCGCTGTTCGATTCTCACCTGTTCGATTTCAATGAGGGATGGATGTATGTTCTGGGCGTCGGCATCGCCGGCGGCATGGCGCTGGGGACGGCCGCGCGCGAAGCGGCAGTGGGAACCTCCGCGGAACCATGATCGCTGGCATGCGCGCGCGCGATGAGCTATCAGCGGCCCCGCGATGGCTCAGCCGCGCCATATCCGTTAACCGGCCAGCGAAATGATGCGTTTATCGAATCTGACCCAGCGCAATCTGCTGATCGCAGCGCACGACGCGCTCGCGACCACGCTGGCGGTCTTTGCCAGTTTTTACTTGCGGTTCGAAGGTGATCTTTTCACCGAACGGTTGCCGCTCTTGCTGCGAATCCTGCCGTATTTCATCGGCTTCAGCGTCGTCGTTTGTTACATCTTCCATCTGACCACCACGAAATGGCGCTTCATCTCGTTGCCGGACGCGCTGAATATCCTGCGCGCGGCGACGGTGCTGACGGTGGCGTTGCTGGTGCTGGACTACATCTTCGTCGCGCCGAACGTCAAAGGCACGTTCTTTCTCGGCAAGATCACCATCGTGCTGTACTGGTTTCTCGAGGTGTTCTTTCTGAGCGCGCTGCGCTTCGCCTATCGTTATTTTCGCTATACGCGCGTGCGTCATCACGCGCGTGCCGAGGATGCGTCGCCGACGTTGCTGATCGGCCGCACCGCCGACGCCGAAATTCTCCTGCGCGGAATTGAAAGCGGTGCCGTCAAGCGGATTTGGCCGATCGGCCTATTGTCGCCGTCGAGCGCGGATCGTGGCCAGACCATTCGCAATATTCCGGTGCTGGGCGGGATCGACGACATCGAGGACGTGATCGCCGATTTTGCAAGACGCAACAAACCAATCGCCCGTGTGGTCATGACGCCGTCGGCGTTCGATCCTGAGGCGCGTCCCGAAGCCGTTCTGATGCGCGCACGCAGGCTGGGCCTGATTGTCAGCCGTCTGCCATCTCTGGAAAGCGGAGAGACGCCGCGGTTGACGACGGTTGCCGTCGAGGACCTGCTGCTGCGCCCCAGCGAAAACATCGACTACGCGCGGCTCGAAGCCCTGGTGAAGAACAAGGCGGTCATCGTCACCGGCGGCGGCGGTTCGATCGGTTCGGAGATCTGCGACCGTGTCGTAACATTCGGCGCGGCCCGGCTGCTGGTGATAGAGAATTCCGAGCCGGCGCTTTATGCCGTTACCGAAGCGCTGGCGGTGCATCAGAGCGGCGCTGTCATCGAGGGGCGGATCGCCGATATTCGCGATCGCGAACGCATCCTGGGGTTGATGAATGAATTCAAGCCGGATATCGTATTTCACGCCGCCGCCCTCAAACATGTGCCGATTCTCGAGCGCGACTGGAGTGAAGGAGTCAAGACCAACATTTTCGGATCGATCAATGTAGCCGATGCGGCGCTCGCAGCCGGCGCCGAGGCGATGGTGATGATCTCGACCGACAAGGCGATCGAACCGGTCTCGATGCTGGGACTGACCAAGCGGTTTGCCGAGATGTATTGCCAGGCGCTCGATCACGATTTGGCGTCGCAGCCGGGTGCCACGCGGCGGAGCCGGCTGATCTCCGTGCGCTTCGGCAACGTGTTAGCGTCGAACGGCTCAGTGGTGCCGAAATTCAAGGCCCAGATCGAGGCGGGCGGCCCGGTGACGGTTACGCACCCCGATATGGTCAGATATTTCATGACCATCCGCGAGGCCTGCGACCTCGTGATTACGGCGGCGACGCACGCGCTGGCGCCAGTGCGACCGAACGTTTCGGTTTACGTCCTCAACATGGGGCAGCCGGTCAAGATCGTCGATCTTGCCGAACGCATGATCCGGCTTTCCGGGCTGCAGCCGGGCCATGATATCGATATCGTTTTCACCGGAATGCGGCGGGGAGAACGGCTCAACGAAATCCTGTTCGCCAGCGAGGAGCCGACCATCGAGATTGGCGTTGCCGGGATCATGGCAGCCAAGCCCAACGAACCGCCGATGCAGGCGCTTCGGAAGTGGATCGCAGCGCTGGAGCAGGCGATCGCCAGGGATGACCGGGCCACCATCAGGGCGGTACTGCAGGACGCCGTACCGGAATTTGGATCGAGCGCCGCTTAGGCGGGATTGCACCCGAAAACCTTGCGAACCGATCATGTCAGTTCACTTCGCCGCGGCCATGGCTGACTAATCTCGCTTTATTCAGGACCTTCGGCATAACGCCGCATGAAGCAGCTATGCCTCGCGCGACCGCGAGAAGCGGTACATCGTAAGCGCCACGCCACAGCCGCCGATGATCATGACGGTGAGGTCGATCGCGGCTGATTGCGTCCTGGTCGTGGCGATCGCGAGTACCGCCAGAGCGATATTGAGCGCGAACACCTCGCTCACCACGCGCAACACGGTAAAACCGTTATCGGTAGCGCGCTGATAAAAATGCGAACGATGTGCGGCCCAGAATGGCTCGCTCCTGATCAGCCGGCGTAACAGCGTCACGGTCGCATCCGCCAGATAGTATAACGGCAGCAGCAATGCGGCGGCGAATTGCTGATGATAGGCCAGTTGCAGTAGACACCATCCAAGCAGCAGCCCAATCGGCAGGCTGCCGACGTCTCCAAGAAAGACTTTTGCAACCGGGCGATTGAAGGGTGCGAACCCGACCATCGCGCCGCACAGCGCCGCCGCGACAACGGTTGCTGGAACCGGCAACGCACCGAGCATTCCGAGTACGATCATCGCACCAGTGATAGGTACAACCTCGGCAACCGTCATCCAGTCGAGCCCATCCATGAAGTTGACCAGATTCACGAACCAGAGGCCCGCGAGCAAAAGCAGGCCGCGCTCGATCCAGAGCGGACAAATTGGAACGATCCGGAGATCTCCGGACGCTGTAAAAAGAATGGCACCGACGGCGAGGGCCTGCAGCATCAGTCGCGGCAGTACCGGAATTGATTTGACGTCGTCGGCAAATCCCACAACAGCGATGAACAGCGACGCAGCCGATATCGCGACCGGGATAGTTAAAGGCTCGGCGGCTGCATAAGCGGCGATGGCGCTCGCGACCAGGAGCGTAGCCGCGATCACCGCAATGCCCGCACCCTGGGGAGTTGGAACGCGATGCGAGGACCGAGGGTTCGGCCGTGCAAGGGCGTGGCGTAGCAGCCAAGGTTGGATCGCCGAGGTGATGCCGGCCGAAAGCAG
>DATANB010000162.1:0-38393 GCA_036266415.1 Bradyrhizobium sp. | reverse complement strand
GGGAATGGCGAGCACCACGAGGTCGATCAGGAACGCGAACACCCGCCGTGTCAGCACACCGCGAAACAGTTCCGGCTGCGTCAGGGGATCGAACGCGTGCGGCTGGACGCCGCCATCGTTACGCCAGGCACCACCCGTATTGCCCGAACCGCTATAAGACATGATCAGTCCCTCCAGACCGTGCATTTCCGCAAGCCGAGACATGGGGGCGGCTGTTCCCGGCTGCAAGGGGGATAAAGCCGCCGACCGAGGATCGACATTACGCCCTCAGGCTTGCCCGAGCGGCTGGACTCCAGCTCCGCTGATTCGGAAACCGACGATGTTCGCGTGGGCGGGATTGGTGAGAATTGACACCACGGCACCTCCGACGACGGCCGGCGTGACGGGCGGCTTCATGCCCTTGTCCTCGATGATACGCTCCACCGACGTGCCGGTGTATTTGGAAATGTCCTTCAGCGCCTCCGATCCGACTTCGCTGTCTGGAGCCATGACCGGAAGAAGGCAGTGAACGCGAATTCCCGCTTGCGACGCTTCACCGGCCACCCCTTGCGCGAATGCATAGAGCGCCGCCTTTGCGGCAGCATAGCTCGCATTAACAAACATGGGACGGAGTGCTGCGCCGCTCGATCCAATGATGATCGCGCTGTTTCTTGGCAACGGAAGCAGGAGCGCCTCACGGGTCCAGAGGAAGGCGCTCTTCACGTCGACCTCGTACTGGGTCGAAAAAGTGTCCCATGTGTGGAGCCGGGTTGGCCGATTGATGCCGCGCGCACCGGCATTGAGCACCAAAATATCGGGCTGCTCACGTTCGATTACGCGGGCCGCGAGCACGGGATCGACGATGTCGCCGCAGACGCCCGTAACGCCGGTCATCTCGCGCTCGAGTGCCGCCAGATCAGATGCATTGCGCGCGATGGCTGTCACGTGAACGCCTTCGGCGGAAAGCGCTTCGACGATGCCCCGGCCGAAGCCGCGGCTGCCGCCGGTTACTACTGCCTTCCTCCCCTTCAAGGCACCCATGATGCCATCCTTGTTTCTTGCGATCGAGATTTATCAACCGGTGAGCAACGCTGTGGATGACATGGGCTACGGCAGGCTAAGGCGTCTCAATTCGAAGCCCTCAGCCTTTCTGCCGCTTGCGGCGCGAAATAGGTCAGGATGCCGTCGGCGCCGGCGCGCTTGAATCCCAAAAGGCTTTCCATCATCGCCCGCTCGCCGTCGATCCAGCCATGGCCGCTAGCGGCCGCGATCATCGCGTACTCGCCGGACACCTGGTAGACGAAGGTCGGCATGCCAAAGGTGTCTTTGACCCGCCGCACGATGTCGAGATAGGGCATCCCCGGCTTTACCATCACCATGTCGGCGCCCTCGGCGATGTCGAGTTCGACCTCGCGCAGCGCCTCGTCGGAATTGGCGCTATCCATCTGATAGGTGCGCTTGTCGCCGGTCAGGGTCTTGGCCGAGCCGATGGCGTCGCGGAACGGGCCGTAGAAGGCGGAAGCATATTTTGCCGCATAGGCCATGATCTGCACGTCGAGGAAACCGGCAGCGTCGAGACCTTCGCGGATGGCGCCGACGCGGCCATCCATCATGTCCGAGGGAGCGATGATGTCGCAGCCGGCTTCGGCCTGCACCAGGGCCTGCCGCACCAGCACCGCGACCGTCTCGTCGTTGAGAATGCGGCCGTCCTCGATCAGCCCGTCATGGCCATGGCTGGTGAAGGGATCGAGCGCCACGTCGCAGAGCACCCCGAGGCCCGGAAATTCCTTCTTGATCGCCCGCACCGACTTGCACACGAGATTGTCGGGATTGACGGCCTCGGAACCATGCTCGTCGCGCAGGGACGGCTCGGTATAGGGAAACAGCGCGATGCAGGGGATGTTCAGCTTCATCGCGCGCTCGGCGTCGCGCACCGACTGGTCGACGCTCAGTCGCTCGACGCCCGGCATCGAGGCCACCGGCGTGCGCGTGTTGTGGCCATCGACCACGAACAGCGGCCAGATCAGATCATCCGTGGTGAGGACATTTTCCCGCACCAGCCGGCGCGCCCATTCCGCCTTGCGATTGCGGCGCGGGCGAACCACCAGATCGAGGGCAGGGGAGGCGAGGGCGGTCTTTTGCCGCGGCGCATCGCGCATTTCGATCGGACGCCCGAATTTGATCGCCATTTGGTTGTTTCTCCCGGGACGGCAGGCTGGACATGAAAACCCTAGCACTTTGCATCGCGGCCGTCACCGCGGCCTTGACCTGGCGCAAGCCCGATTGATTTTGCCGCGCCGAGGGGCCATGAGTGCTCGGCTGGAGGCCTGTTCACAGCTCATGAGCGATCCCGATGCCTGAAACCTCATCGCGCGACCAGTCGCGGGACCATGCCATGTCCGTGGCGACGTTGTCGTCGGAGCGGATCGAGACCGACGACAATGCCTGGACCCGGCGGCTGGTGTTCTTCCTGCGCATCATGGCCGTGGTCTCCGTAATTCAGGGCCTCTACCACTGGGCGCAGGTCACGGGCTTTATCGGCGGCGAAGAAGATGCGTTCGAAAACCAGCCGATGGCGTGGCAGACCGCAACCGTCTATTTCGCCGTCATTGAACTCGTCGCCGCGGTCGGGCTCTGGCTGGCGACGCCGTGGGGCGCGGTGGTGTGGCTGACGACCGTGGTGTCGATGGCGGTGATCGAACTGATGTTTCCGGGAATCTATGGCGGCAGCCTGACGGTGGTGGGCCTGGAGGCATTGATGCTGGGCGCCTATCTCGCGCTCGCCTGGATGGCCGCGCGCGAACGCCCGCCATAGCGATCGCATCGCTGTAGCCGATGCGCCGCGAGGCCGCGGACTTGCGGCAATGATGTACGCGACCGCGGAAAGATCGGGGTTTAGGTACACAAAATCTTTCGAAATTTTCCCGGTAACTTTTCGGTCACCCTAACACGGTGCCACACCTGTTACGCAGGTGTTTCCAATTTGAACTGTCCTGTTCCCATATGCGACAGATCGCGCCAACGAAGCGTGAACAGGGCTGTCACACCCTCAATGAAAGGTTGCTAAAAGTCCTTTATCCATGGGCTTAATCCGCGATTCACTGTCTTAAATTCATGATCTCTTTATTGTCTTATTTAAGCTGATCTTCAAACGGTCCGCTTAAGTTGAAGCTATCAGGCGGGACAAAAGTTTCGTCGAATAAGTCGATTAAAACGACAACAGGGGAAGTGTCATGATGAAAGCCGTTGCAACGGCGGCGGAAGCCGCTGAACGCGCTCCGGGCCAGGCTCCGGTTCAGCCGCTCTATCTGGAAGCGTTGACTTTGGTGGAGCGGCTGCATCGCCGCCTGCTCGACGTCATCAAGGATGAATTCGATCGCCGCGGCCGCGCCGACATCAATTCGGTGCAGGCGCTGCTGCTCTATAACATCGGTGACAAGGAACTGACCGCGGGCGAGCTGCGCACGCGCGGCTATTACCTCGGCTCCAACGTCTCCTACAATCTGAAGAAGCTGGTCGAACTCGGCTTCCTCGACCATCAGCGCTCGCGCGTCGATCGCCGTTCGGTCCGCATCCGCCTCACCACGCAGGGTCAGGAAATCCGCCGCATCGTCGACGCGCTCTATCAGAAGCACGTCAAGACGGTAGAGCAGGTCGGTGGCATCTCGAACGATGAATTCGCGACCCTAAACAAGTCGCTGCACCGGCTCGAGCGGTTCTGGACTGACCAGATCCTCTATCGGCTCTGAGATTTTCTTCGGCCAAGCCGGCGTCTTAAAAGACCGGCGGCCACGAAAAATAACAGGACTTCCCCAAGCGCATCGGCCCGGATCTCCGGGCCGGTGCGTTTTGCTTTTGTTTTCGAGCGAAGCGCGTGCCGGTTTGCGTGAAGAAAACCCGTCAAGACCAAGGACGGCCTTTCGATTCCGATCCCATCGGAACCGGCCCAAAAACCGATTTCCCGAAAATGGAACTTTTGCCCGGCCTCGCGCTTTATCGTTCCGTAGCGGAGGACTTGGGCGATGTTGGTCGAGCGCGGGTTGCGGGTCATGAACGTCGAAGTGGTCGGCGATGCCTATGCCATCGCCTCGAATTATCTGCGCCGCACCGGCGCCATTCCCGATACCTTTGCCACCAACGAGCGGCTGCTCGAAATCATCGTCCACATGTTTCATCGCGGCGAATTCAACAAGCTCAGGCTCGCCAACAAGGCGATCGCGAAGTTTGAAGCCGACGAATTGGTCTGACCCCAAGCGAGAGGATGTCATGGAAACCGCCATCGACCGCATCATGCTGACCTACGATCTCCTGGTGAACCGCCCTGCGGCGGCCAGGGCCGAGGCGCGCGCCAAGGTGACGGAATACCTCACCATGCTGTGCGAGGCCGGCGAAAGGGATACCCATCGCCTGACCGTGTGCGGGCTGACGTACTTGCGCGAACTCGACGGCTCCAGCGATCCGGTGCGGGCCGGGTATACGGGGCTTTGACGTTTAGCCCCGGGGGGACGGTGCCTGCCCTTGGTCTGCGACCTCTGATACACCTCGGTCGTCAACAAGCAGCCCGAGGAAACCCCATGCTCACGCTCCATCATCTTAACGACTCCCGCTCGCAGCGGATATTGTGGCTGCTGGAGGAACTCGGCACGCCCTATGAAATAAGGCGCTATCAGCGCAACGCTACGACACGGCTGGCGCCGCCGGAATTGACCGCGGTGCATCCGCTCGGCAAGTCGCCGGTCATATCGGACGGCGAGACCACAATCGCGGAGTCCGGCGCGATCGTCGATTACATCATCCGCCGCCATGGCAAGGGGGCGATGATGCCGGCCATCGGCAGCGTCGACTACGAGGCCTATAACGAATGGCTGCATTATTCCGAAGGCTCCGCGATGCTGCCGCTGATGCTGAACCTGTATGTCTCCAGGTTGAAGGAAGCAGGGGCGCCGCTGCATCCTCGCATCGACAGCGAGATCGCCAATCACCTCGGCTATGTCGACGGCGCGCTGAAGGGCCGCGAATTCTTCGTCGGCCAATCGCTGAGCGGCGCCGATATCCAGATGAGCTTTGTCGGCGAGATGGCAAAAGTGTTCAATAAGCTCGGGCCGTACCCGAACCTCAGTGCCTGGCTGTCACGCATGCACGCGCGTCCGGCGTTCAAGCGCTCGATCGAGAAGGGCGGGGCGTACCGGTTCGTGTAGTGGGCCGGCGCGGCGGCAGAGCCGTCTGACAGTCGGGCTTTTACTGATTTGCCCGCTCGTCGGGCAAATCAGCTTCGCCTCGTGCAGTTGCCTGTCCAGCCCCATTTGCAAAAATATTTCTGTTTTTCCGAAACCCAAATCAGGTGTAAAACGTCAGCCGTCCCGCCCCACAAAGGGGCGTATCATGATCGTCGCGAAACGCGGGGCGGGATGCGGTGGACGCGGAGGGTGCTGTTGACGAAAGCGCCTGATGCGGACGGCGAAGTCGTGTGGTCCTGACGCCTCGACGCTGGCGTCAAGCTGGTGAAAGCAATTTCGCCGGCGACGGTGACAAGAAAGCCCGATCACCGGGGAGATCACGAAGGAAACCGTTAAAACCATTCGCGTGCGGGAATGCCGGGTGTTTCGGCGGACTCGTGGTGACTAACGCGCGTGTTCTCCACACACCACGCGCGGCTGCGGGTGCGCTGGCACCCGGCATTCCCCACGCCCTCGCTTTGGAGGGTCGGAAAATAAATGAAAACCTCGCGCAAAAACATGCGGCGAGATCGCGAAGCCGTGCACGGTGCGCTCCCCTCCCTCCACGCGCAACGCGCGTGGCGGGGAGGGGTCGGGGGTGGGGGGTCTATCCGCAGGAACCGCTGCTTCAGTGTATGCCGCGCCACCCCCCACCCCGACCCCTAAGAGCGAGCTTCGCTCGTCTCGACCCCGCCGCTTCGCTGGGGGAGGGGAGCGCAAAAATGCCATTGTGAGCCTGACTCGCCGAAGCCCAACCCCCACCATATCTTGCATAAATATCAGACGGGTACCGCAAGTGCTTGGCCGCCGGCGCCCGATATGGTATCCCCCGAGCCGCCGCTTTCGATCGCCACACGTGACCGGCCGCAGCGCCCGTAACAGGCTGCGGCGATGGAGATATTTCCCCGATGAGCGCTTCCTCCTCCAGCCTCAAGACCGCCTCCGCGCCCGACTCGTTCTTTTCAGCCTCCCTTGAGCAGGCCGATCCCGAGATCGCCGCCGCCATCCGTGGCGAGCTCGGCCGCCAGCGCCACGAGATCGAGCTGATCGCATCCGAAAACATCGTCAGCCGCGCGGTGCTGGAAGCGCAGGGCTCGGTGATGACCAACAAATACGCCGAAGGCTACCCGGGCGCGCGCTATTACGGCGGCTGCGAATGGGTCGACGTCGCCGAGACGCTGGCAATCGATCGCGCGAAAAAACTGTTCGGCGCGGGGTTTGCGAACGTGCAGGCGAACTCCGGCAGCCAGATGAACCAGGCGGTGTTTCTGGCGCTGTTGCAGCCCGGCGATACCTTCATGGGTCTCGATCTCGCCGCCGGCGGCCATCTCACCCATGGCTCTCCCGTCAACATGTCCGGCAAATGGTTCAAGGCTGCGCACTACACGGTGCGGCGCGAGGATCAGATCATCGACATGGACGCGGTGGCGAATCTGGCCGAGCAGGTACGCCCGAAACTGATCATCGCCGGCGGATCGGCCTATTCGCGCGCCTGGGACTTCAAGCGCTTCCGCGAGATCGCCGACAGTGTCGGAGCCTGGCTGATGGTGGACATGGCGCATTTCGCAGGTCTGGTGGCCGGCGGCGTACATGCTTCCCCGGTGCCGCATGCGCATGTGACGACGACGACCACGCACAAATCGCTGCGCGGGCCGCGTGGCGGGCTGATCCTCTGCAACGACGAGGGGCTGGCCAAGAAGCTGAACTCGGCGGTCTTCCCGGGCCTGCAGGGCGGCCCGCTGATGCATGTGATCGCGGCCAAGGCAGTGGCGTTCGCCGAAGCGCTGCGCCCGGATTTCAAGATCTACGCCAGGAACGTCGTGGAGAATGCGAAAGCGCTGGCGGAAGCGCTGCGCGCCCAGGGTTTTGACATCGTCTCCGGCGGCACCGACAATCATCTGATGCTGGTGGACCTCAGGCCGAAGGGGCTGAAGGGCAACGTCTCGGAAAAGGCCCTGGTGCGCGCGGCCATCACCTGCAACAAGAACGGCATTCCCTTCGATCCCGAGAAGCCGTTCGTCACCTCGGGGCTTCGTCTGGGCACGCCTGCGGCCACCACGCGCGGTTTCGGGGTTGCCGAATTCAAGCAGGTCGCCGGCATGATCGCCGAAGTGCTGAACGCGATCGCACAGTCGCAGGACGGCAAGGCACCGATGGTGGAAGCCGCGATCAAGGAACGGGTCAAGGCGCTCACCGACCGCTTCCCGATCTATCAATAAGGTATTGCCCGGATGAGATGTCCCAGCTGCAACAGTCTCGATACGCAGGTGAAGGACTCCCGTCCGACCGAGGATTCCGCCGTGATCCGGCGGCGGCGGGTGTGCGTCGCCTGCAATTTCCGCTTCACCACCTTCGAGCGCGTGCAACTGCGCGAACTCACGGTGATCAAGCGCAACGGCCGCCGGGTGCCGTTCGACCGCGACAAGCTGGTGCGTTCGGTGCAGATCTCGCTGCGCAAGCGTCCCGTCGATCCCGAGCGGGTCGAGAAGATGGTCTCGGCCATCGTGCGCGAACTTGAAAGCGGCGGCGAAGCCGAGATTTCGTCGGAAGCGATCGGCGAGATCGTGATGGAGCATTTGCGCCAGCTCGACGACGTCGCCTATGTCCGCTTCGCCTCGGTCTATCGCAATTTCCGCGAGGCCAAGGACTTCGAGGCCGTGCTCGGCGAACTCTCCGGCGACGACGACGCGCGGATTGCCCTGTTACGCAAATGATCTTCCGTATTCTGGAAGACCAGTTCGCGCAGAAATCCCGGGAGTCAAAAGCCGTCGACCAGCGCTTCATGGAGCTGGCGCTGACGCTGGGGCGGCGCGGGCAGGGCCAGACCTGGCCCAATCCGGCCGTCGGCGCGGTCGTGGTCAGGGACGGCGTCATTGTCGGTCGTGGCTGGACCCAGCCCGGCGGCCGTCCGCACGCCGAGCCGGAGGCGCTCAGGCGCGCCGGTGAGGCCGCCCGCGGCGCCACGCTCTATGTGACGCTGGAGCCCTGCTCGCATGTCGGCAAGTCGCCGCCCTGCGCGGACGCCATCGTCGCGTCAGGCATTGCGCGGGTGGTGTCGGCGATCGAGGATCCCAACCCCGAGGTGGCCGGGCAGGGGCACGCGCGGCTGCGCGCCGCCGGCATCACCGTCGACATCGGGCTCGGCGCGCTCGAGGCCGCGCGTGACCATGCCGGGCATTTCAGGCGGGTGCGCGACAAGCGGCCCCATGTCATCCTCAAGCTCGCGGTATCCGCGGACGACAGGATCGCTGCTGCCGGCCGCAAGCCCGTCGCGATATCGGGTGAAGCCGCCAAAGCGCGGGTGCATCTGTTGCGCGCGCAATGCGACGCCATCCTGGTCGGGATCGGCACTGTGCAGGCGGACGATCCGCTGCTGACCTGCCGGCTGCCGGGAATGGAGGCGCGTTCGCCGGTGCGGGTGGTGCTGGACCGGAGCCTGCGAATACCGGCCACCAGCCGGCTGGTGCAGTCCGCGCGTGCGACCCCGCTGTGGGTGATGACCTCGAATCTGGCCGAAGCGCCGGCTGCCATGAAGCTCGGCGCCGCCGGCGCGCGGGTGATCCGCGTCCCCGCCTCATCCACGACGCCGAGGGGACTCGATCTCCCGGCCGTGCTGCACGCGCTGGCGGAGAAGGGTATCACCAGGCTTCTGGTGGAAGGCGGCGCGCGGGTGGCGTCGTCCTTTGTTGCAGCCGGCCTCGTCGACGAAGTCTGGCTGCTGCGCGGCCCCGACGCTATTGGAGCCGATGGCCTCGCCGCGCTGGACGCATTGCCGCTGTCGGCAATCACGCAGTCGCCCGCGTTCAAGGGACGTGCTAGCGAAGCGCTGCAAAAGGACACACTGACCATCTACGAGCGCGCCTGATGTTCACCGGCATTGTCACCGATATCGGCGAGATCGTCGGCCTGACGCCAACGGCGCGGGGACAGTTGCACCGGTTGCGCATCGCCTGCCGCTACGAGCGCTCGACCATCGCCGACGGCGCCTCGATCGCCTGCAACGGAGTTTGCCTGACCGTGGTGGCCTCGGGGGCGGAGCAGGGCCGCACCTGGTTCGATGTCGATGCCGCCGCCGAGACCCTTGATATGACCACGGCGAAGTACTGGACCGTCGGCACGAAACTCAATCTCGAACGTGCGCTGAAGATCGGCGACGAGCTTGGCGGCCATATCGTGGCCGGCCATGCCGACGGGATCGCCACCGTCGTGACGCGCGGCGATCTGACCGGGATGGCGCGGTTCGAGCTGCGCACCACGCACGAGCTGGCGCGCTTCATCGCCGCCAAGGGCTCGGTGACGCTGGATGGCGTGTCGCTGACGGTGAATACGGTGCAGGACGTCCAGTTTTCGGTGCTGATCATTCCGCACACGCTTACCGTCACGACGCTCGGCGGCTGGCGCGCGGGCAGCGAGGTCAATCTCGAGGTCGACCTGATGGCGCGCTACGCCGCGCGGCTTGCGGAAATGAAATAGGCTTCAACGCTAAATGTGTCATACGCGGGCTTGACCCGCCTATCCATCCTCTTAACAAGATGGATTGCCGGATCAAGTCCGGCAATGACGACGTTCTTGGATGGTGAAACGATGGCGGACGCGCGGCGCGCACGGTTGAAGGATACGACCGACATATCAGGCGCGCGCGCGCTGGTCGTCGAGGCGCGCTTCTATGACGACATCCAGGACGCCTTGCTTGAAGGTGCGGTTGCCGAGCTGAAGGCGGCCGGCGTCAGCCACGACGTGATCACGGTGCCCGGCGCGCTGGAAATTCCCGCCGCGATCGCGATCGCGCTCGACGCCGCGGAAAGTACCGGCAAACCCTATGACGCGGCGATTGCGCTGGGCTGCGTGATCAGGGGCGACACCATCCATTTCGAAATCGTGTCGATGGAATCTTCGCGAGCGCTGATGGACCTCGCGGTGGCCAGAAGGATGCCACTCGGCAACGGCATCCTC
The DNA here is from genome assembly GCA_036266415.1 of Bradyrhizobium sp. Classification (GTDB taxonomy): domain Bacteria; phylum Pseudomonadota; class Alphaproteobacteria; order Rhizobiales; family Xanthobacteraceae; genus Bradyrhizobium. The sequence goes on along the minus strand of DATANB010000162.1, from coordinate 28,245 downwards.
ACCGTCAACACCGATGCGCAGGCCTGGGCGCGGGCGCGGGCCGGCGAGCTCGACAAGGGTGGCGACGCCGCCCGCGCGGCGCTGGCCATGCTGCGGATCAAGCGCCGGCTGACGCGGATTTGATCATGGCAGCGAACAAGAAGACCAAGTCAGCAAAGGGTCCGGACAAAAAAGCCAACCGGCGCGGCGCGGCGCGGCTCGCCGCGGTGCAGGCGCTGTATCAAATGGATATCGGCGGCGCCGGGATCAACGACATCTTCGCCGAGTTCGAGAGTCACTGGCTCGGCGGCGAGGTCGAAGGCGACAAATATCTGCCGGCCGAGGCGGCATTTTTCCGCGACGTCGTGTCCGGCGTGGTGCGCGATCAGGCAAGACTCGATCCTCTGATCGACGATGCGCTGTCGAAGGGCTGGCCGCTGAAACGGATCGATGCCATCTTGCGCGCGGTACTGCGCGCCGGTTCCTACGAACTGGAGCATCGCAAGGACGTGCCCGGCCGCGTCGTTGTTTCAGAATATGTCGATGTCGCTCATGCCTTTGTCGAATCCGAGGAAACCGGCATGGTGAACGCGGTGCTGGATCAGATCGCCCGGCAGTTTCGCGCCGACGAGTTTTCGCGGGCGGGCGGCTGAGCATGACTGTCCCCGGTGCAGGTCCATCCGGCGAGGACGCGCTGATCGCGCGATATTTCAAGCCGCTGGCGACCGATCCCGGCGCGTTCAACCTCGTCGACGACGCGGCGATCCTGAAACCATCGGGCGACGACATCGTGGTGAAGACGGACGCCATTATCGAGGGCGTGCATTTTTTCCCCGATGATCCGCCCGACACGATCGGGCGCAAGGCGTTGCGGGTGAATCTGTCTGATCTCGCGTCCAAGGGCGCGACGCCGGCCGGCTTTTTGCTGACGCTGGCGCTGCGCGGCGCAGACGATGCCTGGCTGGCACCGTTCGCGCGCGGGCTCGGCGAGGACGCGGCGCAATATGGCTGTCCGCTGCTCGGCGGCGATACGGTTTCCACGCCGGGGCCTGTGATGATCTCGATCGCGGCGCTCGGACGGGTGCCTGTGGGCAAGATGGTTCATCGCGGCGGCGCCAAACCCGGTGATCGCATCGTCGTGACCGGCACGATCGGTGACGCCACGCTCGGGCTCGAGATCTTGAAGAGCGGCGCGGTTGCCGCTGAGCTGGCGGACGACGCAAGAGAGATGCTGGTGGGACGCTATCGCGTGCCCCAGCCGCGCAACGCTCTCGCAAAAGCGGTTCGTGATCACGCCAGCGCGGCGATGGATGTATCCGATGGTCTCGCCGGCGATCTCGCCAAGCTGTGCGCCGCCTCCGGCATGTCGGCGGTGGTCGACGCGCCAAGCATCCCCTTGTCCGCGCCGGCCGCAACACTGATTGCGACGGGCGCCGTCGGCATCGAGCGAATCGTTTCCGGCGGCGATGACTACGAGATTTTGTGCGCTATCCCCGAGAATCGCCTTGAGGCGTTCGCGCGCGCGGCTGACAGCGTCGGCGTGGCGATAACCTCGATCGGGACGATCATCGCCGGGGCATCGCCGCCAATATTTATGGACGCGCAGGGCAGGGAGATCGCGCTAAAGTGCCTCTCCTACAGTCATTTCTAGGTTTATTGGGAAAAGCGGCGCAAATACCTGCAGAAATCGACCGTTTATGCCCCGCGCGGCGTTGCGCCCGCGATGTGATTTTGGCATGGTCCCGCCGATTTAAGGCCGCCCTTTTGGGTAGGGCGGGGCCTTCTTTTTATGCGCCCGCCGCTTTCGCGGTGATGGGCGTGGGGTAGACCAAGATCTGAGGCAAATTCAATGACAGCATTATGGGCGATTGTGCTCTGCGGAGCGCTTTCCATCGTTTACGCCATCTGGGCGACCGCGTCGGTTTTGAAGGCGGACGCAGGTAATCCGCGAATGCAGGAAATCGCGGCCGCGGTGCGCGAGGGCGCGCAGGCCTATCTGAAGCGCCAGTACATGACCATCGGCATGGTCGGCATCGTGATCTTCGCGCTGCTATACTACTTCCTCGGCCTGCTGGTCGCGGCAGGCTTCCTGATCGGAGCGGTGCTGTCGGGCGCTGCGGGCTTCATCGGCATGAACGTGTCGGTTCGCGCCAATGTGCGCACCGCGCAGGCCGCGACCGTTTCGCTGGCTGGCGGACTTGAACTCGCCTTCAAGGCCGGCGCGATCACCGGCATGCTGGTGGCGGGTCTGGCGCTGCTCGGCGTCACCCTTTATTTCGGCTTCCTGACTTTTTCGCTGCATTTGCCCGCCAACAGCCGCACCGTGGTCGATGCGCTGGTGGCGCTCGGTTTCGGAGCGTCGCTGATTTCGATCTTCGCACGTCTCGGCGGCGGCATCTTCACCAAGGGCGCCGATGTCGGCGGCGATCTCGTCGGCAAGGTCGAGGCCGGCATTCCCGAAGACGATCCGCGTAACCCCGCCACCATCGCCGACAACGTCGGCGACAACGTCGGCGATTGCGCCGGCATGGCCGCCGACCTGTTCGAGACCTATGCGGTGACCGCGGTCGCCACCATGGTGCTGGCCGCGATCTTCTTCGCGACCTCGCCGCTGTTGATGAACATGATGACGCTGCCGCTCGCCATCGGCGGCGCCTGCATCATTACCTCGATCATTGGCACCTTCTTCGTCAAGCTCGGCGCCAACCAGTCGATCATGGGGGCCTTGTACAAGGGACTGATCGCGACCGGTATCCTGTCGCTGGCGGGCGTCGCCGCGGTGATCTACGGGCTGGTCGGCTTCGGCCCGCTGGCCGGGGTGAAATTCACCGGCATGGCGCTTTTCGAATGCGGCGTCGTCGGTCTGGCCGTCACCGGCCTGATCATCTGGATCACCGAATATTACACCGGCACCGAATTTCGTCCGGTGAAGTCGATCGCGGCGTCGTCGGTGACCGGTCATGGCACCAATGTGATCCAGGGCCTGGCGATCTCGATGGAATCCACTGCTGGTCCGGCGCTGGTGATCATTGCCGGCATTCTCGTCACCTACAGCCTTGCCGGCCTGTTCGGTATCGCGATTGCCACAACGACCATGCTGGCGCTGGCCGGCATGATCGTCGCGCTGGACGCCTTCGGCCCGGTTACCGACAATGCCGGCGGCATTGCCGAAATGGCCGGTCTGCCGAAGGAAGTCCGCAAGGCCACCGATGCGCTCGACGCGGTCGGCAACACCACCAAGGCGGTCACCAAGGGCTATGCGATCGGCTCGGCGGGTCTCGGCGCGCTGGTGCTGTTTGCGGCCTACAACGAAGACCTCAAATACTTCATCGCCAATGCCGCGAAGTTTCCCTACTTCCAGGGAGTGCTGCCGGACTTCTCGCTCAACAACCCCTACGTCGTGGTCGGTCTGCTGTTCGGCGGCCTGCTGCCCTATCTGTTCGGCGCGATGGGCATGACGGCGGTCGGGCGCGCAGCCGGCGCGATTGTCGAGGAAGTGCGGCGCCAGTTCCGCGAAAAGCCCGGCATCATGCAGGGTACCGACAAGCCGGATTACGGCAAGGCTGTCGATCTCCTGACCAAAGCGGCGATCAAGGAAATGATCATTCCGTCTCTGCTGCCGGTACTGTCGCCGATCTTCGTCTATTTTGTTATTTTCGGGATCGCCGGCGGCGGCGCCGCGGGCAAGTCGGCGGCTTTCTCCTCGGTCGGTGCCATGCTGCTAGGGGTGATCGTGACCGGCTTGTTCGTCGCGATCTCCATGACCTCGGGTGGTGGCGCCTGGGATAACGCCAAGAAATACATCGAGGACGGCCATTACGGCGGCAAGGGCTCCGACGCCCACAAGGCCGCCGTGACCGGCGATACCGTCGGCGATCCCTACAAGGATACGGCAGGTCCCGCCGTCAACCCGATGATCAAGATCACCAACATCGTGGCGCTGTTGCTGCTGGCGATCCTGGCGCACTGAGCGGCGATACGGCCACAGAGAAAACCCCGCGGTGCGAGCCGCGGGGTTTTATTTTCAGTTGCATCATCGTGAGGTGCGCGTGGCGGCGCAATTGCGTCGCTGACTTGCTCGCCTTGAACGGATGATGGATTCATCAGGTGCGAGCGGCCAGCGCAGGCATTTTAGTTGAAGCTGAGCAGCTTGAACAATGGCGTCAGGTAGCTGAGCTCCTGGCCCGATGTCGGCGTGGTGCGGCTGACGAAGTCGAATATCTTGCCGTCCTGCAGCCCATAATTGGCGAGCCGCTGGACCTGACGTTTCTTGTCGAAATAGATGGCGATGACCCGCTGGTCGACGACCTTCTGGTTCATGAACGCGACCGGGCGCTGCGAGCGCTGCGAGATGTAGTAGAACACCTCGCCGTTGAGGGTTGCGACCGTGGAGGGTGTTCCCATCACGATCAGCACCTGATCCTGGCTTGCGCCGATCGGAATTTGCTCCAGCGCGCCGGGGGGCAGGATGTAGCCCTTTTGAAACTGCTCGCCGGTGCAGCCTCCCAGCGCCGCGCACACGAGTGCGATGACGGCAACCGCGCGCATGCCGCGCCATCGCGCGGCCGGGCCACGCGGAGAACACACGCGTGAGCGTCTCTGGCTGTTATCGTTCATTCCGGAACTGGTCCCGTCCCCTTGCATCGCACGAGGCGTTGACGTACCGGGCAGCACGCTGGATTGCAACATGGGCGCGCACCCACCCTTGGGGCTCGTCTGCGGAACCCACAATGCTTTGGCCGTTCAATCACTTCTGGAAACCCCGGGAAACGCTGCGCGGCACCATTGAGGCCATCTATGGCATGATCGTGACGCAAGCGCGAGAACCATTGTTTTATCGGGACCTGGGCGTGCCGGATACGGTAAATGGCCGTTTTGATCTGCTGGTGCTGCATTTGTGGATGGTGTTGCGACGGCTGAAGCCGGTGGAGGGGGGCGCGGGCCTTTGCCAGGCGCTGTTCGACCGTTTCTGCGAGGATATGGACGCCAATTTGCGCGAAATGGGTGTCGGCGATCTCACGGTGCCCAAGCGCATGCAAGCCTTCGGGGAGGCGTTCTACGGCCGGGCAGCGGCCTACGATCTTGCTTTGGCCGAAGGTGAGGAACCGTTGGCGCGGTCGCTGTGCAAGAATATCCTGGATGGCGAGCAAATCGAAAATGCCCGGCGGCTGGCCTTCTATGCCGAAGCGGCCATCAAGTCGATCGCAGGACTGGACGATGCCGCGTTGCTGAGCGCATCGTGGCGGTTCCCCTCGCCGGCGCGGGTGGGCGTGCGGCAATGAACAGAACGGCCGGCATGACTGAAAAGTCCGATCCCTGGCGGGTTCCCGTCCTGGTGGCGCAGATTCCCGACACCGGGCTGCACCGCGACATCGAAGCCGGCCCTGCGACGCGCGAGGCCATGGCAGAGGTCGCGGGTTTGCGCGAAATTCTCTCGGCGAACGCTTCGCTCGATGTCACGCCCAAAAGCGGGGGCCGCTTCCATGTCACCGGCCAGGTCCGGGCCCGGGTCGGACAGACTTGCGTCGTGACGCTCGATCCGGTCGAAAACGACATCGACGAAGAAGTCGATCTGATCTTCGCACCGCCCGAGCAAATTCCCGACCTCGCCGATCTCGTCGATGAGGCCGTCGAGAGCGACGTCGAGATTCCGGACCCGCCGGAGCCGATCGTAAACGGCGTTATCGATCTCGGCCGGCTTGCGACCGACGCGCTGTTTCTGGCGATCGATCCCTATCCTCGCAGGAGCGACGCGGTGTTCGAGCCGCCGGTGATTGTAGCCGATCCCGCGGATCGCCCGTTTGCCGCGCTGAAGGAGTTGCAACTCCGCGCCAAGCCGCCCCCCGGTGGGAAGAAGACGCCCAAGAAGCGCTGAAGCAGCCCTAAAGCAGCTCTCAAGTAGCGCCAAAGAAGCGCTGGAGAACCGGCTGAGGGCCGCCGGGGAAATGCTGAAACGCGCTGCGGAGCGCGCCGACCCCCTTGGATGCGGGATTAGGTCCATAATTCAGCCTAATACTTTGAGTTATCACGTTTTGCTCAAATGTCCCGATTCGGCGCCGTAGCGGCGGGGCGTCCAAAAGGTGGGGGGCAAGAGGTTGTGTCAGAGCGCGGACACGCTATTGTCGCGGCCCGGCCGGGGTGCAGCGTTGCGCTTCGCCGATCGCCGCTATCCATGGCGATTTCCAGTCAGCGGCCGAGCGCAACAAGACCGCCAAAGATCAGGTTTCCGGGACGTTCATGCCGCAAAAGGTTCGAATCGCGCTTGACGCCATGGGTGGCGACGTCGGCGCATCGGTCGTCGTTCCCGGCGCCGCGATTTCGTTGACGCGACATCCCGACAGCGAATTTCTGCTGTTTGGCGATCGCGCGCTGATCGAGGCTGAGCTTGCGAAGCATCCGGCGATGAAGGCGGTTTCGCGCGTCATTCACACCGATGTCGCCGTCAGCATGCACGACAAGCCGAGCCAGGCGCTTCGGCGTGGCCGCAAGACCTCCTCGATGTGGCTGGCGATCGATGCGGTCAAGAAGGGCGAGGCCGACGTCGCGATCTCAGCCGGCAATACCGGTGCGCTGGCGGCGATGGCCCGGTTCTGCCTGCGCATGCTGCCCGGCATCGACCGGCCGGCGCTGGCGGCGATCTGGCCGACGGCTCGGGGCGATTCGGTTGTGCTCGATCTCGGCGCCACCATCGGCGGCGATGCGCATCATCTGGTGGCGCTGGCGGTGATGGGCAGTGCCATGGCGAGCGTTCTGTTCAATCTGGAGCGGCCGACGGTCGGTCTGCTCAATATCGGGGTCGAGGAGATCAAGGGCCGCGAGGAAATTCGCGAGGCGGCGGAGCTGCTGCGCGTGATGAACCTCCCGCAGCTTGAATATATCGGTTTCGTCGAGGGCGACGGCATCGGCAAGGGAGCGGCCGACGTCATTGTTGCCGAAGGTTTCAGCGGTAATATCGCTCTGAAGGCAGCTGAGGGCACGGCACGCCAGATCACCGAATTTCTGCGCGGCGCCATGGCGCAAAGCTGGCGTTCGCGGATCGGTTACCTGTTTGCGAAGAACGCCTTCAGGGCGCTACGCGACAAGCTGGACCCCTCGAAGGCCAATGGCAGCGTGGTGCTCGGACTGAAGGGCATCGTCGTCAAGAGCCATGGCGGAACCGACGCCGAAGGCTTTGCCTATGCGGTCGATGTTGGCTATGAGATGATCCGTCACGATCTCCTGACCAAGATCAATCAAATGCTCAATCGCGATGATGGTGCGCTGGCCAGAGCGCAGACCGCGCAGGAGGCCGTCTCGTGACTGCATTACGTTCGGTAGTGCTCGGCTGCGGTTCCTATCTGCCGCAGCAGATCCTGACCAATGCCGAACTGGCGAAGCGAATCGATACCTCCGACGAATGGATCGTGCAGCGCACCGGCATCCGGCAGCGCCACATCGCCGCCGAGGGCGAGTTCACCTCGCACCTGGCGATCAAGGCGGCGCGGGCCGCACTTGCCGATGCCGGGATCGACGCCCAGTCGATCGACCTGATCGTGTTGGCGACCTCGACGCCGGACAACACCTTTCCCGCCACCGCGGTCGATGTGCAGAACGCGCTCGGCATCCACCATGGTGCGGCGTTCGATCTGCAGGCGGTATGTTCGGGGTTTATCTTCGCGCTCGCCACCGCCGACAATTTCCTGCGCACCGGCGCGTTCAAGCGCGCTTTGGTGATCGGCGCCGAGACGTTTTCGCGGATCCTCGACTGGAACGACCGCGGCACCTGCGTGCTATTCGGCGATGGCGCCGGCGCCATCGTGCTCGAGGCGCAATCGCAGCCGGGCAAACCCTCCGACCGCGGCATCCTGACCACGCATCTGCGCTCCGACGGCCGGCACAAGTCGAAACTCTACGTCGATGGCGGGCCGTCCTCGACCCGGACCGTCGGCTATCTTCGGATGGAAGGCCGCGAGGTGTTCAAGCATGCCGTCGGCATGATCACCGACGTGATCGTGGACGCATTCAAGGCCACCGGCACCTCGGCCGACGATATCGACTGGTTCGTCCCGCACCAGGCCAACAAGCGAATCATCGATGCCTCGGCGCACAAGCTGCATATTGCGCCGCAGAAGGTAGTGCTGACAGTCGACCTGCACGGCAACACCTCGGCAGCGTCGATTCCGCTGGCGCTTTCGGTCGCGGTCGCCGACGGCCGCATCAGGAGGGGCGACCTCGTGCTGCTGGAAGCCATGGGCGGTGGCTTCACCTGGGGTTCGGCGCTGCTACGGTGGTAGGCGCTATATAAGGACATTTATCTCAACGTCCTTTTTTCATGCGATTGCATGGATGAGCGCTGTTGACCGTCGCTTGTTAACCTCTTAATTTCAGTTACATATTGTTCGCCGTGAGTGGGGCAGGCGATGACCGGAACCGGGAAGACAGTCACACGCGTCGATCTGTGCGAAGCCGTCTACCAGAAGGTAGGCCTCTCGCGCACGGAGTCGTCCGCCTTTGTGGAACTTGTGCTGAAGGAGATCACCGACTGCCTGGAAAAGGGCGAGACGGTAAAACTGTCGTCGTTCGGCTCCTTTATGGTGCGCAAGAAGGGCCAGCGTATCGGCCGTAACCCGAAGACCGGCACCGAGGTGCCAATCTCGCCGCGTCGTGTGATGGTGTTCAAGCCGTCGGCGATTCTGAAGCAGCGGATCAACGGCGACAGCCCCGGAAACGGCGAAGGCAAAGCCGTCTAAACCAGACCGACCAAACAAGTCCCTGCAACCGACTAACAACAGAGGAGCGGGCATTTGGACAAGGCGCCGGACGCGTTCCGAACCATCAGCGAGGTCGCCGCCGACCTCGAAATTCCCCAGCATGTCCTGCGGTTCTGGGAAACGCGGTTCAGCCAGATCAAGCCCATGAAGCGGAGCGGCAGCCGGCGCTACTATCGCCCTGATGACGTCGACCTGCTCAAGGGCATCCGCCGTCTGCTTTACGGCGAGGGCTACACCATCCGCGGGGTGCAGCGCATTCTGAAGGAGCACGGCATCGCGTCGGTGCAGCGCCTGGCGGACAGCACGGCGGTGGCCTCGTTCGGCGCGATTGAGGAGGCGATCGGCCAAAGCATCGCGGAAGGGGATGACGAAGCAGCGCCCGGCGTCGACGTCGATGACGAGGATTACGAAGGCGCCGACGGCATCGACTTTCGCCTGCTTGAGACCGATGACGAGGGGATGCCGGCGGCGTTCGACACGGGCCCCATTCCCGGCGTCGCCGCCGCGCCGCGCCTGCTCGACGTCGCGCGTCTGGAAAGCGTGCTCGTGGAACTCGTCACCTGCCGGCAATTGCTCGATCAGGCATTGAAGGGCTAGCCGGGCCGCCAGAAGCCGGCTTTTGGTGCGCTCCGGCTAGCCGGGCGCGCAGTCCATCAGAGGCTTCTTGCGCGCCAGCCTGATCGAAGCTAAGGGAACAGCATCGGAGCGTGGCGCAGCCCGGTTAGCGCACTAGTCTGGGAGACTAGGGGTCGGAGGTTCAAATCCTCTCGCTCCGACCATCAAAAAGCCCCCGTAATACCGGGCTTAACGATGCAGCCGATTACATCATGGCGCTGCCGAAGGCTGAGCAGAGCCTCGAAGAATGGCAAGCCGCGATCGATTGCCTGATCGGTGCCGCCGAAGCTCGCGACTTCCTATCCATGCGCGCATCGGCATGCTCGGGGCATTGAACCCGGAACCCGGAACGTGGTCCGGTCACAAATCCACGGGGCCGGACCGATAGCGTCGAGTGCCGCGCGCAAATACGCTGAGCTTGGGCTGAAGCCGACGGTAGGGATGCCGACGGCGTCGTCAATTGATGAGACCATCGGCACATACTTGCGCGACGGAGGGTTGCTCTTTTGTTAGCGTCGAATGCACATCGTGTGACGGCCGCGAGGATAGCCAGGAAAATAGCTATCGCAGTCGGGCTTGCTCTCAGTCAGTCGGCGGAAGCGGCACCTCCCGAGCGCCCTGATCCCGCGCTCGCCCCTTGGTTTGAGAGCCTGAAACAACCGGGCACCGATGCCTCGTGCTGCTCCATTGCGGATTGCCGAACGGTAGAGTTCCGGCAGGACCGAAACGGCTACGAGGTGCTAATCGATGGTCGCTGGAAAATGTCGGCTCCATTCTGGCTGCGAGTCCCGCCGAACAGGATCATCGACAGAAATGACAACCCGACAAGCCGCGGCGTGGTCTGCTTCACGCCCGAGGCCGGCATCCTCTGTTTCCTGCGTCCGGCCGAAAGTTAATTCGACAGGATCAATGACGCTTCGGTGGCGTTGGGCTATTCGGATCAATCCTGACGATGCATTTCGCCGTGCCCCGCGCATAGGCGGGCAATTTCTCGATCAGCTTTGCGCATTCGACCTTGCTCGCCGGAGAATGGGTAAGGCCGTCAGCCCACCCGGCGGGAATCGCAAGCCCGGCAAACAGCGTCACCTCCAGAGGCCCCATGCTTCCTCCAATCACGCAGGAAGTTCTGAAGGCAGCCTACGCTTGTTTTGCCGGTAATCCAAAAGCGGGTCACTTTCGCGATACTCAGTTCGCGCGAAATCCCGGAGCGGTGGAATGCAATCTATCAACAGCCCTCGCCCCGATCAAAGCCGCCACCAGCGCACTGGTGACGGCTAAGATCGTCAGTCGCAGACTTCAACCCGGTGGAAACGCCAACCCCACGGTGTCCAAACCCGGCGCGGCACCAGATAGCATCCGCCGCCGTAATAGGCGTAGCTATCGTACCCGTAGGGATAGCCGTAGCCGTAAGCGTAGGGCGCTGCCGCCAACCCCAGGCCCAAACCAAGCGCGCCGAAAGCCAGGCCCGGTCCACCGAAGCCGTGGTGGAAACCGCCATGGAAGCCTCCATGGAAGCCTGCGCGCGCCTCTGCCACGTTGGGTGAAAGCATGCCGATTGCTGCGACTGCGAACAATCCGATGATGGTCTTCCTCAACATTCTCATGTCCTCCACATAGAAGCATCTGCCTCCGGAGAAGCATCTGCCACCGGTGCAACATCAAATGCCGGTGGAAGTTTCACGGGAAAGGTGAGCGCCCGAGCGAATTAATCCAAATGAACAGCCGTTCAGGCCAACATCGTCGGCGTTTGCAGCGCGTTTTTCCGAAAATCGCTCCCTCGCATCGACCGGCGCGAGGTAAAAAAATGGCCCCCGATTAAGGGGCCATTCTTGTTAGTCGTCCCGGCGATTAGTCGTCCCAGTAATGGTGACGCCTGATGATTACCGCTCGGTCGCCATCATGATGGTACCAACCGCGATGCAGCCCGCGGTCGTGGTAAACGTCTACGCGGGGACCGCGATAGTCGTCGCGATCGCGATAGTAATAATCCCGGTCGCTGCCGATGCGAAAGCCGAAGCCCTCCGCGCTCGCCACCGTCGGCGTTGCAACCGCGATGGTCGCTAACGCGGCGAGAACGCAAGAAACCTTCTTCATATCGCTTCTCCTATCGTTGTTGGCGATGGGGAGAAAACGAACGGGAAATCTCGGCGTTCCCGGAACCGACACGAAACTTTCTTGAATGGATGTTCAGCGAGGTTTCCTATTGGAAACCTTGTTCCGTGCATGCCGGCCGCAAGTTTAGCGCCAGGCCATGAAGATGAAAACGGCGAACGCGGCGTGCTGGAGCGCCAATGGCGCGCCCAGAAGAACCCAAAGTCCGTATTTTCCATAGACCGTGACAGCGGTGATGAAGATGGCGCACCAGAGCGCCGATGCCCAATAGCTCCAGATCATCGGAGCCCAGAAAGGAAGAACCCATGCAGCGGCCGCAACCAGCAGCGAAATTCCGATCATCACGGGATGTTTGATTTTCATCGATGACCACCTTGGGGCGGGATTGCAGGGTGCAAGCCGCTGGCGAAAACGCGTCCTTCAACACGGAAAAACAGCTCGGGGCTGACCGAGTAGAAGAACCTTGATACGTGGCCTATCCCCTCAGTCCGCTTCAAACGCGAGGCTGTAGTCCATCTTGAGCGCGGGATCCTGCTCGGCTTTCTGCAATACGCAGTTGCCGACCACGAGCATGTCGAGTTCGTTGCCCATGAAGCAGCGAAAGGCGTCTTCCGGCGTGCATACGATCGGTTCGCCGCGGACGTTGAACGAGGTGTTGACCAGGATCGGGCAGCCGGTGAGCGCCTTGAACCGGGTGAGCAATTGGTGAAACAGCGGATTGGTCTCGCTATGGACGGTCTGGATACGGGCCGAATAATCGACATGGGTCACCGCCGGGATGTCCGAGCGCGACACATTGAGTTTTTCGATTCCAAACAGAGCCTGCTCGTCGGGCGTCATTCGGCGACGCTTTTCTTCGCGGACATCGGCGACGATCAGCATGTACGGACTATCGGAGGCATGGTCGAACCACTCGGCCACGTCTTCGCGCAAGACCGCCGGTGCGAACGGCCTGAAACTTTCGCGATATTTGACTTTCAGGTTCAGGTTCTTCTGCATTGCCGGCGAACGCGCATCGCCCAGGATCGAGCGCGCGCCGAGCGAGCGCGGACCGAATTCCATCCGGCCTTGAAACCAGCCCACGGCTTTCTGCCCGGCAAGGGCGGCAGCCGTGGTCTCGATCATCTCATCCTCGCCGAGCACGGCGAATTTCGCGCCTGCTGCGGTCATCCTGCGTTCGATCTCGGCCTGCGGGAAGTGCGGGCCGAGATATGAGCCGGACATTCCGTCCGCGCCGTTGGTGTGGCGCCGCTCGTTCTTGAAGAGATGGTAGGCCGCGAGCGCCGATCCCACCGCGCCGCCGGCGTCGCCCGCGGCCGGCTGAATCCAGATGTTGTCGAAATGGCCGTCCCGCAAGACCTTGCCATTGGCGACGCAATTGAGCGCCACGCCACCGGCCAGGCAGAGGTTCCGCGAACCGGTTTGCTTGGCGAGGCTGCGCGTCAGCCGCAGCACGGCCTCATCGAGCACCGCCTGGATCGAGGCGGCGACGTCCATATGAAACGGCGTCAGCAATTGATCCGGGCCCCGCACCGGCTCGCCGAACAATTCGGCAAGGCGGTCGTTGGTCATGGTGAAGCCGGTGCAATAGTCGAAATAGGACATGTCGAGCCGGAACGAGCCGTCTGGCTTCAGATCGATGAGGTTGTCGAGGATAAGCTTTGCGTATCTCGGCTCGCCATAGGGTGCGAGCCCCATCACCTTGTACTCGCCGGAGTTGACCTTGAAGCCGGTGTAGTAGGTCAGCGCCGAATACAATAGGCCGAGCGAGTGCGGAAAATGGATTTCCTGGAAGATTTCGAGACGATTGCCGTTGCCCGTGGCCGCCGACGTCGTTGCCCATTCGCCGACACCGTCCATGGTAAGCACGGCCGCGCGCTCGAATGGCGAGGGATAAAAGGCAGACGCCGCGTGGCTCAAATGATGCTCGCAAAACAGCAGCCGGCTCTTGTCGAAATCCACGGAGAATTTCCCGAGTTCATCGCCCAGCAGGCTTTTCTGAAACAGTTTCTCCCGCAACCACAGCGGGATCGACATCTTGAAAGAGCGGAAGCCGCGCGGCGCCAGCGCAATATAGGTCTCCAGCAGCCGCTCGAATTTGAGAAACGGCTTGTCGTAGAACACGACGTGGTCGAGCTCATCGGCAGCGACCCCGGCTTCCCCAAGGCAATAGGCAATCGCATTGTGCGGAAACGCGGCATCGTGCTTTTTTCGGGTAAAGCGCTCCTCCTGGGCTGCGGCGACGATCCGGCCGTCGTCGATCAGCGCCGCGGCGCTGTCGTGGTAGAAGGCAGAAATACCGAGAATCCGCATCGCGTCGTCTAGAACAGCGTGTAGATGAACGGCGCGATCGCGGAGCCCTTGGTCAGCACCACGAGGCCGCCAAATACCACCATCATGATCAGGATAGGCAGCAGCCAGAATTTTTTCCGGACGCGCATAAACCGCCAAAGCTCAGCGACGAAATCCATCATGTCATCCTTACGAAGTAGCTGTCGTCATTGCGAAGCGCCAACGCTTCGCGCGAATGCGCGGTGGATTGCTTCGCTGCGCTCGAAATGACGGTTTAGACCTGCGGTCTTGTTGGCTGCTTTTTCACTCATGCGCTAAAACTGGTCTTTCATCGTCTCGGGCGACGGTCCGGGAGGCGCGCGTACGATCCAGTAGCTGTCCGCATCCGGCTGCTGTTTGAGCCGCAGCAGATCCTTGCCCAACATGCGCATGACAAGACCGGTCGGCAAAACCGTGCCATAGAAAACCAGCGCCATCACGACCGGGTTGACCACCCCGTGCAGCAGCAGTCCGAACCTCAGCCATACCAGGTTAAGCGGATGGAGGGCGGCGGGTCTGAGCAATGCCGCCGCCAGGAACAACGCGGCGAGTCCGCCGGTCCACGGCCACAACCGGCCCGCATGCCAGGCGTTCAGCAACGTCAGGACGGTGAACCCAGCCGCCATTACCAGCCCGAACGAGCGGTCGGAACCGGCTACGACTTTTTCGTCTCGGGAGAAAACCTCGTGCGTCGACTGCTTCATCTTCAATCCGGAGCCGCTATCGGCCATTCCCGAGCCTTTACAATATGCGAGATCGAAAATCGCATATTTTCTTCGCCACGGGCTCTTTTAGGCTTTGCAGTCTGTTCCGGAAAGCTGGAAAAGCATGCATCCCTGTGTAAGTTAGCTGGCAATGTCCGAGAATTTAACCTCCCCGTCATGGTTGAGCAGGCGGTTTGCGTATTTTACCTTGAAGCGTGCGCTCGTCCACGCAGGAATTATTGCATACTGCCTGGCGCTGTTTCTGACGTTCGATTTTGCCTATTCGAGTCTCACCAGGGGAGAGGAAACGGAACGCCCGGCGCGCATCGCCAGCCGAGCATATGACCATGGCTTTGCGGCAAATTTTGACGGCTACGATGTCTGGGGTGAAGTGCGCTACCGGCTCATCACCGACAGCCTCGGCTTCAAGGGCGCCTCGGTTCGAGACGTACCCTTGAAATCGACTTCGCGCCGCATCCTCCTGATCGGCGATTCCTTCGCCGAGGGGATCGGGATGAATTTCGAAGATTCCTTCGCGGGCCTTTTGGATCGCGCCGGACAGGAGCACAGCGAGAAAATCGAATTCCTCAACGCCGGCGTCGCATCCTATTCGCCGAGCATTTATTATAGGAAGATCAAGTATCTGATCGAGAGCGGGTTGCAGTTCGACGAAGTCGTGCTGTTCTCCGATACCTCCGACGTGACGGACGAGGCGACGTCCTATTTCTGCATCGACGACGATCCGAAATACCGGGCGCATTGCACCCCGGGCGAGGGGTCCATGCAACCGGTGGCCTCACCGCCGAAGAAGCCGGATTTCCTCATCGACCGATTCGCGGTGACCAACCGGCTGCGGATCACTGTTAAGCGCTCGATCCAGTCCTTGCTCGGCAATCGAAGAAGGGCGATCAATACCGACCACACCCGCATCGGCTGGGTCATTCCGGGCCTCGACGTCGCCAGTGATTATAAGCCGCTTGGAGTTACGGGCGGTATCGCGAGATCCCTGCAGAATATGCAGCGGCTTTTCGATCTGCTGGAAGCACGAAGGATTCCCCTGACGATTGTGGTCTACCCCTGGGCGCAGCAGCTGGCGCAGGGTGATCGCGACAGCCGACAGGTTGCGCTCTGGCGCGATTTCTGTCCTGGCCGCTGCAAGGCGTTCATCAACCTGTTTCCGGCCTTCTTCGCAGCCGCCGACGCCGACAAGGACTGGTACGAACATCTCTTCATTCTCGGAGACGATCATTTCTCGGCTGCCGGCAACAGGTTCATGTTTCGGGAGCTTGCAAGGCATCTGCTGTGATCCGGGCCGGCCGGCGCGCAGTCTTGCTCGCTTCGCCCGAAGCCCTTCTCACCGGCCGTCTCGTGCGTTAGACAGAAAAAATCACGGCTCTGCCGGTCAGAAATGCAACGAAAGGTGCGCGGGTCTCACATGAAGGATTTTGCCGGAAAGATTGCCGTCATCACCGGGGGCGGAACGGGCATGGGCCGGGAACTCGCCCGGCAACTGGTCGCCGAGGGTTGCAATGTCGCGGTGTGCGATATCTCGGCGGACGCGATGGCCGAGACAAAACGGCTTTGCGAGGTGGAAAGGCTGCCGCAGGGCCTGCGCGTCACCACCCATGTCGCCGATGTCTCGATCGAGGACCAGCTCAAGCGCTTCCGTGACGAGATCGCCGAGCAGCAGGGCACCGACAAGATCCATCTTTTGTTCAACAATGCCGGTATCGGCGGCGGCGGCAGCCTGTTCACCAACACCCGGGAACAGTGGGAGCGAACCTTCAACATCTGCTGGGGCGGCGTCTATCTCGGAGTCCGTACCTTCCTGCCGATGCTGGTCAGGGCCGACGAGGGCCATATCGTCAATACCTCCAGCGTCAACGGGTTCTGGGCCTCGATCGGCATGGGGGTGTCGCACACCGCCTACAGTGCCGCGAAATTCGCGGTGAAGGGTTTTACCGAGGCGCTGATCAACGATCTCCGGCTCAATGCCCCGCATATCAAATGCTCCGTGGTGATGCCCGGCCATATCGGCACCTCCATCATCTCCAATTCCCGCAAAGTGCAGAACGACAGCGATTCCGACAGGCTCACCGCGAATGACCTCCTGCAGGCCCGCCAGCGCCTGAACGGCTTGGGTATCGACACGGCGCCGATGTCCGACGAGGACATCCAGAAGATCGCAGAAGACCGGGCGCGGAGTTTCCGCGACGAGGCGCCGACCTCGGCCGCCACTGCCGCGAAGATCATCCTCGACGGGGTCAAGGCAGAGCGCTGGCGCATTCTGGTCGGCGACGACGCCCACCGGCTCGACGCACGCGTGCGGCAGACGCCGGAGCGCGCCTACGACGCCGAATTCTACCAGAGCTTCGCCCAGGAGGTCGGCTGGCGGCTCGGCTAATATGCCGCCGGCAGGGATCGAATGTGGAACCTCATTACGCGTGAACGGGCCCGCAGGGCTCTTCGGTCGGCCCGTTCGGGGTTACTCATCGTGCTCGCGACGCTGGCCGCGGTCGAGATGGTGCTTCGAGTAGCCGATTTGCGGATATTGCGGGAAGGCGCAAGCGAGCGCTCCCTTACCTATAGCTATGATGCTGAACTGGGTTGGGCGCCCGTACCCAATTCAAGTTCAGTGGTAACGACTGCCCGCACGATCAATGTCCAGCATAATAGTCTGGGCTTCCGCGATATCGAGTTTGAGCGCGATGCCCGGCCGGCGATCTTGTTCATCGGCGATTCCTTCGTTTGGGGCGTTGACGCCGAGGCCAATGAGCGCTTCACCGATCTGCTCAGAAGCCGAATTTCCGACCACGCAATCGTCAATGCGGGCGTTTCGGGATATGGCACCGACCAGGAATTTCTCCTGCTTCGGCGAATATGGGCGAAAATACAGCCCAGCGTGGTGGTGCTGATCTTCTGCACAGACAATGACCGGTTGGATAACGCTACCAACATTCGCTACGACGGCTATCAAAAGCCTTACTTTGCCACAGCCGACGATGGCACGCTGGTGCTGCGCGGACAACCGGTTCCGATCTCGCGTCAGTTGTACATCAAGCGGAATTGGCTGGTGCGTCACCTTTGGCTCGCCCGCGTGGTCGCATTCGCCTATGTGGAAATCCGACATCCGCAAGTCTATGTGCCCGATCCGACCGAGCGAATTGTCAGCAAGATGCGCGAATTCGTTGAAGCAAACGGTGGCAGGCTGGTAATCGGCCTGCAATCCAGCGACGAGCGAATGGTTGAATATCTGCGGAGCGAGCAAATTCCGTTTGTCGCTTTCGATGGAGCCGAGGCCTACGCCAGTCGTTACGGCGCCCATTGGACGCCGGCCGGCCACAAGTTGGTGGCTGAACGGCTGTTGGGGCTGCTCATCGAAAACGGCATCGCCCGGGCCGACAGGGTTTCCCGGTAGAGTCGGCGCTTTTTGGCCGGCGGTTAGCCGAGTTCGGCGTCATTTCCGGACTCGCACCTTCGATGCGCCCCGGTATGACCGGCATGTCACGCCGCGCGAACGCTATCCAGAAACTTCTCGACCTCGTGTTTGAGATGGCTGCTTACTTCCGAGAGGTCCTGGGCCGACTTCAGCATCAAACCCGACGTCGTCCCCGTTTCGAGGGCGTTCTTCGCAACGCGCTCGATGTTATCGGCGACGTCGAGGGTACCGCTGGCGGCAGCCTGGACGCCTTGCGCAATGCTTTGGGTTGCCATGCCCTGCTGCTCGACCGCGGAGGAAATCGATGTAGTGATCCCGCTAATGCGCTCGATGGTCTGCGCGATCGCCTTGATCGCGCCGACCGATTCTCCCGTGGCGCGCTGCATGTTGACGATGTGGGCGCTGATCTCGTCGGTGGCCTTCGCAGTCTGGCCCGCAAGCGTCTTGACTTCCTGCGCGACCACGGCAAATCCGCGGCCTGCCTCGCCGGCGCGCGCGGCCTCGATGGTCGCGTTGAGCGCCAGCAGATTGGTCTGTTCCGCAATCGAGGTAATCAGCTTCACGACGTCGCCGATCCGATCGCCCGCCGCCGACAATTCCTTCATCCGCTCGTCGGTGGCATCGGCTTGCTTGACCGCATCGGCGGTGACGCTGTTTGATTCCTGAACCCGTCGGCTGATTTCGACGATTGAATGGGACAGTTCGTTCGAAGCCGCCGCGGCGCCGCGGACATGTTCGGAAGCCTGCCTGGAGGCGGTGGCGGATTGGCCGGACATCTCCGCGGTTGAACGCGCGGTCATGGAAAGCTGCTGCGCATCCTGTTCAAATTGCCCGGAGGAATTCAGCACGCGCTCGATGATTCCGCCGATCCTGGCGCGGAAATCCTCGACGAACTGATTCAGCTCGGCCTTGCGACGTTCCATTGCCAGCTTTTCAGCATCGATGCGTTCGACCTCGAGCTGGTGGCGCTCGAGGCGGTTGTTCTTGAATACGTCGACGGTGCGGGCGATCGCACCGATTTCGTCGTGGCGCCCGGCGTGGCGAACTTCGACGTCCGTCCTTCCTTCGGCCAGAACGGTCAGTGCTGCCGTCACGGCCTTCAGCGGCCTGGTGACGCGGCGGACAATCATCATTGTCATCCCGAGTACGAGCAGGGCGGCGAAAGCCGCGGCGATCGCCATTGCCCACAGCGCCTGCGAGAGCATGCCGTCGAGCTGTTCGGTGGGAATCCCGACATAGACGATGCCGATCACCTTGCCGGCGGCGCCAAAGACCGGCTGATAGGCCGTGTAGAAACGACGGCCGAACAGGATTGCCGGGCCCTTATAGGCCTGGCCGCGGCGCAGGACGGCTTGCCCGGGATGATCAGCCGCGAGTTGGGTGCCGACCGCCCGGTCGCCATTCTCTTTTTTTACGTTCGTGGTTCGGCGAACAAACTGCTGGGATGCATCGTCGTACACGAACAGCGTGGCATTACCGCCGACATATGAGGTGGCCCGATCCACGATCCTGTGATCGCTGAATTCGGGCATCTTCGGAATTTCAACGCGCTCAACGACGCCGTCTCGAATCGAGATCTTCGCATCAGGGAAGGCCTCGCCGAAGGCGAGACTGAGCGTGCGCAGGTTGGTGTCGATGTCGTGTTCGGCGCGGGTAGCAAAGTCGCGAGTCAACGACCAGTAGCCTGCACCCACCACAAGCGCGGTATTCATTGCGATCAGCAGAGCCGCGCTCAGGACGGCCTTCGGCCCCAGGTTGAGACGCAAGCCAGCGAAGCCCTTCTCCCAAATTCCAAATGCCAATGCAGGTTCTCCAAGAATCTGCTTGGAACATAAAGACTTAGTTTTAACGATTTCCTTTACCACCGATTTAATGGGGCTCATTACGCGTGAAAAACGTATACGTTTTCACTACCAAGATACCTCCAAAGAGCGGTATCATAGTGGTCTTGGTCACCCATGCACCACCGACTTCGCTATCATGCAGTGGATACCCTTGGCGCCATTGACGGTTTGCGTCACCCGCAGATCGGCGGCCAGGCTGCAGAGCGTGTATGCGTCTTCGCGTGACAGATTTCGCTTCTCCCCCAGCAGCGCGATCATGTCGCGCAACGCCCGGACGACGCATTGGTCGAGGTCCGGATCCATCGCCATCGTCATGTAGTGCGAAGGCGTCTCGGCGCGGGGATAGTCGAGCCGCAAATCCCGGCGTAGCGTCAGCCTGAAACGCCCCTGCAGCGCGGTTTCGATCGCGGTGACGCAAACCTCGCCGTCGCCCTGCACGCCATGACCATCGCCGCAAGAGAACAGCGCGCCCGGCACGAAAACCGGCAAATACAGTTTGGCGCCCGGTATGAGCTCCTTGTTGTCGAGGTTGCCGCCCATCGCGCGCGGGATCAGTGAGGTGATGCGGCCCCAGGCCGGCGGCGGCGCCACGCCCATCACGCCGAAGAACGGTCTGAGCGGCAAATCGAGCCCCCATGGCAGCCGGCCCACCATCCGCTTTCGATCCAGCGGGATGTTGATCAGCCGGGTTTCATGGAAATCGTCGGGCAGGGTGCCGGCGAGCGGCCGGATCAGGTTGTAGCCCCAGTCCTGCCGGAGGTTGACCTCGAGAATCTCGATCTCCAGCACATCGCCGGGCTTGGCTGCCTCGATCGCGACGGGACCGGTCAGGATGTGACCGGGGACCATCCGCTCGTTCCTGGCGTGCACCTCGTCGAGTTCTGGTGGGACGTGAAACCGGCCCCGGTCCGGCACCACGTCGGGGCCGCCTGAGATGGTATCGATGGTCACTTCATCGCCGCTGGCGATGGTAAGGACGGGCTTCAGTTTCGCTTCGAAGAAGCCCCAGTGGCAGGTTTCGGGGCTGGACTGCAGATGGTGGTGGGGCATGGCGGGACTTTGGGTTGCGGCGGGGGTGGCGTATGACGCTGTACCAGACATTCCAAGAGGCTTCCCTTGTTTTTCGTGCTTTCCAAAACGCTCGGCATCATGCTGCTGCCGACGAACTTCCTGATCGGCACCGGTCTGGCCGGTGCGTTGCTGCTGAACACCCGGTTTGCATCGGCCGGTCGCAAGCTCCTGATTGCCGCGGTCGTCTTACTTGCGATCGCAGGGTTTTCCCCGCTTGGAAACCTGCTGATCTATCCGCTGGAGCAGCGGTTTCCGCCGTGGGACGCTACGCGCGGCGCGCCTGACGGCATCATCGTGCTCGGTGGCTCGATCGATGCGGATCTTTCGGCCGCCCATGACGTCCCCGTCATCAGCGCAGCGCCCAACCGCATCGTGGCAGCGGCGGCACTTGCCCACCGCTATCCAAACGCCCGCATCCTTTTCACCGGCGGCAGTTCGAATTTGCTGTCGAACGACGCCAGGGAGGCCGATTACGCCGCATCGCTGTTCGAAAGCCTCGGCGTCGCCAGAGAGCGCCTGATCATGGAACGGCGCGCGCGCAACACCCAGGAGAACGCTGAGTTCTCCCGGGTGGTCGCCGCGCCCAAGCCCGGCGAGCGATGGCTACTGGTGACGTCCGCCTACCATATGCCGCGCTCGGTCGGGCTGTTTCGAAAGGCGGGATTTGACGTGGAGCCGTACCCGGTCGGCTGGCGGGCCGGCGGGCGCGATGATCTCTTGATCTTCTCGAACCTCGCCGTGGACGGGCTAGAACGCACCGACCTCGCGGTGCGGGAATGGATGGGTCTTGCCGCCTACCGGCTCACCGGCAAGATCGACCGGTTGCTGCCGGGGCCGGCTTCGAAGTAGAAGCGCAAGGTCGCAACTTCCGGACAATCCGGCTAGGATCGATCGAGAAAGGCGCGCTTTATCAGCGCCGATTTGGGAACCCACGCCATGCAACAACAGACGTCGCCGGAACAGCTTGATCTGGCCGGCATGGTGGCCGATCTGAACAGCCTGCTGCGTCTGAAGACCACCGTGATCGGCATGAAGATGTTCCCGCGCGTGGACGAAATGACGGCGATCCCGAAAATCCGGCGTCCATCGGCGGTTCACACCACCGACCAGATCGTCAGCATGGCCTCGCGGCTGAACTGGACGGTGGGCATCACCGCCGACGATCTCGTCGGCGCGCAATGCCGGGCCGTGATCGGGCTCGCGCCGAGGGACGAGAAATGGCTCGCCGGCGAAGCCTATGTCGGCGTCTGGCATGAGAATGGCGAGGACGCACGCAAGCGCCAGGAAGCGCTTGATGTCGTTCCCTTCGGCAAATATCAGGCGCTGGCGGTGAGCCCGCTCGCCAGCGGCCGGCTCGATCCGCCCGATATCTGTCTGGTCTATGCGACGCCCGGTCAGATGATCATTCTGATCAACGGGCTGCAGTATACCGGCTACAAGAAATTCGAATGGGGCGTGGTCGGCGAGACCGCGTGCGCCGATTCATGGGGCCGCGCGCTCAAGAGCGGCGAGCCCAGCCTGTCGCTGCCATGCTTTGCGGAGCGGCGCTATGGCGGGGTGCCGGATGAGGAGATGCTGATGGCGCTGTCGCCCGCGCATCTGGCCAAGGCCATCATGGGCATGAAGGCGCTGGCGAAGAATGGCTTGCGCTATCCGATCGCGCCCTATGGCATCCAGGCCGACGCGCGCGCCGGCATGGGCGTGTCCTACGTGAAGAAATAGACTTGAACGAATAATATCGTCATTGCGGGGAGCGAAGCGACGAAGCAATCCATCTTTCTTCTCGGAGCAATGGATTGCTTTGCTTGCAATGACAGAAAACCCGACAGACCCCAGGGATTGAAAATATGCCCTCGTCGAAATTCGACATCGTTGTCTATGGCGCCACCGGCTTCACCGGCCGGCTGGTCGCCGAATATCTCGCCGCGCATTACACCGGCAAGGACGATCCGAAATGGGCGATGGCCGGCCGTAGCAGGCAGAAGCTCGCCGAGGTGCGTGATGCGATCGGCGCACCTGCCGACACCGCGCTGATCGTGGCCGAGGGCGGCGATGCCGCATCGCTGAAGGCGATGGTCGACCAGACCCGTTTGGTCATATCGACGGTCGGCCCGTATCAGCTCTATGGTTCGGACCTGGTCGCGGCCTGCGCGGCGTCGGGCACCGACTATCTCGACCTTTGCGGCGAACCGCTGTGGATGCGGAAGATGATCGACGCCCATGAGGCTGCCGCGAAATCGAGCGGCGCGCGCATCCTGTTCTCCTGCGGCTTTGACTCTATACCGTTCGAACTCGGTGTGTTTTATGTCGAGCAGGCGGCAAAGAAAGTGTTCGGCGCGCCGGCAAACCGCGTCAAGGGCCGGGTCCGCAACATGAAGGGCACGTTCTCCGGCGGCACCGCGGCAAGCGCCAGGGCGACGTTTGCGGCGGTGGCCAATGATCTCAGCCTGGTCTCGATGGTGCAGGATCCCTTCGTTTTGACGCCGGGCTTCGACGGCCCAAAACAGCCGCGCGGCAACAAGCCCGTGCTGGACGAGGACATGGGCTCGTGGACGGCGCCGTTTGTGATGGCGACCATCAACACCCGCAATGTGCATCGCTCCAACATGCTGATGAATTTTCCGTACGGCAAAGATTTTGTTTATGACGAGATGGTACTGACCGGTCCCGGAGCGCAGGGCGAAGCCAACGCCAAGAAGGTGGTTGCTGCCGTCAACGCCGAGCGGATGGGTGCGTCAGGCGGACCGAAGCCGGGCGAGGGCCCTTCAAAAGAAGAACGCGAAAACGGCATGTACGACCTCCTGTTCGTCGCGATCGCACCCGACGGCAAACAGGTCCGCGCGGCGGTGAGGGGTGATCGCGATCCCGGCTATGGTTCGACCTCGAAGATGATATCGGAATGCGCGATTTGCCTGTTGCGCGACACGCCGGACGTTCCAGCCGGGATCTGGACGCCCGGGGCTGCGATGGGCGACAGGCTGATCAAGCGGCTGGTCGATCACGCCGGACTCACATTTGAGGTCGAGGCGTAAGTCCGGGCGTTATGCCGTGCCGGTACCAGCGCGTGCCATCGGCGGCTGATCGGAGCTTGCCGCCTGATGACGCTGTGCGGCGGCGAACATGCCCCACATCGCGCCCAGCATCATCCAGAACTGTCGCCAGTGGTCGGTGTCGACGATGAAGCTTTCACCGACCGTGCCGAGATACGCCGCGAAGATCGCGAGATAGGTGCGTTGCCAGGGTACGCGGACGAAGACGTGGCGAAATCCCATGATGACGGTGACAAACACCAGCGCCGGATAACAGACGCCGGCGATCCAGCCGCCGGACATGAAGGCGTTCAAAAAGGAGTTGTGGGTGTCCTCGGGAAAGTAGTTGTGGAACTGCAGCGGGCCGATACCCAACGGCAGATCGAGCGCCATATCGGCGCCCAGGATGTGTCGCCCGAACCGGCCGAAGCGGCCCTCGTCATAGCTTTGATCGAAGCTCGCGCGCTGCTTGAACATTTCGTCGATCGCGTCGAACGACAGCAGCACGGCGAGCAGCATCACCACGACGACGATGGCGACCGCCGACATCACGATGATGCGCGAGCGCTGCGCGCGCGATCGGCTGGTCAGCACCATCAGCGCCAGCATAAAGGCCGAGGTGATGGCGAGGCCGCCCCACGCGCCGCGCGAAAACGCCAGCAGGATCGCGAGCGCGATAATTCCCAGCGCGATCGCGCTGCGAATGGATTTCCCGAAGCGGTCGGAAACCACGCTCTGCAGCGCGAACAAGGCGGGAAGGATCAGATATGCCCCCAGCACGTTCGGATCCTTGAAGGTGCCGCGGGCGCGCTCGTACAGCGTCAGGAGATCGTGCCCGCCCGGAACCAAATTGAAATAGCCGGCGATGCCCGATATTGCAGCAATCATCGCACCCGCAATCAGGCCGCGGCGAAGCATGTCCAGGCGCGCGGAAGTGTCTTCGGAAATAACCATGGCGAAAAAGATTACCGTAAGCGCCATGTACCAGGACGTCGCGATCCAGTTGGCGACCTCGGACTTGTCCATGGAGGGAACGGCGCCGATCGAGTAACCGACATTGATCAGAAACAGCAGCAGCAGCAGCGGCAGGAATGCCAGCCGCAGACGCAAACCGGTGGCGAGGAAAATGACGGCGGCGACGACCGTCACCAGCTCGTAGGGGCTGGGCTCGATGAAAACGATCGCGCCGCTTGCTCCGACCAGCCACACCAGCGCGCGCTGCAGCGCCGTCACGCGCGGCGCGGATGTCATCGATGAGGGGAAGCCCTCGGCTGTCGCCGCATACGCCATTATACACTCTTAAACCGACGCAACTAAACTGACGCAACGCAACCCGCACGCAACGCCCGGGCAAAGCTCGGAGTCATTTCGATTTGAGCATGACGTGGCCGGAAAACCGGTTTCCACTTATCCGGGGTCATGCTCAGTAAGCGTTCTCGCTTTTCGTCATCAGCGCCAACGGCGTCTTGAGAAGAATGTAGAGATCGAACAGTACCGACCAATTCTCGATGTAATAGAGGTCGAATTCGACGCGCTTCTGGATTTTCTCCTCACTGTCGACCTCGCCCCGCCAGCCGTTGATCTGCGCCCAGCCGGTAATGCCGGGCTTGACGCGGTGACGCGCGAAATAGCCGTCCACCGCCTCGTCGAACAGCCGGCTCTGCAACTTGCCCTGCACGGCGTGCGGGCGTGGGCCAACCAGCGACAGATTGCCCTTGAACACGACGTTGAAGAGCTGCGGCAGTTCGTCAAGGCTGGTCTTGCGGATGAAACGCCCGACGCGGGTGACGCGGCTGTCGTTCCGGGTCACCACCCTGCTGGCCAGCGGATCGCCCTGATCGTGATACAGCGAGCGGAACTTGAAAACGTCGGTGCGCTCGTTGTTGAAGCCGAACCGCTTCTGGCGAAACAGCACCGGCCCCGGACTGTCGAGTTTTACCGCCAGCGCGACCAGCGCCATCAGCGGGGAGGCAAGGAGCAGGATGATGGCGCCGACGACATGGTCGAACAGCCATTTCATCACCAGATCCCAGTCGGTGATCGGCGCCTCGAACACGTCCAGCGTGGGGACCTTGCCGAGATACGAATAGGAGCGGGGGCGAAAGCGCAGCTTGTTAGTGTGGGCAGAAAGCCGGATGTCAACCGGCAGCACCCACAATTTCTTCAGCATTTCCAGAATTCGCGTCTCCGCCGAAATCGGCAACGCGAACAGCACGAGGTCAACGCGGGTGCGGCGGGCGAATTCGACGATGTCGTCGACCTTGCCGAGTTTCGGACTTCCGGCGCAGGTCTCCAGCGCGCGATTGTCGTTGCGGTCGTCGAATACCCCGAGGATATCAATGTCGGAATCGTCCTGCGCCGTGAGCGCCTCGACCAATTTCTCGCTGCTCTGGTCGGAGCCGACGATGATGGTACGGCGGTCGAGCCTGCCCTGACGCGCCCAGCCGCGCACCGTCGAGCGCAGGAACAGACGCTCGGCGATCAGCGTGGCCAGACCTACAAGGAAAAATGCCGACAGCCACAGCCGCGATACCTCGTTGCCGAGCTTTGCGAAGAACGATGCGCCGATGAACAGCAGGAACACGAAGGCCCAGGATGAAATCATCCGCGTCATCTGGTGAAGCTGACCGCGAAATATTTGGACCTCGTAGATGTCGGCGGCCTGGAAGCAAATAACGGCGGTCGCGGTCATGGCTAAGATCGCGGCGATATATTCCCAGCGAAAACCGGTGAGACGCGCGACATAGCCGAGATAAAACGCGATGCCGATCGCACTGAGCAGTACAAAGTCGGCGACGCGAACGGCGCCCGTGATCACGATCGGCGAATAGGCCGGCTGCACTTTCCGGTTGACGACGGCGAGGGCCGCCTGCGTCAGGCGGCGGCGCCGTTCGGTTGGAGGGCGATCCGCCGTGGTGGCGGCTACCGCGGCGGATGCCGCGGCATTTATCGTCGAGCTTGAGTTGATCGGTTCCACTATATCCAAGTCCGTTCTTGCACGGGCATCGGGCATGCGCGCGCCGGGGCGGAATTCCCCGCCTCCTCACGGCTTAGTGGACAAATCGGAAGAAACGGTTATCGGTGGTAAAGAACGGTTAACGTTCGGCAAACGCGTCGCGGTAGCCCGCCAGCACTCCTTCAACCATCGCCTTTTGCGAAAAGTGCAGGAAAATCCGCTCGCGAAGGGATTTGGCGCGCGTCAGCGCGGCGGCGGGATCCGCTAGCGCGATCCTGATCGCGTTCGCCATCGCGTCAACATCGTTGGGCGCAAACAGGCCGTCGGCGTGGGAACCGAAGATTTCCGGGATGCCACCGACCTTGGCCGCTACCATGGGAATTCCGGCCGCGGCCGCCTCGATCACGACATATGGCATCGAATCGCCGCGCGACGGCACGACCAGCAGGCTGCCCTTGCAAAAGCCGAAACGCGCCTTGACGTGGCCGATGAAGCGCACCGTCTCGGCGAGGCCGAGCTTCCGGACCCGGGTCTTAAGCGCCTCCATTTCCTCGCCGTCACCGGCAAGCGTCAGCGTGACCGGTTTGCCGTCGGCGCGCAGTCGCGCCACCGCGTCGATCAGGAGGTCCGCGCCCTTGATGTGCCTGAACTCGCCGACATAGACGACATCGGTGGCGTCAGTAGCACTGACCACAGGATCGAATTCGTCCGCGGTCACGCCGTTGAACACGCAACGCACCAGCCCCTTCGGCATGCCGATGGTGCGCTGATAGGTATCGCGCGCGAAGGCGCTTTCGAACAGGAACAGATCGGTAGAGTTCATCAGCGCGCGTTCAAGGCGGCTGTAGATTGCGCCCTTGAGTGTGTCCAGTGGGTAATGCAGCGAGCCGCCATGCGGCGTATAGACGCGAATGTTGTGTCTTGAACGGGATCTCAGGCGCATAAAGACGCCGGCCTTGGCGCCATGCCCGTGCAGGACATCCGGTTTCAGTCGCCAGATCAGCCACATGAAGCGCGCCCATACCGGAATGTCCGCGGGATGCGGTTCGCGGTGAATGGCGAGCCGGTGAACGCCGAGCTTGAGGCGGGGCGCGATCTCCTTGAGCGCTGACTCGGCGCGCTCGCCGCCGGTCAGGCTGTCGGCGATAATGCCGACATGGTGGCCGCGTTCGGCCTGTGCATTGGCGAGGTCCAGGATGTGACGGAAGATTCCGCCAACCGGCGCGCGCACCGCGTGCAGGATACGAAGCGGCTGATCTGTCGTCGCGGGCATGGTCAGAACCAGCGTTCGCCGACGAGAACGGTATCGCCGGGGCCGAGCGCGGTGCCGAGCGGCACCACCGCGCGCATCGGACCGGAATTGTCGGTGTGGGTCAGCGTGACGCGGTCGCGGCGGGCGCGCGGCGAGAAGCCGC
>DATANB010000161.1:0-19487 GCA_036266415.1 Bradyrhizobium sp. | reverse complement strand
CGCACGGGCTCGAGGCGCTGGCCGAGCGCTGGCTCGGGCATGCTGTTGTCGACTACGCCGGGCTTACCGGCAGCGGCAAGAGCAAGCTCTCGTTCGATCAGGTCGCAATCGACAAGGCCGCCGAATATTCCGCAGAAAGCGCCGATGTGATCCTGAGGCTATGGCGCGTGCTCAAGCCGCGCCTGATTGCCGAGCGCATGACTGCGGTCTATGAGACGCTGGAGCGGCCGCTGATCTCCGTGCTGGCGCGGATGGAGCGGCGCGGCATTTCAATCGATCGTCAGGTGCTGTCGCGGCTGTCGGGAGAATTCGCCCAGACCGCCGCGCGGGTCGAGGCCGAGCTACAGGAAATCGCGGGCGAGCCGATCAATGTCGGCAGTCCCAAGCAGATCGGCGACATCCTTTTCGGCAAGATGGGCATCACCGGCGGCACCAAGACCAAGACCGGCGCATGGTCCACATCCGCCCAGATCCTCGACGAGCTCGCCGAACAGGGCCACGAATTCCCCAGGAAAATCCTGGAATGGCGGCAGGTTTCGAAACTGAAATCGACCTATACCGATGCGCTGCCGAATTACGTTCATCCCGACACCCACCGCGTCCACACCACCTATGCGCTGGCGGCGACCACCACCGGGCGGCTGTCGTCCAACGAGCCGAACCTGCAGAACATTCCGGTGCGCACCGAGGACGGCCGCAAGATCCGCCGCGCCTTCATCGCATCGCCCGGCCACAAGCTGGTGTCGGCGGACTATTCGCAGATCGAGCTGCGGCTGTTGGCTGAGATCGCCGACATCCCCGTGCTGAAGCAGGCGTTCCGCGACGGGCTGGACATTCACGCCATGACGGCGTCGGAAATGTTCGGCGTAGCCGTCAAGGATATGCCCGGCGAGGTGCGCCGCCGGGCGAAAGCCATCAATTTCGGCATCATCTACGGCATCTCGGCGTTTGGGCTGGCCAACCAGCTCGGCATCGCCAGGGAGGAAGCCTCGGCCTACATCAAGAAATACTTCGAGCGCTTTCCGGGCATCCGCGCCTATATGGACGCGACGCGCGATTTCTGCCGCAGCCACGGCTATGTCGAGACCCTGTTCGGCCGCAAGTGCCACTATCCCGACATCAAGGCCTCCAACGCCTCGATCCGCTCCTTCAACGAGCGCGCCGCGATCAACGCGCGGCTGCAGGGCACCGCCGCCGACATCATCCGTCGCGCCATGATCCGGATGGAGGACGCGCTCGCCGAGAAGAAGCTCTCGGCGCAGATGCTCCTGCAGGTGCACGACGAACTAATCTTCGAGGTGCCCGACGATGAGGTGGCAGCAACCCTGCCGGTAGTCCAGCACACCATGCAGGACGCGCCCTTTCCCGCCGTGCTGCTCTCGGTGCCGCTGCATGTCGACGCGCGCGCCGCCGGTAATTGGGACGAGGCGCATTGAGAACGGTCGTCATCGGCAACAGCGGCGGCGGCAAATCCACACTGGCGCGGCGGCTGGCTTCGACGTCGAAATGCAATCACGTGGAAATCGATGGCCTGCTGTGGCAGTCCGGGTGGATACTGACGCCGCCGGAAATCTACAGCGCCGAACATGCGCGGCTGATCGGCGAGGAGAACTGGATCATCGACGGACTCGGACGGCTTGACTCGATCCCGGAGCGACTGGCGCGCGCCACCGACATCGTGCTGGTCGACATGCCCTTGTGGATGCACTTCTGGCTCGCCGCCGAGCGGCAATTGCGATGGTCATCAGGTCAAATCGAGCATCCGCCGGCGGGCCTGACAACGATGCCGGCAACGGAAGCCCTGTTCCGAACGATCTGGGAGGTCGACCGCGACTGGATGCCCGAGATTCGCCGGCTCGTCGCGCTTGAAGAGCAGCGGGGAAAGCGGATCTTTCGGCTCAGCTCGCTTGCCGATCTCGACGGATTCGAAGGCCGGTAGGCCGTCATCGCCCGGCCTGACCGGGCGATGCAGTATTCCAGGACAACAGCCGTTGATCGCCGTGCTGCTCTCGGCGCCGCTGCATGTCGACGCGCGGGCCGCCGACATTTGGGACGAGGCGCATTAGTAGCTGACGCCGCGCTTCTTCACCTCTCCCGCTTGCGGGGGAGGTCGACGCGCTCGTAGAGCGCGGCGGGTGGGGGCTCTCACCATGCACGCCGGAGTTCTCGTCAGGCACCCCCACCCCGGCCCTCCCCCGCAAGAGCGGGAGAGGGAGAGGTCAATCGAGCTTCGCTTCCATGCCGCGCTTGACGGCGGGGCGCGCCATCAGCGCGTTGTACCAGCGCTCGACATGGGGGAAGTCCGAAAGCTCGACCTTGTGGCGCGGGTGCCGCCAGGCCCAGCCGAGGATCGCGAAATCGGCGACCGACAGGGGACCTGCGACGAACTCGTGGGTCGCGAGGCGGCGATCCAGCACGCCATAGAGCCGGCGCGTCTCCGCCATGAAGCGCTTCAACCCGTAGGCGCGGTCCTGCTCGTTCTCCAGCGCGATGAAGTGATGCACTTGGCCCGGCATCGGCCCGAAGCCGCCCATCTGCCACATCAGCCATTCATAGACGGGAATGCGCTCGATCAGCGGGACGGGCAAGAACTTGCCCGTCTTCTCGCCGAGATAGAGCAGGACCGCGCCGGATTCAAATACGCTGACGCGCTTGCCGCCGGGGCCGTCAGGATCGACGATGGCGGGAATCTTGTTGTTCGGGCTGATCGCAAGGAATGCAGGCGCCATCTGCTCGCCCTTCGTGATATTGACCGGAAATACCTTGTATGGCAGCCCCATCTCCTCCAGCGCGACGCTGATCTTGCGGCCGTTCGGCGTGTTCCAGGTGTGAAGTTCGATGGTCATTTCAGTCATCCCCCGCCAAGTCCGGGTTATCCCCTACCCGGAAGTCCAGGGCCTTACAACCGCGCGTTACACGGGTTGGCCGCGTGCACGCTGTTGACGGCACGACATCGGCTCTGGAATGTGCGCCCTTCCGCCGATAGATTGCGCCCGCCTTCACCGGGAAAACACCTTGTCCAAATCAGCCTCCCGCGCCCGTCTCGCCGAGATCATCCGCAAGCGCTCGTTCGGCCGCGGCGAAATCACGCTGGCCTCGGGCCGCAAGAGCGATTTCTATTTCAATCTCAAGCCGACCATGCTCGATCCCGAAGGCGCCGCACTGCTCGCGGAACTGACCTTCGAGGCGCTGAAGGATGATGGCCTCGACTATGTCGGCGGCTTGGAGATGGGCGCGGTGCCGCTGGCCGGCGCGATCGCGCAGCTCTCCTGGCTCAAGGGCCATCCGATCGCGGCGTTCTTCGTGCGCAAAAAGCCGAAGGAGCATGGCGCCCGCCTTGCGGTCGAGGGTCTCGCCAAGGGCGAGAGCCTGCAAGGCAAGCGGGTGGTGATCGTCGAGGACGTCACCACGACCGGCGGCTCGGCGCTGAAGGCGGTGGAAGCGGTGCGCGAGGCCGGCGGCGAGATCGCGCTGGTGTTCACCATGGTGGACCGTGACGAAGGCGCGACCGAAACCTTCGCCGAAGCCGGCATTCCCTTCCGCTCGCTCTACAAAGCCGGCGAGTTCCTGAAGGGTTGATAGCACCCTCGTTGGAATCCGACCGCCGTCATGCCCGGCCATAGCAGTCTGCCTTGCGCAGACTGCGTAAACTTGTCTGCGATGCCGGGCATCCACGTCTTTCTTGCCGAGTCGACGAGAAGGCGTGGTTGGCCGGGACAAGCCTTGGACAAGCCCGGCCATGACGAACATTTGTGCTGATCCGAACAGCATTTCTTTTCGGCGATCCGGCTTGCGGTCACCGCTCGTTTACCATCCCGCACTAAGGTCAATCCGGGCTGGGGCGTGTATCGCCGCAGTGGGCTTTGTTGCGTGGGGTGGAGTAAGCGTTGCGTACCGAGTTGCCTTATCAGCGCATGCGGCGCCGCGTGATGCTTGTTGCCATGCCTGTTGCCGCCGCACTTGCAGTCTCGGTTGCGCTGGCCCCGCGCGTGGCGTCCGCCGAAGGCCTGTTCGATTTCCTGTTCGGCGGCCTGCAGAAACAGCTAACGGCCCCGCCGCAGGCAAATTCCTTCGCCGACCCGTTCGGTCAGAACCAGCAGCAGCAATCGCGCGCCATGGCATCTGGCTCCGGACCCGCTTTCTGTGTGCGCAGCTGCGATGGCCGGTATTTCCCGCTGACGGCGCGCGGCGGTGCGTCACCGGTGCAGATGTGCCAGGCGTTTTGTCCGGCAAGCCCGACCAAAGTCTTCTTCGGCAGCAATATCGACGGCGCGTCGTCCGCCAATGGCGAGCGCTATGCCGACAGCGAGAATGCCTTCGGCTATCGCAAGGCGCTGCGCGCCGACTGCACCTGCAACGGCCGCGATCCCGCAGGCCTTGCCCCGGTCGATCTCACCCTCGACCCCTCGCTGCGTCCGGGCGATGTGATCGCCACCACCAGCGGGCTGGTGGCCTATTCCGGCGTCAAGGCCGGCGCCAGACAGACCGCCGAATTCACGCCGATCGCGTCCTATCCCGGCCTGACCGCCGAGGTCCGCGCGCGGCTCGGCGAGATGAAGGTGGCGCCGGTGAGCGCGGAAATGATCGCCCCGGATGCGCTGTCGCCCGAAGCGAGCCGGGACGTCACGCTACCTACAACGCTTGTGCCGAAGGTCGTCTCGACCAGGGCGAAGCGGGCGGAAGCGGATTAGGCGAAACTCCGGACCCTCATGGTGAGGAGCGCGGCTTCGCGCGTCTCGAGCCATGAGGCCACGACGGAGCCTGCGGCCATCCTTCGAGACGCCGCGCGAGAGATGCGCGACTCCTCAGGATGAGGTCGAGCAACCGTCACCGCCCGACGATGACGCCGATCACATTCGGCGCCGACAGATATTTTTCCTCGATTTGCGCGCGCGCCGCGGCGCGGTTTTCCGGCGTCAATAGCCCGCGCTTTTCGGCCAGAATCATCCAGCAGTAGCCCCACCAATCCGTCAGCATGCCCTCGTCGTCGACGAGGTCGTAGCCTTGCTCGGCGGCGAAGATGCGCGCATGCGCTTCATCAAGCGAATCCAGAAAGACGTGGTCGGCGTCGGAAAACAGATCGTCGCTGAAATCGTCGGTCGTGTAGCCCCACACCGACATGCAAACGGCGTTGAACTCGCGGTCGATCGCGTCGTCGTCGACGGCTTGCCGGCGCGAAGCCTGATGCAGCCGCGACAGCGAGCGGGCGAAGTCGGCAATGCGGGTGAGCGCGAAGGAATCGAAGGCGATGGTGGACATGTAGTCCTCGGAAGTGTGGATAGGCCATAGATGTTGTGTCGGCATCGTGCCGAATCACTATGATATATCAAACACTTGCTAAAATGTTCTTAATTTGTTCCAATTTCAATTGTCGTCGTCCCGGCGAAGGCCGGGACCTATAACCACCGACGTCAGGTTTCGTGCGAGATCATGCAAAGCCATGAGCGCAGCCACGTATTACGTCTACATTCTCGCCAGCCGGAAACACGGGACGCTCTATATCGGCGTTACCAACGACGTGCGGACAAGGCTTGAGCAGCACCGCAGCGGTCGCGGCTCGGAATTCGTCAAGAAATATGGCGTGCACCGCCTTGTCCATGTGGAGACGTTCACGTCGCCGCAGGAGGCAATCGCACGCGAAAAGCAGTTGAAAAATTGGCACCGCGACTGGAAGACGCGGCTAATCGAAGAAGCTAATCCCGACTGGAGCGACCTGTCCGACCTGCTTTGAATAGCGGCGCTTATGGGTCCCGGCCTTCGCCGGGACGACGAAAGAATGGAAGCTCACATCGCCGATAGCAGCTTGTCGCCGCAATAATTCGCGAAAAACTTTCCGCCGCATTGCCGCTTGATCGCGGCGCAGCGCGCGGCAGGCGAGGAGTTGGCCGGCACGCTGAACGCGCAGGAGAGGCTGTCGGCGCTCTTGCCCGCCCTGCCGGCTGCGAAGGCCGCGCTTGACACGCTGATGCAGAACACCAGCAAGAGGGCGGCGATGATCTCGATGGTCAGTCTCATGGTCCGGTCCTTCCCAAATTATGGCGACATCGGATTTTGACGGATTTCACTCTATCACCAAAGCAACCACTCGCCGAGAGTGGCAAACCGGCCTGGTCCTTGTATAAAATCCTGCATGCATTGCACAATCGAAGCCCTCCGGCGGGTTCCGATCGGGGCATGGAGCGCATACCATCCAAGAAGACCGAAGCCTAACAGGGATGCCCAGTTTGCCAGATCATCCGTTCCCATCGCATTTCCCGGCCCCCGGCCAACCCATTGACGAACTGGCGCTGGCGGAGATCAAGAGCGCGATCCTCACCAAGCTGCGGCTGGCGATCGGCAAGGATGCCGGCATGGCGACCCGGCACGACTGGTACAAGGCGGCGGCGCTGGCGCTGCGCGACCGCATCGTGCACCGCTGGCTGACATCCGAGAAGCAGAGCTACGACGCGGGCAGCAAACGAGTCTATTACCTCTCGCTGGAATTCCTGATTGGCCGGCTGTTCACCGATGCCCTCAACAATATGGGGCTGTTGCCGGTTTTCGAGGCAGCCCTTGGCGATCTCGGCGTTGGCCTTGCGGACTTGCGCAAATGCGAGCCGGACGCCGCGCTCGGCAATGGCGGCCTTGGACGGCTGGCGGCATGCTTCATGGAAAGCATGGCGACGCTCGCAATCCCCGCGACCGGCTATGGCATCCGTTACGATTTCGGCCTGTTCCGCCAGATCATTGCGCAGGGCTGGCAGCAGGAATATCCCGACGAATGGCTCGGCTTCGGCAACCCCTGGGAATTCCAGCGGCCGGAGGTGGTCCATCACGTGCATTTCGGCGGCGGCGTCGAGCACCGCGAGGCGAAGGGACGCGATCAGGCGACCTGGCACCCGGCGGAGACGGTGCAGGCGGTCGCCTACGACACCCCGATCGTCGGCTGGCGCGGCCAGCACGTCAACGCGCTGCGGCTGTGGTCGGCGCGCTCGCCCGATCCCCTGAAACTCGACGTCTTCAATACCGGCGACTATCTCGGCGCCAGCGCCGAGGAGGCGCGCGCCGAGTCGATCTGCAAATTCCTCTATCCCAACGACGAAAGCCCGGCGGGCCGCGAGCTGCGGCTGCGCCAGGAATATTTCTTCGTCTCGGCCTCGCTGCAGGATCTCGTCAACCGCCACCTCGCCTCCGACGGGCAGTTGCGCGGTCTGGCGTCCAAGGCCGCGGTGCAGCTCAACGACACCCATCCCAGTCTCGCCGTCACCGAGTTGATGCGGATTCTGGTCGATCTGCACAATATCCCCTGGGATGACGCGTGGCAGATCACGGTGGCGACCTTGTCCTACACCAACCACACGCTGCTGCCGGAAGCGCTCGAGACCTGGCCGGTCGAACTGTTCGAGCGGCTGTTGCCGCGCCATCTGGAGATCATCTACCGCATCAATGTCGCGCATCTGTTGCTGGCGGATTCGCGCTGTCCCGGCGACGTCGATTTTCGGGCCTCGGTTTCCCTGATCGACGAAAAGTCCGGCCGCAAGGTGCGGATGGGGCAATTGGCGTTCGTCGGCTCGCACCGCATCAACGGCGTCTCGGCGATGCATTCCGACCTGATGAAGGAGACCGTGTTCCACGATCTCAATCATCTCTATCCCGGCCGCATCACCAACAAGACCAACGGCATTACGTTCCGCCGCTGGCTGATGCTGGCCAATCCGAAACTAACCGACCTGTTGCGCGAGGCCTGCGGCGAGGCCGTGCTCGACGATCCCGCCTTGCTTGAAAAACTCGAAGCCCGCGCCGGCGACAGCGCGTTCCAGCAGCAGTTTCGCAACGTCAAGCATCACAACAAGCTGGTGCTGGCACGGCTGATCGGCGAGCGCCTCGGCGTCAAGGTCGATGCAGCGGCGCTGTTCGACGTGCAGATCAAGCGTATCCACGAATACAAGCGGCAGCTGCTCAACATCCTTGAAACCGTGGCGCTGTATCAGGCAATCAGGGACGAACCGCAGCGCGACTGGGTGCCGCGCGTTAAAATCTTCGCCGGCAAGGCGGCGGCGAGCTACCGCTACGCCAAACTGATCATCAAGCTGATCAACGACGTCGCCGACATCGTCAACAACGATTCCGCTATCGCCGGGCGCCTGAAGGTCGCGTTCCTGCCGGACTACAATGTCAGCCTCGCGGAAGTGATCATTCCCGCCGCCGACCTGTCCGAACAGATATCGACCGCGGGCATGGAAGCCTCCGGCACCGGCAACATGAAGCTCGCGCTGAACGGCGCACTGACCATCGGCACGCTCGACGGCGCCAACATCGAAATCCGCGATCATGTGGGTGCGGAAAACATCGCGATC
Organism: Bradyrhizobium sp.; assembly: GCA_036266415.1. Classification (GTDB taxonomy): domain Bacteria; phylum Pseudomonadota; class Alphaproteobacteria; order Rhizobiales; family Xanthobacteraceae; genus Bradyrhizobium. The sequence goes on along the minus strand of DATANB010000161.1, from coordinate 11,151 downwards.
TTCGGCATGGAGGCGCTGGATGTGGTGGTGCGGCGCAAGCAGGGGCTGGATGCGACCGACGTGATCCGGCGGTCGCCGCAGCTTTTGCGCGCCATCAACGCCATTGGCGGCGGCGAGTTCTCGCCCGGCGAAGCAAGCCGGTTCGAACCGGTGGCGTACGCGCTGCGCCATCTCGACCAATACATGGTGAGCGCGGATTTCGATTCCTATTACGCGACGCAGCGCGGCATCGACGCGCGCTGGCAGGTGGGTCCGGCGTGGACGCGGGCCTCCATCCTCAACGTCGCGCGGATGCCGTGGTTCTCCTCCGACCGCACTATCCGCGAATACGCCCAGGATATCTGGAACGTGCCGGTGCGCGCGACGTCGGCGCAGGCATCCCAGGCGCCGGGGGTGCAGCGCGGGGCGACACGCTGAAGCCATGAAAAAGGGCGGCTCCGAGCCGCCCATCTGGCCTTCCGTCATTCCGGGCGCTGCGTCTTCGGCGCCACCCGGTTCGGGTTTCAACGCCGCGCGAAATGACCCTGCGGGGGTCACTCCGCCGCGAGCTTGAGGTCCGGCGCCGCGGCGCGGACGTCGGCATCGACCTGGGCTTCGAACCTGGCGAAGTTCTTCTGGAACATGCCGACCAGCGCGCGCGCGGTCTTGTCGAACTCGGCCTTGTCCCTCCAGGTGTTGACGGGATCGAGGATCTCGCTCGGTACGCCCGGCAGCGCGGTCGGCACCGCAAAGCCGAAATATTTGTCGGTGCGGAATTCGACCGTTCGCAGCGAGCCATCGAGCGCCGCGGTCAGGAGCGCCCGGGTCACCTTGATCGGCATCCTGGAGCCGGTGCCGTATTTGCCGCCGGTCCAGCCGGTGTTGACCAGCCAGCAGTCGACGTTGTGCCGGGCGATCAGCTCGCGCAGCATGTTGCCGTAGACGGAGGGGTCGAGCGGCAGGAACGGCGCGCCGAAGCAGGTGGAGAATTCCGGCTGCGGCTCCTTGCCGAGGCCGCGCTCGGTGCCCGCCACCTTGGCGGTGTAGCCGGACAGGAAGTGATACATCGCCTGCGCCGGTGACAATTTCGCGATCGGCGGCAACACGCCGAACGCATCGGCCGCCAGCATCACCACGTTCTTCGGATGGCCGGCGCGGCCGGTGCGCGAGGCGTTGGGGATGAAATCGAGCGGATAGGCGGAGCGGGTGTTCTCCGTCTTCGAGCCGTCGTCGAAATCCGGCACCCGCGTATCTTCGTCCAGCATCACGTTTTCCAGCACCGCCCCGAAACGCTTGCTGGCGGCGTAGATCTCGGGCTCGGCTTCCTTCGACAGCTTGATGCATTTGGCGTAGCAGCCGCCCTCGAAATTGAAGACGCCGTCGCTGCCCCAGCCGTGCTCGTCGTCGCCGATCAGCGTGCGTTTCGGATCCGCCGACAGCGTGGTCTTGCCGGTGCCGGACAGACCGAAGAAGATCGCAGCATCGCCTTTGGGCCCGACATTGGCCGAGCAATGCATCGGCATCACGCCCTTTGCAGGCAGATAATAGTTCAGCGTGGTGAACACAGCCTTCTTCATCTCGCCGGCATAATAAGACCCGCCGATCAGGACGATCTTGCGGGCGAAATCGATCGCGACGACGTTTTCGGAGCGCACGCCGTGGCGTTTCGGATCGGCCCGGAAGCTCGGCAGATCGATGATGGTCAGTTCGGGCACGAAGGTCGCGAGCTCGATTGGCTGCGGCCGGATCAGCAGCGTGCGGATGAACAGCGAGTGCCAGGCGAGTTCGGTGAAGACCCGGGTCTTGATCTGGAAAGACGGATCAGCGCCACCGTAAAGGTCCTGCGCGAACAGCGTCATGCCTTCGGCATGCTTGCGGAAGTCGGCGTAGAGCGCGTCGAACTGTTCCGAGGTGATCGACTGGTTGCCGGCCCACCACATCTTTTCGGTGGTGGCGTCGCGAACCGTGAACTTGTCCTTCGGGCTGCGGCCGGTGAAGTCGCCGGTATCGGCGCACAATGCGCCGTCGGCGGAGAGCACCGCCTCGCCCGCTGTCAGCGAATATTGATAGAGCTGCGGCGCTCCCAGATTCCAGTGCACCCTCTTGAGATTCTTTAAGCCGAATTTGTCGGCGCCGAAGGCGCCGTTGCGAATGCCGGTCTCTTGCACGGAAGAATCCTCCTCGAACCCGCGTATCTCCAGCGCGAATGCCGCGTTAACGCGCCTCTGTCGCGGTGACCTTCAATATAGCCTTCCGGCCCCGGTCCGGCGACCTAATACTGGTGAACGCCGGGCTTGCCAAGCCGATCCCGCGATATTTGGTTTATTCCAAGGCGATTGATTGATGTGGCTCATATGATTGTTGCAGCGCGGGCCTGATCGCGAGGCCCGATTCGCGGCGGGGGCTTTGTGACGCGACAAATCAGCCGCGATCCGGGCCGGGCGCGCCCTTGTGCTATTGCGGCGCACAATCGGGTTGAAGCGCGGTTCGGGCCTCTGCATGGCGGCCTTGCTCGTATAGGGCTGCTCAACGGCGTGCACGGTGAGCTTCGGCTATCGCTTGGCCCGCGCCCCATCCGCCAGCCTGACCAGCATCCTGCGCAGCTCTGCCGGCCCGGTCACCCGTTCCGGAAAATCCAGCCGCAGCGTTGTTGCTCCGGCCTGCAGATCGATCCCATCGGGATCGCAACCGGTGCAGCGCCAGTCCGCAGGCTGCGCGCCGAGCAACCTGGTCGCATAGAGTCCTGTCGCGTCGCGATGATCGGAGTTCATGTGGTCGATAGCGCCCTGCTCGGCTTCCAGTAACGCGCCTGCATCGGAAATATCGGTCAAGAACTGTGCGGGGCTGAGATCCAGGATGCGCCCGAAACCCGCCACCAGATGGGTGCCGCTGGGCCTGATCCGGAAAAAGGAAAAATCCCCAAAATCAACGAAAGCTTCCGCGGAGGGATGGGCGTTGAGGTAGCGCCGGCGCAGAAGCTCCAGATCGGTGGCGGCGGCCTCCTCGGCCCGGCCCGCCAGCATGATTCGCGACCCCTCCAGCGGGTCGCCCCCGGCACGCTCGTCCAGCATCAAGGAGACCCTCGAATCGCCCAGAATGTTACGCGTGTGCACCGCCAGGCGGGAAATCAGCAGGATCGGCGAGCCATCGGGGTGGCTTGCGACATTGACCAGCGAGCAATAGGGATCGCCGCTGGAAGCCATCAGGGTCGCCAATGCGCCCTGCCGGCTGCGGCGCAGCAGCGACCGGGCCAGCCGGGGCGCATCGAAATCAGCGGTGGATTGCATGGCGCACCTCGGCATATCTCATTGCAATAAGGGCCTTTTCCCGGCGAAAACCGTATCTATATAGGACGGAACCCGTGATTTAGTTCGGGCGTTTTGCGGAACTCGGTCACACTTCAGCCCAGCTTGCATTGCTCGTTGACCAGGTTCGAAGCCAACTTGTACGGCGCATCATCGAATTACTCGCCGTTTCAGCCACCTAGTACCTGAAAGCAGGCTCATGCCCACAATCGCCTTGGTCGATGACGACCGCAACATTCTCACATCCGTCTCGATTGCGCTCGAGGCCGAAGGCTATCGCATCATGACCTACACGGATGGTGCCTCCGCGCTCGACGGCTTCCGCACCAGTCCGCCGGACCTTGCGATCCTCGACATCAAGATGCCGCGCATGGACGGCATGGAGACGTTGCGGCGGCTGCGGCAGAAATCCGATCTCCCGGTGATCTTCCTCACCTCCAAGGACGAGGAAATCGACGAGCTGTTCGGCCTCAAAATGGGCGCCGACGATTTCATCCGCAAGCCGTTCTCGCAGCGCCTGCTGGTCGAGCGGGTGAAGGCCGTGCTGCGCCGCGCGGCGCCGAAGGATCCCACCGCCGTGCCCAAGGAAACCGACGCCAAGGCGCTGGACCGCGGGCTTTTGCGCATGGATCCGGAGCGTCACACCTGCACGTGGAAGAACGAGCCGGTGACGTTGACCGTGACGGAATTTCTGATCCTGCAGGCGCTGGCCACGCGGCCCGGCGTGGTGAAGAGCCGCAACGCCCTGATGGACGCGGCCTATGACGATCAGGTCTATGTCGACGATCGCACCATCGACAGCCACATCAAGCGGCTGCGCAAGAAGTTCAAGGTCGTCGACGACGATTTCGAGATGATCGAGACCCTGTACGGGGTGGGCTACCGCTTCAAGGAAACCTGATTTGCCAGGCGTTCACGCGTGGTTTGTTAACTGACGCCGGCGTCGGTCTGGGGTAGGATGACAGGGCAACACGTCCCGCAAGACGCAACCGCAACAACCGGCAGTTTTGGCCATTGCTTGATCGAACCCAGCCTGATCCAAGCCTGAGTGCCGAGGACGTCTCGTCGTCGCTCGCTCTCGATACCGCTGCCGTCGACAACCCGCCGGTGCAGGGGTGGCAGCGGCCGCTCGGCTGGCTGCGCAGCGCCGGTCAGTTTATTTTCGCCCTCAGTTTCTCCAGCCTCACCCGCCGCATCGTTTCGCTGAATCTGGCCGGTCTGGTCGCGCTGGTGGCGAGTATTCTTTACCTCTCGCAATTCCGCGCCGGCCTGATCGATGCGCGGGCGCAAAGCCTGCTGGTGCAGGGCGAGATCATTGCAGGTGCGATCGCGGCATCCGCGACCGTCGAGACCAACACCATCACCATCGATCCCGACCGGCTGCTCGATCTGAAGCCCGGTGAAACCTACGGCGCGCCCGACGAATATTCCGGCCTGGTTTTTCCGATCAATCCGGAACGCGTCGCGCCGGTGTTGCGCACCCTGATTTCGCCCACCAAGACCCGCGCCCGTATTTACGACCGCGAAGGCGGCCTCATTCTCGACAGCCGCAATCTCGAGAACGTGCTGCGCTTCGAGCTGCCGCCGCCGTCCTCGCAAAAGCCGGGCATCGCCGCGCGCGCGATGATCGCAATCCGCACCTGGCTTAACCGCGGCGACCTTCCACTCTATCGCGAACTCGGGCCGGAGAACGGTAACGGTTATGAGGAGGTCGCCGACTCGCTCAAGGGACAGAAGCGCAGCATGGTGCGGGTCAACCAGCGCGGCGAGGTGATCGTGTCGGTCGCGGTGCCGGTGCAGCGCGGTCGCTCGATCCACGGCGCCTTGATGCTTTCGACCCAGGGCGACGACATCGATCAGATGGTGACCTCGGAGCGGCTCGCGATCCTGAAGGTCGGCGGCGTCGCCTCCGCCGTGATGATCGTGTTGTCGTTGCTGCTGGCGAGCACCATCGCAGGCCCGGTGCGAAGGCTTGCCGACAGCGCCGAGCGCGTTCGACGCCGCATACGCACCCGCGTCGAAATTCCGGATTTCACCCGCCGCCGCGACGAGATCGGACATCTCTCGGGCGCGCTGCGCGACATGACGGATGCACTCTATAACCGCATCGAGGCGATCGAGATGTTCGCAGCCGACGTCGCCCATGAACTGAAGAACCCACTGACGTCGCTGCGCTCGGCGGTCGAAACGCTGCCGCTGGCGCGCAACGAGAACAGTCGCTCGCGGCTGCTGGCGGTGATCGAGCACGACGTCAAACGGCTGGACCGGCTGATCTCCGACATTTCCGACGCCAGCCGGCTCGATGCCGAACTGCAGCGGCAGGATATGACATCGGTCGATCTTCGACGGCTGCTTAGCGCCCTGACGACGGTGGCCAACGAAACCAGGCGCGGCAACACCGTCGCCGTCGAGGTCCGCTTCGAAGGCCGAGGTCCCACCGACACCTTCTCGGTGCCGGGCCACGATTCGCGGCTGGGCCAGGTGATTTCCAACCTGCTCTCCAACGCCCAGTCGTTTTCCGAACCGGGCGGCAAGGTGCGCATCGCCTGCCGCCGCGCAAGATCGGAAATTGAAATCGTGATCGATGACAACGGGCCGGGCATTCGCCAGGATGCGCTGGAGCGAATTTTCGAGCGCTTCTACACCGACCGGCCGCATCAGGGCTTCGGGCAGAATTCCGGACTGGGGCTGTCGATCTCGAAACAGATCATCGAGGCGCATGGCGGACGCATCTGGGCTGAAAATCGCCCGGGGCCGCCCGGTGCCGACGGCGAAGCGACCGTGGCGGGCGCCCGCTTTGTGGTCAGGCTGCCGGCGCCATGAACGCTGGCAGCGCGAGCGTCCACGCTTCGGCAGTGCTTGTTGGAAATCGCGCGGTGCTAATCCGCGGGCCATCGGGGGCGGGCAAATCGCGGCTCGCGTTCGATCTCATCCTTGCCGGGCGCGCCGGGCAGATACCCCCAGCCGTGCTGATCGGCGACGATCGCGTGCATCTTGACGCCGGCGAGGGGCCACTCGTGGTCCGGCCGGCGCGCGAACTGGCCGGCCTGATCGAAATCCGCGGGCTTGGCATTCGCCGCTGCGGCTTTGCCAATGAGGCTGTGGTGGGCCTGGTGGTCGATTTGTCCGCCGCGGACGCGGTGCGCCTACCACCGCCGGAGGCTCTCTTGGTCAATATATGCGGTGTTAGGATACCGCGAATACCCGTCGGAACCGGCTATACCGCGCTGCCACTGGTTGTGGCCGCACTGACCATGACCGAAAGTTCAGCTTCGCCTCAGTCCTCGGCTGATTGTTCGAAGCAATTTGGTAACCATATAAGTCCCACTATCGCGACCGAATAGACCGGCGCCGTATTCCCCCTCTCTGCAGATATTTTCCGGGAGAATCGCGATGATCCCCTCTTGCGCGGGGGCTCTGGATGGTCAAAGTGGCGCGTTCGTGCGGTGCACAAAAGCACCCGCGAGGAGTTTCCGATGATTGGTTTAGTACTCGTGACCCATGGGCGCCTTGCCGACGAATTCAAGGCTGCGCTCGAACATGTCATGGGTCCGCAAAAGCAAATCGAAGCTGTCACCATCGGAGCCGAAGACGATTCCGATTTGTGTCGCAGTGATATTATCGAAGCAGTCAATCGCGTCGACAGCGGCGATGGCGTGGCCATTCTCACCGACATGTTCGGCGGCACGCCTTCAAATCTCGCGATCTCCTGCATGAGCCGCCCGAAGGTGGAAGTGCTTGCGGGAATCAATCTTCCGATGCTGGTCAAGCTTGCCAAGGTTCGCGAGGAGCGCTCGCTTCCTGACGCTATCGCCATGGCCCAGGAAGCCGGCCGCAAATACGTCACCATCGCGAGCCGGGTTCTCGCCGGCAAATGAGCGATGACGACCCGTCGCCTGCAAAGGATGCCGGGCCGACGGTGCCGCGCGGTGCGCTGTCTCGTGAACTTCCCATCATCAACAAACGCGGTCTTCACGCGCGCGCTTCCGCGAAATTCGTTCAGATGGTCGAGCGCTTCAATGCCGACGTCTGGGTAACAAAAGGCCATGAGACCGTCGGCGGCACCTCGATCATGGGGCTGATGATGCTGTCGGCGGGACCGGGAACATCGATCGTGGTCTCCGCGATTGGTCCCGAGGCGCAAACCGCCCTCGACGCGATCACCGAACTCGTCGCCAGCAAGTTCAACGAAGAAGCCACGTAACCGAACGGGACCGGAACTCTGAAGGTTGCGCCCTCGTCGTGACGGTGATGACCCACCCGCTCAGAACGGATTGGTGACGATGCCGCCGTCGACGCGCAGGGCCGCGCCATTGGTCGCGCTCGCGGCCTTCGAGCAGACGTAACAGATCAGATTTGCCACTTCTTCCGGTGTCGCGTAGCGCTGCAGCAGCGACGCCGGCCGGCGTTCGCTGAACATCCGCGCCGCAAGCTCATCAGCGGTTGTTCCCAGCCCCCTGGCGCGAGCCGCAAGACGGACCGGCGCCATCTCGACCCAGGTCGGGCCCGGCAAAACCGAATTCACCGTGATGTTGGTTGCCCTGGTTTGTTCGGCCGCGCCGCGCGCGATATAAAGCTGCGCTGCTTTCGAGAAGCCGTAATGGACCATCTCTTTCGGTACGAAGATCGCCGATTCACTGGAGACGAACACGACGCGGCCCCAATCCTTGCCGTCCAGCATCCGCTTCAGGTAATGCCGCGTGAGGCGCACCCCGCTCATCACGTTGACCTCGAACATTTTCGTCCAGTCCGCGTCCTCGATATCGAAGAATGCCTTCGGCTCGTAGATTCCGAGATTGTTGACGAGGATATCGACCTCGGGAAACTGCGCCACAAGCCCGGCGCAGCCATCGGCGCTGCCGAGATCGAACGCCGCGGCATGCGCGTTTGCGGCCGGCGCTGCCTGCTTGATCTTGGCTATCCCTTCAGCAACCGCAGTCGCGTCCCGCCCGTTGACGATAACTCCAGCGCCCATTCGCGCGAGCCCGATGGCAGAGGCGAGCCCGATGCCCCGCGTCGAGCCGGTGACAAGCGCAAGTTTTCCAGTCAGATCGAGATTCATGCGGTAGCCTATTTCGCCGGCGGCGCGATGTAGACGTGCCAGCCGATCGCCGGACCGGGACGGCCGTGGAAGAAGCGTTGGGTGGTAATGGTGAGACGCTCGGCGTTGGCGGCGTTCGCCGCCATCCAGGCGTCGCAGACCGGCAACCGCCCGTCTGACGTATCGCAGATGCCGATGAAGCCGAGCCGTTTTGCTTCCTCCAGCGAGGTCAGCCCCGACGACCAGACTTCACCGGGGGTGAACGGCGCCGGGTGGTCGGGACTATAGAATGTCATGGGCTCGCCGATTTCCGTGGTGCCGGCGACCACGGCCCATCGCGAGTGGAAACGCGCATGCCACGCTTCCGTCAACTCACGGGCCAGTTGGGAGCGCGCACCATAGCCTGAAGCGCCGTTGGGATTTTCCGCCATCTCGCGCTCCGCAATGATCGGCGACAGGACAAGCGCCGCAATCGTGACGACGAGCCAGATCGTGGCGATATTGAACAGCGCCATGCGTTTCAGGCGCAGCGCGGGAATCGCGACGAGTGCCAGCGGCGTCAGAAAGAACAGCGAGATTCCCCAGTCCGTCTTCATATAGATCGCGAAAATCAGCGCCCCGAGCGGCGGACCGATCGCGACCACGATCTGGATGATCCAGATATTGAGCGCCTGCGAGGTATTAACCCCCGCATTCGCACCACCCGACCATGCGCGCCTCCACCGAGGCGGCACCAATGCCAGTGCGAGCGCGGCGAGCGCGACCGGCGCCAGCAGCAGCGCCAGATTGTGGCCGACATAGCCAAGCACAAGTTGTGCGCTCTGGGCGCGGCTCGATAGGCCATAGACATCGCCGGCATAGGTCAGCGGCACGAAGTCGACTTGCTTCAGCCATAGCAAATGCGGGGTCATCGCGACGACAAGTGCGGCAATCGCGACCCACGGCGCCGGCGAGCCCAGAAATTTCAGGCGGTCGGGATGGATCAGCGCGGCAAGCCCGACGGCGCCGATCATGGTCAGCACCCAATATTTGGTCATCAAGGCCAGCGCGCCGGCGAGGCCGAGCCAGAGACCTGATTTCACGCTGCGCTTCTCGAACGCGTTCAAATAGGCCAGCACCAAAAGCGGCAGGGTCACGAGCTGCAGCAGGTCGGGGTTATATTTAAAACCCTTGAAATTGAAGATCGGATAGAGCGCGAGCATTACCACCACGAAGAAGGCGCGGCGGCGATCAACCACGCGCAACGCAATCAGCCAAGAGATCACCAGCCCGCAGCCGAGGGTCGTCATCGCCAGCGCGTAAGTGGCCCAGTCGGTGACCGGAAACACCAGGAACCAGAGGCCGGCGATCCAGCCCGCCAGCGGCGGATGCTTGCCATAGCCGAGCTGGAATTTCTGGCCCCAGGCGAATGCTTCCGCGACATCCATGTGGACGTCCTGCGCCGCCTTGAGATTGATCAGGATGAAGGTCCAGAGCACGGCATGGGCCAATGCAAAGCCGATCAGCAGCCGAGCGGCGGCCTTGGGATCCGACGCCGACGCCGCGAGCCACGCCGCTATTCGCCGAACCATCGACGAGGCGCGCGCGTGCATTTTTGCGGGCAAAGCCTGAGCACCTGACATACTCGATTGCGTAGCGCGTTTTTGACGCAAGTGAAATCAGCTTGGCGTGAAGTTGAGCCGTTAAAATGCTGCATTATGGTTGCCGCACCGAAGCGCGAATGCTATCCCGCGCCCATGACATCCATCCCTGTTTCCAACATTCGCAACTTCGCCATTGTTGCGCATATCGACCATGGCAAATCGACGCTGGCCGACCGGCTGATCCAGACCACCGGCGGCCTGCAGGCGCGCGAGATGAAGGAACAGGTGCTCGATTCCATGGATATCGAGCGCGAGCGCGGCATCACCATCAAGGCGCAGACGGTGCGGCTGACCTATCAGGCCAGGGATGGCAAGACCTACATTCTCAACCTGATCGACACGCCCGGCCATGTCGACTTCGCCTATGAGGTTTCCCGGTCGCTCGCCGCCTGCGAGGGTTCCCTGCTGGTGGTCGACGCCAGTCAGGGCGTCGAGGCGCAGACGCTCGCCAACGTCTACCATGCGATCGACGCCGGCCACGAGGTCGTGCCGGTGCTCAACAAGATCGATCTGCCGGCGGCGGAGCCGGATCAGGTCAAGCAGCAGATCGAGGACGTCATCGGTATCGACGCGTCGGACGCGGTGATGATCTCGGCCAAAACCGGTCTCGGGATCGACGACGTGCTGGAAGCCATCGTGCATCGGCTGCCGCCGCCGAAGGGCGACCGCGACGCCTCGCTGAAGGCGCTTCTGGTCGACAGCTGGTACGACGCCTATCTCGGCGTGGTGGTGCTGGTCAGAATCGTCGACGGCGTGATGAAAAAGGGCCAGCGCATCCGGATGATGGGCACCAACGCCGCCTACGACGTCGAGCGCGTCGGCTTCTTCACCCCGAAGATGACACAGATCGACGAACTCGGCCCCGGCGAGATCGGCTTCATCACCGCCGCGATCAAGGAAGTGGCGGACACCCGCGTCGGCGACACCATCACCGATGACCGCAAGCCGGTGACCGACATGTTGCCGGGTTTCAAGCCGGCGATCCCCGTGGTGTTCTGCGGCCTGTTTCCGGTCGACGCCGACGATTTTGAAACCTTGCGCGCGGCGATGGGAAAATTACGCCTGAACGACGCCAGCTTCTCCTTCGAAATGGAAACCCCGGCCGCGCTCGGCTTTGGTTTCCGCTGCGGCTTCCTCGGGCTGCTGCATCTGGAGATCATCCAGGAGCGGCTGCATCGCGAAT
>DATANB010000160.1:0-26530 GCA_036266415.1 Bradyrhizobium sp. | reverse complement strand
TGGCGCGTGACCTCTCCGGCGGCAAGAACAACGTCATCGCCGTGATCGGCGACGGCGCGATGTCCGCCGGCATGGCCTACGAGGCCATGAACAACGCCGGCGCGATGGATTCGCGGCTGATCGTCATTCTCAACGACAACGACATGTCGATTGCGCCGCCGGTCGGGGCGATGTCGGCCTATCTGTCGCGGCTGTATTCCGGCAAGACCTACCGCACGTTGCGCGAGGCCGCAAAGCAGATCAACAAGCGTCTGCCGAAGATCCTCGCCAACCGCGCCAACCGCGTCGAGGAATATTCGCGCGGCTTCATGATGGACGGCGGCACGCTGTTCGAGGAACTCGGCTTCTACTATGTCGGTCCGATCGACGGTCATAACCTCGACCATCTGCTGCCGGTCCTGAAGAACGTCCGCGACATGGAAACCGGGCCGATCCTGGTCCACGTCGTCACGCAAAAGGGCAAGGGATACGGTCCGGCGGAAGCCTCCGCCGACAAGTACCACGCCGTCGTCAAGTTCGACGTCGCGACCGGCACGCAGGCAAAGGCAAAACCGAACGCTCCGGCCTATCAGAACGTATTCGGTGCGAGCCTGGTCAAGGAAGCCCAGAAGGACGACAAGATCGTCGGCATTACCGCGGCGATGCCGTCGGGGACCGGGATCGATATTTTCGCCAAGGCCTTCCCCAACCGCACGTTCGATGTCGGCATTGCCGAGCAGCATGCGGTGACATTCGCCGCAGGCCTTGCGACCGAGGGCTACAAACCGTTCTGCGCGATCTATTCGACATTCCTGCAGCGCGGTTATGATCAGGTCGTGCACGACGTGGCGATCCAGAGCCTGCCGGTGCGTTTCGCGATCGATCGCGCCGGCCTGGTCGGCGCCGACGGCGCGACCCATGCCGGTTCGTTCGACAACGCCTATCTCGGCTGCCTGCCCAATTTCGTCATCATGGCGGCCTCCGACGAGGCCGAACTGGTGCACATGGTGGCAACCCAGGTCGCGATCAACGACCGTCCGAGCGCGGTGCGCTATCCGCGCGGCGAAGGCCGCGGGGTGGAGATGCCCGAAGCGGTCATTCCCCTGGAGATCGGCAAGGGCCGCATCATCCGCGAAGGCACCAAGATCGCGCTGCTGTCGTTCGGCACCCGCCTCGCCGAATGCGAGAAGGCCGCGGAGGAACTGGCTGCCCATGGCCTGTCCACCACCATCGCCGACGCGCGCTTCATGAAGCCGCTTGACGTCGACATGGTGCTGAAGCTGGCGCGCGAGCATGAAATCCTGCTCACCATCGAGGAAGGATCGATCGGCGGCTTCGGCTCCCACGTGATGCAGACGCTGGCCCAGCATGGCATGCTCGACGGCGGCTTGCGGATGCGCGCGATGGTGCTGCCCGATGTATTCTTCGACCACGATTCGCCAAACGCGATGTACGCCCGCGCCGGGCTCGACGCCAAGGGCATCGTCGCCAAGGTGTTCGAGGCGCTGGGCAAGGACTTCAAGCTCGAAACGGTCAAGTTGGCCTGACGGCCAGCGCCCCGGTATTTGCCTGGGCCGGCGGCGTCCGTGCCAGCAAGAATGAAGGTTTATCTGGCCGGTCCCGACGTATTCCTGCCGGACGCCATCGAGATCGGGCGGCGCAAGGTCGAGCTGTGCACCCGTCACGGCCTGACCGGACTGTATCCGCTGGATAACGCCGTCAACCTCGCCGCCAGCGATGCCTCATTGCAGATATTTCGCGGCAACGAAGCCATGATGATCGAGGCGGACGCCATTATCGCCAATCTCACGCCGTTTCGCGGGCCCGGCGCGGACGCCGGAACCGTCTACGAACTCGGCTATATGGCGGGACGAGGCAAGCTCTGTCTCGGCTACTCCAACGATCCGGTGCGCTATGCCGATCGCGTGCGTAAATTCACCGGCGTGGTTTCACATGATGGTCGCCTGGTCGATGCGCAGGGATTAACCGTGGAAGATTTCGGCTTGAGCGACAATCTGATGATGATGCATGCGCTCGATCTGCACGGCAGTGCGCTGGTAACGCCGCGGCAGCCGGCCGCGGACATCTGGCATGATTTGGGGTCATTCGAAACTTGCGTGCGCATCGCCGCCGAACGGCTGGCGGCCGCGCACCCGCGGCCATCGAGTTGAATTTGGCCAAGGGAGGTCCGACCGTGCCCGCTGCCCGCAAGCGCATCGACGTCCTGCTGGTCGAGCGAGGCCTGTTCGAGAGCCGGGCACGGGCGCACGCCGCCATTGAGGCCGGCCTCGTTACGGCCAATGACAAGCCGGTGACAAAACCATCCGAGACCGTTGCCGCCGACGCCGTGCTGCAGGCGCAGCCGGCGCATCCCTTCGTTTCGCGGGGCGGCGTCAAGCTGACAGGCGCGCTCGAGCGATACCCTGTCGACATCGAGGGTCATGTCTGTCTCGACGTCGGCGCATCGACCGGCGGCTTTACGGAGGTATTGCTCGCCAACGGCGCCAGCCTGGTATTTTCGATCGATGTCGGTCGCGAGCAATTGCATCCCTCGCTGCGCGGTCATCCCAGGATCGTTTCCATGGAAGAAACCGACATCCGCAGCTTCGAAGCCAGGCGCCTGCCCGTGCGGCCGGACATCGTCGTCATCGACGTCAGCTTCATTTCGCTGAAAGCCGTGCTGCCAGTCGCACTGTCGCTGGCGGCTGCGCCCATGCATTTGCTGGCGTTGATAAAACCGCAATTCGAGGCGCCGCGAAGGCACTCCAAGCGCGGCATCATCCGCAATGCGGTGGTGCACCAGGAAATCTGCGACGACATCATCGCATTCGCCGCCTCGCTCGGATGCACCGGCATCCAGGTGTTTCCATCACCGATCACCGGCGGCGACGGCAATATCGAATTCTTCCTCGGCGCGCGCCGTGGTTGAGCGCCTCGTCATCGACCACGTCGGCCATTTCGGCGACGGCGTCGCCCTTGTCGACGGCAAGAACATCTATGTGCCCTACACGCTGGGCGGCGAGACCGTCGAGGTCGCACCGGTGCCGGGCCATCATCCCGATCGCCGGCGACTGCTCGGGGTCGAGCGCGCAAGCTCCGAACGGATCACGCCATTTTGCCGGCATTTCGGTATCTGCGGTGGCTGCGCGATCCAGCACTGGGAGGCCGAACCCTACCGCGCGTGGAAGCGCGATCTCGTCGTCAAAATGCTGGCGCAGGCGAGGCTTGACTGCGAAGTCCATCCGCTGATCGACGCCCACGGCCTCGGCCGGCGGCGGATTACCCTGCACGCCCGGATGGGCACGCACGATGTGCTCAAGGTGGGTTTTGCCGCGGCAAATTCCCACGACATCATTCCGGTCGATCATTGTCCGATCCTTGATCCGGCCTTGGGCGGCGCGCTTGATGCGGCCTGGGCGATCGCCGAACCGCTGGCGCCAGCCGGAAAACCGCTCGACATCCAGATCACGGCCACCGGCAACGGGCTAGATGTCGACGTGCGCGGATCGGGGCCGCTGCCGGCAGCCACGATCGCAACGCTGTCGCGCTTCGCCGAGCAGCACCGCCTGGCGCGGCTGACGCGGCATGGCGAACTGGTGCTGATGCGCAACGCGCCGATGATCGCAATCGGCGCGGCACGGCTAACCCTGCCGCCGGGCTCGTTCCTGCAGGCGACTGTCGCTGGCGAGGAAACTCTGGCGGCCCTGGTATCGGGACATTGCAAGCGGGCCAGGCATATCGCCGACCTGTTCTGCGGGGTCGGGCCTTTTGCCCTGAGGCTGGCGGCAAAGTCGCGGGTTTCGGCCTTCGACAGCGATGCAGGCGCGGTTGCGGCGCTGCAGAAGGCCGCAATGGCCGCCTCGGGATTGAAGCCGGTCAGGGCCGAGACCCGTGACCTGTTCCGGCGGCCGCTGATGCCGCAGGAACTGCGCGACTTCGATGCCGTCGTGTTCGATCCGCCGCGCCAGGGCGCGCAGGCGCAAGCGCTTCAGTTCGCGGCCAGCGCGATTCCGGTGGTGGTCGCGGTGTCGTGCAATGTCGCGACCTTTGCGCGCGACGCCCGGATCCTGGTCGATGGCGGCTACGAGATCGATGGGGTGACGCCGGTCGACCAGTTTCGCCACACCCCGCATGTCGAGTTGGTGGCGCGGTTTACGCGGATGCGTTGAACCTTCCGTTCAGCCCGTTACATACCCGAGCGAAGCCATTGTCACCTGCCCCACCTGTCCTGCCAGATCTTCTCGCCGATCAGGCAGGAGACGCGCGGCTCCTTCGCGGCCACCGGAACAATGCGCCGCTCCGGCGTCCGCCCCGCGACCTCGAGCAGGAGCTTGGCCCGGATCGCCTCCTTGAACTTGTCGCGGTCCTTGATCGAGACCACGAACGACCCCGGGCCGCCGATGACGCAGTCCTCGTAGTACCAATCGAGGTTGTCGATATCCATCGTCGAATAGGAGGGCTCCTTCACCATGATCGGCAGGCCATTGATGACGATGCCCTTTTGCAGCGCCGCGTCGCGGGCTCCGGTGACCGGTGCGCCGTTATTGTTGGGCCCGTCGCCGGAAATATCGATGACCCGCCGCAATCCGCGGTACGGGTCCTCGTCGAACAGCGGCATCGCGAAATAGATCGCACCCGAGATCGAGGTGCGCGAGGCCCGGCGGATCGGGGTGTTCATGATTTCGTTGGCGACGGCGTCCGCGGTTTCCGGGCCGTCGATCAGCCGCCAGGGAATGATGATCTTCTGGTCGCTCGAGGCCGCCCATTCGAAATAGGTCACCGAAATCTTGCCATTTGGAAGGCTCTTCAGCGCCTGGAGAAATTCCTTCGAGACGATGGCCTGCGCGTAACCTTCGCGCTGGATCGCAAGTTCGTCCATATCCATCGAGTAGGAGACGTCGACGGCGAGGATCAGTTCGACATCGACGGACGGCACGGCCTGTTTGTCGGCCAGTTGCGCCCTTGGATTCGGCGCGGCAAACCCCGCGCCGGCGGCCACGGCGCCCGCGACAAGCACCGCCCCAATGGAGACATACCAGCGCATCGCTGACCTCTCGCGTCTTGCGGCGATATGGTGACACGCTAGCCAGCCCTCGAAAAGCAGGAACATGCGCCGCTCTTCACATTCGAGTTAGCCGGCTGCCCATATTTCGACGTGTCTTCCTGCCGGACTGACGCACACTCTGCTGCAATGAAGCCATCGAAAACAGCCGGTTCCATGACAGCCCCGGAGACTGTATTCTTGTAGCCAACCGCGGGAATGCCGGGAGGTGCCAACTGGAATGATCGACGCCGTCACCAAGCCGAAAACCAGGATCAAGACCAAGACCGAGCGGCCGCGCCTGCACAAGGTCATCCTCATCAACGACGACTTCACGCCCCGCGAATTTGTCGTCACGGTCCTGAAGGCGGAATTCCGCATGACCGAGGACCAGGCCCACAAGGTCATGATCACCGCGCACCGGCGCGGCGTGTGCGTCGTCGCCGTCTTCACCAGGGACGTGGCCGAGACCAAGGCGACGCGCGCCACCGACGCCGGCCGCGCCAAGGGCTATCCGCTGCTGTTCACCACCGAGCCCGAGGAATAACGCTTGATGACGCGCATGGCGGCAGTCATGCTTTTGTTGGCATTCCATTCAATTTCCGTCCGCGACATGAATCAAGGAATTCGGCCTTCGCGAATGCCCGGGAAGTTATTACCCGTTTGAGATTTCAGCCCGCCGGCGTCTCATCCGCCAGCCCGTAGACCCGCTCTGCCTTCGAAAAGCCCGCGATCGGAAACTCGCCCAAATCAGCCCAGCCGCCGGCGCAGATGCCGGCAAATCCCTCCGACGCCACGATCGTGCGGCCGAGGCGGCCGGCGATCTTTTCCAGCCTGGCTGCGAGATTGACGGCAGGGCCGATGCAGGTGAAGTCGAGCCGGTTGCCGCCACCGATATTGCCATAGAGAATCTTCCCGACATGCAAGGCGACCCCGAAGCGGAAGCGCTCGACGGTTTCTCCAATCGGGTAATGCATCGCCTGCACGCTGGCGCGGGATTCGCACGCGGCTTCCAGCACGTGGCTGCAAACCTGCTGGAGATCGCCGACATACTCGTCGACCGGAAACACCGCGAGCAGCCCATCGCCCATGAACTTCAGGACCTCTCCGCCATGCGTCCTGATCGACGACACCTGGCAGTCGAAATAGCCATTGAGGATATCCACCACCGTTTCGGCCGGCAGCCGGTCCGATAATGCGGTGAAACCACGCAGATCCGACAGCCAGATCGCGGCCTGCATGGTTTCGGCGTGGCCACGCCTGATGCGGCCGGCCATGATCCGCTCGCCGGCGCGATTGCCGACGTAGGTATCGAGCAGCGTCGAGGCGGTGCGGCGCAGCGCGTAGATCTCGCCGAGCCGGGCGAACGGCGCCAAGATCGCACGCAGCGCAGCCAGTTGCTCGTTGGTAAAGCCGCCGGGCTCTTTCGTGGTCCAGCTCGAGACGTGGGTCGATCCGTCCGTGAACAGTAGCGGTAGCGCGATGTAATCGGTGACACCCTCGGCCCGCATGTCGTCGAAAAACGGAAAGCTCTTGCTGTCGGGATCGTCGAGCCGATAGCGAACCTCCCGCCCGCTGTCGTAGACGATCGCCAGCGGACTCTGGATGAACTCCTGGGTTTGCTCGAAATCGAAATCGGCCGCATTGACGACGACCTCGGCTCCCTTGCGCCAGATGAAGGAGCGGCCGAACAGATCGGGATGCAGCGTCTTCACGAACGCGCCGACACGCCACAGCGGCACCCCGGCCGCAACGAGGCCTTCGCAGGTCTGCGTCAACAGGGCGACCGGGGTTTTCGCCGACCGTGCGCCGCCGATCAGCCAATTGGTGATTTTCTGCAATTCCAGTGGGTTCATGGACGGAACATTTGCGATGGCGATCGTGCAAAGGTCAAGCAACAGAAACACTTTGCGTTTCGGTGGCAGCAGGGCAAAGTCCCGAACAGGCGAACCCGCGGACGAAAAATGCTGGATTCCAGACCGGAAACAACGGGAGAGAGCGCCGAACTGCGGCGTGCACTGGAGGCGGCCGATCCGGCCACGCTGCTGCTGTCGCTGGTGCAGCTCACCGGCGAGCGACACTGGCTGGAGGCGGCAAAACCCTTCATCCGCGGCCCCATGAATTATCAGGAATTCATGCCCGCTTCCCTTCGGGCGGAGGTCCGCGACCGGCTCACTGAAGTGCTGGCGGAGATCGCGCGCACGGGAACGATGCCACCGAGGCAGGCCGACGACGCGCTGCTGCGCGAGATGATGGCGATCGCAACCGGCGAAACCGTGCCCGACGACTACATCGCGATGATGCGCGAGGATCTGACCTGCGACAGCCTGCCGTCGCGGAGCCTGAAATGGCGCCGGCGTCCCGGCCCCGCCGCGCTGGAGAATGCCGAAGTCGTCATCATCGGAGCCGGCATGTCCGGCCTCTACGCCGGCATTCAGCTGCGCGAGGCCGGCATCCCCTTTGTCATCCTCGAGAAGAACGATGCGGTCGGCGGCACCTGGTATGAGAACATCTATCCCGGCTGCGGCGTCGATACGCCCAACCATTTTTATTCCTATGCGTTCGAGCCCAACCACGACTGGTCGCATTTCTTCGCCAAGCGCGACGAGCTCTGGACCTATTTTGAAGGAGTCGCGGATAAATACGATCTGCGAAAATATATCCGGCTCGGCACCGAAGTGGTCGACGCCCGCTACGACGAGAGCGATGCGAGCTGGCGCGTTACCGCGCAAGGCGCCGACGGTACGCGGCAAGACTTTTCGGCCCGCGTGCTGGTGTCCGCGGTCGGCGTCCTCAACCGGCCGAAACTCCCTGACATAGCGGGGCTGGATGCCTTTTCCGGACCCGCCTTCCACACCGCGCAGTGGGACCGCGACTTCGACTGGCGGGGAAAACGCGTCGCGATGATCGGCACCGGCGCGTCCGGCCATCAGGTCGGCCCGAGCATCGCGGCCGAGGTCGCGCGGCTGATGATCTTCCAGCGTTCGCCGCACTGGGTGGTTCCCAATCCGAACTACCACGAGGGCGTAAGCCCGGGAAAGAAATGGGCGCTGGCCAACATCCCCTTTTATCTGCGCTGGTACCGCTTCCAGCTGTTCTGGGGTTTTGCCGATGGGCTGCACGAGGCCCTCAAGGTCGATCCCAACTGGCCGCACCCGAAACGGTCGCTCAACGCGCTGAACGAGAAGCACCGGCGCTTCATGGAAAAGCACATGCGCAGCGAGCTCTCCGACCGGCCGGACCTCCTGGAAAAAGTTGTTCCGGATTATCCCGCCTACGGCAAGCGCATCCTGATCGATAACAACTGGTTCAAGATGCTGAAGCGCCCCAATGTCGATCTCGTTACCGAGGCGATTGACGCCATCGTGCCCGAGGGTATCCGGACAAAAGACGGCAAGGTCTGGCGCGCGGACGCGCTGGTGTTCGCCACCGGCTTCAAGGTCAGCAAGATGCTGCACCCCATGAAGATCGTGGGCAGGGACGGGCGCGAGTTGCACGAGGTCTGGGGTCCCGACGACGCCAGAGCCTATCTCGGCCTCACCGTTCCCGGCTTTCCGAATTTCTTCATGCTGACGGGTCCGAATACGGGCCTGGCCCATGGCGGCAACCAGATCTTCATGACCGAATGCGGGGTGCGCCACATGATGCTGGGCCTGCGCGAACTGCTGGAGGGCGGGCACCGCTCGATCGAGTGCCGGCGAGACGTTTACGAGACCTACAACCGCGAGGTCGACGCCACGCACGCGCGCATGGTGTGGACGCATCCGGGCATGACCAACTGGTACCGCAACCCCCAAGGCCGCGTGTTCGCGATCACGCCGTGGCGGCTGGTGGAGTACTGGAAGATGACGTCGGTGTTTGACCCAGCGGAGTATGAATTGAAATGATCGCGTCGGCGGCAGTGAGCTCCCTCTCCCGCGCTTGCGGGGGAGGGCTGGGGTAGGGGCGCCCTCCACAAAACGCGCTGGTCGAGGGGATAGACTTTCCCCCACCCGCCGCGCTCTGGCGCGCAATCGCGCTCCCGAGCGCGTCGACCTCCCCCGCAAGCGGGAGAGGTAAGCATGTTCGTGCGTGTGCAAATTCATTTTTCAACAGCCGCGCTGCTTGCAGACACATCGCCGCGTTCTCGCGGCGCGGATAGCGGCCGAGTCGTGCGTAAACCAATCGCCCCAGGAGACAGAGGGCGTGGGGAATGCCGGGTGCCAGCGCACCCGCAGCCGCGCGTGGTGTGTAGAGAACACGCGCGTTAGTCACCACGAGTCCGCCGAAACACCCGGCATTCCCGCACGCGAATGGTTTTAACGGTTTCCTTCGTGATCTCCCCGGCGATCGGGCTTTCTTGTCGCCGTCGTCAGCGGAATTGCTTTCGCCAACTTGACGCCAGCGTCGAGGCGTCAGGACCACACGACTTCGCCGTCCGCCTCAAACGCCACTCGTCTTGGCGCATCCGCGTCCACCGCATCCCGCCCCGCGTTTCGCGACGATCATGATACGCCCCTCGGTGGGGCGGGACGGCTGACGTTTTACACCTGATTTGGGTTTCGGAAAAACAGAAATATTTTTGCAAAGGGGGCTGGACACAGGGACCGAAAAATCGCGCCGGTGATTTGCCCGTCGGGCCAGACGGTCTGCTCTCCGTAACTGCGTAGCGCTGTTGGGTCCATCCGGCCTACACTTGCCGGCCACCGATGAATTCGTTGCTTGCTTTGATGTACCATAAATGGTACTTCTCTGAAGAGATCGCATTGAAACGTCTTCCCGCCTTCTTCTACGCTTTGCCGTCCGGCCGCGAGCCGGTGCGTGAATGGCTCAAGGACCTTCCGGGCGAGGACCGCAAGATCGTCGGCGAAGACATCAAGGATGTCGAGTTCGCCTGGCCGATTGGCATGCCGCTATGTCGTCCATTGAGCCGGGGATTGTGGGAAGTTCGCAGCACGCTGACACAAGGCCGTATAACCCGCATCCTGTTCTGCGTGCATGAGGGCAAGATGGTGCTGCTCCACGGCTTTATCAAGAAAACTCAAAAGACGCCGGACGCCGATCTGGAATTGGCAATGAAACGAAAGAAGGACCTCGCATGAAGAAAGCTGCAAAAAGGAAAACAGGCGCCATCGGATCGTCCTTCGATAGTTTCATCAAGCAGGATGGAATTTACGAGGAGGTGACGGCGCGCGCCATCAAACGCGTCCTGGCCCGGCAACTCGACGACCTGATGAAACGGGAGGAAATCTCGAAGACAGAGCTCGCCAGCCGCATGCGCACCAGCCGCGCGCAGCTTGACCGCCTCCTCGATCCCGAAAACGAGTCCGTCACCCTCGGAACGCTTGCGCGCGCCGCCAGGGCTGTTGGCCGGAATTTGCGGATGGAGCTGGTGTGAACCGGCTGACTCGCCGACCGCTTTGCCTCTGAACACTGGTTGTCAAAACCACTTAAAATTACGCAGTCGCAAACTTGGCATGGTCAGGGATCTTTCAACTCCATAATACGATTGATGGCGTCCCTCGCGGCCTCAAGCTCCGACTCGCCTAAGTGCATAAAGACCGGCGGTAATGAAAAAAGATGATTGAGAGCTCGTGCTGCTGACCGGCAGATGCGCGGTAAACCGGCGAGTTCCAAATACCAATCAGTCATTTTAACATGTTCAATGTCGTCGCGCAGGGAATTCAATTTGCTCAGATCACTCTTCTCTTGAGCAATCAGCACCAAAGGCGCGCCCATTAGATCGGGCGAGGCTTCTTGCGCACGCCGGAGCAACTCAGGAAATGACTCAACCCTGTCATTATTCGGCGGCAGGATTTTACTAACACGGCTCTCTTCAAAGAAATTCAGCCACTCACGCCGAAGTTTGGGCGAAAACGCTCCGATGCCGGCAGTTCCTCGAAGCGCCGCTACTAGCGCGCAATTGAGGGCTCTATGTAGATCAACGATGACAAAGAGCCATTGCTGTGGATCGATCGTAGTCTCGCCAATACTCAAACCAGCCCGCACGACGCAGAGTGCTGAAAGGTGATGCGGATTTGTCTCGATGAATTTTTTGGTTGCCATGTGTCCCCGCCGACCCACCCCATACGCTCCCAAAGTGTCAACGCGCAGGGCGAATTAAGCCGACCTGTGCGCCGTAGCTTTGAGAGCGGAGACGGAAGCTGCAATCCGCCAACTCGGCGGCCCTAACGGCGGATTACGCTGTCGCTAATCCGCCTTTCCGACTCTAGCTGCCCACCTGCCCGCGATGCCGCAGGAAATGATCGGCCAGCACGCAGGCCATCATGGCCTCGCCGACCGGCACCGCGCGGATGCCGACGCAGGGGTCGTGGCGGCCTTTTGTCATTATTTCGGTGTCGGTGCCGCTGCGGTCGACGGTGCGGCGCGGCGAGAGGATCGACGAGGTCGGCTTCACCGCAAAGCGCGCCACCACCGGCTGGCCGGTGGAGATGCCGCCCAGAATGCCGCCGGCATGGTTGGAGAGAAACGTGACGCCCTGATTGCCCATCCGCATCTCGTCGGCGTTTTCCTCGCCGCTTAGTTCGGCCGCGCCGAAGCCGGCGCCGATCTCGACACCCTTCACCGCGTTGATGCTCATCAGCGCCGCGGCCAGATCGGAATCGAGCTTGGCATAGATCGGCGCGCCGAGGCCGGCCGGCACGCCTTCGGCGATAATCTCGATCACCGCGCCGATCGACGAGCCCTTCTTCCGGATGCCGTCGAGGTAATCCTCAAAGAACGCGGCCTTGTCCTTGTCGGGACAGAAGAACGGGTTGCGCGCGATCTCGTCGAAATCCCATTTGCCGCGGTCGATCCTGTGCGGGCCCATCTGCACCAGCGCGCCACGCACGGTCACGCCGGGCAGGATTTTTCGCGCAATGGCGCCGGCGGCGACCCTTGTCGCGGTCTCGCGCGCCGACGAACGCCCGCCGCCGCGATAATCGCGCAGGCCGTATTTGGCCTCATAGGTGAAATCGGCATGTCCGGGGCGAAACTTGTCCTTGATGTCGGAATAATCCTTCGAGCGCTGATCGGTGTTTTCGATGACAAGCGCGATCGGCGTGCCCGTGGTGACCTGCGCGCCGGTTTCGGGATGCGCCATCACGCCGGACAAGATTTTGACCGCATCGGCCTCCTGCCGCTGCGTGGTGAAACGCGACTGGCCGGGGCGGCGGCGGTCGAGGTCGTGCTGGATGTCCTCGACCGTGAGCGGCAGCAGCGGCGGGCAGCCGTCGACCACGCAGCCGATCGCGACCCCGTGACTTTCGCCGAAGGTCGTGACCCGGAACATGTGGCCGAAGGTGTTGAAGGACATCGCGTCGCGCCTGGTCGCCGAGGGTAAGTCAATGCTGACTTGTCGTAACGCGCACAGTTCGAGGGGTCAAATAACGAGAGTTAACCAAGCTGGCGCGGCATGTGTTCTGCGCCCCCTCCCCCGCTTGCGGGGGAGGGATGGGGTGGGGGAACGCTGGCGCCGGTGTTTGGGGCTACCCCCACCCTAGCCCTCCCCCGACGCAAGTCGGGCGTGCCCGACTTGCGCAAGGTTCAAGATACGCAACCGGGGTAGACCCCGGTTGCGGGCGGGGGAGAGAAAAAGATTTCAACTATATTTCGTCAGTCCGCCGTCGCCGAAAACGTAGACGGCGCCCTGCTCGATGAAGAGCTCAGCGGCGCTTTTCGATGTTTCGATGCCGAGCGCCACCATCAGCGCCCGAGCCGTGCCGTTATGAGCCACCGCGACGGTGTCAGCCGTCAGTTGATTGTACCAGTCGCGCATCCGGGTCTCCACGTCGGCATAACACTCGCCGCCCGGCGCCGGCACCGTCCACCTGTCAGCCTGGCGCCGGGCGAACAGTTCGGGGTCCGCGGCCTGCATCTGCGCCAGCGTCGAACCTTCCCAACGGCCATAACCGATCTCGCGCAGCCGGTCGTCGACCGCGTAGTCATCGGCGGGCAGCCGCAAGGCGCGCCGCACCAGCTCCATTGTCAGCCGGGCGCGGCGAAGCGGGCTTGCGACGAATGCCAGGGATTGTTGGCTGCGAGGCTGGCGCGCGAACAGGTCGGCGAGAACACTGCCGGCGATGGCGGCCTGCTCGCGGCCGATGTCGTTGAGCGGAATATCCTGGGTGCCCTGCATCCGGCCATCGGCGTTCCACTCGGTTTCGCCATGGCGAATGTAATAGATGGTTGGCATGAACCTGAACAACTCTCAAACGTCCACTCGACATCATTGCGAGGAGCCAATCAATCTTTCGCCAGCGTGATATCCGGCGCGTCCGGCCGCTTCATGCCGACCACGTGGTAGCCGGAATCGACATGATGGACCTCGCCGGTGACGCCGCGCGACAGGTCGGAAAGCAGATACAGCGCGCTGTCGCCGACTTCCTCGGTCGTCACGGTGCGGCGCATCGGCGAATTGTATTCGTTCCATTTCAGGATGTAGCGGAAATCGCCGATGCCCGACGCCGCCAGCGTCTTGATCGGGCCCGCCGAGATCGCGTTGACGCGAATGTTCTTCTCGCCGAGGTCGGCGGCGAGATAGCGCACGCTCGCCTCCAGCGCCGCCTTGGCTACTCCCATCACGTTGTAATGCGGCATCCATTTCTCGGCGCCGTAATAGGTCAGCGTCAGGATCGAGCCGCCGTCGGTCAGAAGTTTTTCGGCGCGCTGCGCGATCGCCGTCAGCGAGTAGCAGCTGATCAGCATGGTCTTCGAAAAATTATCCGCCGTGGTTTCGAGATAGCGACCGTCGAGCTGGTCCTTGTCGGAGAACGCGATGGCGTGCACCACGAAGTCGATCCTGCCCCATTTTTTCCCGAGCACGTCGAACACCGCGTCGATGGTGGCGGGCTCGGTGACGTCGCAATGGCCTAGCAGGATACCGTTAAGTTCCATCGCCAGCGGCTCAACCCGCTTCTTCAGCGCGTCGCCCTGCCAGGTCAGCGCGATTTCCGCCCCCGCCGCATGGCAGGCCCTGGCGATGCCCCAGGCAATCGAACGGTTGTTGGCGACGCCGAGAATCACCCCGCGCTTGCCCTGCATCAGACCTGAACTTTGCGCCATCCGGTTTCCAATCGACCTTTATAAGGTCTGGAGGTACACCAGCGCTTCCGGCCGGTACAGTCCAAATCGGCCACCGATTCGGGCGGGTTACCCTTGCGGCCATCAAGGCCGGAATAGCCACGCCATGGTGGTGTTATGCTGTACGAGGCGGTGGCGTTGTTCGACCTGAACGCCAGCCGGACCTTGGGATGGGGCGTCGGATGACTGCGTTTCGCCAGAGTATCGAAGCCATGATTCCGGCGCTGCGCCGGTATGCGCGCGCGCTGGCGCGCGATGCCGATGTCGCCGACGATCTGGTGCAGGACACGCTGGTGCGGGCGCTGCGCTCGGAACGGCTGTTTCTCGGCGGCGACGTCAGGAGCTGGCTCTACACCATCCTGACCAACCTCAACAAGAACAGGCGGCGGTCGCTGGCGCGACGGCCGCAGTTCATGCCGCTGCTCGACAACAACCCCGACGCCAGCGGGACCGAGGCGGAAGGGCGCGACATCACCCGCGCACTGGCGACGCTGGTGGAGGAGCAGCGCGCGGTGCTGCTGCTGGTGATGCTGGAAGGGTTGAGCTATCGCGAGGTCGCCGAGATCCAGGGCGTGCCGATCGGCACCGTGATGTCGCGCCTCGCCCGCGCCCGCGCCCATGTGAAGGCGGCGCTGGAGGGCGAACGCCCGGCGCTGCGACGGGTGAAATGATATCGTGTGTGTGGATAGGATGAACCGGAGTGTGAACGAGTTTGAGATGCGACGGCCTTGTTGTCCCTTCCGCCTGCGGAGGGAAATATCGCGACTTGCCGGCAAACAATTTTCGATTGAGCCAGAACAGAGACAACGACCATGACCGACCCCAGGATTCCCGTCACCGAAGACGAGCTGCATGCTTACGTCGATAACGAGCTGCCGGCCGAGCGTCGCGACGATGTCGAGGCCTGGCTGGTGGCGCACCCCGACGACGCCGACCGCGTAAGTTCGTGGCGCGCGATGGCGGAGGCGCTGCATGCGCGTTACGACGCCGTCGCCGACGAGCCGGTGCCGAGCCGGCTCGATATCGAGCGCCTTTCACGCCAGCCACGCAAATGGATCTACGGCGCCGTTGCCGCGACGCTGGTGGCGTTCATCGCCGGCAGCGGCGCCGGCTGGTTCGCGCACGGCGCGGCGGTTTCGCCGTCGGTGTTCCAGAGTTTTACGGTGGACGCGCTGGACGCACACCGGCTCTACGTGGTCGAGGTCCGTCATCCGGTCGAGGTGCCCGGCAGCGAGCGCGCGCATCTGCAGCAATGGCTGACCAAGCGCTGTGGCTGGGACGTCCGCGCGCCGGAACTGGGCGCGACCGGCCTGAAACTCGTCGGCGGGCGGCTGCTGCCCGGCCCCGACGGACCTGCGTCATTTCTGATGTATGAGAGCCCGTCCGGCGAACGCTTCACGGTCTATGCCGCGCGAGCGGCCGCCGAGACGACGCAGATGCGGTATGCGAGGCAGGACAAGGATGGCGCGCTGTTCTGGGCCGACCGCGGGGTGGGCTACGTGGTGAGCGGCGGCACCGACCGTGAACGCCTCACCCAGGTCGCCCGGCTGGTCTACGACCAGGCCCAGAAGAACGGCGGCTAAGCCGTTTGTCCCAATTCCGACATCGAAAATTTGGAATTGGAACATCGACCGGTCTCAATATCGCACCAGGTGATCACGCGAAATTGAGATGCGTTCGATCCGCCGATCGACGCAGGCGGCCTCGACTGGGGTTTTGTACCGCGCTGGTCCCCCGGTCGAGGTCGCACCTTTTTTTCGGCTGGTTGGAACAGGATTCGACCGGGCCGATGACCTCATCTTCCAGTGGAGCATGAACTCCATTTGAGCATGCCCTGGAAGCGGTCAGGCCCTTTGTTCAGAGACGTCTATAGATCGCTGCGCGGATTGTACGGATGGCCGTCGCGCCATTTCTGCATCAACGCCTCGAGCTCGGCGTCGTTCCCGTCCGGCAGCATGATGCGGGTGGTGACGAACAGGTCGCCGGTCGCTCCGGTCGGCTTCGGCAGGCCCTTGCCCTTGAGGCGGAAGGTGCGGCCGCTCGAGGTGTTTTTCGGGATCGACAATTCGACCGCGCTGCCCGGCGTGGGCACGCGAACCTTGCCGCCAAGCACGGCCTCATAAAGCGTGATCGGCAGATCAACACGCAGATCGCTGCCGTCGATCTTGAAGAAGGCATGCGGCGCGATACCGACCGTGATCAGGAGATCGCCGGGACGGTGGCCCGGCGAGGTCTCGCCCTGCCCCTTCAGCCGGATCTGCTGGCCGTTGGTGACGCCGGCGGGAATTTTGACATTGAGCTCCTTGCCGTTCGGCAGCCGGACGCGCTTCTCCGCGCCCTTCACCGCCTCTTCCAGCGACACCGTCATGGCGACGCTGAGATCGAGATCGAGCGCGATGCCGCCGGTATCGAATTCGAATGTATGACCGCCGCCGGGCCGCGCGCCGCGCGCCGCCGCGCCGCCGAACATGCTGTTGAGGATTTCCTCGAACGCGCCGCCGCCAAGGCCGCTCGCACCGGCGCCGCCGGTCCGGAAGGTGTGGGTCTCGAACCCGCCGGGGCCCCCGCGCGCACGCGGGTCGCCGCCAGGAAAGCCCTGGAAGCGCGGCTTGCCTTCGGCATCGATCTCGCCGCGATCGAACTGCTTGCGCTTGGCCTCGTCGCCGAGGATCTCGTTGGCCGCGTTCAACTCGGAAAATCGCGCCGCGGATTTCGGATCGTTCTTGTTGGCGTCGGGGTGATGCTTCTTGGCAAGCTTGCGATAGGCATTCTTGATCGCCGCAGCGCTGGCGCCCCGCTGCACCCCCAAGACCTCATAGGGGTCGCGCATCCCTCACCTCTCCTTCCGGGAAATCAGATGTTAAACTTCGGGCTGCCCGCCCAACTCGGTTTCATTTGGGGTCCTCGTGGCATTTTTGCAACGGGTTTCAGCCCCGCCTCCACGGCTTCAGCGTATGAATTTCCCACCTGCCCTGGCTGGTCTGGCAGGCGGCGCCCTGCAGCCAGCTTTCGTTGCTGCCATTGACATAGCTCGCCAAAAAATCCCGACAGGTGCGTCCGTCCGCGGAATAGGACTTGGCCAGCGGGGTCACCGAGCCGCGCGCGCCGGTTGCCGGATTCTCCCAGGGCTGGCTGGAATCGTTGTCGCCCTTGGTCAGCACGTCGGAGGCGGCATTGCGGGCGAAGGCAAGGTCGCTCTCGGCCGGCGCCGGCCCGCCCGCCTGCGCCGCGGCGGCCGAGCCCGTCACCTCGTCATCGTCCATCCGGGCAAAGGCGCCGTCGGTTCGGGACAGGCTGCAGCCGCCGGCGCTCATCCCGACCAAAATCAGTGCCATCACGGCGCCGGCCGGCCCGATCGCCGATAGGCCAACGCGTCCCCATGTCTTATATAGGGCAAGCCTGCACAGGGCCGGCAACGCGTACTGGACCGCGGGCGAACGCAACTCGGAACTCCCAGAATGACCGACACGACCTCCATCAAACACCCGGCAGCGTTAACATCCGGTGATTTCACCGCAGCGGAGGAGCCGTTTGCGCTGTTCGGCGGCTGGTTCGCGGAAGCCGTCAAGGCCGAACCGAACGATCCCAACGCCATGTCGCTGGCTACCGTCGACGTCGCCGGCCTGCCCGACGTGCGGATGGTGCTGATGAAGGGCTATGACGCCGACGGCTTTGTGTTTTACAGCCACATCGCCAGTCAAAAGGGCCGCGAACTCGCCACAAACCCTAAGGCGGCGTTACTGTTTCACTGGAAGTCGCTGCGCCGGCAGGTCCGTATCCGCGGCACGGTGTCGCCGGTGACGGCAGCCGAGGCCGACGCCTATTTCGCCACCCGGCCGAAGCAGGCCCAGATCGGGGCCTGGGCCAGCAAGCAGTCGCAGCCGCTGGAAAGCCGCTTTGCCTTTGAGCAGGCGATCGCAAAGGTCGCCGCCAGGCACCTCACCGGCGAGGTGCCGCGGCCGCCGGGCTGGAGCGGCTGGCGCATCGCGCCGCTGCAGTTCGAATTCTGGCACGACCGCCCGTTCCGCCTGCACGACCGCATCGAATTCCGCCGCGACGCGCCGGATCGGCCCTGGTCCAAGACGCGGCTTTATCCATAGAGTAAGTAAGTCGTCATGGCCGGGCTCGTCCGGCCATCCACGTCCTTCTCTGCAACCGCCAAAGCAAGACGTGCACGCCCGGCACAACCGGGCATGACGGAGAACGAGAGAACCGTTTATGCCAAATTCCGCCAACACCCCGCGGCGCACGCTGCTTCTGACCGGCGCCAGCCGCGGCATCGGCCATGCGACGGTGATCCGCTTTTCCAGCGCGGGCTGGCGCGTCATCACCTGCTCGCGGCATCCGTTCCCGGAAGACTGCCCGTGGGACGCCGGCCCCGAGGATCACATCCAGATCGACCTTGCCGACCATGCCGACACCACGCGGGGAATCGCGGAAATCCGCGAGCGGCTGGAAGGCGGCGCGCTGCACGCGCTGGTCAACAACGCCGCGATTTCGCCGAAGGCTCAAGGCGGCGGCCGGCTCGGCTCGATCGATACCGACATCGACACCTGGAGCCATGTATTCCGGGTCAATTTCTTCGCGCCAATCATGATGGCGCGCGGGCTGATCGAGGAATTGAAGGCGGCGAAGGGCTCGGTGGTCAACGTCACCTCGATCGCGGGCTCCCGCGTGCATCCATTCGCGGGCGCGGCCTATGCCACCTCGAAGGCGGCGCTGGCATCGCTGACCCGCGAGATGGCGTCGGATTTCGGCCGCGTCGGCATCCGGGTCAATGCGATTGCGCCGGGCGAGATCGACACCTCGATTCTGTCGCCGGGCACGGAGAAGATTGTCGCCGAACAGATCCCGCTGCACCGGCTCGGCACCCCCGATGAGGTGGCGAAGATCATCTATGTGCTGTGCACGGAGACGTCGTCATATGTGAACGGCGCCGAGATCCACATCAACGGCGGCCAGCACGTGTGACCGTGGTCGTCATTCCGCGCGAGATTTGCGCGGGCCGCCGTGAAGGCCTGACGCGTCGATGTTTGGGGCGCTGGAGCATTCGGATTCGCTCTCGCCCTCGAGAAGCGCCGCGCCGCAATGCCGGCAGACCCGCGCCGAAATCGCGAGCATCCTGTCGGCCGCGTTACGCGGCGTTTGATAGCGCGCGAGCTCGATCACGTTTTCGGGCGACGTTATGACTTTCTCAACCATTGCTTCCTCGCGGCTTGAGACAGCGTTATCGCAGAAAGCCGTCGCGTAAACGTTCAGCGCACCGCTCAAATTTTACCGGAGCAATTGAGGCCGGGTTCTCGACTATGCGGGAGAGAGGAACTCCGCGACAGCCGATGGTTTACAACCAGTTCTTCCATTTGAAGAATACGTAAGGCCCCACCGCGGCGAGCAGCATCGCCACCAGCGCGTAAGGATAGCCGTGGGTCCATTCCAGTTCCGGCATCGACCTGAAATTCATGCCGTAGATCGAGGCGATCAGGGTCGGCGGCATCAACACGACCGCCATCACCGAAAACAGCTTGATGATGTTGTTCTGCTCGAGATTGACGACGCCGAGCATCGCATCCAGCACGAAGGTGATCTTGTTGGAGAGGTAGGAGGCGTGGTCGGTCAGCGAGGCCACGTCGCGCTGCATGGTCTTCAGCTGCTCGCGCATGTCCTTGGACCATTTGACGCCTTCGGTACCCGCGGCGACGAAGGTCACCACCCGGCCGATCGAGACCAGGCTCTCGCGCACCTTGGAGGTGAGATCGCCCTTGCGGCCGATCGCGATCAGAATATCGGAATAGCGCTTGGCGTGGCCGGTGCGCGCAGCACCGCCGGGCTCGAAAATTTCGTGGCTGATGGCGTCCATGTCGCCGCCGGCGCGCTCCAGAATATCGGCATTGCGATCGATCACCGCGTCGAGCAGCTCCATCAGCACCATTTCGCCGGTGAGGCCGGGGGCGCAGGAGCGCGCCAGCTTGTTCTCCACCAGCAAAAACGGCTTCGGCGCGTCATAACGCACGGTCACCAGGCGATGGCTGGCGAGAATGAAGGTCACCGCGGTGGTGCGCGGATTCTCGGTGTCCGCCGCGCACATCAAAGTGGCCGTCATGTAGCGCGCGCCGTGCTCGATATAGAGCCGGCTGGAAATCTCGATCTCCTGCATGTCTTCCCGGGTCGGCACCGCGATCCCGGCCAGCCGCTCCACCAGCTTGTCCTCCGCCGCGGTCGGTTTGAGCAGATCGATCCAGACCGCGCTCTCGGGCAGCGCAGCCAGATCGGCCGCGGCCTTCTTCAGCGAGGCTTCGGAGGGGACGAACACCGACAACATGGGGGCTCCGGGACTGGGCAGGTCGTCCTACCCAACAGGACTTCGCTCGATTCTGGCAAGCGCTTCATCGCGGCGCACCGGCCGCCGGTCCATTTTTGCGGCGGCGGGACGGCGGCAGGGTGGCCCTGGTCGGCTGTGGCGGCTCGTCTGCCCAAAAATCAGCCTCGAACCCCCGATTTTGCGGCAAAAAAGACACAGCGGGCGTGCCGCAGCGCGGTACGAGCATCTAAGGTCTGGAATTATGAACGATTTCGACGATAATATGATTTCTGGAATCGTGGCGTTTGGGGTGCGGTAATGGCGCGCGGGCACGAGCCATTCGATCGGAAGTAAACAATGTCATCGCTGAAGGTAAAATTGGGAATTCTGGCTGCCGGCCTGATGCTATCGGGCTGCATGCAGGCCACCACCTATGAGGCGACCAACCAGACTAATTTCAAGCCGCGCGACAAGGAGCTGCTGGCCAAGATTCGCTACGCCAACACTCCGGTTGCCGAGCCGTTCCGCCGCGCCATCGTCGACTTCCACCGCAAGGAAGCGCCGGGCTCGATCGTCGTGGATTCCGACAATCATTATCTCTACTTCGTGCTCAATGACGGCAAGGCGATCCGCTACGGCATCACGGTCGGCGAGGAAGCGATGGCGTGGTCCGGCATCGCCAAGATCGGCAGCATGACCGAGTGGCCGCCCTGGCATCCGACCAAGGGCGAGATCGAGCGGCTCGGCGTTCCGACCTTCGTGGCACCGGGACCGGACAATCCGATGGGTTCGCGGGCGCTGTACCTGTATTCCGGCGGCAAGGACACGCTGTTCCGGATTCACGGCACCAACCAGCCGGAATATATCGGCGCGTCGATTTCTTCCGGCTGCATCCGGATGACCAACGAGGACGTGATCGATCTGTATAACCGGGTCAAGATGGGCACCATCGTGGTCGTGCTCGAACCGCACCATGGCGACTCGCCGTTCAATTCGCAGATGGCGCTGCAAGGCGGGGGCAACTCGCTCCAGTAATAACTTCGCTGCTGTGACGGCTGATCGCGTAGTCGTCACGACGAGACCAAGAGCGCCGGTTTTTACCGGCGCTTTTTCGTTGGCGGCGCGATCTTGCCGGCGGCCGGCGCGGTGGTATCGGATTCGACCGCATCCGATTTCGCCGCGTCGGATTTGTCGGCGACCTCGCGCGGCGGGGCTTCATCCGGCCGCGCGACCGGCAGCAGCGGGGCGATCTGCGGCAGCGGGTCCCATACGTTCCACTGGCATATCTTGTAATTGTTGTGCCGCTCCATCAGATCGAGATGGATGTGATCCTCGTGATACCAGTCCGAGCCCGGCCCCAGCACCGTGGAGAACCGCGCGCACACCGAATGCAACACCTGCTCGCGCAACTCGCGCGACACCGTGCGGTCGGTGAACGAAATCGACTGGCCGTCGGCGAGCTTGACGCCGCGGACGTCGAGCGCATTGGCGCGGCCGTGTTCGGACAGTCTGGCGCCGACCACGCGGTTGCGGCCGCGGCATTCGAACGAATCGAAATTGTCGAGATCGCTGATGACGCTGCCGAGGCTTGCCGCCAGCGGCGCCATGTCGGTGCGGATCCAGTCCGCGATCGCGGAGGCCATGGCACAGCGCAGGATCGCCGCGGGTCTGACCGCGACCCGGTGCTGGTCCGGCAGCACCACGGCCTCGAGCCGGACCAGATCCTCGCCGCCGCAACCGCCGGCACCATGGATGTCGGGAATGCTGGGGGCGATCGCGATCTGATCCGACAGCGCCAGCCGGCAGGCCGATGGCGGCGGCGGCGCGGGCGCGGCCTGTTCGGCCGGCTTGTCCGTCTCGGCCGGCGTCTGCTTCGCCGCCGCGGGCGCCTCCGGACCGGCTTGCGGCGCATCCGCCGGGCGCGGTTTCGGCAGCGGCACCGACGCGGAGCGCGCGGCGGAGTGCGGCTTCCGGCTTCGCGCCCCGAACAGCTCGCTCCAGGGCCCTTGCGACCAGGCGCCCGGCCTTCGCGCGGCCGCGGCGGGGCCGGCTTGCATACAAAGCACCAGCAGCAGCGCCGCCACGGTAACCATTGGCCATTCGCCGCAGGCCAGACCGCCACAAGGCCATTTGCGGCGTGCTTTCTCCGCGCTAAAGTTCGCGGCAATTCCTGGACCCGCGACAGCGATAACAGCCTCTGGAGGAACGACCGTATGCTTGGATTGATGCAAGACTGGCCTTTGCTGTGTCACCGGATTATCGAGCACGCCGCCGCCATCCATGGCACCCAGGAAGTCGTGACGCGATCGGTCGAAGGCCCCATCCATCGCACCAATTACGCCGAAATCCACAAGCGCGCGCTGAAAGTCTCGCAGCGTCTCGATCGCGACGGCATCAAGCTCGGCGACCGCGTCGCCACCATCGCCTGGAACACCTGGCGCCATCTGGAAGCCTGGTACGGCATCATGGGCATCGGCGCCATCTGCCATACCATCAATCCCCGGCTGTTCCCGGACCAGATCGCCTGGATCGTCAACCATGCGCAGGACCGCGTGGTGATGACCGATATCACCTTCGTGCCGATCCTGGAAAAGATCGCCGACAAGCTGCCCAGCGTGGAACGCTATATCGTGTTCACCGACAAGGCGCACATGCCGCAAACCACGCTGAAGAACGCGGTGGCCTATGAAGACTGGATCGCGGAGGCGGACGGAAACTTCAAGTGGAAAACCTTCGACGAAAATACCGCGGCCGCGATGTGCTACACCTCCGGCACGACCGGCGATCCCAAGGGCGTATTGTACTCGCATCGCTCCAACGTGCTGCATGCGCTAATGGCCAACACCGGCGATTCCCTGGGGGCCAATGCCGGCGATACAATGCTCCCGGTGGTTCCGCTGTTCCATGCCAATAGCTGGGGCATCGCGTTTTCCGCGCCCTCGATGGGGACCAAACTGGTATTCCCCGGCGCGAAACTCGACGGCGCCTCGGTGTTCGAGCTTCTCGAGACCGAGAAGGTGACGCATACCGCCGGCGTGCCCACGGTGTGGCTGATGCTGCTCAATCATATCGCGGCCAACAATCTGAAACTGCCGCATTTGAGAATGGTGGTGTGCGGCGGCTCGGCGATGCCTCGCTCGATGATCAAGGCATTCGTCGACAAGGGCGTCCAGGTGCGCCACGCCTGGGGCATGACCGAGATGAGCCCGATCGGCACGCTGGCCGCGTTGAAACCGCCCTTTACCGAACTCGCCGGCGAGGCCCGGCTCGACATTCTCCAGACCCAGGGTTACCCGCCGTTCGGCGTTCAGATGAAGATCACCGACGATGCCGGCAAGGACCTGCCCTGGGACGGCAAGACGTTCGGCCGGCTCAAGGTGGCCGGCCCCGCGGTCTCGAAGGCGTATTTCCGTATCGACGGCAGTATTCTCGACGAGGATGGTTATTTCGACACCGGTGACGTCGCCACCATCGACAAGTACGGATACATGCGGATCACCGACCGCTCGAAGGACGTGATAAAATCCGGCGGCGAGTGGATTTCGTCGATCGAGCTGGAAAATCTCGCGGTCGGGCATCCCGCGGTCGCGGAAGCGGCCGTGATCGGGCACTACCATCCGAAATGGGACGAGCGCCCGCTCCTGATCGTGCAGCTCAAGCAGGGCGCGAGCGCGACGCGGGAGGAGATCCTGAAATTCATGGATGGCAAGATTGCAAAGTGGTGGATGCCCGACGACATCGTGTTCGTCGACGCTATTCCGCACACCGCGACCGGGAAAATCCTGAAGACCGCGCTGCGCGACCAGTTCAAGAGCTACAGCTTCCCGACCGCGGCGGCGTAAAATCCGGCGGGGGTGCATCCGGTTTTGCCGATTCCTCGGGGAACCGGTCATGCGCGCATGTCTGCTAAGCCGTCGCGCGCGACGCGTCGAGGTAGCAAAATCAACAACAGCCGTTTCGGGGTCCCGTGCGCGAACGGATGCGACGAAAAGCGTATGGAACCAACGCGGTAATCTTCTCTTTTTCCCTCTCCCACCCACAAAACAGGGAGTGTCCCAATGAGGAAATCAACCGCTATTCTGACGATCCCCTGGCTGCTGCTTGCGCCGATGACGGTGACGGCAGCACACGCGGCCGCCAACAAGGTAGTGATTGGCGACATCGACGATATGTCCGGCGTCTATGCCGATATCATCGGGCCAGGCGGCGTCGAGGCTGCCAAGATGGCGATCGCCGACTTCGGAGGCAGCGTGCTCGGCAACAAGATCGAACTCTTGACCTCCGATCATCAAAACAAGCCCGACCTCGGCTCGGCGAAATTTCGCGAATGGGCGGACCGTGACGGACTGACGATGGTCCTCGGTGGATCGAATACCGGGGTCAACCTCGCAATGGCGAACATCGCCAAGGAAAAGCAAATCCCGTTCTTTGCGATCGGTGCGGCCGGCGCATCCCTGACCGGCAAGGACTGTACGCCCTATACGATACACTACGCCTACGACACGACCGCGCTCAGCAACGGTACGGCAACAACTATCGTGAAGCAGGGCGGCAAGTCCTGGTTCTTCGTGACCGCCGATTATGCGTTCGGAACGCAGCTACAGGAAGCCGCATCGAAAGTGGTGGAAGCGAACGGCGGCAAGGTGGCCGGCGCCGTGCGCGTGCCGCTTGCGACTTCCGACTTCTCGAGCTATCTGCTGCAAGCGCAAAGTTCCGGCGCGCAGGTGCTGGGCCTCGCCAATGCCGGGGACGACTTCACCAAGTCAATCAAGGCGTCCGACGAGTTCGGCATCTTCAAGACAATGAAGCCGGCTGCGCTGCTCGCCTTCATCACCGACATCAACAGCCTGGGTCTCAAGACCGCCCAAGGGCTCTATCTCACCACCGGCTGGTATTGGGATCTCAATGACAATACGCGCGCGTTCGCAAAGCGCTTTTTCGAGAAGACGAAGCGCGAGCCGACCATGACCCAGGCGGCCTATTATTCGGCTACACTCACCTATCTTAACGCAGTCAAAGCCGTCAACAGCACCGATCCGGACAAAGTCATGGAGCAACTGCGCAAGACCAAGATCAACGACATGTTCACCAGCAATGGAAAAATCCGCGCCGACGGATTGATGGAACACGAAATGTACATCATGCAGGTGAAGAAGCCCGAGGAATCAAAATATCCCTGGGACTACTATCGCCTCGTTCAGACCATGCCAGGCGAGCAGGCCTTCGGAAAGCTTTCTGAGTCGGCGTGCCCTCTGGCCACCCATTGAGCGACGGCGGCCGCGGAACGCACCTCACGCAGACGATGTGAGAAGCCTGCAAGGGCATTTTCCGGCATAAACCGCTTCACAGCGCGACGGAAAATGCGCTAGGTCACCTGCGTGCCGGGTTGCCCGCCCGAACTGGACGGGCAACCGAATCGACATTGGAATTTCAAGGATGGCCCGCAGCTTTTCCGCTCCCTATCAGTCGGAGCCCGTGTCCAGCCTCGCGTCATGGGCGCGCAATCTCGCGGTCTTCTCTGTCGTGGCGGTGCTGGTCTCGATACTCATCGTCCGCTTCGGCTTCCTCGAAATGAAGCCGGCGCTCGCCACCTTCTTCGGCGCGCTGGCCTGCGCCGGCCTTTCCATTTTGGTCGGCTTCGCTGCCTTTGTCGCGATCTGGCAGAACGGTTCGCGCGGCATGAGCCGCATCCTGCTGGCGCTGTTGATCGACGCCGTCGTGCTGGCCTACCCCGCTTATCTCGGCTTGCAATATCGCAGGCTGCCGCCGATCCACGACGTCACCACCGACCCGATCGATCCGCCGCGCTTCGAGGCGCTGGCGCGGCTGCGCACCGGCGAGGACACCAACACCGCAGTCTATGCCGGGCTGTATTCCGCCGAACAGCAGCGGCTCTACTATCCCGACATTGAGACCGTGGAACTCGACATCCCCGTGCTGCGGGCCTATGAGTTGACACTCCAGCTCGTCACCAAGCGCAAGTGGCTTGTCATCGACGAGCGCGGCCCGCAGCTGCCGCGGCGCACCGGCCGCATCGAGGCCGTGGCGCGGACGCCGATCATGGGATTTCGCGAGGACGTTTCGATCCGCGTCACGCCCGACGGCGATGGCTCGCGGGTCGATATCCGCTCGGCGTCCCGCTATTTCGA
>DATANB010000159.1:0-86298 GCA_036266415.1 Bradyrhizobium sp. | reverse complement strand
GGGATGCGGTGGACGCGGAGGCGCCGATAACGAACGGCGTTAAAGCGGACGGAGAAGTCGTGTGGTCCTGACGCCTCGACGCTGGCGTCAAGTTCTTGGGAAGCAAGCTTCGCAAGGGCGACGGTGACAAGAAAGCCCGATCGCCGGGGAGATCACGAAGGAAACCGTTAAAACCATTGTCGTGCGGGAATGCCGGGTGTTTCGGCGTACTCGTGGTGACTAACGCGCGTGCTCTCTCACACCCACGCGCGGCTGCGGGTGCGTTGGCACCCGGCATTCCCCACGCCCTCTCTTTGGAGAAGGCAGGAGTTTTTGGCAGAAACTCGCGCGCAATGCGCGGCGAGATCGCGAAACCGTATCTTGTGAATGATTGGCTGTTTAAATCGAAAAGGCCGCGGCGTACCGCTGGGCTGCAGCCTGTGATCGGGCCCGCCAAGGGGCGAGACCATTCGACCTCACTCCACCGAAACGCCGGCGAACTCGACCACCTTGCGCCATTTCTCGGTCTCGTCCGCAATCAGCTTGCCATATCCGGCCGGTGCCATCGGCTTCGGTATGCCGCCAAGGGTGGCGAACCGCTCGACCACCTTCGGATCCTTCAGCGCTTCGTTCACCGCCTTGTTGAGGAGATCCACGATCTCCGGCGGCGTGCCCTTCGGCGCGGACATGCCGTAGAAAACCGACGCCTCGAATCCCGGCACGGTCTCGGCGATCGCGGGAACGTCGGGCAGGCTGGGCCAGCGCTGCGGCGAGGTGATGCCGAGCGCGCGCACGGTGCCGCTCTTCGCCTGCGCCATCGCGGTCGGCAGGTTGTCGAAGATCAGCTGCACCTTGTTGGAGATCACGTCGGGAAAGGCGGCCGCCGATCCGCGATAGGGCACATGCAGCATGTCGCATTTGGTCATCGCCTTGAACAGTTCTCCCGACATATGCAGCGTGGTGCCGTTGCCCGACGAGGCATAAGAGAGCTTGCCGGGATTGGCCTTGCAGTAGTCGATCAGCTCCTGCACGGTCTTGACCGGCAGGGCGTTCGAAACCACCAGCAGGTTGGGCACCTGCATGAAGAGCGCGACCGGCACGGTGTCGCGCATGAAATCGAACGGAAGTTTCTTGTAGAGCGAGGCCGAGATCGCGTTGTTGGCGCCGCTGAACATCAGCGTATAGCCATCCGGCGTCGCGTGGATACCGGTCTCGGTGGCGATGTTGCCGCCGCTTCCGGCGCGGTTTTCCACCACGAATTGCTGGCCGAAACGCTCCGACAGCACCTGGCCCACGATGCGCGCCACGGTGTCGACCGGGCCGCCCGGGGGAAAGCCGATCAGCCAGCGCACCGGCCGGTTCGGATAGTCGGCGGCGGAGCAAGGCGCGATGCCGAAGGCGGGGCTCGCGAGACAGGCGAGGCCCAACAGACCCGCGCGCGCATGTGCGATCATGGTGTCTTCCCTCATCCTGTCGCTGCCGTCGAACCGACGGCCCATCGTTGCGTTTTGCGAGTTTGAATCCATGCTTTCACAAAATCCGGACTTTGACTACAACCTCACTTGCGCGATTATTCGTCAGCGGCCGAGGCCGAAAATGAACGTCGTTTGTATTGTTTGCGCCGGCGTTCTCGCGCTGGCAGGCAGCGCCGCGGCGCAAGATGGAGGCAAGGTCATTCCGAACGCCACGATCAATTTGGGGACCGCGACGCCAGGCGGCGGCTTTCCGCTCTATGGCAACGCCTTTGCCGAGATCATGAACGAGGCCGATCCGGCGCTCTCGATTCTGCCGCGCAACACCAAGGGCAGCAGCGAGAACATCCCGTTGCTGGAGAAGGGCGAGCTCGATATCGCGCTGGTCGCCGGCGAACCGGCTTATGAAGCCTTCATGGGTATCGGCAGGCCGGCCACCCGGCTGAAAATCCTGACCGCGATGTATTCGAGCCCCGGCATGTTCGTGGTGCGCGCCGACAGTCCATACAAGACCATTCGCGACCTCGTCGGCAAACCGATCGCGTTTGGCGCGAAAGGTTCGGGACTTCCGATCCTTTCGCGCTACGTTCTTGACGGCCTCGGGCTAAAGCAGGACGAGGATTTTCAGTCGGTCTATCTCGATCGCGCCGGCGACGGGCCGGCGATGGTGATCGACGGACGGGTCGCAGCACTCTGGGGCGCCGGCATCGGCTGGCCCGGATTCAAGACAATGGCTGAAAGCCCCGGCGGCGCCCGCTTCATCGCGCCGGATTCCGATGAACTCGCGCGCATCCGGGCGAGGCACAGCTATCTCAAGCCGCTGACGGTGCCGGCCGGCAGCTATCCGAACCAGAATGCCCCGATCCGATCGGTGGGTTCGTGGAGCTATATTCTGGCGCGCGAAACCTTGCCGGACGATGTCGCCTATCGGCTGGCGCGCACGCTGCATGGCGCCGAAGGCGGGTTCTGCAAAAAACTGGCGCAGGCCTGCGAGAC
The DNA here is from genome assembly GCA_036266415.1 of Bradyrhizobium sp. GTDB lineage: Bacteria > Pseudomonadota > Alphaproteobacteria > Rhizobiales > Xanthobacteraceae > Bradyrhizobium. The sequence continues at coordinate 83,851 of DATANB010000159.1, read as the reverse complement.
CACAGCGGCGAACACGGTCGCGGCGGCGCCGAAACCGGAGCTGATCCACCCGGGGGTGATGAAGTATTTTCGCGAGATCGGGGTGGCGAAATGAAGCGTCATTCCGGGGCGCGCGCGAAGCGAGCGAACCCGGAATCTCGAGATTCCGGGCTCGCGTCTTCGACGCGCCCCGGAATGACCACCACGCAGTTACTTCTTCACCAGCGGACAGGCCGGATCGGGCGGTCCGAACGCATCCGAGCCCGAAATGTGCGCGAGGATCTTGTAATAGTCCCACGGATATTTGGACTCTTCCGGCTTCTTGACCTGCGCCAGCACGAGGTCATGAACCATCAGATTGTCCTCGCGCAGTCTGCCGTTGCGGGAGAAGAAATCCTCGATCGGCTTCTCGCGCATCTTCGCCGCCACCTTGAGCGGCTCGTCGGTTCCGCTCGCCTGGACGGCCTGCAGATAATGCGTCACCGACGAATAGACCCCGGCCTGCCACATCGTCGGCATCCGGTTCATCTTGGCGAAGTAGCGCTTCGACCATTCGCGCGTCTTGTCGTCCATGTCCCAGTAGAACGATGTGGTCAGCAACAGGCCCTGCGCCACCGGCAGACCGAGCGAATGAACGTCGGTGATCAATGCGAGCAGGGCGGCCATCTGCTGTCCCCCCTTCATCACGCCGAATTCGCCGGCGGTCTTGATCTCGCTGGTATTGTTGGGCGGACCGCCGGCGATGCCGATGATCTTGGCCTTGGAAGCCTGGGCCTGAAGAATGAACGACGACAGATCGGGGGTGGCAAAGGGCGGACGAACCGACCCGACGACCTTGCCGCCGTTCTTGATGATCACTTCGGAGGCGTCCTTTTCAAGCGAATGCCCGAATGCATAGTCGTCGGTAATGAAGAACCAGCTGTCGCCGCCGCGCTTGACCACTTCCTGCGCGGTGCCGACCGCGAGCGCGTGGGTATCGAATACCCACTGGATCGCATAGGGCGAGCAGAACTTGCCGTGGAAATCCGCGGCCCCGGTGGAGTGCACGATGAGCATTTTCTTCTTTTCGTTGGCGACGTTCTGCACCGCCAGCCCCACCGCCGACACCGGCACGTCCACGATCAGATCGACCTGTTCGGTGTCGTACCATCGCCGCGCGATGCCGGCGCCGATGTCGGGCTTGAGCTGATGATCGCCGACGATCACGCTGACCGGCTTGCCCAGCACCTTGCCGCCGAAATCCTCGACCGCCATTTGCGCCGCGGTCACCGATCCCTGGCCGGTCGGGGTCGACGCCGGGCCGTTCATATCGGTGAGAACGCCGATCTTGACCACGTCGTCCGAGATTTGGGCCAGCGCCGCCGGCGCCGACAACATCGCGGCCGCGAATGCCATGAGCACGGATGTTCTTCTGGCTGAAATCACGAATGGCTCTCCCTGTTTACGTTCGGCGCATTGGCCGTGTTGCTTGACTGCTGAGTCTCACTTCGCCAGCAGGCTGCTTTTGCAGTCAACTCGCAGTCGGCGTCAACACAGCCGAATTGATGAGAGCAAGTGGGAACCCTGGCCGCCCCTACGATGGCGGGCCGGTCGGGCAATGATCCCGACGGGTCGCGCCAGCCCCGAAAGCACCCCAAGGTCCAGTTCGTGGCGCGGAAACAACCACTTGCCCGGCGACCCTGTGCAGGGAATCGCGCCTCAGGTACCAACTCATGGGAGCTTGCACCCACCCAGCCGAAGATAGTCGGGCCTCGCTGGTGGTCAGGAATTCCATCCTGCACTTTTATGCATATTTCTGCTTAGATTCGATCAATTGACAAGAAGCGGAATATTTGCCGAACAAGGGGGTAGAGGGAGCGATGTCCGACCAATTCGGCGCCTGGCAACTGATCCTGAACGGCGACGCGGCGCTGTTCGCGATCGTGAGACTATCGCTCGCGGTCAGCCTGTCCGCGGTCGTGCTGGCCGCGCTGATCGGCATGCCGCTCGGCGCGCTCCTGGGGCTGACCCGCTTTCGCGGGCGCGCCATCCTGGTGGTGCTGCTCAATGCGTTGATGGGGTTGCCGCCGGTGGTGGTGGGGCTTGCGGTTTATCTGTTGCTGTCGCGATCCGGACCGCTCGGGGAACTCGGCATTCTCTTCACCCCGATGGCGATGGTGATCGCCCAGACCATCCTGATCGTGCCGATCATCGCGGCGCCGACGCGCCAGACGGTCGAGGATCTCTGGGTCGAGTATCGCGACGAACTCACCGCGATGGACGTCGGTCCCGTCGGCCGCATGACCACCCTGTTGTGGGACGCGCGCTACAGCCTGCTCACGGCGTTGCTGGCCGGATTTGGTCGGGCCGCCGCCGAGGTTGGCGCGGTCATGATCGTCGGCGGCAATATCGACGGCTTTACCCGCACCATGACGACCGCGGTGGCGTTGGAGACGTCCAAGGGCAACCTGCCGCTGGCGATGGGCCTGGGTCTCATCCTTGTCGCCATTGTTCTCGCGGTCAATGCGGCGGCGTGGGGGACGCGCGTCTGGTCCGAACGGCAGGCGGGATGACGATGCGGGCGCCAACAAGCGAACTTCCTCTGATTCTGGATGATGTCTCGCTGCAGGCGGGCTCGACCACGATCCTTAACCGTTTGAGCCTGACGATTGCGCCGGGCGCGCCGACGCTGGTCGTCGGACCGAACGGCGCGGGGAAGACCAGCCTGCTGCGGCTCTGCATGGGGCTTGATGCGCCATCGACCGGCCGCATCACCTGGGGCGGCCGCGGCGATCGCGCGCCGGTGCGCCGCGCGATCCTGTTTCAGCGTCCCGTGATGCTGCGACGAACCGCTGCCGCCAATGTTGCCTATGCGCTGGCGCAGGCCGGCGTTCCCCGCCGGCTGCGCGCCGGGCGCGTCGCCGCATTGCTGGAACGGGTCGGGCTGTCCGATCTGGCGCAGCGGCCGGCGCGTCGGCTGTCGGGCGGCGAACAGCAGCGCCTTGCGCTGGCGCGGGCCCTGGCGCGCGATCCCGAGATTCTCTTGCTCGACGAGCCCACCGCCAATCTCGATCCCGCCGCGACCCGGAGCGTCGAGGAGATCGTCCTGAGCGCGGCGCGATCCGGCATCAAGATCGTGATGGCATCGCACGATCTCGGCCAGGTGCGCCGGCTGGCGGGCGACGTCATTTTTCTGGTTCGCGGCGTGCCGTGTGAGCAGGGCCCGGCGCAGGATTTTCTCGATCATCCGGCGACGCCGGAAGCCGCCGCCTTCCTGCGCGGCGATCTCGTGATCTGATTTGCTCCAAGGAGGACCCCATGGCGTTTCGCAATTCATCGCTGGCATCGGCAGTGCTGGTTGGCATCCTTGTCAACTCGGCACCCGCCATGGCGGAAGATCGATCGATCGTGGTGGCTTCGACCACCTCGACGCAGGATTCCGGGCTGTTCGGCTATCTGCTGCCGATCCTCAAGGCCAAGACCGGCATCGAGGTGAAGGTGATTGCGCAAGGAACCGGCCAGGCGCTCGATACAGCGCGGCGCGGCGACGCCGACGTGGTGTTCGTCCACGCCAAGGCGCAGGAAGAAAAATTCCTCGCCGAGGGTTTTGGCGTCAAGCGTTTTGACGTGATGTATAACGACTTCGTGCTGATCGGACCAAAGCGCGATCCCGCCGGCGTCAAGGGCAAGGACATCGCTGCCGCACTGAAGGCGATTCAAGCCAAAGCTGCGCCGTTCGTCTCGCGCGGCGACAGATCGGGCACGCACTCGGCCGAACTTGCGCTCTGGAAGCAGGCCGGCATCGATATCGCCAGCAGCAAGGGCCCGTGGTATCGCGAGATCGGGCAGGGCATGGGGGCCGCGCTCAACATCGCGAGCGCGATAAATGGCTATGTGCTGTCCGACCGTGGCACCTGGATATCCTTCAAGAACCGTGGCGATCTCGAAATAACGGTCGAAGGCGACAAGCGGCTGTTCAATCAATACGGCGTCATGCTTGTTAGTCCCGCGAAATATCCCACCGTGAAGAAGGAACTTGGCCAGACCTTCGTCGATTGGCTGGTCTCCCCGGAAGGGCAGGCCGCGATCGCGAGCTACAAGATCGACGGCCAGCAGCTGTTCTTTCCCGACGCGGACAGGAAGGGGAGTTGAGCAGCGGTTGCCAAGGTGACAAGGCCTGGTCCACCATCGCCCGATGATCCCAACCCAGCGCCTGCCGGCATCGCTGACCCCGCTCGACACCGCGCTCGCGGCATTGTTGGCGCACGTTGAGCCGGTTGCGCCGATCGCGCTTCCGCTCACGGAAGCCCTGGGCGGCGTCGTCGCGGATATGCCGCCGCTTCACGCGCATCCGCCGCGCGACGTCGCCGCTGCCGACGGCTGGGCGTTGCGCGCCCGCGATCTCGTCGGCGCGTCGTCCTATTCGCCGCTGGCGCTCAAGATATCGCCGGTCTGGGTCGACGCCGGCGACTTCTTGCCGGAGGGTTGCGACTGCGTGCTCGATGCAGATTCCGTGGACCGAACCGGTCCGGTGGCTGAGGCGCTGGCAGAGGCGATACCGGGGTGGGGCGTCCGTCGCGCCGGCGGTGACATCGCCGAAGCCAGCATCGGCATCGCCAGTGGGAGGCGGGTTCGCCCGCTCGGTCTGTTGATCGCGCGGGCGGCGGGGCTCGACAAATTGAATGTGCGCCGCCCGCGTCTGCGTCTCGTCAACATTCCCGCAACATCGGGCGAAGCGCTGACGGCGCGGCTGATAGCGGAAAACGCCCGCGCGGCCGGTGCCGATGTCGTCGGCGCCGAGGCCACGGGGCGGGACGTGGCATCCATCGCCGGGGCGCTCGAATCCGGCGCATGCGATTTACTTCTTACCATCGGCGGCAGCGGCGTCGGCCGCCGCGATGCGGTTATCGCGGCGCTGGCCCGGCGCGGCGAGGTCGTCGCCCATGGCATCGCGCTGCAACCCGGGCGGACCGCCGCCGTGGGCAGGATCGGCAACATCCCCGTGATTGCGCTGCCGGGCGCGCCGGATCATGCGCTCGCGGCGTGGTGGACGCTGGCGCTTCCCGTGCTCGACCGGTTGTCCGGGCTTGGGCCCCGGCAGCCCGTAACCCTGCCGCTTCAGCGCAAGATCGCCTCGAGCGTGGGCATCACGGAGATCGCCCTGCTCGAAAGGATCGAGGGCAGATGGATGCCGCTGGCGGTCGGCGACCTGTCGCTCGATGCGATCGCCCGCGCCGACGCATGGCTCGTGGTTTCCGGCGAGGCCGAGGGCTTTGCCGCAGGCATGCCGGTTGATGCCTATATGCTGCGGGACTGATATGGGTTCCGACATGACCGATGCGCCTTTGGCAAAAGACGGGGACAATGTGGACCAGGACCAGTTCCTGACCATCCTGTCGCGCGAAGACGCGCTCAGGCGTTTCGAAGCTGCGCTGTTTCCGCGTGCCGTCCCGAGCGAACAGCGGCAGCTTTCCAGTGCGCTCGGCTGCGCGCTGGCGCAGGATATCGTGGCGCCGATCGACGTGCCGCCGTTTGATCGCGCCAATGTCGACGGCTTTGCGGTGCGCTCCGCCGATCTCGCTTCAGCCGGCGAAGCCGCGCCGGTCCAGCTCACGCTGAACGACGAAGTGATCGCCTGCGGCACCGCGCCGACCCGGCCGGTGCTGTCGGGCACGGCGACCGCGATTGCGACCGGGGGCCCGCTGCCGCGCGGCGCCGATGCCGTCGTCATGGTCGAGCATACCCAGCCCGTCAGCCAGCGCGCGATCGAGATCCGCCGCGCCGCCTCGCCCGGACAATTCGTGTCCTATGCCGGCTCCGACATCGCCCGCGGCGAGGCGCTGTTGCGCGCCGGCAGCATGATCGGCTCGCGCGAGGTCGGCATGCTTGCGGCCTGCGGGATCGCGCAGGTCGCAGTCGCGCGCCGGCCGCGCGTCGCCGTGATCTCTACCGGCGACGAGCTGGTTCAGCCCGGCCAGCCGCTCGGTCCGGCCGAAATCCACGACACCAATGGCGCCATCGTCACAGCGGCGGTGAGCGAGAATGGCGGCGAGGCGATTTTCCTCGGCGCCGTTGCCGACAACGAGGAACAACTCGAAGCGGCGATGCGCGGGGCGCTTCAGGCCAGCGACATGCTGGTGCTGTCAGGCGGCACCTCGAAGGGCGCGGGCGATCTGTCCCACCGCATCATTGCGCGACTCGGAAAGCCCGGGATCATCGCCCATGGCGTCGCGCTGAAACCGGGCAAGCCGCTCTGCCTTGCGGTCTGCGACGGCAAGCCGGTGGTGATCCTGCCGGGATTTCCGACCTCGGCAATGTTCACCTTTCACGACCTGATCGTGCCGGTGTTGCGGCGGATGGCCGGGCTGCCGCCGCGCTCCGATGCGAAGGTCATGGCCAAAGTGCCGGTGCGGATCGCATCCGAACTCGGCCGTACCGAATTCGTCATGGTGTCACTGGTCGAAGGCGCTGGCGGCTTGATCGCCTATCCCTCCGGCAAGGGAAGCGGGGCCATCACCTCGTTCGCGCAGGCCGACGGATTTCTTAAGATAGAAGCGCTGGCCGACCAGATGCCGGCTGGAACCCAGGCCGAAGTGACGCTGTTCACGCCGCATGTGCGGGTGCCGGATCTCGTGATCGTCGGCAGTCACTGCATCGGGCTCGATCTGGTCACGGTGGAGCTGGCACGTGCGGGACTTTCCGTGCGCTCGATCGCGGTCGGAAGTCTCGGGGGCCTCGCGGCGGCGCGGCGCGGCGAGTGTGACCTTGCGCCGATCCATCTGTTCGACGAGGCGACCGAAAGCTACAACGCGCCGTTTCTGATGACCGGTCTCGAACTGGTACCGGGCTGGCGGCGGATGCAGGGCATCGTGTTTCGTGCCGGCGACAGGCGTTTCGAGGGATTGGACGCGCAAGCTGCCGTGCGCGCGGCGCTCGCCGATCCCGGCTGCATCATGGTCAACCGCAACCAGGGCGCCGGCACCCGCATCCTGATCGACCGGCTGCTCGGCGAGGCGCGTCCCGACGGCTACTGGAATCAGCCGCGCTCGCACAACGCGGTCGCAGCCGCCGTGGCCCAGCATCGCGCCGACTGGGGTATGACCATCGCGCCGGTCGCCCACGCCGCGGGCCTCGGCTTCATTGCTTTTGCCGAGGAGCACTATGATTTCGCGCTGGTGACGGCACGGAAACATCGCCCGGCCGTGCAGGCGTTTCTGCAGGCGCTGGCGTCAGAGCAGGGCCGCGCGGCGCTGGAGCAGGCGGGGTTCAGACCGGCCTGACCCTCAAATGAACGCGATGCCGCCATTCAGCGCGATGGTCTGGCCAGTCATGTAGTCGTTGCCGAGCACCAACAGCACCGCCTGCGCCACTTCCTCGGATCGTCCCATGCGGCCGAGCGGGATTCGGCTCGCCAGATCCGAGCGGCCGCGCATCATGTCGGTTTCGATCAGCGCGGGCGCCACCGCATTGACGGTAATGCCTTCCGTCACCAGCCGCGCCGCATAGCCTCGCGTCAGTCCCTCCATGCCGGCTTTCGACGCGTTGTAGTGAACGCCGATGGCGCCGCCGCCCCGCGCGGCCAGGGACGAGATGTTGACGATGCGTCCCCATTTCCCCGCGCGCATCGCCGGCAGCACGGCCTGGGTGCAGAGGAACGCGGATTTCAGGTTGACCGCGATGGTCTGGTCGAACTCGCTCTCGGTGAGGTCATCGATGCCGCGTACGATCGCGATACCGGCGTTGTTGACGAGAATGTCGATCGGGCCGAGCGCCGAGGTGACCTGGTCCACCATCCTTGCGACGGCTGCGGCCTGCGATACGTCGGCCGCGGCGACGATCGCCCGGCCACCCCTGCGCTTGATGTCGGCAACAATCGCGTCGGCTTCGGCGGCGCGTTCGCGGTAGTTCACCGCGACGGCTGCGCCGGCTTCAGCGAGGCAGGCTGCAACCGCGGCTCCGATGCCGCGTGAGGCGCCGGTGACGAGCGCGACGCGGCCATTCAAATCCGGCTTGATGGTCATGACCAAATCCTCCGCTTTCGATCATCCCCCATCCAGCGCCGCCAGCCGCTCGGCCGCGGCGATGTCGTCGATGGTGTTGGCATTGAAGAAGGGATCCAGCTGGTCTACCGGCCACTCTACGGTGGCGAGAGCGTAGCGCGCGGTCCAACGGTCGATCTTTCTGATGTCTTCCACCACCAGTGCGCGGCGAAGCTCCTCGCGCAAGGCCACGCTCCATAGTCCGACTACCGGATGCGACTGGCCGTCGGATGCCGCGACCGCGAGCTGCGCGTCCTGTTCGGTTCGCGCCGCGTGCAGCCGCGCGACCAGATCGCGCGGCAGGAACGGACAATCCGCCGCCGCGCTCAGCACCCACGCAACGTCAGGCCGGTTCACCGCCGCCCAGTCGAGGCCTGCGAGAATACCTGCGAGCGGTCCAGGAAAATTCGCGACCGTGTCAGCAATCACCGGCAAGCCAAAACTTGCAAAGCGCAAGGGATCGCCGTTGGCGTTGAGAATGAGCCCGTCGCATTGCGGCTTTAGCCGTGCGATCACGCGCTCAAGGATGGTGCGGCCGCCGATCTGGCGCATCGGCTTGTCGCCACCGCCCATCCGCCTCGCCAAACCGCCGGCAAGCAGCACGCCGGGCGTCGCCGGCGCGCCTCTTGATGTCGCCGGCGCGTCATTTGCCGTCGCCGGAAATTCAGTCGTCACGCTCGGTGCCCTTGCGCTTGTGACGCGCCGATTCCTCTTCGACGAAAGCCAGATTCTGGTCGTAGATGATCCGCTCCTGGCCCGACAGCGCGATGAAGCGTTTGCCCCGCGCGCGCCCGATCAGCGTCAGTCCGACCTGCCGCGCCAGATCGACGCCCCAGGCGGTAAAGCCCGAGCGCGACACCAGGATCGGAATTCCCATCCGCACCGTCTTGATCACCATCTCGGAGGTCAATCGTCCGGTGGTGTAGAGAATCTTGTCGGCGGGATCGACGCTGTGCCGGTAGATCCAGCCCGCGATCTTGTCGACGGCGTTGTGGCGGCCGACGTCTTCGGTGTAGCAGACCGGCTGGCCCTGCTCGCACAGCACGCAGCCGTGGATCGCGCCGGCCTCGAGATAGAGCGAAGGCATGGTATTGATCGCGTGCGTCATCTGGTAGAGCCAGGAGGTGCGCAGCTCGGCCTTGGGCAGCGCGACGCTTTCGACGGCTTCCAGGAGGTCGCCGAAAGCCGTGCCCTGCGCGCAGCCCGAGGTCTGCGTACGCTTCTTCAGCTTCTGCTCGAAGTTGGTGTGGTGCTCGGTGCGCACCACCACCACCTGCAAATCGTCGTCATATTCGACCTCGGTGACGAGGTCGTCGTATTTCAGCATGCTCTGATTGAGCAGATAGCCGAGCGCCAGATATTCCGGATAATCGCCGATCGTCATCATGGTGACGATCTCCTGCGCGTTCAGATAGAGCGTCAGCGGCCGCTCCACCGGGACGTTGATTTCCACCGTGGCGCCGGTCTGGTCGGTGCCGGCGACGCGTTCGGTCAGCCGCGGATCATGCGGATCCGGGACAATCAGGGGGACGGGCGCTTTGTCGATCTTCATCATGGCTCACAGGGTATCATGACATTGCCTGTTAGCCGATATAAAGCTTCTCGGAGTAAGAACAATGCGGTCGTAACCGTCATTGCGAGCGAAGCGAAGCAATCCAGTTTTTTGCGAAAGAAAGAAGCTGGATTGCTTCGTCGCGGAGCCTGTCATCGGGCGCGCATTTTGCGCGACCCGTTGGCTCCTCACAATGACGGTAAGGATGCGGGTTCCGGAGAGTAGAATGAAGGTCATTGGCCTCGCGGGGTGGAGCGGCGCCGGCAAGACGACGCTGCTTTCGCGTATCATCCCGCATTTTCTTGGGATGGGCCTGCGTGTCTCCGTCGTCAAGCACGCCCATCATGGTTTCGATGTCGACGTGCCCGGCAAGGATTCCTGGGTGCACCGGCAGTCGGGCGCCACCGAGGTGCTGGTGTCCTCGGGCAAAAGATGGGCCCTGATGCATGAATTGCGGGAGGCTCCCGAGCCGCGTCTGCCGGAGTTGCTCAAGAAGATGTCGCGGGTCGACCTCATCATCGTTGAAGGCTTCAAGTCCGAGCCGCACCGCAAGATTGAGGTGCATCGCGCGGCCAATGGCAAGCCGCTGCTGTTCCCCGACGATCCCGCGATCGCAGGCATTGCCACCGACGGCGCGATAGAAACCGCGCTGCCGGTTGCCCATCTCGATGACATTCCGGCGGTCGCCGCTATGATGCAGCGATCCGCGATCAGTATCGAAGAGCTGCTGGCGCGAAGCGTCGGCGGAACCTGAGACCCAATATGGCGCAATTGTCCGATGATTGCTTTGCCTTCGGCGGGCCGATGATGTCGGTCGATGAGGCCGTGGCGATCATCGCCGAGCGGGTGACGGCGGTGCGGGAGGTCGAGACCGTTGCGCTGGACGAGGCCGACGGACGGATTCTCGCCAGCGGCATTTCGGCTTCCCTGCCGCTGCCGCCTTTCACCAATTCCGCCGTCGATGGCTATGCGGTGCGCGGCCGCGATCTTCCACAACAGGCCGAAGCCGTATTTCCCGTGACCGGCCGCGTTCAGGCCGGCGCCTCCGCGAGCGCAGCGCTCGCGCCGGGCCACGCGGTTCGGATCTTTACCGGCGCGCCGATGCCCGCTGGCGCCGACACGGTGTTTATGCAGGAGGACGTCCGCATCGATGAGGCGGGCAGGGTTATTCTGCCTGCGGGCCTGAAACCGGGCGCCAATGTGCGCCCCGCGGGCGAAGACTTTCCCGCCGGGCATTCTGCGCTCGAGGCGGGCCAGCGGTTGCGACCGCAGGATGTCGCGCTGGCGGCCGCGTTCGGCCTGACCCACGTCGAGGTGTGCCGGCGCATCCGGGTCGCGGTGTTTTCGACCGGCGACGAACTGGTATCGCCGGGGAGCCCGCGCCAGCCGGCGCAATTGTTCGACTCCAACCGCATCATGCTGATGGCGATGCTGGCGCGCCTTGGCTGCGAGGTCGGCGATCTCGGTATCTTGCGCGACGATCGCGCCTCGCTGGCGCAGGGCCTGCGGAAGGTAGCCGGCAGCCACGACCTGATCCTGACCAGCGGCGGCGTTTCGACCGGCGAGGAGGACCACGTCAAGGCTGCGGTCGAAAGCGTCGGCACGCTGGTGCTGTGGCGCATGGCGATCAAGCCCGGACGCCCGGTGGCGATGGGAATTATCGGCGGCACGCCGTTCATCGGACTGCCCGGAAATCCGGTGGCGAGTTTTGTCACCTTCGTCCATGTGGTGCGCCCGACCGTGCTGGCGTTGGCGGGCGCCACGCAGCAGAATCTGGTTCCGATGCCGGTTCGCGCGGCCTTCGCTTACAGAAAGAAGATCGCCCGCCGCGAATATGTCAGGGTCACCTTGCGCAAGGCGCCCGACGGCGCGCTCGAAGTGACAAAGTTTCCGCGCGAGGGCGCCGGCCTGCTGTCGTCGCTGGTGGACACCGATGGGCTGGTCGAACTCGGCGAGGAGATCACGCAGGTCCAGCCCGGCCAGACCGTCGGTTTTCTCGGCTATGCCAGCCTGATGTGAGGCATGCCGGCTCTCGCCGCATCAATTGGGAGGCCGGCAAGGGGGTATCATAAGGCTTCACAAGCTTTGGGCCGATCGATACACATTGATGGGGCTCGCCGCTGACGGGCTCCGGTTCGTGCTGGGGCGTATGATCGTGAAAGCCGATCTGGGACGATAAGCCATGAGATATCACCGCTGCCCAAAACTCTGCGGATACCCTCGCAAGTGATAAGTGGACTGATCTGTGTTGTGCTGGGCAGCGCGCTGGGCGGCACCGCGCGCTATTTTCTTTCCGGCTTGGTGGCCACACGGGTGGGCGAGACGTTTCCCTGGGGCACGCTGGCGGTCAATGTCAGTGGCGCTTTCCTGATCGGTATTTTCGCCGCGATGGCCCGAGACAACGCGTCGCTGTTTTCATCGTCGAATCCGTGGCTGTTCGCCGTGACCGGATTTCTGGGCTGCTATACCACCGTCTCGTCGTTCAGTTTGCAGACGCTGGCGCTGGCAAGGGATGGAGAGAGCGGCCGCGCCGCCGGCTATGTGGCGACGTCTGTGGCGCTGTCGATTGGAGCCGTTGCCGTGGGTTTTGCGCTCGTCAATCTGCCAAGATGAGTTGGGAACGATGGCAATAACCGGCCGGTGGAATACCCTGAGCCTCTACGGATACATTGCAACCGGCAGCGTACTGGGCGGCGTTGCGCGCTATCTCCTGTCCCTGCTCATTCAGTCAATCCCCGGGTTTCCCTGGGCGACCCTGTTCGTCAACGTCACCGGCTCCTTCATTATCGGTTTCTACAGCACGCTCAGCGGTCCTGACGGACGGCTGTTTGCGAGCGCGCGACAACGGCAATTCGTGACGACGGGATTTTGCGGGGGCTACACAACCTTCTCGACCTTCAGCCTGGAAACGTTCAGGCTGCTGGAAGGCGGAATGGCGCAGACGGCGTTGCTGAATATCGCGGTGTCGATCGTGACCTGGCTGGTGGCCGTGTGGCTGGGACACGTGTTGGCAAGCCGCCTCAACCGTTTGAAAGGGAGCTAACGATGCAAATCCCGAAACAGGCGCTATTGCTCCGCATTTTTATTGGCGAAGGTGACACATTCGGCGGATCGCCGCTGCACGAGGCGATCGTGCTCAAAGCTCGTGAGTTGCACCTCGCCGGCGCCACCGTTTTGCGCGGTGGGATGGGTTTCGGCGCATCCAGCCGGCTTCACACCACGAAGATCCTGCGCCTTTCGGAAGATCTGCCGCTGGTGATCGAAATCGTCGACAGCGAGGACAAGATCAATGGCTTCCTGCCGACGCTGGATGGAATGATGACCAGCGGCCTGATAACTCTCGAAAAGGTACAGGTTCTTCAATATGGGACGAAAGGCAAGGGCTGATCGCGAACGCGCCGGCACCGGCCGAACAGTTCGGCCTTGTCATTGCGTGCCACTGGGTTAGAATTGCGCTGACCACGGGGATGGAGTCCCCCAAAACCGCCATTCTGGCTGATGACTCCTGCAACGCGTTTGCGTGAGCAGGAGAATACCATGTGCAGCCAGCGCCTGCCGGGTCTTCCCGGGTCCCCACTCAGCAAGAAGATACGTACCGATTCCCTCCCGATCTGGAGGCGAAGATGACGAGCGTTTGGGCTCTGGCGGCGTTATGGCTCGGTCTCGCGTTGGTCGCGAGCCTGCTGTCGATCTGGTTTCGGGTATCGACCGCCCTTTCAGAGATCGTCGTCGGAACGATCGCGCAACTCCTCATCGGCGCGGTCATCGGCCAGGCCGTGCTCGGTACCGATGAATCCTGGATCAAGTTCCTGTCGGGCATCGGCGCGATCATATTGACGTTTCTGGCGGGCGCCGAGCTCGATCCCATCGTATTCAAGCTGAAGTGGAAGGAGGCCGCGGCAGTCGGTCTTGCGAGTTTTTCGGCTCCATTCCTGGGATGCGCCGCTGCCGCATATTACGTGCTCGGCTGGGAGCCGATGCCAAGCTGGCTCGCCGGGGTTGCGATGTCGACGACCTCGGTGGCGGTCGTTTACGCGGTGATGCTCGAATTCGGCTTCAACAGGACCGAGTACGGAAAGACGGTTCTCGCCGCGTGTTTCGTCACCGACCTTGGAACGGTGGTTGCGCTCGGCCTGATCTTCGCGCCGTTCACGTTCAAGACCCTGGTATTTCTGGTCGTCGGTGTGGTCGTTTTCTTCATTCTCCCCTGGCTGACGCCGCGCTTCTTCAAGCTGTATGGCAATCGACCGTCGGAGCTCGAAACCAAGTTCTTGCTGTTGTGCCTGTTCGGAATGGGGGCGCTTGCGAGCTGGGCCGACAGTGAGGCCGTGCTTCCGGCCTATCTCATCGGCATGGTGCTTGCGGGAACGGTCGGAAAGGACCACGCGCTCATCAGACGCCTGCGCACGCTGACGTTCGGATTCCTGACGCCATTTTACTTCATTCGCGCCGGCTCGTTCGTTTCGATGCCGGCGCTGGTGACCGCGCCCGCGGCATTCCTGCTCTTTCTGGCTGTCAAGGTCGGCGCGAAAATCGTCGGCGTGTATCCCGTCACCAAGCTTTTCTCCGCGCCGGACCGGGAGGCGATGTATACGACCCTGTTGATGTCAACCGGTCTGACCTTCGGAACCATTTCCGCGTTGTTCGGCCTTTCGCACGGGATTATCACCCAGGCCCAATACTCGTCGCTGGTTGCGACGGTCATCGCAAGCGCGGTTATTCCTACCGTGATTGCAAATGCGTTCTATCTGCCCCGCCATCTGTTGCCGTCGTCCCGCTCGGAAGAAACGCAAATCGAAAGCTCCGAACGCCCCGGCGCTCTGGTCACGTCAGACCAGGCCGAATAGCCGGAGACTTGCGCGATGTTCAAGGTCATCCTGCATGCCAATGACGGGTCGAAACCTGCCTTCAAGGCGCTCGAATTGTCGATTGCAATGGCCAACCAGAACGCGGCCGCGCTCCACATGGTTTGCGTTGAGGAGATTCCGCAAATGCCGGAGTACATCGAGGAGGTGCGGGAGGCCAAGGGAATCGCCGCGCGCCGCTTTCATACGGTCATCGAGCGCGCGCGCTTTCAGGCCGAGCAAAACCGCATAAAGCTGCAAGTCCACGTCCTGAGCGGCCATCCGGTTCGCATGATTGCGGACCTCGCAGATGAGATCGGCGCCGATCTGCTCGTGATTGGTGCGACCGGGCATTCGGCGTTTTACGAGCGCATGGTAGGCAGCCGCGCCGACCGCATTGTTCAGCTGGCGGCTTGTCCGGTATTGGTGGTGAAGTAGGCCAGAACCATCGTCCGAACTGTGGTGCACGTCGCTCGGGCGCGAAAACCCGCTTTTCGCCGCGGGCGATGTCCGTTGACGATGTGGGCCGCTTTCGCCAACTATGGCTGCATGGCAACGACGAAACTCGACCTCACCGGACTTAAATGTCCGCTGCCGGCTTTGAAGACGCGAAAGGCGCTGAAGGCGCTGAAGCCTGGCGACCTTCTGGAGGTTCGCTGCACCGACCCGCTATCAGTGATCGATATCCCCAATCTGATCAGGGAAACCGGCGACAAGGTCGAAATCACCGAACGCGCCGAGCAGCAAATCGTGTTCGTGATTGAAAAAGCAAATGGCCTGATCGGAAAAACGAATGACTAAACCGCTGATGCTATCGCGGCGAAATCGGGGCACTTATATCGCTACCATTGGCCAATCGACACGGCCCGCCTTCTGCCCCAATCGTTAGTCTGTATGGGATGGGACGATTCGTGCCGGTAATCCGCTCGCAATCCGCCGCAGAACCCGGATTGATTACGGCGGATGGCATAACCGGTTCTCACAGGTGTTAGCATTCGGAATGCGCTCGGCGGTCCGGCGTGCTCGGAATGTTGGGTGGCGCGAAGGAACTTGGGATAACGGAATCAAGTGCAGACATGCCCGGCATGGGCGGCTGCAGGGGAGGATTTGAATGGCTACAATTCGAAGCGCTGGAACACTGTCCGGCGGCGGTGAGGGAATCCTCGATCGCGAACACACGATTGCGAAGGCCGGCTTCAACCGCTGGCTGGTGCCACCCGCGGCGCTCTGCATTCATCTGTGTATCGGCATGGCCTACGGCTTTTCCGTGTTCTGGCTGCCGCTGTCGCGCGCAATCGGGCTGACGGCGAGCAAGGCCTGCCCTGACATGTCGCTGATGCAGGAGCTGTTCACCACCACCTGCGACTGGAAAGTGGCCAGCCTCGGCTGGATGTTTACGCTGTTCTTCGTTGCGCTTGGCGTTTCCGCCGCGATCTGGGGCGGCTGGCTCGAACGGGTCGGCCCGCGCAAGGCCGGTGTCGTCGCGGCGCTGTGCTGGGGCGGCGGTCTGTTGATCGGCGCGTTCGGCGTTTACGTGCATCAGCTCTGGATCATGTGGCTGGGCGCCGGCGTCATCGGCGGCATCGGTCTCGGCCTCGGTTACATCTCCCCGGTGTCGACGCTGATCAAATGGTTCCCGGACCATCGCGGCATGGCGACCGGCATGGCCATTATGGGGTTCGGCGGCGGCGCCATGATCGGCGCGCCACTCGCCAACATCCTGATCAATTATTTCAAGACTCCCAAGTCCGTCGGCGTGTGGGAGACTTTCGCCACCATGGGCGTGATCTATTTCGTATTCATGATGATAGGCGCGTTCGCCTACCGGGTCACACCGGCAGGTTGGCGTCCCGACGGCTGGACGCCGCCGAGCGAAAACAAGACCATGATCACGGAACATCAGGTCCATCTCAGGGACGCGCACAAGACGCCGCAGTTCTGGCTGATCTGGTGGGTGCTCTGTCTGAACGTCTCGGCCGGCATCGGCGTGATCGGCATGGCCTCGCCGATGTTGCAGGAAATCTTCGCCGGCAAGTTGATCGGAATGCCCAATCTGAACTTCGGCGCGCTTTCGGTTGAGCAGAAGACGTTGATCGCGGGCATCGCGGCCGGCTTTGCCGGCCTGCTGTCGCTGTTCAACATCGGCGGCCGTTTCTTCTGGGCATCGCTGTCGGACTATATCGGCCGCAAGAACACCTACTATACGTTCTTCGTGCTGGGCATCGCGCTGTACGCGCTGGCGCCCACCTTCGCCGACATGGGCTCGAAACTGCTGTTCGTCTCCGCCTTCTGCATCATCCTGTCGATGTATGGCGGAGGCTTTGCAACGGTGCCGGCCTATCTTGCCGACGTTTTCGGAACCCAGTTTGTGGGCGCCATTCACGGACGACTGCTGACGGCCTGGTCGACCGCCGGCATCATCGGTCCCGTCGTGGTGAACTACATCCGCGAGTTCCAGCTTGCGGCCGGCGTTCCACGCGACCATCTGTATAACACCACCATGTACATCCTGTGCGCCATGCTGGTCGCGGGTATTATCTGCAACTATTTGGTCAAGCCGGTTAACCCCAAATGGAACATGAGCCCTGAAGAAGTCGCCAAGCTGCAGGCAGCGAGCGCGAAGAGCTCATCGGGCGTGCAGGCCGGCTCGTTCGGCATCGGCAAAGGCGGGCTGGACGCCAAGGCCGCGCTGTTCTGGGCCTTCGTCGGCATCCCGCTTGCCTGGGGTGTTTGGAAAACACTGGAAAGCGCCGCCAAGATTTTCTGAGCGCCGCTTTACCGCAGGACGATCACCATCGCCCCGCGGCGGCAATCCATATCGATCGGGGGCACGACAGCGACCGCTGCGTGCCCCCTAAATCATTCTTCATGCGGCATCATTTGCCTCTTGGCATGTGGCATACCACTGATTAGAGTCGTGTGACTGAAGCCAAAAACGAGCGATTTCAATGAGTCATGATGTGCAACAGGTCCGCTCGTTCGAACATCCCGGCGAGGGTCGCAAGCGCGCCAAATCCACGCCCAAGGGACGCCAGGTCGATCCCCGGGCCGCCGAAGAGATTGCTCTTCTGCTGGGTGATCGGCCGCGGCGGCGCGATCTCCTGATCGAGCACATGCATCTCATTCAGGACAAATATCACCAGATCTCCGCCGCGCACCTCGCGGCGCTGGCCGACGAGATGAAGCTTTCATTCGCGGAGGTGTTCGAGACCGCGACCTTCTACGCGCATTTCGATGTGGTGAAGGAGGGCGAGGCCGATATCGCGCCGCTAACCATTCGGGTTTGCGATTCCCTGACCTGCGCGATGCTGGGCGCGGAAAAACTGCTGCATGAATTGCAGGCCGGCGTCGGCCCCGGCGTGCGCGTGGTGCGCGCGCCCTGCGTCGGGCTGTGCGACGTCGCCCCGGTGGCCGAGGTCGGCCATCACTACATCATGCGCGCGACCGCGTCCGAAGTGCTGGCGACGGCCGCGCGCGGCGAGACGGAACCCTTTATCCCGCCCTATGTCGACTACGACGCCTATGTGAGGGATGGCGGCTACAAGCTCCTGAACGACCTGCGCGCCGGCCGCATCAGCAAGGAAGACGTCCTGAAGGCGCTCGACGATTCCAGCCTGCGCGGGCTCGGCGGCGCGGGATTTCCGACGGGACGCAAGTGGCGCGCGGTGCTAGGCGAGCCCGGGCCGCGGCTGATGGCGGTGAACGGCGACGAGGGCGAACCCGGCACCTTCAAGGATCGCTTCTATCTGCTGCGCGACCTGCACCGTTTCCTGGAAGGCACGCTGATCGGTGCCCATATCGTCGATGCGACCGATGTCTACATCTACATTCGCGACGAATATCCGGCGGCGCTCAAGGTGCTTCCGCTGGAACTCGCCAAGCTGCCGAAGGGCGGTCCCACCCTGCACATTCGCCGCGGCGCCGGCGCCTATATCTGCGGCGAGGAATCCTCGCTGCTCGAAAGCATCGAGGGCAAGCGCGGCCTGCCGCGGCACAAGCCGCCATATCCGTTCCAGGTCGGCCTGTTCGGATTGCCGACGCTGATCAACAATATCGAGACGCTGTTCTGGGTG
The DNA here is from genome assembly GCA_036266415.1 of Bradyrhizobium sp. Taxonomy (GTDB): domain Bacteria; phylum Pseudomonadota; class Alphaproteobacteria; order Rhizobiales; family Xanthobacteraceae; genus Bradyrhizobium. Next base: position 65,385 of record DATANB010000159.1, on the reverse strand, counting down.
CGCGACATCGTTGAGAAGGGCGCGGCCTGGTGGAATTCGCATGGCCGCAATGGCCGGCACGGCCTGCGCAGCTACTCGGTGTCGGGGCGCGTGAAAAACCCCGGCGTGAAGCTCGCGCCATCGGGCCTGACGGTGCGCGAACTGATCGACGAGTTCTGCGGCGGCATGGCCGACGGCCACAAGTTCCACGCCTATCTGCCGGGCGGCGCGTCGGGCGGCATCCTGCCCGCATCTATGGACGATATTCCGCTCGATTTCGGCACGCTGGAAAAATACGGCTGCTTCATCGGTTCGGCCGCGATCATCATTCTGTCCGAACAGGACAGCGTGAAGGACGCGGCGCTGAACCTGATGCGGTTCTTCGAGGACGAAAGCTGCGGCCAGTGCACGCCCTGCCGGGTCGGCACCGAGAAGGCGGCGCTGTTGATGCAGAAACCGGTATGGAACCGGGAATTGCTCGAGGAATTGAGCCAGGCGATGCGGGACGCCTCGATCTGCGGTCTCGGCCAGGCGGCCTCCAATCCGCTGACGACAGTGATAAAATATTTCCCCGACGAGTTTCTTCCCAAGGAAGCTGCGGAATGACAAAAATCCAGTTCGAACTCGACGGCAAGCAGGTGGAGGCCATTAACGGCGAGACCATCTGGCAAGTGGCAAAACGCCAGGGCCGCGAAATTCCGCATCTGTGCTATTCGCCGGAACCAGACTACCGGCCCGACGGCAATTGCCGCGCCTGCATGGTCGAGGTCGAGGGCGAACGCGTGCTGGCGGCGTCCTGCAAGCGTACGCCCAGCGTCGGCATGAAGGTGAAATCGGCGAGCCCGCGCGCTGTCGCCGCGCAGAAAATGGTGATGGAGCTTCTGGTTGCCGACCAGCCGGCGCGCGCCACCTCGCATGATCCCGATTCGAAATTCTGGCACTGGGCCGAAAAGGTCGAGGTGACCGAAAGCCGCTTCCCCGCCGCCGAGCGCTGGGATGGCGACGCCAGCCACCCGGCGATGCGCGTCAATCTCGATTCCTGCATCCAGTGCGGGTTGTGCGTGCGCGCCTGCCGTGAGGTCCAGGTCAACGACGTGATCGGCATGGCCTATCGAAGTCATGAATCCAAGATCGTGTTCGATTTCGACGACCCGATGGGGGAATCGACCTGCGTCGCCTGCGGCGAATGCGTGCAGGCCTGCCCGACCGGTGCGCTGATGCCCGCCGTGATGCTCGACGAGAACCAGACCCGCGTCACCTATGCCGACCGGAAGGTGGACTCGCTGTGCCCGTTCTGCGGCGTCGGCTGTCAGGTTACCTATCAGGTCAAGGACGAGAAGGTGATCTACGCGGAAGGTCGCGACGGCCCTGCCAATCACAACCGACTCTGCGTCAAGGGCCGCTTCGGATTCGACTACATCCATCATCCGCATCGCCTGACAAAACCGCTGGTGCGGCTGCCGAATGCGAAGAAGGACGCCAATGACCAGGTTGACCCGGCCAATCCGTTCACGCATTTCCGCGAAACTTCCTGGGAAGAGGCGCTCGATGTTGCGGCGGAGGGCCTGGTCAGGATCCGCGACGGCAAGGGCGTCAAGGCGCTCGCCGGATTCGGCTCGGCCAAGGGCTCCAACGAGGAAGCCTATCTGTTCCAGAAGCTGGTACGCACCGGCTTCGGCTCCAACAACGTCGATCACTGCACGCGGCTGTGCCATGCCTCTTCGGTCGCGGCGCTGTTCGAATGCCTGAGTTCGGGCGCGGTGTCGGCGCCGTTCGCGGCCGCGATGGACGCCGAAGTCATCATCGTGATCGGCGCCAATCCGACCGTGAACCACCCGGTCGCCGCCACCTTCATCAAGAACGCGGCGCAACGCGGCGCCAAGCTGATCGTGATGGATCCGCGCGGGCAGGGGTTGTCGCGCCATGCCCACAGAAACCTGGCATTCAAGCCCGGCAGCGACGTCGCGATGCTGAATGCGATGATCAACACCATCATCACCGAAGGCCTCACCGACGAACAATATATCGCCGGCTATACCGAAGGCTATGACGAGCTGAAGGAGCGCATCCGGGAATTCACCCCGGAGAAGATGGAGCCGATCTGCGGCATTCCGGCGGAAACCTTGCGCGAGGTGGCGCGGATGTATGCGCGTTCGCGCGCTTCCATCATCTTCTGGGGCATGGGCATCAGCCAGCACGTGCACGGCACCGACAATGCGCGGTGCCTGATCGCGCTCGCCTTGATTACGGGGCAGGTCGGCCGGCCCGGCACGGGTCTGCACCCGCTGCGCGGGCAGAACAATGTGCAGGGTGCCTCCGACGCGGGGCTGATCCCGATGTTCCTGCCGGATTACCAGCCGGTCGGGCGCACCGATCTGCGCGAACCGTTCGAGAAGCTCTGGCACCAGGATCTCGATCCGGTTCGCGGGCTCACCGTGGTCGAGATCATGAACGCGATCCACGCCGGCGAGATCACAGGCATGTATATCGAGGGCGAAAACCCCGCGATGTCGGATCCCGACCTGCAGCATGCGCGCGAGGCGCTCGCAAAACTCGATCATCTCGTGGTGCAGGATCTGTTCGTCACTGAAACAGCATTTCATGCCGACGTCATCTTGCCGGCTTCGGCTTTTGCGGAAAAATCCGGCACCTTCACCAATACCGACCGCCGGGTACAACTGGCGCGCGAGGTGATAAAGCCGCCCGGCGACGCGCGGCAGGATCTCTGGATCATCCAGGAGATCGCCAGGCGCATGGGGCTGCCCTGGAATTACAGCGGCCCGGCCGAGGTTTTCACCGAGATGACGGAAGTAATGCCGTCGCTGAAGAATATCAGCTGGGAGCGACTGGTGCGCGAGGGCGCGGTGACCTATCCGGTCGACGGTCCCGACATACCCGGCAATGAGATCATCTTTACCACCGGTTACCCGACCGCGAGCGGCCGCGGCAAGATCGTGCCGGCGCATGTGCTGCCGCCGGACGAACTGCCGGACAGCGAATATCCGATGGTGTTTTCGACGGGCCGCGTGCTCGAACACTGGCACACCGGATCGATGACGCGGCGCTCGCAGGTGCTCGATCAGATCGAACCGGAGGCGGTGGCCTTCATGTCGCCGAAGGACATGCGGCGAATGAAGGTCTGGCCGGGCGACATGGTACGGCTGCAGACGCGGCGCGGCGCGGTCGAGGTCAAAGTGCGCGCCGATCGCGACGTGCCTGAAAATATGGTGTTCATGCCGTTCTGCTACGCGGAAGCCGCCGCCAACTTGCTGACCAATCCGGCGCTCGATCCGTTCGGAAAAATTCCGGAATTCAAGTTCTGCGCGGTCAGGGCCGAACGCGCCGCGGAGGTCAGCAACGCGGCGGAGTAGACGGGCGGTTCACGCGAAATTGTCGCTGCAGACGGGCTCGTAGAGCGGGTTCGCGTCGTGCGACACCGCGGGCACGCTCGTCATGCTTCGTGGCGCGCTGATTCGCTGCGCCTCGACGAACGCGCCCAGGATCGCCAGCGGCAAATCCGCGTGACGGGCTTCGATCGAGCGGTCGAGCCAGTCGGGAAGCTCGCGCTCGCGCGACAGCGCGCAGTACCACTCGCCGTCGTCATAGGCGATGCGGCGGACCTGCCAGAGCGGCAGTTCAAGATCGATCATCGCCAGCGCGGCATCAGTCCAGGCTTCGGATTTCATCAATCGTTCGATCCGGGCGGACTTCTCGCTCTGCCCCATCGACGGAAAGCGCCGGCAAGCCTCGCCGACGACTTCCGACATCAGCCCGGTCGTCACGGTATGCGCGGCGCGCAGCCGTTCGCTGAGCTGTCCGGATTCACGATGTTCGCTGAGGAGCGGCATGGCATTATCTCGCATAAGGCGCGGCCGCGATCGGCAGCCGCTGCCTGCCAAGATGGCCAAATCGCCATTTGAAAACGAGGTGAGACGGAGCCTCAAGATATAAGGATTTCATAAGTATCGGGGGAGGCGCTCTCTTTCACCCCAGTGGTTGAGTCCCGCGCTTTCGCAGGGACGACGCAAGGCGTTGCCTTTTATGAGTTTCCTATAACATTGCCATGGCTCCCGCCTCGAAAACCTATGCGTCGGGTGGCACTTCACCGCCACTGACACGGCAAGGTCAGGATCGTCATCCGATCTTTGGATTGATCCATCGTGATCCACCTTGCCGCAAACGCGCGGAAGTTGCGCGCGGCAACAAGCGCGACAAGGAGCATTTTCATGTGGGATGTCGTCATGCTGGCCCTCGGCCTCGGCCTCTTCGCACTAGGCATAGGCTATGCCTACGCCTGCGAACGGCTTTAACGGAGAACGGCCATGATCTGCGATTATTCGCTCGCCGCCATCGTCTCCGCAGGCCTGCTGTTTTACCTGACCTACGCGCTGCTGCGGCCCGAGCGGTTCTGAGCGCCACAACAGACTGCCCCGGACTCGGTCGGGGCGGCACCCATTCTCGAAAACAACGTGCAACCTTGGGCAAACGACCATGACCGCCATCGGCTGGATTCAAATCATTCTGTACTGCGCCATCATTGTCGCGCTGACAAAACCGCTCGGCGGCTATATGACACGCGTCTTCAACGGCGAGCGCACCTTCCTGTCGCCGGTGCTGCGGCCGGTCGAGGCCGGGATCTACTGGATCGGCGGCGTCGACGAGAAGCGCGAGCAGCACTGGCTGACCTACACGGTCGCGATGCTGCTGTTCCATGTCGGCGGCGTTCTCATCATCTACGGGCTGATGCGGCTGCAGGGCTTCCTGCCTTTCAACCCGGCGGAGCAATCCGCGGTCGCCGAGGACCTTTCTTTCAATACCGCGATCAGCTTCATCACCAACACCAACTGGCAGAACTACGGCGGCGAGAGCACGCTGTCTTACCTGGTGCAGATGCTTGGGCTGACCCACCAGAATTTCCTGTCGGCGGCAACCGGCATCGTGCTGGCTGTGGCGCTGATCCGTGGCTTCTCGCGCGCCTCGATGCGCACTATCGGCAATTTCTGGGTCGATGTGGTCAGGTGCACGCTGTATGTGCTGCTGCCGATCTGCGTCGTCTACACGCTGTTTCTGGTCTGGCAGGGCATGCCGCAGACGCTGGGGGCTTATGTCGACGCCACCACGCTGGAGGGTACAAAACAGACCATCGCGGTCGGCCCTGTGGCCTCCCAGGTCGCCATAAAGATGCTCGGCACCAATGGCGGCGGCTTCTTCAACGCCAATGCCGCGCATCCCTTCGAGAACCCGACGGCGCTGTCGAACTTCGTTCAGATGATCTCGATCTTCTCGCTCGGCGCGGCGCTCACCAACGTGTTCGGCCGCATGGTCGGCAACCCCAGACAGGGCTGGGCGATCCTGGCGGTGATGGGCGTGCTGTTCCTATCAGGCGTCACCGTCGCCTATTGGGCGGAAGCCCATGGCACCGCCGCGCTCGACGCGCTCGGGCTCTCCGGCGGCAACATGGAAGGCAAGGAAGTCCGCTTCGGCATCGTCGCCTCCTCGTTGTTTGCGGTCATCACCACGGCCGCCTCCTGCGGCGCGGTCAACGCCATGCATGACAGCTTCACCGCGCTCGGCGGCATGATCCCGCTGATCAACATCCAGCTCGGCGAAATCATCGTTGGCGGCGTCGGCGCCGGTCTTTACGGCATGCTGATCTTCGTCGTCATCTCGATCTTCGTCGCGGGCCTGATGGTCGGCCGCACCCCGGAATATGTCGGCAAGAAGATCGAGGCGCGCGAGGTCAAGATGGCGATGCTCGCCATTTTGGTGCTGCCCTTGATGTATCTGGGCTGGACGGCGGTGGCCGTGGTCTATCCGCCGGCGGTGGCCTCGATGGCCAATGCCGGCCCGCACGGTTTTACCGAGGTGCTCTATGCCTACACCTCGCAGACCGGCAATAACGGCTCGGCCTTCGCGGGCCTAACCGGCAACATCTTCTTCTACAACCTCACCGGCGCGGTGGCGATGTTCGTCGGCCGCTTCTTCATGATCGTGCCGGCGATGGCGATGGCGGGTTCGCTTGCCGGCAAGAAGTCGATTCCGCCGTCCGGCGGCACACTGCCGACCACCGGCGGCCTGTTCGTGGGCCTCGTGGTCGGCGTCATCCTGATCATTGGCGGGCTCACCTTCTTCCCGGCGCTGGCGCTCGGACCCATCGTCGAGCACCTCGCCGGCAACGCCAACACCCTGTTCTGATCGAATTCATTTCGGAGTGACCATCATGGAAGTCGTGCAGAAATTGAACAAGCGGATGCCGGTCTCGGCGATGCTCGACCCGAAGATCGTGATGCCCGCCATCGGTTCGGCCTTCGCCAAGCTCGATCCCAGGGTGATGCTCAAGAGCCCTGTGATGTTCGTGGTCGAGGTCGTGGCCGCGCTGACCACGGTAATCTTCCTGCGCGATCTCGTGACCGGCGGGGAGAACCTCGGCTTCACCTTCCAGATCATCATTTGGCTGTGGTTCACGGTGCTGTTTGCGAACTTCGCCGAGGCGGTTGCGGAGGGCCGCGGCAAGGCCCAGGCCGAGTCGCTGCGCAAGACCCGCACCGAGAGCCAGGCCAAGCTGCTGACGGGGTCCAGCAAGACCTATCGGCTTGTCTCCGGCACCAGCCTCAAGGTCGGGGATGTCGTGCTGGTCGAAGCCGGCGACAACATTCCCTCCGACGGCGAAGTGGTCGAGGGTGTCGCCTCCGTCAACGAGGCCGCGATAACGGGCGAATCCGCGCCCGTGATCCGCGAATCCGGCGGCGACCGCTCGGCGGTCACCGGCGGCACGCAGGTGCTGTCCGACTGGATCCGCGTCCGCATTACCGCAGCTCAGGGCTCGACCTTCATCGACCGCATGATCAAGCTGGTCGAGGGCGCCGAGCGGCAGAAGACGCCGAACGAGATCGCGCTCAATATTTTGCTGGCGGGCCTCACCATCATCTTCGTGTTCGCGACCGTCACCATCCCGAGCTATGCCGCCTATGCCGGCGGGCGGATTTCGGTGGTGATCCTGGTGGCGCTGTTCGTGACGTTGATTCCGACCACGATCGGCGCGCTGCTATCGGCGATCGGCATTGCCGGCATGGACCGGCTGGTGCGTTTCAACGTGCTGGCAATGTCCGGCCGCGCGGTAGAGGCCGCCGGCGACGTCGATACCTTGCTGCTGGACAAGACCGGCACCATCACGCTCGGCAACCGGCAGGCCACCGCGTTTCGCCCCGTCCGTGGCCTGACCGAGCAGGAACTCGCTGATGCGGCGCAGTTGGCCTCGCTGGCGGACGAGACTCCGGAAGGCCGCTCGATCGTGGTACTGGCAAAGGAAAGATACGGCATCCGCAGCCGCGACATGGCCGAGCTTGCCGCGACCTTCATTCCCTTTACCGCGCAAACCCGCATGAGCGGCATCGACGCCGGCACCTCCTCGATCCGCAAGGGCGCGGTCGACGCGATCCTGAATTACGCAGGCGATGGTGGAGGCGCCCGCGCGTTAGCGTCCGGAAACACCGTTCGCGCGATCCAGTGCACGGCGCCTTCCGAAACGGCTCGTGAAATCCAGGCGATCTCCGACGAAATCGCCAAGGCTGGCGGCACGCCGCTCGCGGTCGCCAGGGACGGCCGGCTGCTTGGCGTCGTGCAACTCAAGGATATCGTCAAGGGTGGCATCCGCGAGCGCTTTGCCGAACTGCGCCGGATGGGCATCCGTACCGTGATGATCACCGGCGACAATCCGATGACGGCAGCGGCGATTGCAGCGGAAGCCGGCGTCGACGATTTCCTCGCGCAGGCGACGCCCGAGGACAAGCTGAAGCTGATCCGCGACGAGCAGGCCAAGGGCAAGCTGGTGGCGATGTGCGGCGACGGCACCAACGACGCGCCGGCGCTCGCCCAGGCCGATGTCGGTGTCGCCATGAACACCGGCACGCAGGCGGCGCGCGAGGCCGGCAACATGGTCGATCTCGATTCCAATCCCACCAAACTGATCGAGGTGGTCGAGATCGGCAAGCAGCTGCTGATGACCCGCGGCGCGCTGACCACGTTCTCGATCGCCAACGACGTCGCGAAATATTTCGCCATCATCCCCGCGATGTTCCTGGCGTTCTATCCGCAACTCGCCGTGCTCAACATCACGCACCTGGCGAGCCCGCAGAGCGCCATCCTGTCGGCGATCATCTTCAACGCGCTGATCATCATCGCGCTGATTCCGCTGGCGCTGAAGGGCGTGGCGTATCGCGCCATCGGTGCCGGCGCGCTGCTCCGCCGCAACCTGATGGTCTACGGTGTCGGCGGCATCATCATTCCCTTTATCGGCATCAAGGCCGTCGACCTCGTCGTCAATGCCTTGCATCTGGTTTGAACCGGTCACTTGCGATGAGTGAATCGATCCACAAGCAGTCATTCCGGGGCGTTGCGAAGCATCGAACCCGGAATCTCGAGATTCCGGGTTCGCGCGATTCGCGCGCCCCGGAATGACGGAGCCGGGATCGCTTCGTTCCTCGCAATGACGGGAAGTATCTAGGAGACCAACCATGTTGAAAGAAATTCGCCCTGCGATCCTCATCCTGGTCCTGCTGACGCTGATCACGGGCCTCGCCTACCCGCTGGCCATGACAGCGATCGCCGGCGTGCTGTTTCCCAGGCAGGCGCAAGGCAGCCTGATCGAGAGGGACGGCAAGGTGGTCGGCTCCGCCCTGATCGAGCAGGAATTCAAGGACGAGAAATACTTCCATGGCCGGCCCTCGGCGACCACGGCACCGGACCCGGCTGACGCCACCAAGACCGTGCCCGCGCCGTACAACGCGGCCAATTCCGGCGGGTCAAACCTCGGCCCGACCAGCAAGGCGCTCAACGATCGGGTCAAGGAAGACGTCGACAAACTGAAGGCCGAGAATGGCTCGGCGACTGTCCCGGTCGATCTCATCACCACCTCCGGCAGCGGCCTCGATCCCGATATCTCGCCGCAAGGCGCGCTATTCCAGGTGCCGCGCGTTGCTAAAGCGCGCCATATGCCGGAGGATCGCGTCCGTGCGTTGGTCACCGAGAACACGCAAGGCCGCCTTGCCGGCCTGCTGGGCGAGCCGCGGGTCAATGTGCTGGCGTTGAATCTGGCTTTGGACGCGGCTGCATCCAAATAGAGCGACCTAGGCGGTATCGGGCGTGAGGGCTATATTGCCGTATGGCAAATCAACGGCGCGACCCTGAAAAAAGACCCTCGCCGGATGCGCTTCTGGAAGCCGCCCGGCGGGAGAACGATCAGGCCGGCCGGCTCAAGATCTTCGTCGGCGCCGCCCCCGGCGTCGGCAAGACCTATGAGATGCTGCAGAGCGCGCAGACCAAGCGCAAGGCCGGCGCCGACGTCGTGGTCGGCGTGGTCGAGACCCACGGAAGGGCCGAGACCGAGGCGCTGCTGCACGACCTCGAAGTGCTGCCGCGCAAGCGGATTGAATACAAGGATCAGACCATCGAGGAGATGGATCTCGACGCACTGATCGCGCGCCATCCGCAGATCGCGCTGGTCGACGAACTCGCCCATACCAACGCGCCCGGCAGCCGCCATCCCAAGCGTTATCTCGACGTCGAGGAACTGCTCTCCCGCGGCATCGACGTCTATACTGCGGTCAACATCCAGCATATCGAGAGCCTCAACGACGTGGTTGCCCAGATCACGCACGTGCGGGTGCGCGAGACCGTGCCGGATTCGGTGTTCGACCGCGCCGACGCCATCGAGCTGATCGATCTCACGCCGGATGACCTGATCCAGCGTTTGAAAGAAGGCAAGGTCTACGTCCCCAAACAGGCCGAGCGCGCGCTCGAGCATTATTTCTCGCCGGGCAATCTGACCGCGCTGCGCGAGCTGGCGCTGCGGCGGACCGCCGAGCGGGTCGACGAGCAATTGCTGACGCATATGCAGGCCAATGCCATCGCCGGCCCATGGGCGGCGGGCGAGCGGGTCCTGGTCTGCGTCAGCGAGGATCCGCGGGCGGCGGGGCTCGTGCGATACACCAAGCGGCTGGCGGACCGGCTGCACGCGCCGTGGACCGCCGTCAGCATCGAGACGCGGCGCAGCCTGCAACTGACAGACGAGCAGCGCGACCGGCTGGCCGATACGCTGCGGCTGGCCGAGGCGCTCGGAGGCGAGGCGCTGACCATTCCCGGCGTCGGACGTCGTATCGCGGACGATATCATCAATTTCGCGCAGGCCAACAACGTCACCCAGATCGTCATTGGCAAGTCGTCGCGTTCCTGGTGGTTTGAACTCAGGCGCGGCTCGGTGGTGCATGATCTGGTGCGTCGCGCCGGCAATATCAGCGTGGGCGTGATCGCCGGTGACGAGCTGCCTGCCGGACCCGCCGCCAGGACCGCGGTGCAGACGGCGGCGCGAGCCGAACCATTCGACCCCAAGCCATATCTGTTTGCGCTCCTGTTCGTCGCCGTCGGCCTCGGCACCGCGGAACTGATCCAACTGCGGTTCGGCATCAAGAACGTCGACCTCGTATTCCTCACGGCGGTGGTGAGCGTCGCCGTTCGCTACGGGTTGTGGCCGTCGCTGCTGGCCAGCGTCGCGGCGTCGCTGTGCTACAATTTCTTTTTTTTGCCGCCGGTCTACACCTTCACCATCACCGATCCCGACAACATCGTCGCGTTTTTCTTCTTCATGCTGATCGCCATACTGGTCTCCAATGTCGCGGCGCGCGTGCGCACCCAGGCCGTCGCCGCGATCGGCAGGGTGCGAACCACGGAATCGCTTTACGCCTTCAGCCGTAAGCTCACGAGCACCGCGACGCTGGACGATGTATTGTGGGCGACCGCCTACCAGACCGCGTTGATGCTGAAGGTGCGTGTGGTGTTGCTGTTGCCGGAGGAGGGCGTGCTGACCGTCAAGGCGGGCTACCCACCCGAGGACGAACTGGACAAGGCCGACCTTGCCGCCGCCAACTGGGCCTGGGGCAACGACCGCCCGGCCGGGCGCGGCTCGGATACGCTGCCGGGGGCCAAGCGTCTGTTCCTCCCGATGCGAACCGGGCGCGGGCCGATCGGCGTCATCGGTATCGACGACGACAGGACCGGTCCGCTACTCACCCCCGATCAGCGCCGGTTGCTGGATGCGCTGGTGGACCAAGGCGCGCTGGCGATCGAACGGGTGCTGCTGGTCGAGGATATGGACCGCGTCAAGCGCAGCGTGGAGTCTGACCGCCTGCGCTCGGCGCTCCTGACCTCGATCTCGCACGATCTCAAAACGCCGCTCGCCTCGGTACTCGGCGCCGCCTCCACGATGCGCGATCTCGAAAGCGGCCTGAGCGACTCGCAGAAGCGGGACCTGCTTGCAACCGTGATCGACGAGTCCGAGCGGCTCAACCGCTTCATCGCCAACCTCCTGGACATGACCAAGCTGGAATCCGGCGCCATCGTGCCGAATACCGCGCTCCACGACATCGGCGAGATCGTCGGCAGTGCCCTGCGCCGCGCCAGCAAAATATTGGTGCGCCACAGGGTATCGCTCGAACTCGCCGCCGATTTGCCGATGCTGGAGCTCGACGCCGTGCTGTTCGAGCAGGTGCTTTTTAACCTCATGGACAACGCGGCAAAATATTCGCCTGCCGATACCGCGATATCGATCGGGAGCCGGCGGGACAAGGATTGGGTCAGCTTGCAAGTCATTGACGAAGGGGAGGGCATTCCTCCCGCGGAACTGGACAGCGTCTTCGACAAATTCTATCGCGCGCAGAAGGGCGACCATGTTCGCCCCGGCACCGGCCTCGGGCTTGCGATTTCCCGCGGCTTTGTCGAAGCGATGCATGGCACGATCATGGCTGCCAACCGCACCGATCGCAGCGGCGCCGTGCTGAGCATTCGTTTGCCGATCCCCGCGGATACCAGAGCGTTTTCAAGCGACGTGGATACTGGTTCGCGTGAAGAAATCGCGTCAAATCAAGCAGGGAGAGCCTCGATTCTGATGCAATCAGAACCGAACGGGCTCTGACGCGCTGGACACCGCCGCATGACCGCCACTCCGATCAAGGTCCTGGTCATCGACGATGAGCCGCCGATCCGCAAGTTGTTGCGGATGGGCTTGAGCACGCAGGGCTACGAGATTCTCGAAGCCTCGAACGGCAAGCTTGCGCTGGAATTGCTGGCGCAGAATCCCGACCTCGTCATTCTCGATCTCGGCTTGCCGGATATCCAGGGCCATGAATTGTTGCGCGTGATCCGCGGCCGCAACGACGGCGTTCCAATCGTCGTGCTGTCGAGCCGCGGCGATGAGGCGGGAAAAGTCCAGGCGCTCGATCTCGGCGCCGACGACTATCTGACAAAACCGTTCGGGATGGATGAATTGCTCGCCCGCATGCGGGCGGCGCTGCGGCATCAATTGCAGATCCATGGCGAGCGTCCGGTGTTTCGATCCGGTGACCTCACCGTCGATCTGGTGCGCCGCATCGTCAAGGTAAGCGACAAGGAAGTGAAATTGTCGCCCAAGGAATATGAACTGCTGCGCGTGCTGGTGCAGCACGCCGGCAAGGTTCTGACCCACCGGTTCCTGCTGAAGGAGCTATGGGACGAACTGACGGATGCGCAATATTTGCGGGTCTATGTGCGTCAGCTCCGGCAGAAGATCGAGGTCGATCCGGAGCGCCCACAATTCGTGCTGACCGAAACCGGGATCGGCTACCGGCTGCGTGCGCCGGATTGACGGAACTTTTTGAGATGGCCGAGATTATTTTTCCGCAACCGGGAGAGTAATCATGGCACGTAAATATTCCAAGAAAGCATCCGCCAAGGTCGAGCGCGCGATGAAGGAGCGCAACGCCGGAACACTGAAAAGCGGCCGCTCCGGCAAGAAGGTCACGAGCCGGAAGCAGGCGATCGCCATCGGTCTTTCCGAAGCGCGAGCCGCGGGACAAAAAGTCCCGAAGCGGGTCTCCAGCAGGAGTGCTGCCAAAAAATCGAGGCGTAAATCGAGGTAGTAATCGGCGTCCGATCGGCTTGGGATTCTTCCGCGCGCTCGCTGGCGCGTGATAGGCTGCGGCGGATTATTGGACTGGCGCGGGACTGACGTAATCTTGAGAAAGCTTTCCACCTATCGAAATAAGCGCGATTTTGACAAGACCGCCGAGCCGAGCGGTGACACGCCGGTGAAGCCTTCGCCGCGCCGGCGGTTCGTGATCCAGAAACACGCCGCGACCCGGCTGCACTACGATCTCAGGCTGGAGTTCGACGGTGTCTTCAAGTCCTGGGCGGTAACGAAAGGCCCCTCGCTCGACCCGCACGACAAGCGGCTGGCGGTAGAGGTGGAGGATCATCCGCTCGATTACGGCGATTTCGAAGGCACCATTCCCAGGGGCGAGTATGGCGGCGGCACCGTGCAGCTCTGGGACCGCGGCTATTGGGAATCCGACGACCCGGGAAAGGGATTCAAGAAGGGCGACCTCAAGTTCACGCTGCACGGCGACAAGCTACACGGCAGCTGGGTGCTGGTGCGCATGCGCCACGATCGCGACGGCGGAAAGCGGACCAACTGGCTCCTGATCAAGCACCGCGACGAGTACGCGAGGGAGGGCAAGGCCAACAACATCCTGGATGAGGACAAATCGGTGGCGTCGGGGCGGGCCATGGACCAGATCGCCAAAGGCAAGGGCAGGGCGCCGAAACCGTTCATGACGGCGAAGTCCGCGCGCGGCAAAGCCGACGCGGTGTGGCATTCCAATCGAGGCGACGACGTCATCTCGTCTGCCGCGCCGCCGAAGGAGTTGAAGCCCAGAAAAGTGGCGACGATGCCGGATTTCGTCGCGCCCGGGCTCTGCACATCGGTCGATCGGCCGCCATCCGGAGAGGGATGGTGCCACGAGATCAAATTCGACGGCTATCGCGTGCAATTGCGTGTCGAGGACAGCGAGGCCCGGCTCAAGACCCGCAAGGGCCTGGACTGGACCGACAAGTTCAAGGCAATCGCGAAAGAAGGCGGCGCGATGCCGGATGCTCTCATCGACGGCGAGATCGTCGCGCTTGACCACAATGGCGTGCCGGATTTTTCCACGCTGCAGGCCGCGATTTCCGACGGCAAGACCGATGATCTCATCTTCTACGCGTTCGATCTGCTGTTTGCCGGCGGCGAGGATCTTCGCCGCCTGCCGCTGGACGAACGAAAAGCGCGACTGAGAAAATTGCTGGAGGCGCGGCCGAGGGCCAAGGCGAGATCGATCCGCTATGTCGAGCATTTCGAAAGTGGCGGCGACGCCATCCTGGAATCGGCCTGCAAGCTGTCGCTGGAGGGCATCATCTCCAAGAAGCTCGGTGCGCCCTATCACTCGGGCCGGTCCGAGAGCTGGACCAAGGCCAAATGCCGCGCCGGACAGGAGGTCGTGCTCGGGGGGTGGAAGACCACCAACGGCAAATTCCGCTCACTGATGGCGGGGGTCTATCGCGGCGACCATCTGGTCTTCGTCGGGATGGTCGGCACCGGCTTCGGTCAGGACACGGTCAGGCGAATCATGCCGGCGCTGAAGGCAGCGAGTTCGGACAAGAGTCCGTTCGGCGGCAAGGATGCGCCACGCAAGACCCGCGACGTGCATTGGCTGAAGCCCGAGCTTGTCGCCGAAATCGAATTCGCGGGCTTTACCGATGCCGGCAACATACGGCAGGCTGCGTTCAAGGGGCTGCGCCAGGACAAGCCGGCTCACGAGATCGTCGCGGAAAAGCCGACCATGGGCAAGATTGCCAAACCCGCTTCAAAGCCCGCGTCCAAGTCGGGAAAGGCGCCGGAGAAGCCGGCGGCGGGTAAATCCGACGTGGTCATGGGCGTCGTCATCTCAAAGCCGGACAAGGCACTATGGCCGGACGCCGGCGACGGCGAAGGCGTGACGAAGCTCGATCTCGCCCGCTATTTCGAGGCGGTCGGCGACTGGATAATTGGCCATCTGAAGGGACGTCCCTGTTCGGTGGTACGCGCCCCCGACGGCATCAATGGCGAGAAATTCTTTCAGCGCCACGCCATGCCGGGCACCTCGAACCTGCTGGAACTGGTGAAAGTTTCCGGCGACCGCAAGCCTTACCTGCAGATCGACCGCGTCGAGGGTCTTGCGGCGGTCGCCCAGATCGGCGGTCTGGAACTGCATCCGTGGAATTGCGCCCCCTTTGCGCCCGATATTCCCGGACGGCTGGTGTTCGATCTCGATCCCGCGCCGGAAGTTGAGTTCGCCGAGGTCATGGAGGCTGCAAAAGATATGCGGCAGCGGCTCGCCGACGTCGGCCTTGAGAGTTTCTGCAAGACCACGGGCGGCAAGGGGCTTCACGTGGTGACGCCATTGGCTCACGGCGCCAGGGACAAGGTGACATGGAAGGAGGCAAAAGCCTTTGCGCTGGGTATTTGCCGGTGGATGGCTGATGAAAACCCCGAGCGCTATCTGCTGAACATGTCGAAGAAACTGCGCAGGGGAAAGATTTTCCTCGATTACCTTCGCAACGACCGCATGGCGACCGCGGTCGCCGTGCTCTCGCCGCGGGCGCGCGAAGGCGCCACCGTCTCGATGCCGCTGACCTGGGCGCAGGTGCGCGGCGACCTCGATCCGAAACGCTACACGGTTCGCACCGTGCCGGCGCTGCTCGCCAGGACCAAGGCGTGGGAAGGCTATGACGATGCGGCGTCATCGATCAAGACGGCGATCGGGAAGCTGCGGCGATCGATTTGAAATGTCACTTGCCCGCGAACCGGTCATGCGAATGCGGGCCCCGTGAGCCGCGCTGCCGCGATGCCGGCGGGATCATACGCGTCCAGGTGGGCAGGGCGCGACAGCGCCCGCGCCCACCTTATGATCAATCGGGGATCAAAGCCTTCCCATCAACAGCAGGATCAGCAGGATGACGATGACGAGGCCAAGGCCGCCGCCGCCATAATATCCGGTGCCATAAAACGGTCCGCCTCCGACCCCGCTGAAACCGCCGAGCAGGGCGATCACGAGAATGATCAGGATAATCGTTCCGATAGACATTTGGCATCTCCTCCAGCCCGGCAGTCGGCACCTGTTGCTCTGCCTTCGCCTGAAAAACGAACGGGAACCCGGAAAGTTCCGCCGGTTTCGCGGCGGTTGTGCGCCGGCCCCTTTCCTGGAGATAGTTTGCAATTACATGCGCTTAGGTCGGGAGAAAAAAAATGTCCGCGCCTCTCATCGTTTCGATTCCCCATCGCCTCGGCCGCGAAGAGGCGACCCGCCGCCTCAAGGCGGGATTGACGCGCGTCGCCTCCAGTATTCCCGTGTTAAAGGTCGATGAGGAGCGATGGGAGGACAATCGCATGAACTTCCGCGTCCGCGCCCTGGGACAGGCGGCGTCGGGCCATCTCGATGTCGCCGACGATCACGTCCGGCTGGAAGTCACGCTGCCCTGGCTGTTGCAGCGCTTTGCAGAAGTAGCACAGGTCGCGATCAGGAATCGCGGCCGTCTGCTGCTGACCAAACGCGGCTGACCGACAGCGTTCGATATTGCTGCGCGGCATCATCAAATGCTGTGAAGAACCTTCGCGGCTTGTTTGCGCGAACTTGCCAGCAACGAATATTCCGGAATATCAGCGCCTGCGCGGGGACGGGAACCGAACTTTTTGAGTCGGCACGACATCCGCCAAGCCGCCCGGCCCTCGATCCCGGGCGGCTTTCGCGTTTCAGACGCTCATCGCGGTCTGGCGCGCTTCCATGCGCCAGAACACCGACCATGGCGGGAGGATCTCGCCGGCCTCGTCGCCCCAGATCGCCGTGCCGTCCATTTCACCTTGTTTGCGCGCAACCGCGCTGGTCGACAGGTTAGCCAGCAAGTGGAGCGTCGCGCCGTCGCCCATCCGCCAACTCGCCGTCAGCAGGCCATTATCGGCGGCCCGCGCTTCGCCGAAGGCCGCGCCCGCCAGCCGGGGCGCGATCTGTCGCCGGCGTACCGCAAGCAACTGCTGCACCAGAGTCAACCGCTTCCCTTCCACCGCTTCGCTGCGCGAGTCCCAATCCAGCACGGCGGATTGAAACGTCGATAGCGCAAGGGGATCGGGAACCTCATCGCCATATTTCGCGTAAGCCCAGCCGTACTCCCTGCGCCGCCCGTGGCGCACGGCATCGGCGAGATCACCCTCGAAATCGCAGAAGAACGGGAATGGCGTCCTGGAACCCCACTCCTCGCCCATGAACAGCATCGGGATGGCCGGCGCCAGCAACGTAATCGCCAAGGCCGCTTCGATCGCGTCACGGCCCACATGGGCTTCGAGCCGGTCGCCGAGCGCGCGGTTGCCGATCTGGTCGTGATTTTGCAGGAAATTGACAAAGGCGAATGGCGCGAGCCCGCCGCTCGGCTGGCCACGCAATTGCCCGCCGCGGAACGCGGAGGCCTCGCCCTGATAGACAAAGCCGGCTCCGAGCGCGCGCGCGATGTCCGACAGCGGCGAGTGGGTGTAGTCGCCGTAATAGCCCTGCGTCTCCCCGGTCAGCAACACGTGCCAGGCGTGATGATAATCGTCGTTCCACTGTGCGCGGTATTTCCCGCGCGCCGGGTCTTGTCCGGCATCCAGTAGGCTGGCGCTATTGTCCCCGTTTTCAAGCACCAGATGGATGTGACGGCGGGTTTCCGCGGCAAGCTTGCCTGCGGCATGGCTGAGATCGCGAAGCAGCGGGATTTCGCCGGGCTCGGAGATGGTATTCACCGCATCGAGCCGCAGCCCGTCGAAGCGATACTCGCCCAGCCAGTACAGCGCATTCTCGATGGCGAAGGCGCGAACCTCCCGCACCCGGTAATCGATGACGCTGCCCCAGGGCGTCCGCGCGTCCGTGAAGAATGAGGGCGCATAGCGGCCAAGGTAATTGCCCTCGGGACCGAAGTGATTATAGACCACGTCGAGAAACACCATAAGCCCGCGCAGATGCGCTTCGTCGATCAGGGTTTTGAGATCGTCGGGTCGGCCATACACATGATCGGGTGCGTACCACAGCACGCCGTCATAGCCCCAGTTGCGTTGACCTGCGAAATCCGCAAGCGGCATCAATTCAAGCGCGGTGATGCTGGTCGACGCGAGATGGTCGAGTTTGCCGATCATGGCGCGGTAGGTGCCTTCCGGGGTGAAGGTGCCGACATGGGTTTCGATCAGGACAGTTTCCGGCCACGGCCGTCCCCGCCACTCGGAGGCGCGCCATCGGTAACCCGAGTGATCGATCACCTCGCTCGGGCCGGCAACGTCTTCAGGCTGAAAGGCGGAGGCCGGATCGGGCACGTCGATCTCGTCGTCGATCCGGAATTTGTAACGTGTGCCGGCCTTTACGCCGGCTACGTCGGCGAAAAACCAGCCGTCATCGCCACGCCGCATCAGACGCGGGTATTCCAGCAGCAGATCGACGCGTTTCGCCGCCGGCGCCCACAGGCGGAATAATGCGCCATTCGTCGTCAGTCGTGCACCGAATTGCCGCGCATTCATGCCGAACCCGCGAAGGCAAGGACCGAGCGGGGAGGCGCCTTGGCCCCGCTTCCCGACGCGAAATCCCTGACCTCTTGCTTGGCGTCGGCGGTGTTCAATAGCTGCTGCCAGGCTTTGTATTCCGCCATCTTCGGCAATTGGAACGCGATCTCCTCGGGTGCTGCGTTCAGCACGACAAAGATCGGCGCCCCGCCCTGTTCGGTCGGGCCGAGCACGTAGGCGAGAAACCGGCCTTCGGGAAAATTCCAGTCCTGCTCCTTCATCTCCTCGGCCGCCGGCGTCAGCCACAGCACGCCATAAGATCCATCCGCGCGCCGTCCGTCGAGCCAGCGGTGCGAACGTATCTGCGGAAATCGCCGACGCAACCCGGTCATGTGACCGATGAAATCGGTGAGATCTTCGCCTTCGCGCCCGAGTCCTTCCCAGCCGACCCAGCCGATTTCGTTGTCCTGGCAATAGGCATTGTTGTTGCCGGACTGGGAGTTGCCGACTTCATCGCCGGCCAGAATCAGCGGCAGGCCCTGCGCCAGCAACAAGCAGGCAAGCTGATTCTTCCGAAGCTGACGGCGAAGCGCTGAAATCGTCGGATCGTCGGTTGGGCCTTCGTGGCCGCAATTGTTGCTGTGGTTCTCGTTGGATCCGTCGCGATTGTCTTCGCCATTGGCCTCATTGTGCTTTTGGTTATAGCTGAACAGATCGGCCAGCGTGAAGCCGTCATGAACGGTGATGTGATTGATACTGGCGCGTGGCGTGCGGCCGTCATGGTTGAACAGATCGGACGAGCCGGTCATGCGGCCGGACACCTCGCCGATCAGGCTGCCTTCGCCGCTCCAGTAGCGCCGCATCGCGCTGCGATAACGGTCATTCCATTCCGACCATTGCGACGGAAACGCGCCGACCTGATAGCCGCCCATGCCGAGGTCCCAGGGCTCGGCCACCAGCTTCACCGCCGACAGCACAGGGTCTTGCCGGATCGCGGTAAGAAACGCGCTGTTACGGCTAAAGCCGTTCGGCCCGCGCGCCAGCGTGGTGGCGAGATCGAAGCGAAAGCCGTCGACGTGGCAGACTTCGACCCAGTAACGCAGCGAATCCATTACCATCTGCAGCACCCGCGGGTGGGTGAGGTTGACCGAACTGCCGCAGCCGGTGAAATCGTCGTAGAACCGCGGATTTTCCGGCTTCAGCCAGTAGTAGGAGGCGTTGTCGATGCCGCGGAACGACAGTGTCGGACCCATATGGTCGCCCTCGGCGGTGTGATTGTAGACGACGTCGAGCATCACCTCGATGCCGGCGTCGTGCAGCCGCGCCACCGTGGTGCGAAAGGCGTCGAGCGGGTTGTCCTGCGAGTAGCGCGGCTCCGGCGCGAAAAACGACAGCGTGTTGTAACCCCAGTAATTCGACAGCTTCCTTTCGACCAGCACCCTGTCGTCGACGAGACCGTGTATCGGCAACAGCTCGATGGTGGTGACGCCGAGCCGCTTGAGATGCTCGATCATTGCCGGCGAACACAACCCGCCATAGGTGCCGCGCAGGCTTGGCGGCACGTCGGTGCGCCTCTCGGTCAGGCCCTTGACGTGCGCTTCATAGATAATGGTGTCTTCCCAGGGGATGTTGGGACGCGCCTCGCGGCGGCCCCAGTTGAAGGTCTCGTCGACCACGACGGCCTTGGGCATGCCGCGCGCATTGTCGCGCCGGTCGAACGAGAGATCCTCGCGCGTGCTGCCGGTGCGATAGGCAAAATGCGCATCGCTCCATACCAGCCGTCCGGCAAGCCGTCTGGCATAAGGGTCAAGCAAGAGCTTGTTGGCGTTGAAGCGTTGACCGTGTTCGGGCTCGTAGGGCCCGTGCACGCGATAGCCGTAGAGCTGCCCGGGCGAAACGTCGTTCAGATAACCGTGCCAGACATCTTCGCTGCGTTCCGGCAATTCGATGCGTTCGAGCTCGCGACGGCCCTGTCTGTCGAACAGGCAAAGCTCGACCTTTTGTGCGTTGGCGGAGAATAACGCAAAATTGGTACCCCGGCCGTCCCAGCTTGCACCGAGGCGCGAGAAGGTTCCGGCGGACAATCGCATGCGTCAGCTTTCCGGTACGAAAAAAACGGCGCCCAGCGGCGGGACGGTGAGATTGAGCTCTGGCACCGGAGTTTCCAGCGCCCGGAGTTCGCCGACGTTACCGACATTGCTGCCGCCGTAATGGGCGGAATCCGAATTTAGCACCTCGCGCCACTTGCCGGCGAACGGCACCCGGACCCGATAATTGTAATACACATTGGGCGAGAAATTCACCACGACGAGACAGCGCGCACGGGCATCGCTGCCCTTGCGAATCCAGGCAAACACGTTGCCGCCGGCGTCATCGGTCACGACCCACTCAAACCCGGATGGATCGCAGTCCATCTCGTGGAGCGCCGGCACCGCGCGATAAAGGCTGTTGAGATCGCGGATCAGCCTGTGGATCCCGGCGTGCTTGTCCTGGTCGAGCAGGTGCCAGTCCAGCGAGCGATCGTGATTCCATTCGCGCTCCTGGCCGAACTCGCAGCCCATGAACATCAGTTTCTTGCCGGGGTGTCCGAACATGAAGCTGTAATAGGCGCGCAAGTTGGCGAAGCGTTGCCAGTCGTCGCCCGGCATCCGGCCCAGAATCGAGCGCTTGCCGTGGACCACCTCGTCATGGGACAGCGGCAGGATGAAATTTTCCGAAAACGCGTAATGCAGGCCGAACAGGATGTCGCCGTGATGATACTTGCGGTGGATCGGATCCTTGCTGATGTAGTTCAGGGTGTCGTGCATCCATCCCATATTCCATTTGTAGCCGAAGCCTAGCCCGCCATATTCGACCGGGCGCGACACCTGCGGCCATGCGGTGGATTCCTCCGCCGCCGTGGTGGCCTGCGGGAAACGGGCGAATACTTCGGTATTGAAGCGGCGCAAGAAATCGATGGCCTCGAGATTTTCCCGGCCGCCATACTTGTTCGGGATCCAGCCGCCCGCAGGCCGGCTGTAGTCGAGATACAGCATCGAGGCGACCGCATCGACGCGCAGCCCGTCAACGGCATAACGCTCCAGCCAGAACAGCGCATTCGACACCAGAAAATTGACCACCTCGGTGCGGCCGTAATTGTAGATCAGCGTGCCCCAGTCGAGGTGGCGGCCCTGCAGGGGGTTGGCGTGCTCGTAAAAGCCGGTGCCGTCGAAATTGCCGAGGCCGTGCGGATCGTCCGGAAAATGTCCGGGCACCCAGTCCAGCATCACGCCAAGACCCTCACCATGGCAGGCGTCGACCAGCGCGGAAAAATCCTCCGGCGGGCCGAACCGCCGGGTTGGCGCGTACAGGCCGGTGGGCTGATAGCCCCATGAGCCGTCGAACGGGTGCTCGCTGACCGGCAGGAATTCGACATGGGTAAAGCCGAGATCGCGGGCATAGCGCGGAAGCTGCGCCGCGAGATCGCGATAGCTGAGCCATTCGTTATTTCCCTTGCGCCGCCACGAACCGAGATGGACCTCGTAGATCGACATCGGCGCGCCGCGCGCGTTGACATTGGCGGGCGCCGGACGCGGATGCGGCAGCCTGGTCTCGTCAAATACGATCGACGCGGTGCCCGGGCGCATTTCCGCGGCGAACGCCATCGGATCGGACTTCAGCGGCAAATGCTGGTCCTGGGGGCCGATGATATCGAACTTATAGTGGTCGCCCACCCTGGCACGGGGTACGAACAGCTCCCAATAGCCGATGCCGCGCACGCGCATAGGATGCCGCCGCGGATTCCAGAAGTTGAAATCGCCGACCACGCTGACCCGGCGCGCGTTGGGGGCCAGCACCACGAAGGCCACCCCATCGACGCCGTCGAGGGTCATCGGATGCGCGCCAAGCTTGTCGTAGAGTTGCTGATGGGTACCTTCACCCAGCAGATAAAGGTCGAAGTCGGTCAACACGGGCGGAAAACGATAGGGGTCGTCGAGCTCGACTACGGTGTCGCCGAAGCGGGCGCGCAACTGGTAGCGCCTGGAGCCGTTCGGCAGCGCGCCGGCGAACAGCCCGGCGTCGTGAATGCGCGCAAGCTTCGCCGTTTCGCCATGCTCGCCGATGGCCTCGACGTTCGAAGCCTCGGGTAGAAACGCGCGCACCACGGCCTTGCCGCCTTCGGTATGAAGCCCGAGATAGTGAAAGGGGTCGGAGTGACGGCCTTCCACAATCGCATAGGCCTCCGCGGAAAGTTTGGTCATGAGGCCTCGTTGGTATGCTCGGACAAAATGCGGATCGCGCCCGTTAGCGGCACGCGCAACCATTCGGGCCGGTGGGCCAACTCGTATTCGATCTCGTGGAAGGCTTTCTCAAGCAGAAAGAAGTTCAGCAGCCGCTCGGCAGCCTGCGGGTCGGCCGGCCACAGACGCGTCTGGATCATGATCTCGCGATAAGCGGCCAGAAACGCCGCGGTCGCTCGATCGCGCCATTCCCCAAGCGCCGCGCCAAGCTTGCCGGATTCATCGGGCGTCACCTTGAGCGCACGCTCCAGTGCCGCCGTTGCCGAATAGTCGATCGACCGGATCAAGCTTGCGACGTCGCGCGCCGCGGGCGCCTTGCGCCGTCGCTCGTCAAGCGTTCGCCGGGCCTCGCCCTCGAAGCCAATGATGAAGATATCGTCCTTGACGATCAATAGCCGGCCGAGATTGAAGTCGCCATGGTGACGGATGTTCAGGCCGTCGATTTCAGGCACAAGCAGCCTGCTCAGGCGGTCGTGCAGGCCGTCGCGCTGCATCAGTACCTGATCGACGAGCGGGCGGTCGGCTTCCTTTAATTCATCGCGCCGTTGCTTCAATGCGTCGAACAGGCGTTCGGCCCGGACGGTGGCATCCTCGACCCAGCGTCGCACGTCCGCAGGCACGATTGGCTCAGGCGCAAAAGCGGCGCATTCGCCGTTGCCGACAAGAGCGAGGTGCATTTCGGCGACGCGCCGTCCCGCTTGCGACATGTAACGCAGATAGGGGACCTGCTCCTCGCTTTCGCCCGGATGCTCGCTCGCCGCCAGCAGGCGCTGTTCGTCGACAAAGCGATCGAGATAGGCCGATGTCACGGTCCAGCCGTCGCCCTGATTCTGAACGAAGGCATGCACGATCGCGATCGCGCTTCTGTCGTCGCCTTCGACCAATTCGACGCTGCCGATCAGTGCCGGCGTGTTGGCATAGCCGGCGACGTCGGTCAAAAACCGGCCGATCTCGATCTCGGGATGGATGCCGGCTTCGAGCTTGCGATAGAGCTTGACCACATAGTCGTTATCGACCAGCGCCACGCTGGAGGACTGCTCGGTCTCGATGACGCGGACATGCTGCGGCGGTCGGACCGGCTTGTCCGAAAGCTGGGCGGTTGGCCTGAATTCAAGCCGTCTCTGCGGTTCTTCGATGGTCAAGGTGTTGTGGAGATTGCGTAGCAGCAGTCCGATAAAAATCGGGTCGGTTGCAACGTCGAGCAAGGTTCCTTCGCGCGCGCCCTGGCGCACCGCCGCCAACGCGTGCGGGTTGTAGCGTTCGCGGTCGAAGCGCACCCATTCGATCAGCATCGGCAGAACGTAACGCGCGGTTACGCCGCGCTCGGTTGCGTCGAAAAAGGCGAGCCAGGGGCGGTTGTCGCCGATATCGCAGAACGGAATCGCCGAGGTGACGGTGGGGTGAATCGTCTCCGGCGAAGGTTCCGGATACCAGCGGGTTCGCGCCAGATGTTCCGGCAATACATCGCGTTCGAATACACTGCGGGTGTGGGCCAGCGATACCCAGGTGGAGCCAAGCGGTATTACCAGGGTCTCGAATTCCGGAACCACCGAGGGTCCGATCCGCTCCGATTTGTCGCGTTCCTTGAGCTGAAACCAGTAGAAGCCATAGGGCGCCAGCGTGATCATGTAAGGCAGTTCGCCGATCGCCGGAAAGCGGGTGCGCCCGAGCATTTCCAGCGGTATTCGATCCTTCCATGGCGACAGATCGAGTTCGGTGGCCTGCGCCGAGCGCGACAGGTTGGCGACGCAGAGGATGACCTCGTCGCCGTACTGCCTGACATAGGCAAGCACCGAGCGATTGAGCGGACGGATGAACGTCATGGTGCCGCGGCCGAACGCCAGCGTGGATTTGCGCACCGAGATCAGCCGCTTGGTGGAACTCAGCAGCGAAGACAGGCTGCGTGACTGCGCCTCGACGTTGACGGCTTCATAGCCGTAGACCGGGTCCATGATGGTCGGGGCGTAAAGCCGTGCGGGGTCGGCGCGGGAGAAGCCGCCATTGCGGTCCGGCGTCCATTGCATCGGCGTGCGCACGCCGTTGCGGTCGCCGAGATAGATGTTGTCGCCCATGCCGATTTCGTCGCCGTAATAGATGATCGGCGTGCCCGGAAACGACAGCAACAGCGAGTTCATCAGTTCGATCTTGCGCCGGTCGTTGTCCATCAGGGGCGCCAGGCGCCGGCGAATGCCGAGATTGATGCGCGCGCGCGGATCGTTGGCGTAGGTCGACCACAGATAGTCGCGCTCGACGTCGGTGACCATTTCCAGCGTCAGTTCGTCATGGTTGCGCAGAAACAGCGCCCATTGGCAGTTGGCCGGGATATCCGGCGTCTGCCTCAGGATATCGGTGATGGGAAAGCGATCTTCCTGGGCGATCGCCATGTAGATCCGCGGCATCAGCGGGAAATGATAGGCCATATGGCATTCGTCGCCGCGGCCGAAATATTCCTGCACGTCCTCCGGCCATTGGTTGGCTTCCGCCAGCAGCACCTTGCCCTTGGCATAGGCGTCGAGTTCGGCGCGCATCTTCTTGATGACGGCGTGGGTCTCCGGCAGGTTCTCGTTATTGGTGCCGTCGCGCTCGCACAGATAAGGAATCGCATCGAGCCGGAAGCCGTCGACGCCGGCATCGAGCCAGCGCTTCATGACCTGTACCAGTGCGCTGACTACGCGGGGATTATCGAAGTTGAGGTCCGGCTGGTGCGAGAAGAAGCGGTGCCAGTAGAAGGCGCTGGCTTCGGTGTCCCAGGTCCAGTTCGACTTCTCGGTATCGGTGAAGATAATCCGCGTGCCCGAATATTTCTGGTCGGTATCGCTCCACACATACCAGTTGCGCGCGCTGGATTTGGGATCGCTGCGGCGGGCGCGCTTGAACCAGTCATGCTGATCGGAGGTATGATTGACCACGAGCTCGGTGATGACGCGCAGGCCACGCCGCTTGGCTTCGACAATGAAGCGGCGGAAATCCTTCATGGTTCCGAAATCGGCATTGATGGCGCCGTAGTCGGCGATGTCATAGCCGTCGTCGCGGCCGGGCGAGGGATAGAACGGCAGCAGCCACAGCGCGGTGACGCCGAGATCCTGCAGATAGCCGAGCTTTTCCGTCAGTCCCGCGAAGTCGCCGATGCCGTCATTGTTGCTGTCGGCAAAGGCTTTGACGTGAAGCTGATAGATGATGGCATCCTTGTACCAGAGCTCGTCGCTATCAAGCGCGGTGACCGGCAGTTCTGAAGCATCAATGGAGGACAGACGGTTCATGGCGCCCCTCACGCCAGACGGCGAAAGAGCGGCGCAGGATCGCGCATCGGGTCGATCCGCAGACGAATACCGCCCCATTGGGCGGGTTTGCGCCGGCCATGCGCGGCGCTCTCGACGGTTTGGATTGTTTTGTTCACGGTGATGCCATTGACATGGGGACGGCGTCCCGTTTCGCTTGCGGGGAAAGGAGACGCTCCGGACTTATATAGGAAAGCCGCTGGCGGGGCATTGGTTCCCGTGGGAACCGTGGCGCCGCCTGAGAGTTAAACATGGCTATCCTCTTACGACATCTACTGAATTTCTGCGAACAGCTCTCGCTGTTGCGTGCAAACCGCGTGCCGAATGGACCTTTTCACCAAAGCCAAAGAACTGGGTATCCAGACCGAATTCATGGACGGTCAGGGTCACCGGCATGTCACGGACGCGGCCGCGCTGAAGATCATTATCGACGCCCTGCCGGCTCCCGTCCCGCACCGGTTTCTCGACGCGGCCGTGGTGATTCGGCCCGGTCGGCCCGCGCGGACCGAGCTGAAACAGGCTGCCACGTTCCCGCTGCACTGGAAAATCGTTGCCGGATCCAAGGTTATCGCTGAAGGCGAGAGCGGGGATCGCAAGCGCCACCCTAGGGATCGCAAGCGCGACCCTGGGGATCGCAAGGGCGACCCCGGAGATGGCGTCATCGTCTGGCCGCCGGATTTGCCCGAGGGCTCCTACCGGCTGAGGCTGACCGATGGCTCCGCGTTCACGGAGGAAGCTCCGCTGATCGTCTCGCCGCCAAGGGCCTTCGGCGGTGATTTCGACCGCTGCTGGCTGCTGGCGATCCAGCTCTATGGCGTCAGGTCGGCGCGCAACTGGGGAATCGGCGATTTTACCGATCTCGAAGGGTTGATCGAACTCGCCGCTGCTCTGGGGGCAGATGGCGTCGGCCTCAATCCGCTGCATGCCCTGTTCGATGACCGGCCGGCCGATTGCAGCCCCTATTCGCCGAATAGCCGGCTGTTTCTGAATGCGCTCTACATCGACGTCGAAAGCCTGCCGGAACTCGAGCCCGGCAAGTCTACTGGAAATAGCAGCATCCTCGCCCGGCTGAGGCAGAGCGACATCGTCGACTATGTTGCGGTCGCCGAGCTGAAATGGCGCGCGTTGCGAGCAGCCTTCGAGAAATTCAGGACGCATTCCCCGATCGGCCGCCAGCAAGATTTCGCAAAATTCCGCGCCGAGCGCGCACCGCTGTTGTCGCGGTTCGCCTGTTTCGAGGTATTGCGGCACAAATTCAGCGCGCCGTGGTGGGAATGGCCGGAAGAATGGCGGCAGCCAGATGAGGCCAGCTGCGCGCGCCTGCGTGACGGGCCCGACAGGGTCGAGATCGAATTCGTCGAATTCGTGCAATGGACAGCCGACCGCCAGCTGCGGGCTTGCCGCGACCGCGCGAAAACGCTGGGCATGAACGTCGGCCTCTATCTCGACGTTGCCGTCGGTGTGCAGTCCGATGGCTTCGATGCCTGGAACGAGCAAATATCCATTTCGCGCGGTCTAGCCGTCGGCGCGCCGCCGGATTCCCTGAATACCGTGGGCCAGAACTGGGGCCTTGCCGGATTCAACGCCGCCGGTCTGGAAATCCAGTCCTTCGAGCCCTACCGCGAGATGCTGCGGGCCTCGATGCGCTATGCCGGCGCCATCCGGCTTGATCACGTGCTGGGCCTGAAGCGGCTCTATCTCGTGCCACACGGTTTTGCCGCCGACAGCGGCGTCTATGTGCAGATGCCGTTCGAGGCACTGCTGGCGGCGACCGCGCAGGAAAGCGTCAAGCATCGTTGCGTGGTGATCGGCGAGGATCTCGGCACGGTGCCGGAAGGCTTTCGCGCAGAGATGGCCGACTGGGGCATCTGGTCGTATCAGGTGATGATGTTCGAGCGCGACGATCATGGCGGGTTCCGCGACGCCGATCATTATACGCCGAACGCCCTCGTCACCTTCAATACCCACGATCTGTCGACCTATGCGGGCTGGCGTTCGTTCAGCGATCTGAAACTGAAACGCTCGCTGGGAATCGATCCCGGAGAGAGCGACGAATCACGATGGCATGCGCTGAGGATGCTGAGCGATGTGCTGAGGCATCACGCCATCGATAGCCACGATCTTTATGCCGTCGCGGGCTTTTTGGCGCGGACCAAATCCCGCCTGCTCGCGATCTCGCTCGAGGATCTGCTCGAAGTGATTGACCAGCCCAATATTCCCGGCACCGTCAACGAGCATCCGAACTGGCGGCGGCGGCTGCCGCTTGCGATCGACCAGATCGCGGCGGTGATCGACGTTGCCGCACTCAAGCGCGCCACCGCAGAGCGGACGCGCGCCGCGATCTGACGTAGGGGTGACAAGACTTGGCCAGCCGAATCGAGGATTATGGATTAATCGGCGATTGCGAGACCGCCGCCCTGGTCGGTCGCGACGGATCGATCGACTGGCTGTGCTGGCCGGCCTTCGATTCCGACGCCTGCTTCGCCGCGTTGCTCGGCACCCACCGTAACGGCCGATGGTTGATCGCGCCGGCTGAAGAAGTGACAAAAATCCATCGCCGTTACTGGGACAATACGCTGATCCTGGAAACGCGGTTCGAGACCGCGAACGGCGCCGTCGCGCTGATCGATTTTATGCCGCCGCGCGGCCGCGCCTCCGACGTCGTCCGGCTGGTGCGCGGTGTGCGCGGCCGTGTCAGCCTCAAGATGCAGCTCGTGATCCGCTTTGGCTTCGGCACGGACATCCCCTGGGTCAGGCGCACGCAAGACGGCGCGCTGCTGGCGATCGCCGGACAGGACATGACGGTACTTCGCACGCCGGTCGAGACCCGCGGTGAGGATTTGACCACGGTGGCCGATTTCGAGGTGAGCGAAGGCGAAACGATCCCCTTCGTGCTCACCTACGGTCCTTCGCATCTGCCGCTGCCCGAGCCGATCAATCCCGCGCAGGCGTTGCAGAACACCGAAGATTTCTGGACCGAGTGGTGCAGCCATTGCACTTATGAGGGCGACAATGCTGATCTCGTGATGCGGTCGCTGATCACCTTGAAGGCGCTGACCTACGCACCGACCGGCGGCATTGTCGCGGCGCCCACGACCTCGCTGCCGGAAAAGCTCGGGGGGCAGCGAAACTGGGACTACCGCTTTTGCTGGCTGCGCGACGCCACCTTCACGCTGTTGGCGCTGATGAACTCCGGTTACACGGAAGAGGCTTCGGCCTGGCACAATTGGCTATTGCGCGCGGCGGCGGGGTCGCCGGCCAACATGCAGATCATGTACGGAATCATGGGCCAGCGGCGTCTGCTGGAGTGGGAGGCGGGCTGGCTGCCCGGCTACGAGGGCGCCCGCCCGGTTCGGATCGGCAACGCCGCGCATGCCCAGCTACAACTCGATGTCTATGGCGAGTTGATGGACGCGTTTCATCAGTCGCGGATGACGAAACTGAAACTTGATGAGAGCACGTGGGACCTGGAACGCGCCGTGCTCGAGCACCTTTCGGAAGTCTGGGACCAGCCCGATCACGGCATCTGGGAGCGGCGTGGCGCCGGCAAGCACTACGTCTCGTCGAAGGTGATGACATGGGTCGCGTTTGATCGCGCGATCAAGAGCGCCGAAAAATTCGGGTTCGACGCACCGCTCGAGCGTTGGCGGACGTTGCGCGACCGGATTTGCCGCGATGTCTGCGAAAAGGGCTTTGATCCCTCGCAGAACGCCTTCGTCGAGTCCTACGGCTCAAAACTGCTCGATGCCAGCATCCTGCTGCTGCCCGCGGTAGGTTTTCTTCCCACTTCGGACCCTCGCGTTCGCGGCACCGTCGCGGCGATCGAAAAGCACATGATGCGGGACGGATTTGTGCTGCGGCACGACCCCCGCGAGGTCTCGGACGAGCAGCAGCCGGTCGAAGGCGCGTTTCTCGCCTGCACCCTGTGGCTCGCCGACGCCCAGGTGCTGGCGGGCGAAATCAAAAAGGCGCAGGCGCTGTTCGACCGCGTGATTGCCGTGGCGAACGATCTTGGGCTGCTGGCGGAGGAATACGATCCCGGCGCAGGCCGCCAGACCGGGAATTTTCCGCAGGCGCTGACCCATATCGCGCTGATCAACACCGCGCACAACCTCAGCGTGGCCGGCAAGCCGGTCGAGAAGCCGGCGGTGCAGCGCTCGAAATAGCCGGTCCTGGATGCCGCTCTTTGCAAGACGCATTGCCCGTCTTGGCCGGGGTGGGGAACTTGCCAGCACAAAGTTCATTGTCGTGAAAACCCGTGCCGGAGGTTGGACGATAATGCGCCCGACGTTATTCGCGACCCTTTTGCTGGGCTGGCTGGTCTTTCCGGCGATGGCAGCCGGCTTGGACGCGGGGGCGATCAACAATGCTGAATACCGCGCAAAGCCTGCTGCCGAAGGCAGGATCGATGCCGCGATCGTCAAGGCCGAGATCCTGCTGGATCGGGCACATTTCTCGCCCGGGGAAATCGATGGCAAGCTCGGCGACAACGCGCGAAAAGCCCTGAAGGCGTTTGCCGAGGAAAGGGGACTGGCGTCCGACAAGCCGCTCTCGCCCGAGATCTGGACCGCGCTCACCGGCACCAGCGACGAGCCTGTCATCACCGAGTACACGATCGCGGCAAGCGATCTGAAGGGTCCTTTCCTGAAAAAGCTTCCGGCGAAAATGGAGCAGATGAAAGGTCTTGACGCGCTCGGTTACACGAGCCCGCGCGAAGCCATCGCCGAAAAGTTCCACGTGAGCCAGGCACTGCTTGCGGCCCTGAACCCGGGGAAGAAATTCGATCGGGTGGGCGAGACCATTTTCGTGGCCAATGTGGCCGACAGGCCGGCCAAATCCAGGATCGGCCGGATCGAAATTGACAAGTCGCGCCAGACCCTCAAGGCGCTCGATCCGTCCGGCGCGCTGGTTGCCTTTTTTCCGGCGACGGTCGGCAGCGAAGAAAAGCCGACCCCGAGCGGTACCCTGAAGGTCGTTTCAGCCGATGCCAATCCGACCTACCGCTATAATCCGGATTATAAATTCAAAGGCGTAAAATCCAGCAAGCCGTTTACAATCCGCCCGGGGCCGAACAATCCGGTGGGGTCATTCTGGATCGGGTTGTCGGCGGAGGGATATGGCATCCATGGAACGCCTGATCCCTCGCGGATCGGCAAATCGGAATCGCATGGTTGTGTTCGCCTGACGAACTGGGACGCCAGTTGGCTCGGCGCCAATGTCAAAAAGGGAACGCCGGTCGTCTTCCTCGACGAGCCTCAGGACAGACCAAAGAGCTGAGCGGAACGTTGGAGGAGGGCAGGGCGGCGTACCCTCGCTTAGACCGATCCGTTATTCCTCAAGATCATTTCCACCGCACCCGCAAAACCCTCGTCTTCGTTCGAAGCGACGACACGCGTCGCCTGCCGCTTGACGTCGTCGGGCGCGTTGCCCATCGCAATCGACATTCCGCTTTTGCGAAACATCGCCAGATCGTTCTGCATGTCGCCGATGGTGGCGACCGCGTCGGTCGAAATATCGAGCCGCTTTGCCATCGCTTGCACGAAAGTGCCCTTGTCGCAGCCCGGCGGCGTGACGTCGAGATAGTAGCTTTGCGACCGCGCCGCGGTCGCTTGCGTCCCCAAGGCTTGCTGCATGGCGACCTCGCAGCGCTGCAGCAGCGCCGGGTCGGCGCTGGAGCCGACGATCTTGCAGGCAGCCGACAAAAATGGCGAAAAATCCCCAACGATGGTCGGATCGGCCCGGATCGCCAGCTTTTCAAGCGGGACGTATTCGCCGTTGCCGTTGCGGGTGAGCCATTTCTCGTCTGTAAACAGCCAGATGTCGACACCGAATTGGTTCAGCACGTCCACACCGCGTTTCGCCGCGGAAGCCGGGATCAGATGCTGCTCGATCGGGTTGAGCTCGGGGTCGACGATCGCGCCTCCGTTGAAAGCGCCGATCGGCAGCGTGATCGCAAGCGGAGCGATCAGAAAGCCCATGCCGATGGTCGGACGGCTGCTGATGATGGTGAAGCCGATGCCGGCGTCATGCAGCCGTCGCACCGCGCGCCTCGCGCCGCCGGTCAGCGTCTTGTCTTTGGTCACCAGCGTGCCGTCGACATCGGACACAACAAGCGCGACGCCGGTCATGCCCGGTTCCTGCGGGGCACGCCTCTGCCGGCGGGAGCAAGCCCCAGCTGCCGCACGATCTCATCGACGATGGCGTCGATCGAAGCATCGATTGAGACGGTCACGGGGTTTTCGCTGCTATCCGGCGGTTCAAGGGTCTTGAACTGGCTCGCCAACAGTCCCGCCGGCATGAAATGCCCCTTCCGCCGGCCGAGACGGTCTGCGATCAATTGCCGGGTGCCGTTCAAAAAGACGATACGGACGTCGTCTCGGCCATGCACGAGCACGTCGCGATAGGCGCGCTTCAGCGCCGAGCAGGCGATCACCGCATGCTGGCCGGCCTTGCAGACATGATCGATCTCATCGGCAATCGCCTGCAACCACGGCCAGCGGTCCTCGTCGGTCAGGGGATGACCGGCGCTCATCTTGGCGACGTTGCTGGCGGGATGAAACCGGTCGCCATCCTCGTAGCGCCAGGACAGTCGCGCGGCCAGCTTCTCTCCGACGCTGCTTTTTCCCGAACCGGATACGCCCATCACCACCAGCGCGCAGGGTATTTTGTCCGCTTTATCGGTCACCAGGGTTCTCCGGCACGGCCGCTTTGTCCACCAGCCAGACGGTTTCACCCGTGGCGCGTGCGCGGTTGGCGGGCAGGTTCTCGCCTGCGAGCAAGCGCGTCAAGATCGCGCGCTTGTCCGACCCCGCCGCCTCGAACAGCATCTCCCGACAGGAGCCGAGCGCGGGCAAGGTCAGCGTCACCCGCGGCACGAAGGGCGCGACATGCGCCTGCGGCACGCCGACCACCCAGCGCCCGGCCTCCTCGAGGGCCGGATCGTCCGGAAATAGCGATGCGGTATGGCCATCGGGGCCGACGCCCAGCAGCACGATATCGAACAGCGGCCGCTCAGGTCTCAATCCTTCCGCGCCATAGAACGATTCCAGTTCGCGCGCGTATCGCAATGCGCTTTCGTTCGGATTGCCAGTGTCGGTAGGAATTGGATGGATGTTGGAGGCTGGCGCGCACTGGTCGAGAAGAAGCCGCCTCGCCATGCCCATATTGTTGAGCGGGTCGTTCGCCGGAACAAAACGTTCGTCGCCGATGAACCAGTGCACGCGCTGCCACGGAATTCGGCTTCGATAAGGCTCCGTCACAAGCAAAGAGTAGAGTTGTTTCGGGCTCGAACCGCCGGCCAGGCAAATTGCCACGCGTCCGCTGTTTTCGGCAATCCGCGCCAGCACGCGCTCCGCCGCCCTGCTCGCAAGCTCGGCCGGATCGGCAACCACAATAACGCGGCGATCTGGACGCGCGGCCATCGATGTCAGCCGAGCTTGCGCCAGCTACGGCCGTCACGCTCGGGCAGTTCGGCGGCGGTGGCGGGACCCTCGCTGCCGGCCTTGTAGAGTTCCAGCCCCCTGGCGCCCGCCTTGTTCCAGGCGTCGAGGAACGGTTGTACCGCCTTCCAGCCGGCTTCCACGCTGTCGGCGCGCTGAAACAGGATGTTATCGCCGATCATGCAATCGTAAATCAGCGTCTCATAGCCGGTGGCGGGCTCGGCCTTGAAGTAGTCCTTGTATCGGAATTTCATCTCGACGCCGTCGATGTTGATCGTCGGGCCCGGCACCTTGGTGTTGAACTGCAGCGTGATGCCTTCCGTCGGCTCGATCGAGATGACCAGGTAATTCTGCGACAGCCGGTCGACCGGCGTGCAACTGAACATCGCGAACGGCGCCTGCTTGAACTTGATCGCCACTTCGGTGCGCTTGATGCCGAGCGCCTTGCCGGTGCGCAGAAAAAAGGGCACGCCGGCCCAGCGCCAGTTGTCGATGGCCAGTTTCAGTGCGACGTAGGTCTCCGTGGTGCTGTCGCGCCTGACGTCCTCGGTCCCGGTGTAATCCGGAATCTCGGTGTCGCCGATCTTGCCGCCGCGATACTGGCCGCGCACGGAATTCCTCAGCGCGTCGGCCTCGCTCTGGGTCTGGATCGCCGCCAGCACGTCGGCCTTCTCCGAGCGCACCGAGTGCGCGTCGAATCGGGTCGGCGGCTCCATCGCCACCAGCGACAGCAATTGAAACAGGTGGTTCGGCACCATGTCGCGCAACGCGCCGGTTGAGTCGTAAAAGCTGCCGCGATGGCCAACGCCAAGCTTCTCGTCGACGGTGATCTGCACGTGGTCGATGTGATTGCGATTCCAGATCGGCTCGAACATGCCGTTGGCGAAACGCAGCACCAGGATGTTCTGGACCGTCTCCTTGCCGAGGTAGTGATCGATCCGGTAGATCTGGTGCTCGTCGAGGATTTTCAGCAGCGCGCCGTTCAAGGCCTTGGCGGAGGCGAGATCGGTGCCGAACGGCTTTTCGACCACCAGCCGCCGCCATGCGCCGTTGGCCTCCTTCAACAGACCGGTGCGACCGAGTTCGCGGCTGATCGGCGCGAATGCGTTCGGCGGCGTTGCGAGATAGAACAGGCGGTTGCCGCCGGTCTTGCGTGCGGCCTCGAGCTCTTCGAGCTGCACCCGCATCGCGTCGAACGAGGCCGACTCTTTCGCGTCCGCTTCGACGCTTGTGACGCATTGGAGCAGACGTTTGGCGACCGCATCGTCCACCGGGCGGGTGGCGAATTGGCGCAAGCCCTTCATCAAGCTGTCGCGCAAATCGTCGTTCGACATGCCCTTGCGAGCGACGCCGACCACGCAGAATTTGTCCGGCAACAGGCCGGTCGCCTCGAGGTTATAGAGCGAGGGGATTACCAGCCGGTGCGTCAGGTCGCCGGTTACGCCGAAAATCACGAAGCAGCAGGGGTCCGGCTTCCTCTGGTTTGTAAACCGAGGCTGATTTGAGGGGACGTCGATCACGAGCGGCTGGCCTTTGGCTTGACGATGTCGGGCGCACTCTGCCTCGCCGGGTCCGGATGCTGCTGCGGCTCCTTGTGACCGCCGAAGCCAGCGCGCATCGCGGAAAGGATTTTTTCGGCGAAGGTATGTTCCTTGCGCGAGCGAAAGCGCGCGAACAGCGCCGCGGTCAGAACTTCGGCTGGAACCGCCTCGTCGATCGCGGCATTCACGGTCCAGCGGCCTTCGCCGGAATCTTCCACAAATCCGGAATAGCTGCCGAGCGCCGGATTTTCGGCAAGCGCGGAGGCCGTGAGGTCGAGCAGCCATGACGGGATCACGCTGCCGCGCCGCCACACCTCGGCGATATCGGCAATGTCGAGATCGAAGCGGTGCTCGGCGGGGAGCGCCTCGATATTGGCATTCTTCAGGATGTCAAATCCTTCGGCATAGGCCTGCATCAGGCCGTATTCGATGCCGTTGTGCACCATCTTGACGAAGTGGCCGGCGCCCACGGGGCCGGCATGAATATAACCCTGCTCGATCCTGCTATCGCGTCCCTCGCGCCCGGCCGTGCGCGGGATGTCGCCTGCGCCCGGCGCCAACGCCGCGAAGATCGGATCGAGGCGATCGACCACCGCCTTGTCGCCGCCGATCATCATGCAATAGCCGCGGTCGATGCCCCATACCCCGCCAGAGGTGCCGACATCGATATAGTGGATGCCGCGCTCTTTGAGCGCCTTGCCGCGGCGGACGTCGTCCTGCCAGAAGGTGTTGCCGCCGTCGATGATGACGTCGCCGCGCTCCATCAGTTTCGACAGCGCATCGATGGTGGCTTCGGTGATCTTGCCCGCCGGCAGCATCACCCAGGCGGTTCGCGGCTTCTCGAGCTTCTTGACGAAATCGTCCAGCGCGCCGGTGCCGACCGCGCCATCCGCCGCGATCGCGGCAACGGCTTTCGCATCCTTGTCGTAAACGACGGTGGTATGTCCGTGCTTCATCAGCCGGCGGGCGATGTTGCCGCCCATCCGCCCCAAGCCGATCATGCCGAGCTGCATCGAAGAATCCTCAGTTCAAAGCATCATGAATCGCTTGATCGAGCATCTTTAGCCCGGTTTCGAGATTGCCCTTGAGATGCACGCGCAGCGCGCGCCGGCCGCGTTCGGTCAGGACGTCGAAATCGCCTCGCGCCTGGGCCGCCTTGATCACGCCGAAGCCGGCCTTTCGGCCGGGCACCGCGAGATCCCTGGCATCGTCGGCCGTGATCTGCAGGAATACGCCGCTGTCGGGGCCGCCCTTGTAGGCCTGGCCGGTGGAATGCAGGAAGCGCGGGCCGAATTCCGCGCAGGTCGCGACGTGACGCTTGTCGCGCAGCTCGAGCCGTATGTCCTGCAACGTGCCGATATGCGCGGGATTGCGTTCGATATAGGCGAGCAGCGCCACGTAGTCGTCGGCGCCCGAGCGCGAGAGATGCGCTTTCAGCCAGGAGCCGAGATCGCCGTCGGCGCCCGCCTTGCGCAAGTCGCCGGCATTTCTCTCGTCGGTATA
Source organism: Bradyrhizobium sp. (assembly GCA_036266415.1). Taxonomy (GTDB): domain Bacteria; phylum Pseudomonadota; class Alphaproteobacteria; order Rhizobiales; family Xanthobacteraceae; genus Bradyrhizobium. Next base: position 28,965 of record DATANB010000159.1, on the reverse strand, counting down.
AAGATCGGCTTCGCCCGAGGACATCACCGGCTTTTCCACCGGCAGGGCACCGGATTTCTCGAACGCCGTGGTCAGTTCACGGGTCTTGATCTTGGCGGCCTCGACGTCGGGCTGGTTGAACGGGTTGATGCCGAGAATGGCGCCGGCCGCCGCGGTCGCCATCTCGAACCGGAAAAACTCCTGGCCGATATGGTCGATCGATTTCATGACAATGCGCACCACGGGATGCCCGGCTTGCTCCAGCGCGACGAGCTTGTCGTCATGGGCGGCGTCGTTCTCGCCTTCGGTCCGGATGTCGATGAAGAAACGGTCCTGACCGTAGATCGCGGGATCGCCGAGCGGTTCGCCGTCGATCGGGATCAGGCCCTTGCCTTCCTTCCCGGTGGATTCCGCAATCAGCTGCTCGGCCCAGGCACCGAAATCGGCGATCTTTTTCGACGACAGGATGGTTACCTTGTCGCGGCCTTCGAGACCGGCAAGCCCCATCGCGAGGCCGAGCTGCACGCCTGGATTTTCCTGCGGCGGCACGTCCGGGCCACAGGAGCGCACCATCGAAAGCGCGTGTTTTATCAGGGTGTGAACGTCGATGCCGGCTGCCGCGGCGGGCACCAGCCCGAACGGCGACAGCACCGAGTAGCGCCCGCCGATCGCGGGATCGCCGTGGAAGACGCGCGCAAAACCTTGCCGGGCGGCGACCTTTTCCAGCGACGAGCCGGGATCGGTCACGGCGATGAAACGCTGTCCAGCCTTCTCGTCGCCGATCGCCTCGCTGACGCGGGCAAAGAAATAATCCTTCATCACATTCGGCTCGGTGGTGCCGCCGGACTTGCTGGAGACGATGAACAGCGTGTTGGCGATGTTGACCGAAGCCTGAAGGGTGCGGATTTGTGCCGGGTCGGTCGAATCAAGCACGTGCAGCTTGGGAAAACCGGCCTTCTTCGCAAAGGTCTGCGCCAGCACTTCCGGTCCCAGACTCGATCCGCCCATGCCGAGCACCACGGCGTCGGTGAAATTCTGCCCTTTCACGCGCCGGGCGAAATCCTCGTAATCGGCGACATCGGCGGATGCCGCGCTGTTCAGCCAGCCCAGCCATTTGTTTTCGTCGGTTCCGGTCCAAACCGATTGATCGTGCTGCCAGAGCCGGCGGATCTTGGCCGATTTGCGCCAGTCCTCGGTGGCCGTCTCGACCGCCTTGCCGATGCTGTTGCCGAGCTTCAGCGCCTGCCGGTCAAGACCGGCCCCGAGCACGGTGGCGCGCTTGTGCGCGACCGCCCCGTAAAGCTTGTCGGCGGCGTCGGCGAACAGTTTGACGCCGTCCTTGACAAGTTCAGCGGTGATCGCATCGAGCGAAACGCCGGATTTATCAAGCTCGGCAAGCACGCGCCTTGCATCCCCGATATTTTCCTCGAGGCTGTCGCGCAGTCGGCCATGATCGCGGAAGGCGTCGAGCGTCGCCGGCGGCACGGTATTGATGGTGTTGGGGCCGATCAGCTCTTCGACATAGAGCACGTCGCTGTAGTCCTTGTTCTTGGTGCCGGTCGAGGCCCACAGCAGGCGCTGCGGTTTTGCGCCCTTGGCCGCAAGCCTGTCCCATCGCGGGCCGGAGAACAGGCGCTTGTATTGCTGATAGGCGAGTTTTGCATTCGCGATGGCGACTTTGCCCTTTAGCGCGGCGAGCCGCTGCTTCTCGGTGGGGTCGTTGGCGCGCGCGATCTTCTCGTCGAGCTGCTTGTCGACCGCGCTGTCGATGCGGCTGACGAAGAAGCTGGCGACGCTGGCGACATGCGAGGGATCGCCGCCGCCCTTGACGTATTTCTCCAGCCCCGCGAGATAGGCCTCGGCGACATCAGCATAGACCTTTTGCGAGAACAGCAGGGTAATGTTGATGCTGATACCCTCGCCCGTCAGATGCTGAATCGCGGGCAGGCCTTCCGGGGTCGCCGGTACCTTGACCATCAAATTCTTGCGCCGCACGTCCTTCCAGAGCCGTTCGGCCTCGGCGATGGTGGCTTTGGTGTCCATCGCCAGATAGGGCGACACCTCGAGACTGACAAAACCGTCTTCGCCCCTAAGCTGGTCATAAACCGGGCGCAGCACGTCCGCCGCGCGCTGGATGTCTTCGACGGCGAGATGCTCGAACAGCTCGGCCACCGGGCGATCGCCTTTCTTCAAGGCGCTGCCGATCGCGCCGTCATATTCGTCGGAACTGCCGATCGCCTTCTCGAAAATCGACGGATTCGACGTGACGCCCTTCACGCCGTCGGTATCGATCAGCTTTTTCAGATCGCCCTTGGCGACGAAGCCGCGGGCCAGAAAATCCAGCCAGACGGCCTGGCCGTGGCTTTCAAGTGCTTTGACGGAATTCATGGTGCCTGTTTTCTGTTTGAGCGGGCTATTCGCGGGTTTCCGCACCATTTGGCGGGGAGCGGAATGTTGTCAACCAGCCCTTTGGGAGGTGCCGACCTGCGGAATATGCGTATTCCCTCCGTATAACGCCATTCACAACATATCGATCCCCGGCCAAATCTGAAGGTTTGGCAACACTGTCCGAATAAAGGCTGTGGCAGGCCGGCGACGATGCGAGCCTTGGCAGTGTGCGTGCCGATCGGCCGGAGACTTCCGGGGGGAAGCGTGCCGCTCGGTGAAGGAACTCGATGCAGGCCGGGTGAGTTGACTAGCGCAGGCTGGCGTTCAGCTTGTCCAGCGCGGCGGAGCCGGGACAAAGCTCCCTGGCGTCAAGCGCATTGAGCGGCGTATCCACCGTGTCGAGGTGGGCGTGCAGATCGTCCGCCTCGGGATCGATATAGAGCAGACCGGTGACGATCTGGCCCTTGGCGGCGTGGCGCTGCAGGAACGTCATCGCCGCCAGACGATCGTTCGGGTCATAATCCGCATCGATCTTGCGCAGCGCCAGCCGCGTGCCGTCGTGCTGTTCGACCATCTGCACGGTGCCCGGCGCGTAATCGACCGTGATCGGGTCGCGGCCGGTCAAAACGTCGAGACGGTTCACCGCGTCATTGTGCTCGCGCACGTAATCGAAGCTCTTGGTCGAGCCGGCATGGTTGTTGAAGGCGATGCAGGGACTGATGACGTCGATGAAGGCCGCGCCCTTGTGCTCGATGGCAGCCGAGATCAGCGGCACCAGCTGGGACTTGTCGCCGGAGAAGCTGCGCGCCACGAAGGTCGCGCCAAGCTGAAGCGCGATCGCCACCAGGTCGATGGCGTTGTCGGTATTGGTCACACCCTTCTTGGACTTCGAGCCGCGGTCGGCGGTGGCCGAGAACTGGCCCTTGGTCAGGCCGTAGACGCCGTTGTTCTCGACGATATAGGTCATGTTGACGCCGCGCCGGATCGAATGGGCGAACTGGCCGAAGCCGATCGAGGCCGAATCGCCGTCGCCGGAGACGCCGAGATAGATCAGGTCGCGGTTGGCGAGATTGGCGCCGGTCAAAACCGAGGGCATGCGGCCGTGGACCGAATTGAAGCCGTGCGAATTGCCGAGGAAATAGTCGGGTGTCTTCGAGGAGCAGCCGATGCCGGAAATCTTGGCGACGCGATGCGGCTCGATCGAAAGCTCGTAACAGGCCTCGATGATGGACGCGGTGATCGAGTCGTGGCCGCAGCCGGCGCACAGCGTTGAAATCTTGCCCTCGTAATCCCGGTGGGTATAACCGAGATCGTTCTTCGGAAGGCCGGGGTGCTGGAATTTCGGCTTGGCGATGTAGGTCATGACTTTACCTTGCGCAGCGGGGTGACCAGGAGTTGATCCTGATGGTCGCCGATGGCGCCCGCGATGAAGCGCGCGGTGATCGGTGTGCCGTCATAGTGCAGGATCGGAACCAGCCGGACGGGATCGATGCCGTTTTCGTTGACGATCAGCGAGCGAAGCTGCGCGTCGCGGTTCTGCTCGACCACGTAGACGAAGTCGTGGTCGGCGAGGAAGCTCGCAACGCTGGAATGGAACGGGAAAGCACGGATCCGCAGGCGGTCGAGCTGATGCCCGCGCGCCTCCAGCAGTCCGATCGCCTCATCCATCGCCGGTGCGGTCGAGCCGAAATAGATCACGCCGTATTTGGTCGGCTTGGCGGCGTTGGCCTGTAGCGGTCGCGGCACCATGTCCTGGGCGGTCTCGAATTTGCGCACCAGCCGCTGCATATTGTCGGCGTAAACCGAACCTTCCTCGGAGTAGCGCGCGTAACGGTCGCGCGAGGTGCCGCGGGTAAAGTACGATCCCTTGGTCGGGTGGGTGCCGGGATAGGTGCGGTAGGGGATGCCGTCGCCGTCGACGTCGAGATAGCGGCCGAAGTCGCGCCCTTCTTCCAGCATTTCTGCGGTCATGATCTTGCCGCGGTCATATTGCCTGGCGTCATCCCACTTCAGCGGGCGGCACAGCCGGTGGTTCATGCCGATGTCGAGATCGAGCATGACGAAGATGGTGGTCTGCAGGCGTTCGGCGAGATCGAAGGCGGCTGCGGCGAATTCGAAGGCTTCGGCGGGATCTTCCGGGAACAGCAGCACATGCTTGGTGTCGCCGTGCGAGGCATAGGCGCAGGCCATGATATCGCATTGCTGGGTTCGTGTCGGCATGCCGGTCGACGGACCCGCGCGCTGCACGTTCATGATCACCGCCGGAATCTCCGCGAAATAAGACAGGCCGATGAACTCCTGCATCAGCGAGATGCCGGGGCCGGATGTAGCCGTGAAGGCGCGCGCGCCGTTCCATGACGCGCCGATGACGATGCCGATCGAGGCCAGTTCGTCCTCGCCCTGGATGATGGCGTATTTCGCCTTGCCGGTTTTGGGATCGTGGCGCAGTTTCCTGCAATGGCTGCCGAACGCGTCGGCCAGCGACGACGACGGCGTGATCGGGTACCAGGCGCACACCGTGGCGCCGCCATATACCGCGCCGAGGGCGGCTGCGCTGTTGCCTTCAATGAAGATGCGGTCGCCGACCTTGTCGGCCTTGCTGACGCGCAGGCCGATCGGGCATTTGAGGTTCTGCAGCGCCCAGTCGCGGCCGAGATGCAGCGCGTGGACGTTCGACGACAAAAGCTTTTCCTTGCCCTTGTATTGTTCGCCGATCAGCTGCTCGACCAGCTTCGGGTCCATGTCGAGCAGGGCGCACAGCGAGCCGAGATAGATGATGTTCTTGAACAGCTGGCGCTGCCGCGGGTCGGTATAGGTCGAATTGGTGATCGCGGTCAGCGGCACGCCGATCACCGTGATGTCATCGCGGAATTTCGACGACGGCATCGGCTTGGTCGAGTCGTAGAACAGGTAGCCGCCGGGCTCGATCGAAGCGAGGTCCTTGTCCCAGGTCTGCGGGTTCATCGCCACCATCATGTCGACGCCGCCGCGCGCGCCGAGATGGCCGGCCTCGGTGACCCGCACCTCATACCAGGTCGGCAGGCCCTGGATATTCGATGGAAACACGTTGCGCGGCGAGACCGGAACGCCATGGCGCAGGATCGAGCGGGCGAACAGTTCGTTGGCGCTCGCCGAACCCGAGCCGTTGACGTTGGCGAAGCGGACGACGAAGTCGTTTACGCTGCTGATCGGCTTTTGGACGGGCATGATGTACCTGCGAGGGTCATGTCGATGAGATATTTTTGCATGTCCCAGGCGCCGGTGGGACAGCGTTCGGCACAAAGGCCGCAATGCAAGCAGACGTCTTCATCCTTCACCATCACGCGCCCGGTCTTGAGGCCGTCGGCGACATAGAGGTCCTGGTCGGGATGCGGCGAAGGCGCCTTTAGCCGGGCGCGCAGATCGGCTTCCTCCCCGTTCTCCGTAAAGGTGATGCAGTCCATCGGGCAGATGTCGACACAGGCGTCGCACTCGATGCACAACGGCGCGCTGAATACCGTCTGGATATCGCAGTTCAGACAGCGCCGTGCCTCGCCGAGCGCGAGCTTGACATCATAGCCGAGTTCGACTTCGGCGCGGATGTCCTTCAGCGCGATCACCTTGTCGCGATGCGGCACCTTGTAGCGCTTGTCGGCGGAGACGTCGTTGTCGTAGCTCCATTCGTGGATGCCCATCTTCTGCGAGGAGATTTGCACGTCGGGAAGCGGGCGCTCGGTGATGTCCTCGCCGGAAAGCAGTTTGTGGATCGACAATGCGGCGTCGTGGCCGTGCGCCACCGCCCAGATGATGTTCTTGGGGCCGAACGCGGCGTCGCCGCCGAAGAATACCTTTGGATTGGTCGACCCCATCGTTTTGGCATCGACCTTGGGCATGTTCCACTTGTCGAACTCGACGCCACAGTCGCGCTCGATCCAGGGGAAGGCGTTTTCCTGGCCGACCGCCACCAGCACGTCATCGCAGGGAATGGTCTGGTCCGGTTCCCCGGCCGGTATCAGGCTGCGCCGGCCATTGGCATCGTATTCCGCCTTCACCTTCTGGAAGGTGACGCCGGTGAGCTTGCCGTTGTCGTGGGTGAAGGCGACAGGCACCATGAAATTGAGGATCGGAATGTCCTCGTGAATGGCGTCCTCCTTTTCCCAGGGGCTCGCCTTCATCTCCGCGAAGCCGGAACGCACGATCACCTTGACGTCCTCGCCGCCGAGACGGCGCGCGGTGCGGCAGCAATCCATCGCGGTGTTGCCGCCGCCAAGCACGATCACGCGCTTGCCGATCTTTTCGGTGTGGCCGAACGACACGCTGGAGAGCCAGTCGATGCCGATGTGGATATGGCTGGCTGCTTCCTTGCGGCCGGGAGCGTCGAGTTCGCGGCCGCGCGGCGCGCCGGAGCCGACAAAGATCGCGTCATAATCTTCGCCGAGCAGCTTCTTCAGGCTGTCGATGCGCTCGCCGCCCCTGAACTCGATGCCGAGATTGAGGATGTAGTCGGTTTCCTCGTCGATCACCGAATCGGGCAGCCGGAATTTCGGAATCTGCGTGCGCATCATTCCGCCCGCTTTGGGATCGGAATCGAACACCGTGCAGTGGTAGCCGAGTGGCGCGAGGTCGCGGGCCACGGTAAGGGAGGCGGGGCCGGCGCCGATGATCGCGATACGTCTGCCGTTTTTCGCCGATGGCCTTGGCATGCGGTGCCTGACGTCATCCTTGAAATCGGCGGCGACGCGCTTCAGCCGGCAGATCGCGACCGGCGTGTCCTCGACGCGGCCGCGGCGGCACGCCGGCTCGCACGGACGATCGCAGGTGCGTCCGAGAATTCCCGGAAACACGTTCGATCTCCAATTGATCATGTAGGCGTCGCTATAGCGGCCTTCAGCGATCAGGCGGATGTACTCTGGAACTGGCGTGTGCGCGGGACAGGCCCACTGGCAGTCGACAACTTTATGAAAGTAGTCGGGTGCCGCGATATCAGTTGGTTTCATTCCTACCTTGTCCGCGCGACGGCAAGTAATCGCACGGCCTTTGACTTTTGTTGTGAACGCTCATCACGGCGTTCTTGTGGTTCGCCTGCTATATCATGGGCTTAGTGAATCGGGCCATTCAATATGATCGGCGGGGCACTGAAAAGCCATTTTTACTTGACCGCCATCCCTAATCGGTCTGGCCCCCCAGCTTTAATGCTGCGATGATGTATGCGGCGCTGCAACATAAGACAATATTCGGGTTTCACGCATTGATTTAGGACAAAGCAATGTCGCTCCGCGCCAGATCCCACATCAGATTATAACTGCCTGTGGATACCTGTATTCCTCCCTCGAACGCCGCCGATCCCGCAAAGCGCGCGGCCACCGCGGCGGCGACCGCGTTCACATCTACGGCATCGATCAGGACAAACCAGTCGCCCGCGCCGGGATCGGAAACCGGGGGATCGACGGTGATCGGTTTGGAAAGCACGGGATCGCTCTCGATCAGATGCATGGAGATGATGCCGTCGAGGTCTTCAGGATCGAATTTTTTCCGCAGCGCTGCACGCAGTCTGTCTTCGCCTCCCGCTGTTGGGCGAAAGCGGATGATGCCGAGCGCCGCGCCGCGGCCCTGTCCGCGGCTGACCGTGATGCGTGCGATCGCGCGAATCATGTTTTTGAAACGCGCCAGATTCACCTTCGACCAGTCAGTGGGATTCACCAGTGCGGCGCGATAGGCCGGGCTGTCGAGCACCTCGAACGTCGCCGTCGAATACAGGCAGAGATATTTCGGGCCGCCTTGATGGGCGACGTAGCGGCGAGCCTCGAGGAAGCCATCGATCGCGACGCGCTCCAGCAGATGTTCGCGGTCGTACCAGCGGTTGAATTCGGCCTCGTCCGAGGGGGCAATGTCCATCGACGTCAGCAGCATTCCCTTTCCGGCGAGCGGCATTTTCGATGCGTCCTTATCCCGTGGCCTCTGAGGCCAGATCCGCGATCGCCTTCATCACGGCATCCCTGACGCCGCGATCGTACAGCGAATGGCCGGCGTTTTCGACCATGCGAATTTCGGAAACCGGCCACACTGCTTTAAGGGCATGCGAGGTCGCCGGCGGGCAGAGCAAATCATGGCGGCCCTGCACGATGAGGCCCGGGATTGCCCCGAGCTTGCCGGCTTCGGCGATAAGCTGCCCCGCCTTCATGAAGCAGTCGTTCTGGAAATAATGGGCTTCCATGAACGGCGTCGCGGGCAGGGCGCGCGAGGAGTTCAGCGAATTTGGATCAAGGCGGTCACGGCCCGGCGCGTGTTGGGAAAGAATTTGTTCGGTGTCATGCCAGGCGCGCGCGGCCGGCCCGTGCACCGCCGGACTGGAATCGAGAATGCGGCGCCAATAGGCATCGAGCGGTTTTCCGCGTTCTTCCGCCGGCAAGATATCGAGGAAATCTTCGCTGAGTTCGGGATAAAAGCGCGGCAGAGCGTCGAGAAACGCGCCTTCCAGCTCGCCGCGGGTGCCGAGAAACGTCGCGCGCAACACGATGCCGCTGACCCGTTCGGGGTGGGCCTGCGCATAGGCCAGCGCCAGCGTCGCGCCCCAGGATCCGCCGACGATGATCCAGCGCGGGAAGCCGAATTGCTCGCGGATGACTTCCATGTCCGCGATCAGGTGCGGCAGCGTGTTATTCTCACGGCCGCCCTTGGGGCGGCTGCGGCCGGCGCCGCGCTGATCGAACAGCACCGCGTGGAAGCGTTCGGGATCGAACAGCCGCCGATGGTCGGGCTGGCAGCCGCTGCCGGGGCCGCCATGCAGGTAGATCGCGGGAATGCCGTCGGCGCGGCCGACGGTTTCGACGTAGATCTCGTGGCTGTCGCCGACGGCGAGAAGCTGCGAGGTCAGCGGCGCGAACGGGTCGGAACGTCTGCCAGTGGATTTACCCGCGTCGGCGTCAGGCGCCATGGTCGCCGCCCGTCTCCAGCGTACCGCCGGCAAAATTGCGATAGATGAAACGGTTGTCGGCGGCGGCGGCTTCCTGTTCCGCCAGCTTGAAAATTTTCTCGTGCATCGGCGACAGGGTGCAAGCCGGATCGGTATTGCCGGCATCGCCGGTCAGCGCGAAGGCCTGGCAGCGGCAGCCGCCGAAATCAATTTCCTTGAACTCGCAGCTCTTGCACGGCTCCGGCATCCAGCCGGTGCCGCGATAGCGGTTGAAGGCTTGCGAATTCTGCCAGATCCAGGCGATTGAATGATTTGACCGTACCGACTCAAATTCGAGCCCGGTGATCGATTCGGCGGCGTGGCAGGGCAGAATCTTGCCCGCGGGAGAAATGTTGAAGAACTGCCGGCCCCAGCCGCCCATGCATTTCTTCGGCCGCAGCGCGTAATAGTCCGGCACCACATAGTCGATGGCGAGAATGCCCTTCAGCCGGACCTCGGCCTCCTCGACGATGCGGCTGGTCTCCTCGATCTGGGCCAGGGTCGGCATCAGCGCCGCGCGGTTTTTCAGCGCCCAGCCGTAATACTGGACATTGGCGACCTCCAGCCGGTCGGCATCGAGGTCGACCGCCATCTGGATGATCTCGGGCAGCTGGAACAGGTTTTGCCGATGCATGACCGCATTGACGGTCAGCGGAAGGTCAAGCTCGCGGGTCCATCTTGCCACTTCGATCTTCCTGGCATGGGCGCCCCTAAAGCCGGCAACACGATCTGCCGCCAAGGGCTCGTTGCCCTGGAAGCTGATCTGGACATGGCACAGACCGGCATCGGCCAGCGCCGAAAGTTTTTCACGCGTCAGCAGCACCGCCGACGTGATCAGGTTGGAATACAGACCGACAGCGCTGGCCTGCCGCACCAGCTCGACCAGGTCCTTGCGCGCCGTGGGTTCGCCGCCGGAGAAATGGATTTGCAGCACGCCGATTTCGGCCAACTCGGAGAGGACCTTCTTCCATTCCTCGGTCGTGAGCTCGCTGCCGCCGCGGTCGAGCTCGACCGGGTTGGAGCAATAGGGGCATTGCAGCGGGCAGCGGTGCGTCAGCTCGGCGAGCACCGCGAGGGGAATGCCGAACGTCTCCGCGAGCGAGCCGCGGCTCTCCAGCACCGCGAGCCCGTCGGAGGGATCGTGCGCCGCTGGATTTGCGTCTGTCAGCGTCGGACTCATGACGTCTTCTCGCGCGCTTCGGTCAGGAATCCCTTGTCGGCAAGGTCCTGCAGCATGGCGAGGACATCGGTTGCGATCGCGCCGCGCTCGGCGGTGTATTTTGCGGCGAGCGCGTCGATCATCTCCTCCACGCTGCGGACGCCGTCGCAGAGCTGCAGCACTTCCACCGCGATCTCGTCCGGTGCGAGTACCCGCTCCGGCGCCAGAATGACCCAAACCTGTCGGGTCTCGTCGAATTTCAGCTTGGCATGCCGCGGTAGAACCGGCCGGCTCGCCTCGCTGACACTGATGTTGCGGCTGCGGCCCGCCATCGCTTCGCCTCTGATTGTCTCTAGGTTTCGTCTACATTTTCTTGGGCACAAACGCACCCGGCGGAATGTGGCCGTCGACATAGGCATGATACAGCGCGTCGAGCTGAACCCATAGCACATTGGTCTTGAAAAGCAGTGCGTTGCAGACCGCCTCGCGTTCCGCCGGCGTCCTGGCGTGGGTCTTGACATAATCGAGCGCGAAGTTGGCGTCGCGCGGGGCCTGGGTCAGGCGGCGGCTGAAATAGCTCATGATGTCGGGATTGACGAAATCGTAATGCGCCAGCATTCCCGAGATACGCTCCTCGTGCAGGTTCGGCGCGAACAATTCCGTGAGCGAGGAGGCGATGGCTTCCAGCGGGCTCTTGTCACGGACAAAATGCACATAAGCGTCGACCGCAAAGCGCGTCGCGGGAAGGATGCCTTCGGCGGATTCCACATAGCCGCTGTCGAGCCCGAGGCCTTCGGTCAGCTTCAGCCAGCGCTCGATGCCGCCCTCAGTGCCGACATCGCCGTCATGGTCTTCGATCCGGTGCCGCCATTCCATCCGGATGCCGCGGTCGCGGAAGCGCGAGATCACGACCGCGTCCTTCAGCGGTATGGTGCTCTGGTAATAGTAGCGGTTCAGCGCCCAGGCCTGCACCTGCCCCTTGTTCAGCTTGCCGCCGTGCAGCAGCCGGTGAAACGGATGCAGATTGTGATAGCGCACCGCCCCGATCTGGCGAAGCGTCGCTTCCAGTTGTTCGGCGCTTTGAAGCGGCGCGCTGCCGCCGAGAGAAAAGGCGGTCATGCCGTCCAGGGTCATCGCGTTCAAAGGGTGATCTCCGTTCCATCGGCGGGAATTTGCCAGCCCGCGCGTTCGGCTATCTTGCGCTCCGCGGAATCGCAGAGCAGCGCCGGATTGGAATTGTTGATATGCAGAAATATCTTTCGGCCGATATCGAGGCCGGCCAGGCTTTCGATCGCACCGGCATCGCCTGACATGGCGATATGTCCCATGCCTTGCCCGGTCTTGTTGCCGAGACCCGCCGCGATCAATTCGTCGTCGCGCCACACCGTGCCATCGAAAAAGATCAGGGGCGCGCCCGCGAGCCGGGCCTTGAGATCGTCGGTCAAATTGGCGCAGGCGGCGAGAAAATAGAAATACCTTCCGCTCGCCTTGTCGCCGATGCGAAGCCCCAGCGTATCGCCCACCCCCTGGTCTCCGCCGGGGTGAACCCTGCCTTCCAGATACCAGGCGCCCTTGCCCGGAACCGCGAACGGCAAGATCTCGATGCCGGAGGCCGATCCGTCAGGCAGCGCCGGCTCGAACGCCACCTCCACCTCGATCGGCTGGCGCCGCACACTTCCGGCGTTGAGTACGTTGAAGATGCTGTTGGCGTTCAGGATCGAAAGCACTTTTGCGTGAGCGTAGATCGTGAATGGCCAACCTTCGCGCATCGACAACAGACCGGCCACCGCATCGATTTCGCCGTTGGTCAGGATCACGCCCGATATCGGACTATGACGAAGCTTGCCGGCCTGGGGATGAAGTCGCGGTGTCGCGATCAGCTGCTGGCGCAGATCGGGAGAGGCATTGATCAGAAACCAGTGCTCGCTGTCGGCGCTGACCGCAATCGAGGCCTGGCTGCTACGGAGTGCGGGGTAAGCTCGCGCCTTCAGGCAAACCGGACATCCGCAATTCCATTGCGGAACGCCGCCGCCTGCCGCGGCGCCCAGGACGACGACGCGAAGCATGATCCGTCTCCTGGAAGTTCAAACGCTTCGAAGGCGGACACGGACATGAGACGCTCCCTGGCAAGGAACGTGTCAAGCCCGAAGGTCCACCTTCGTCAAGACGTGAAGCTGTCGCAGCCGCTTACTTGCGGGCGGCGCACGCATACATGTTGATTTCCATGCCGACCGGCACTTCGACGATCTTTGGGGTCTTCCAAGCCATTTTTGGCGCTCCTTGTACACCGGACGAACTCCGCCCTCGCCGATAAACTAGTCGGGATTGGAAACTTCGCCAGTGAAATCTTTTGTCATGAACCCGTTAGTTATGTTGCATTGCAAAAATGAGTTCACCTGATTGTGCGGCCTGTCGTCAAAACAAAGGCGGATCAAGGGCTTTCAGAGGTACACGGCAAATCCGGACCGGTTCGACGTCATCGATGAATTGACGGATAAAGTGTGTCAGAAGCGCTGGGCTCCCGACTGGAACCCTCAACCCAAAGTAGATTTGGACCCATGCCGCGGTATTTCTTCAACACCCGCATCGGCGATGAGCTGATAGCCGACCCCGAAGGCGAAGAGCTGCGCGACCCCGATCGCGCCTGGGAAGTGGCGCGGGCCATGATCCGGGAGCTGCTGAAAACCGAAGGCGCCGAGCGCGGCCTGCTGAATGCGATCCTCGAAGTTACCGACGATGAAGGCGAGATCGTGCTGGAGTTTTCGTTTACCGAGGCGATTCTCGACCTACGCGACGCTTCAGATACCAGGCACTGACATCGGGGCCTGCGCTGCGGGCCCGTAACCGTGGGCTCGCCACTATTCCACCCTCTCCTGCATGTTTTCCGATTGCGTTTCGGCGGAGAAATATCGGAGACTGCCGCCCAGGAAAGCCACCGGCGCCGGGATCGTGCATGCCCGCGCCAGGACAACATTAAGGCTTCCGCCACAGGGGAGGACCATCATGATGATATTTTCGTCGCCGCGCAGCCTGTTGCTGGCGGGCGTCGTTATCGGCGCATTTACCTATGCCGCTGCCGCGCAGCAGCCGGCCAGTCCGCCAGCCGCCGCACCCGCTGCCGCCGCGCCGCTTCCGCCAGGTTCACCCCTGATCGGGAGGCCCGCCGACAACGAAGCCGCTGCCAAGCTTGCGCCGGTGGCGCCGCCTCCGATTCCGGCCGCGATGGACAAGTTGCCATTGGCAAAGCTCAAAGTGCCGGCCGGATTCAATATCGAGGTCTACGCCGCCGGTATGGCCAATGCCCGTTCACTGGCGCTGGGCGACAAGGGCACGGTGTTTGTTGGCAGCCGCCTGGTCGACAAGGTCCATGCCATCGTCGACAAGGACGGCAAGCGAACGGTCAAGGTTCTGGCCTCCGGCCTTTATCGGCCCAACGGCGTCGCGTTCAAGAATGGCACGCTCTACATCGCCGAACTCTCGAAGCTCTCCAGGATCGACAAGGTGGAGGATAATCTCGACAATCCGCCGAAGCCGACCGTCATTTATGACAACCTGCCCAAGGACGAGGCCCATGGCTGGAAGTTCATCGCCATCGGGCCCGACAACAAACTGTATGTTGAGGTCGGACAGCCCGGCAATAACGTCCTGCACGACGACGCCCACGGCCAGATCCGCCGGATGAATCTCGATGGCACCGGTGCCGAGGTCTATGTGCGCGGCGTGCGCCACAGTGTCGGTTTCGACTGGAATCCCGAAAACAAGCAGATGTACTTCACCGATAACGGCCGCGACTGGATGTCGGAAGATGTTCCCCAGGATGAACTCAATCGCGTCACCAAGATGGGCGAGCACTTCGGCGCGCCGTATTGCCTCCAGGGCAATATTCCCGATCCCGAATTCGGCTGGGGACATTCCTGCAGCGAGTTCACCGCGCCGGTCGGCTTGATGGGCCCTCACGCCGGCACGCTCGGCATGCGGTTCTATACCGGAAACATGTTCCCGAAGAGCTACAAGAACGTCATCTTTGTGGCCCGCCACGGCTCGTGGAACCGGTCCAAGAAATTCGGCGGTGACGTTGCCGTCGTCAAACTGAACAAGGACGGCACGGTCAAATCCGTTGAGCCATTCCTGACCGGCTTTCTGGAGAACAACAATTACGTCGGCCGTCCGGTCGATGTGATGCAGATGAAGGACGGCTCGCTGCTGGTCTCCGACGACTGGAACGGCGCCGTCTATCGCATCACCTACGGCAAGCAAAAGGTAGCTGCGCAGTAACAGGCCAACGAGACCACGTCATTGCGAGCGAAGCGAAGCAATCCAGAGCTTATCGAGGAAGTGAATGGATTGCTTCGTCGCTTCGCTCCTCGCAACGACGGATGAAGGCGCCAGGAACGGCCGATGCGTAACGTAATCGCGGCTCTTGCATTTGTCCTGATGGCTTCGTCGGGGAGAGCGGAGACGATCGAGGAGCGTGCCGCGCCCTGTCTTGCCTGCCATGGCGAGCACGGACAATCCGACACCGAAAATACGCCCTCGCTCGGCGGCCAGCAGGCGCCATATACGCTGATCCAGCTCTTCATGTTCCGCGAAAAGCTGCGCGCCTTCGAGCCGATGAACGAGATGGCGAAGCCGCTCTCCGACGACGATCTGCGCACATTTTCGGATTTTATCGCCAAGTTGCCGAAGCCCAGGCCGCCCGCCGATGCCGGCGATTCGGCACGGATGCAGCGGGGTCACGCGCTGGCGCAGCAATATCATTGCAATGCCTGTCACAACACCGACTTCTCCGGCAAGGAGAACGTTCCGCGCATCGCCAACCAGCGCGAGGATTACCTCGCCAAGACGCTTGGCGAGTACAAGGACAACAGCCGCCACGGCTATGACGCGACCATGGCGGAAGCCCTGCAGCCGGTGACATCGGAGCAGATCGCCGATCTCGCTTATTATCTTGCCCGCCTGCGCTAGCTTTCATCCACGGACACCGCTGTTTCTCAATGGCGCTCGCGCGTGCGCGGCGCTACAAGTCGGGGGTTGATACGGAGTGATCCATGCAAGACCTCTGGCGTTTGTCGGCCGCGGATATCGCGGCCCTGATAAGATCGAAAAAGCTGTCGGCGAAAGAGGCGGCATCCGCCGCGCTGGCCCGGCTTGATAAGGTCAATCCCTTGATCAACGCCGTGGTCGATCACCGGCCGGCCGATGTGCTGGCGGAGGCTGCCGCCGTCGACGCGACGATCGCGCGAGGTGAAGACGCCGGTCCGCTGGCGGGCGTGCCGGTCACCGTCAAGGTCAATATCGATCAGGAAGGTTTTGCGACGACCAACGGCCTCAAGCTGCAACGCGACGTCATTGCTGCAACCAATAGTCCCGTGATCGACAATCTGCGCAAGGCGGGCGCCGTCATTCTCGGACGCACCAACTGCCCGGCGTTTTCCTACCGCTGGTTCACCACCAATTTGATCCATGGCGACACCAAAAATCCACGCGACCCCGGCATCACGCCGGGCGGCTCGTCGGGCGGCGCCGGGGCGGCCGTCGCCGCCGGCATCGGCCATATCGCCCACGGCACCGATATTGCGGGATCGATCCGCTATCCCGCCTATGCCTGCGGCGTTCACGGCCTGCGGCCGACCGTCGGACGTGTCCCGGGCTTCAATGCCGCGCTGCCCGAGCGAACCATCGGGGCACAGATCTCCGCGGTATCCGGTCCGCTGGCGCGCACCGTCGGCGATCTCAGGATTGCGCTTAAGGCGATGTCGGGGAAAGACGCGCGCGATCCCTGGTGGGTGCCGGCGCCGCTGGAAGGTCCGCCGATGCCGAAGCGGGCTGCGCTGTGCCTGCAGCCCGACGGTCTGGAGACTTTTGCCGAAGTGAAGGCGGCGGTCGCCGATGCGGGCAAGCGCCTGGAGCGCGCGGGATGGGTTGTCGAACAAATCGAAACCACGCCGCCGTTGCGTGAGGCCGCCGATCTGCAAACCAAGTTGTGGCTCGGCGACGGCTATGAAGCGCAACTCGCGGCCGCCGAGCGCGAAGGCGATCCCGGCGCGCTGGCCTGCCTGCGCGGCAACAGGTCCAAGGTTTTTCCGTTCGATGCCGCCGCATTCTCGAAAGCCCTGACCAGAAGGGCGACGCTGACGCGCGAATGGCTGCAGTTCCTCGAGGGCTATTCGGTTCTGCTGATACCGGTATCGGCCGAACTGCCGTTTCCCGACGGGCTCGATATGCGCGATGAGGCCTCGTTCACGAGGGTATGGCGGGCGCAATTGCCGCAGATTGCCATTCCCTTCATGGGCCTGCCTGCGCTAACGGTCTCCACCGGATTGGTGGGACGGGTTCCGGTCGGCGTTCAGGTGGTCTCCACCCGCTATCGCGAGGATCTCTGCCTGCTCGCGGGCGAGGCGATCGAGGCGGGCGGAACGCCGGCCGCGCCGATCGATCCCGTCAGGTGACCGAAGGGCTTGAGAACGACACCATGGCTGGTATCTACGATTTCACGGCAAAGTCGCTTGCCGGCGAGGACGTATCCCTGAAGCAGTTCGAGGGTCAGGTCATGCTGATCGTCAACACCGCGAGCGCCTGCGGTTTCACGCCGCAATACAGGGGCCTGGAAGCGCTGCATCGGCAACTCTCTCCGCGCGGCTTTTCGGTGCTTGGATTTCCCTGCAATCAGTTCGGAAGCCAGGAGCCCGGCGACGCCAGGCAAATCGAGCAGTTCTGCGTCGGCAATTATGCCGTCACCTTTCCGATGTTTGCCAAGATCGACGTCAATGGCGGCAACGCGCATCCGCTCTTTCAATATTTGAAACGCGAAAAATCCGGACTTCTGGGCGCATCGATCAAATGGAATTTCACCAAATTCCTGGTCGACCGTTCTGGCAAGGTGGTGGCGCGGCATGCGCCGACCGCAAGGCCGGAAAGTCTGACAAGGGAAATCGAGGGACTGCTGTGAACGAGAAAAACCACGCGATGACCGATCAATTGCCTGATCGTCTGTCGACCGACCCGAAGAGCCCCTACTACAACGAGGAGGTGCTGGCCCGCGATGTCGGCATTCGCTTCAAGGGCGTCGAGAAGACCAACGTCGAGGAATATTGCGTCAGCGAGGGCTGGGTCCGGGTCACCGCCGGCAATGCCAGGGATCGCTACGGCAACCCGCTCACCATCAAGGTCCACGGTCCGGTCGAGCCGTATTTCCGCGACAAGGCTCAGTCCTGACTCTTTTCGTCATTGCGAGGAGCGACAGCGACGAAGCAATCCAGTTCTGTTGGTGACGCAGTGGATTGCTTCGCTTCGCTCGCAATGACGGTGTGAATAGTTCCCGCGACCCCCTGAAAGCCAAAATCATGTCAGTTCGTATCGTCGACGTCCGCGAGGTTACAAAACCGATCTCATCGCCTATCCGCAACGCCTATATCGATTTCAGCAAGATGACGACGAGCCTGGTTGCCGTCGTCACCGACACCTTGCGCGACGGCAAACCGGTGGTCGGCTACGGCTTCAATTCCAACGGCCGTTACGGGCAGGGCGGATTGATCCGCGAGCGTTTTGCGCCGCGGCTGATGGAGGCCGATCCCAAAACCTTGCTCGATGAGACCGGCGACAATCTCGATCCCGACAAGGTCTGGGCGGCGCTGATGTCGAACGAAAAGCCGGGCGGCCATGGCGAGCGCTCGGTCGCGGTCGGCACCATCGACATGGCGGTGTGGGATGCGGTGGCCAAGATCGCTGGCAAGCCGCTGTTTCGATTGCTCGCCGAGCGTCACGGGCGAAACGCCAATCCGCGGGTATTCGTCTATGCCGCCGGCGGCTACTACTATCCCGGCAAGGGCCTGTCGATGCTGCGCGGCGAGATGCGCGGTTATCTCGATCGCGGCTACAACGTCGTCAAGATGAAGATCGGCGGCGCGCCGATATCGGAAGACCGCAAGCGGATCGAGGCCGTGCTCGAGGAGATCGGCAGCGAGGCGCAGCTTGCCGTCGACGCCAATGGCCGGTTCGATCTGGAGACGGCGATCGCCTACGCAAAAATGCTGCGCGACTATCCGCTGTTCTGGTACGAGGAGGCCGGCGACCCCCTCGATTTCCAGTTGCAGGCGGCGCTGGCGGAATTCTATCCGGGACCGATGGCGACCGGCGAGAACCTGTTCAGCCATCAGGACGCGCGCAACCTGCTACGATATGGCGGGATGCGGCCCGACCGCGACTGGCTGCAGTTCGACTGTGCGCTGTCCTATGGATTGTGCGAATATCAGCGCACGCTGGAGGTGCTCAAAACCCTGGGCTGGGCGCCAGGCCGCTGCATTCCGCATGGCGGCCATCAGATGTCGCTGAATATCGCGGCCGGCCTCGGCCTCGGCGGCAATGAAAGCTATCCCGACCTGTTCCAGCCCTATGGCGGGTTCCCCGACGGCGTTCGCGTCGAGGGTGGCCACATCACCATGCCGGATTTGCCGGGCATCGGGTTCGAGGGAAAATCCGATCTCTATGCGGAGATGAAGGCGCTGGCGGCGTGAGTGCGAGAGTCATTCCGGGGGCGCGCGTAGCGCGAACCCGGAATCTCGAGATTCCGGGTCTGGTCCTTCGGACCATCCCGGAATGACGATACGTGGCGGTTCAAGCTCTCAAGACAGCCGCATATCCAGCAATCGGCGGCCTTCGCCCCTGAGCAATCGCTTGACCGCGCTGGAGGCAATGACCTCGCCCTGGTTGGCGTAGGCCTCGTGGTTCTTCTCGATATCCTCGAGCCGATAAAGGTAGTTGACCATGATGCCGGCGGATTCGCGCAGGCCCTTCGGCGACAGATCGCCAAGCCAGTCGATCCGTTCCAGCCGGGCGCCGTTGCCGAGATGGAACCGCGCCACCGAATCGATCAGCCGGCCTTTCGGCGTGCGGGCCTTGAGGAAATAGTGCGCCGCCAGCGGCTCGAGCACCGCGCGCAATTGCGCCGCCAGTTCCGCATCCTCACACCAGTCCGGCTTTTCGAGATTTTCCAACAGCGCCCGCTCTTCGTCGCCGACCGGAACGTCGCTCGCCTCCTTCAGCCACTGCATGAAGCCCGGCACCGGCGACAGCGTGACAAAATTTTCCAGCTTCGGCAATTCGCGCCGCAATTCCTCGACCACCTGCTTGATCAGGAAGCTGCCGAAGGAAATGCCGCCGAGGCCGCGCTGGGTGTTGGAGATCGAATAGAACACCGCGGTGCGGGCGCGCTCGATCGGTTCCAGCTGCCGGTCTTCGGCAAGCAATGGCGCGATTGCGCCCGGAATCGATTCGGTCAGGGCTACCTCGACGAAAATCAGAGGCTCGTCGACCAGGGCCGGATGAAAGAACGCATAGCAGCGCCGATCGACGGGGTCGATGCGACGGCGCAGATCGTTCCAGTCGCGAATTTCGTGCACCGCCTCGTAGCGAATGATCTGTTCGAGGATGTTCGCCGGGGTCGACCAGTCTATCCTGCGCAGCACGAGAAACCCCCTGTTGAACCATGAAGACAAGAGATGGACGACGTCGCGATCGAGCGCGGCAAGCTCCTTGCGGCCGCTCATGACGCGAAGCAAATCGGCGCGCATTGACACCAGTTCGCTGGTGCCGCCCGGCGCGCGGTTCAAGCGGCGGATCAGTTCCAGCCGCCGCGGTTCGGAAGCAAAATGCAGGTCGCTGGCGTCCTTGTCGTTCGGCTGCGCGCGCCAGCTCTCGATCGCCTGCGCCAGCTTTTCCCGGTCAGGGCCGAAGTCGCGGGTCAGGGTTTCGAAGAATGCAAGCCGCTCGGCTTCGTCGAGATAGTGGTAGCGGTCAAGAACCTCGCGCGCCATTGCGGTGCCGGAGGCCTCGCCCCGGCCCGACAGCAGCGCCTCGCACAAGGCGATCAGTTCGGCCCCATCCGGTTTGGCGTCGGACGATCCGACGCGGCGAAGCAGCGTCCGGCCGCGCTCGGAAATCGAGGAGAGAAGGTCCGAGAAAAAGGCGTTGCTGCTCATGTCGGGCGGGTCGAATCCAGTCCAGACGGAATCTAGCATGGGATTTAGGGCAAAACCGATCACAATCAAGCGCTTGTGACGGACAAGCCCAAATAAGGGTCACGCCCCAGCCAAACGCGGTGGCTTGAGCCGGGATTTGCTTCGGCGTGTTATCCTCCGATGGCAGCGATTGGCGTTTCGGCGAAACCCATTGGACACACACCGCCGGGACAAGACCGTATAGACTGGTGCAAAGGACCTGAGGGATTCGACCCATGAACAGCCCGACCCGGGTGATCGGTTTCGTCAACGCCGCCCACTTCGTCGACCATTATTCGATGTTGATCTTCGCCGCCGCCGTGATCGTGATGGGGCCTGCGCTCGGCATGGCCTATTCGGAGCTCTTGCCTTATGCCACCCCCGGCTTTGTCGCCTTTGGCGCCGGCTCGCTGTTGACCGGCTGGCTCGGGGATCGCTGGAGCCGCCGCCACATGATGGTGATCTTCTTTGCCGGGATCGGCGCCTCGATGATCGCGGTTGGCCTCGTGCAGACGAAGCTCGAGCTCGGCGCGGCGTTGTTGTCGATCGGCCTGTTCGCGTCGATCTATCATCCCGTCGGCACAGCGATGATCGTGTCCTATGCCGACCGGCTCGGCCGCGAGATGGGGCTGAACGGCGTCTGGGGCAATCTCGGCGTGGCGTCGTCCGCGATGGTCACCGGCGTGATCGGCCAGTATCTCGGCTGGCGTTTTGCCTTCATCGTTCCCGGCATCGTCACCATCGGGATCGGCGTTGCCTTTGCGCGCATGGTGGTCCACGAAGACCGCTCCGGCCACAGGCAGGCAGCGGCGCAGGCACGCGTCGCCAGGAAGGACATGTGGCGGGTGATTCTCGCGCTGTTCATCGTCGTGATCGCGATATCGACCACCTTCAACGCGGTGACGGTCGCGCTGCCGAAACTGTTCGCCGAGCGGCTGGCCGAGTTGACCAGGAGCCCGGCCTTGCTGGGGGTGATCGCGGCCTGCGTTTACGTGTTCGGCGCGATGACGCAATACACCGTCGGCAAGCTGATCGACCGCTATTCGCTGAAGGCGGTGTCGCTGCCGCTGTCGTTACTGCTGGCGCCGTTCCTGTATCTGGCGGCGACGCTGTCGAACCTGCCGCTGATCCTCGCCTCGATCGGCATCGTGATGGGCGCGTTCGGCCAGGTCACCGTCAACGACGCCATGGTCGGCAAATACACCGCCGAGGAATGGCGCAGCCGCGCCTATTCGATCCGCTATTTCATCGGCTTTACCGCGGCCGGGGCCTCGGTCGGTCTGGTGGCGTGGCTGTACGAGCAGGGCGGTTTTGTGACGATGCTGCATGCATTCGCGGGGCTTTGTCTGCTGGTGATCGCCGCCGCCATCATCCTGCCGGCGGAGATCCAGGTTCCCGCGGCTGGCGCGAATCTTCGCCGGCATCCGACAGAGCCGCTGCCGCAGGCTCCTCGGTAGGGGCTGACACCGCGGAAACCGGGTATGGTAGGATTCGCCATCATCCGGAGCAGGAGCATTTGGTGGGTTTCGAGGTGATCGAATGAAGCGGCGGCAGTTCATCGCGGGACTCGGTGCCATCTCGACCTGGCCGCTGACGGCGCACGCGCAACAGGCCGGGATGCCGCTGATCGGATTCCTGAGCGGAAGGGCTTCCGGAGATTCCGGTTATCTGGTCGAGGCCTTCAATCGGGGCCTTGCGGAAAATGGCTTCATTGAGGGCAAAAACGTCGCGATCGAATACCGCTGGGCGAGCGGCGCATATGACCAGTTGCCGAAGCTGGCGGCCGAATTGGTGGGCCGGCAGGTGGCCGTGCTGGTAGCGGTCGGCGGCGACGCTTCGGCGCGCGCCGCCAAGGCCGCGACCTCCGTCATTCCGATCGTCTTCGGCATGGGCGGCGACCCGGTGGCTGAGGGTCTGGTCGCCAGCTTCAACCACCCCGGCGGAAATGTGACCGGTGTGAGTATCCTGACCAATCAAATGGAGACGAAGCGGCTCGGCCTGCTGCATGAATTGCTCGGACCGGTTGTTGTCGGCGTCCTGATAAATCCGACGTTCCCCCCGGCGCAGCTTGCATTGCGCGAGCTTGAACAAGCCGCCGGCAAGACCGGACAGCGGCTCGTCGTGGCCAAGGCGAGCGACGATGGCGGGATCGATGCGGCATTCGCATTGTTCGATTCGGAGCGCGTTGGCGGCCTGCTGGTGGCGGCCGATCCCTTCTTCGACACCCGAAGCGCCCGGATTGTTGCGCTTGCATTACAGCGCAAGTTGCCGGGCATCTACCAGTTTCGCGAGTATGCCCTCGCTGGCGGGTTGTTGAGCTACGGCGTCAACCTCGCCGAGGCCTATCATCAGTTCGGAGTCTTTGCCGCGGAAATTCTCAGAGGTGCGAAACCTGCCGATCTGCCGGTGCAGCAGTCGGTAAAGTTCGAGACGGTCATCAATCTCAAGACGGCAAAAGCGATCGGCTTTGAGTTTCCGGCAACATTCAGCGCGCGTGCCGATGAGGCGATCGAATAGCAACAGGGCTGAGACAAAATGAGTGCCGCGTCTTTCCCGGGCAACCCACAGCGGGACCATAATGCCTGAAGCTGAAGTCGACCCATTACACCGGTTTCCGGTGTTCCGGACTTCCAATCCCGAGGAGCTGCGGCAACTCGCAGCGAAGCTGTTCGGCGCCGCCCAAATCGATCTGGCAAGCCTCGATGACTTCGAGGCCCGCGTCAATCTGATCCAGATGCAGGAGACGGGCCTCGCCTTCGGCGCGACCAGCGCGGATCTGACGATCGATCGCCTTGCGACGGACTTCATCCGCCTGCAAATCGCGCGCCGGGGCCACGCGACCATTTCCGCGAATGGCAAAACCACCGACATCAGTGATCGCCAGTTCGCAATTACGCCGGCCGGCGCCCGATCGCGGAACCTTTGCGAAGCCGGGCATGAATGCCTGATACTTCGGCTGAACGAGCCTGCGTTGCTGCGGAGGCTGACGGCGCTTCTCGGCGTCAAACCGAAGGGCGAATTGACCTTCGAGGCGGCGATCGAGGCGGGTCGGCCTCACGCGCAAGTCCTTTCGCATCTCATTGTTTTTTTCTCGCAACAGCTGGACTCGGCGGCGTTCCACTTGCCCGCCGCCGTATGCCTTGAGCTCGAGCAGGCGGTGCAGATCGCGTTTCTTTATGCCAGCCGCCACGCCTTCAGCCATCTCCTGGAAAATCAGGAATGCATGCCGGCGCCCTGGGTGGTCCGGCGGATCGAGGAGTTCATCGAAGCCCACTGGCAGGAACCGATTACGATCGATCGACTTGCCGCCGAGGCAGGCGTCAGTACGCGCGCCATTTTCAGGGCCTTCGAGCGCAGCCGGGGCTATTCGCCGATGGCTTTCGCCAAGACGTTTCGTCTGAAGCGCGCCCGGGAAATTCTGATGTCGGGCGAGCCCGGGGTGAATGTCATGGCCACGGCATTCAAAAGCAATTTTGCAAGTCCGAGCCGCTTTGCAAAAGATTATCGCGACGTTTTCGGCGAACTTCCTTCTGAAACCCTTTCCCGGACGCGCCGCTAAAGCATGATCCGGAAAAGTGGGAACCGGTTTTCCGAAAAGATCATGCTCAAACAAAAAGGTAGAGCGGGATGACGATTCGAAGAAAAGTCATCCCGGTCTAGACCGGGCGCCGATACCGGCAGCGGTTTGCCGGCGGCGTGGGGCTCGCGCCAGCAAAATATCAAAATATAGGACTCTGCCGGGAATTTTTGGGTTTCAACGCCTGCCGCAATCGACCACAATGGAGTGTGAAGGCTCGATCGTTAAATAACGGGCCGCCGGGAGGGAAATTCCGATGTCCGATCGATCTTCTTTGCCGCGCATGGCCGGTCTCATTCTGGGTGTTGCTGTCATGATGGCGGGTCCTGCGAGCGCCGATCCCCTGAAGGACGAGATCGCGCCGACCGGCAAGCTGCGGATAGCGATCGCGATCAGCCCGGCCGGCGGCGCATTCTGGTCCACCAGGAACGAGGCGGGAGGTTATGCCGGGGTGCCGGTCGATCTCGGCAAGGAGATGGCAGAGCAGCTTGGCGTTCCCGTCGAATATGTCGCCTACCCGAATTCCGGAAAGATCGTAGAGGCCGTGTCAACCGGCGCCTGGGACGTCAGCTTCCTGCCGAAGGACGCCGAGCGCGAGGCAAGGATGTCGTTCGGGCCCATTTACGAGGTGGCGGACGCGACCTACATCGTCAAAGCAGGCTCAATGGCCACGAATTTTGCGACGCTGGACCAGCCCGGCGTCAAGGTCGCCGCGGTCAACGCCACCACCACCATGCGCGGCGCGATCGCGCATCTGAAGCATGCCAAGGTCACGGGCTATCAGACCTATGACGAGATCTTCACACTGCTCAAGAACGGCGAGATCGACGCATTCGCGCTGTCGCGCGACCAGCTCAATGCCATGGCCAGCAAGATCCCGGGAACGCGGGTACTGGACGAAACCTTCAAGAAGACCGTGACCGCGGTGGCGGTGCCGCTCAATCATCCGCTGGCACTGGCATTCGCAACCAAATTCATGTCCGAGGCCACAACAAACGGAACGCTGCGCAAGGCCTATGACAACAATGGTCTCAGGGGCAATCCGATCCGCACGCAGTAACAGCCCGGATGGGGCCCAAGGCGTTCCTTCAAAGAAGGCTTGCCGTTGCCTGGAATCAGGGACGACGCTGCGGGCGCCAGCCGACCACGGTCGCCTCGAGGGCGCCGCCGGATTCGTGATTGCGCCATTCCCCGTCGACGAAACGGCAGGCGAACGGCAATTGATAGGTGCCGCTGTGGTCCTCGCATAGCACCTGAACGGGCTGATCCGGCGGCGGTTCTCCTTCGCCGTTGAATTCGGCCAGACGTCGATCGCGCGTTGCCATGCCGTTATCCTCCTCCCTGAACGGCGCGCAGGCGCCTTCTTGTGTTAAACCCCTGGAGCCCCAGTTCCGTGGCCAGGCTGGGGTTTCCGCCCGAACCTCAGCGCGCGAATGCGGTTTCGGTATGATATCTTTGGCATCTCGCCCCTTGGCTCGCAACAAATTGACCGTGACGAGCGCTGCCCTGAATGAGGATTTCGATGATCGGCCGGATCACTCTCGTCGCGTCGCTGGTTGTGGCGCCCTGCATGCTGACTTGCGGCGATGCGACCGCGCAGGATGTTCCCGGCATTGAAATCTGCACGGTCGAGAAAACCATGGAGCGGCGAACCAGCTGCCTGCAGAGCAATATCGATTTCCTGCACAAGACAATTGCAAAACTCGCGGCCGACCATCAGCAAAAACTGGACGCCGCCAGGGCGCAGATCGAGGCCCTGAAGAGCACGGTCGTCTCCCTGCAGAAGATCGTGGACGAGCTGCAGGCGGCGCAAAAGCGGGCGATCGAGGATCAGAAGAAGAAATCCGAACCGCCGCCGGCCAATGCGCCAGCAGCCAAGGAGGGGGCGAAGTAAGGCGGCGATGATCCCGCCTGTCGCGCCCCGATTGAGCAATTCGCGGACGAGAGCAAGGACTGTCAAATGCGGCGGGCGCGAAACGATCATGATGCGCGCGCTTCGAATGAAGGCCGATCGTCCATGAATCCTGCCCAGAAGGCGCTCTGGTTTATCGAAAGCCATCTCGCCGACGAGTTGACCCTCGACGAGATCGCTGATGTTGCCGGAATCTCGCGCTTCCACATGGTCCGCGCATTTGCCGCAGCGACAGGGCTCCCGGTGATGCGCTATGTGCGTGCCCGGCGCCTTAGCGAGGCGGCGCGCGTGCTGGCTGCCGGCGCGCCGGATATCCTCGCAGTGGCGCTGGATGCGGATTACGGCTCTCACGAAGCATTCACCCGCGCGTTCCGCGACCATTTCGGCGTTACGCCCGAAGCGGTGCGGGGGTCAAAGCGCCTCGACCATCTCAAGCTTCAGGAGCCGATCGTTATGGATTCAACTTTCACTGACAGTCTTCAAGCGCCGCGCTTTGAAACCGGTCGGCCCTTTCTCGTTGCCGGCCTCGGTGAGCGATACACCTGGGAAAGCGGCGGCCCCGCCATTCCCGGCCAGTGGCAACGCTTTCATCAATCGGTGGAGAATATTCCCGGCCGGATCGGGCAGGTCGCCTACGGTGTCTGCTGCAACGCCGACGACGCCGGCAATTTCGACTACATCGCCGGCGTCGAGGTGCCCGATTTTTCCCATCTGCCGTGCGAATTCGCAAGGGTACGGATACCGGAGCAGCGCTACGCGGTGTTCACCCATCGCGACCACATCTCGACCATCCGCCGCACCATCAACACGATCTGGAATCACTGGCTGCCGGCCTCCGGACTGAAGGCGGCGGATGCGCCGAGCTTCGAGCGCTACGACCGGAATTTCGATCCGCTCACCGGCAATGGCGGGCTCGAAATCTGGGTACCTGTGAGGGAATAGGCCCCACGCGGGGCTGCCCTGCGCGGCCTGATTGCCCGCGGTTGCTTGGCAAGCGATAGCGACTTTGCCATAACATGGTGCAACGAAATTGTTGCGCGTGCGGAAACCAGCCTGCAAATCCGCCTGCAGCGAAGAAGAGCCGGGGGATTTCATGTCCAATATTCGCGTGCTCGCCACCGGTCTGGAATTTCCGGAAGGTCCGGTGGCGATGCCGGATGGATCGGTGGTGCTGGTCGAAATTCGCGGCCAAAGGCTGACGCGGGTGTGGCCCGACGGGCGCAAGGAGGTGGTCGCGCAAATTCCCGGCGGCCCCAACGGCGCGGCGCTCGGGCCTGACGGCAAGATGTACGTCTGCAACAATGGCGGCTTCAGCTGGATTCCGACGCGCAACATGATCATGCCCGGGCCGCAGCCGGATGATTACCGCGGCGGATCGATCCAGCGCGTCGATTTGCGGTCGGGGAAGGTCGAGACCGTGGTCGACAAATGCGGCGAGCATGGCTTGCGTGGGCCGAATGACCTCGTGTTCGACAAGCAGGGCGGATTGTGGTTCACCGACCTTGGCAAGCGGCGTCATCGCGAGATGGATGTCGGCGCGGTCTACTACATCAAGCCTGGCATGCAGGAGATCGTCGAGGTGGTGTTCGGCGTGCTGCCCGCCAACGGCATCGGCCTGTCGCCGGACGAGAGCACTTTCTACGTCGCGGAGACGCCGACGGCGCGGCTATGGGCCTATGACATCTCTTCGCCCGGCACGCTCAAGCCGCGCGACGTGATCTATCGCGGCGAGCGGGGAAAGCCGATCGCGGGCCTTGGCGGCTATCAGATGTTCGACTCGCTGGCGCTGGAAGCGTCGGGCAATGTCTGCGTGGCGACCCTGATCTCGGGCTGCATTTCCGTGATCGCGCCCGACGGCGCCATCGTCGAGCAGGTGCCGACCGGCGACCGCGTCACCACCAACATTGCTTTCGGCGGACCCGAGTTGAAGACCGCCTACATCACGCTGTCGGGCAAGGGCGAACTGATCGCGATGGATTGGGCGCGATCCGGCCTGCCCCTGAATTTTCTGAACAAGCGATGATGGCGAGAAACGCAATCGTCATTCCGGGATGGTGCGGCAGCACCAGACCCGGAATCTCGAGATTCCGGGTTCGATGCTTCGCATCGCCCCGGAATGACGAAGGATGGATTGCTTCGCTTCGCTCGCAATGACGGATTGGACGTACTCCGTATCATGACGGAAGGAAGGCAAGATGCCCTGGCTTGAACCGGTTTCACTGAGCGGTCCCCACGCGCAGCTAAAACCGCTGTCGCACGATCACGTCGACGGGCTGACGGAGGCGGTGAAGGACGGCGAGTTGTGGAAGCTCTGGTACACCTTCGTGCCCAGGCCCGAAGACATGGGCAAGGAGATCGACCGCCGGCTCGGCCTGCAGGCGGCGGGCTCGATGCTGCCATGGACGGTGTTCGATACGGACGGCAAAATCGCGGGCATGACCACCTATATGAACGTCGATGCGCCAAACCGGCGCGTCGAGATCGGTTCGACCTGGTACGCCCGACGCGTGCAGCGCAGCGCGCTCAATACCCAGTGCAAACTGCTGCTGCTCGGCCACGCCTTCGAAAAACTCGATTGCATCGCGGTCGAATTCCGCACGCATTTCTTCAACCACCAGAGCCGGCGCGGCATCGAGCGACTGGGCGCCAAGCTCGACGGCATCCTGCGCAGCCACCAGCTTGCATCGAACGGCACGCTGCGCGACACCGTGGTCTACAGCATCATCGCCAGCGAGTGGCCGACGGTGAGGGCGCATCTCAACTATCAACTGAATGAAAAGGCGCGCCCATAGCGTTTTCGAAGCGAAGTGGCTACCGGTTCGCATGAAGAAAACGCGTCAAGAAATACGTAGCGTTTTCGAGCGAAGTGGCTACCGGTTCGCATGAAGAAAACGCGTCAAGAAATAGAAACGCCGGAAAGCGGGACGATGGATACATTCGATTATGTGATCGTGGGCGCGGGCTCCGCCGGATGCGTGCTCGCCAACCGGTTGAGCGAGGATCAGGGCAACCGCATCTGCGTGC
>DATANB010000158.1:0-11825 GCA_036266415.1 Bradyrhizobium sp. | reverse complement strand
TGGCGTGCCGGTGCCCCAGATGGTGACGGTCGTCGCGCCACTTTCCTTCGCCTCGTGGAAGCGACGGAGCAGGGCGGGGATGACGTGGGAGTTCTCGGGATGATAGTTGTCGCCCGGCCCGTACAGATTGGTCGGCATCACATTGATGAAGTCGCTTCCGTACTGGCTGCGATAGGCCTCGACCATCTTGATGCCGGCGATCTTGGCGACCGCATAGGGCTCGTTGGTCGGCTCCAGCGATCCGGTCAGCACGTAGTCCTCGCGCAGCGGCTGCGGCGCCAGCTTGGGATAGATGCACGACGAGCCGAGAAACATCAGTTTCTCGGCGCCGTTGACGTGCGCGGCGTGAATCACGTTGGTTGCGATAACCAGATTGTCGTAAATGAACTCGGCGCGCAGCGTGTTGTTGGCGACGATGCCGCCGACCCTGGCCGCCGCCAGAAACACCACCTGCGGACGCTTCGCCGCGAACCAGCCGGACACGGCAGCCTGATCGCGCAAATCGACCTCACGGCGTCCCACCGTCAGGAGTTCGATATTTTCCTGCGCGAGGCGGCGCGTCAGCGCGCTGCCGACCATCCCGCGATGCCCGGCAACGAAAACCGTTTTGCCTTTCAACTCAAACCGGGTTTTTGCCATTGGCAACCTCCCGCCGCGCGATCGCCAGATCGCCAGCCACCATTTCCTTGACCAGCTGCTCAAAACTCGTCTTGGGTCGCCAGCCGAGCTTTTGCCGCGCCTTGCTGGCGTCGCCGATCAGTTCATCGACTTCGGTAGGTCGGAAATAGGTCGGGTCGATGCGAACGATGGTCTTGCCGGATTTCCGGTCGACGCCGGTTTCCTCGACGCCCTTGCCGCGCCATTCGATGCTGCGGCCGACCTCCGCGAACGCCCGTTCGACGAATTCGCGAACCGAGCGGGTCTCGCCGGTCGCGAGCACGAAATCGTCGGGCTCCTCCACCTGCAATATCCTGTGCATGCCCTCGACATAGTCCCTGGCGTGGCCCCAGTCGCGTTTCGCCCCGAGGTTTCCGAGATAGAGCGTGTCCTCAAGACCGGTCTCGATGCGGGCGACGCTGCGCGTGATCTTGCGCGTCACGAAGGTCTCGCCGCGGATTGGGCTTTCATGGTTGAACAGGATGCCGTTCGCGGCGAACATGCCGTACGCCTCGCGGTAGTTCACCGTGATCCAGTAGCCGTAGAGCTTGGCCACGCCATAGGGCGAGCGCGGATAGAAGGGGGTGG
Source organism: Bradyrhizobium sp. (assembly GCA_036266415.1). Classification (GTDB taxonomy): domain Bacteria; phylum Pseudomonadota; class Alphaproteobacteria; order Rhizobiales; family Xanthobacteraceae; genus Bradyrhizobium. The sequence goes on along the minus strand of DATANB010000158.1, from coordinate 10,580 downwards.
TCTCTTTCTGCGGGACTTCCTGAACCAAGCCATACAGCTCTGAAGTGGACGCCTGATAGAACCGCGTCTGCTTTTCCATGCCGAGAATCCGGATCGCCTCCAAAAGCCTGAGCACGCCGAGCGCGTCGGCGTTGGCGGTATATTCCGGACTCTCGAAGCTGACGCCGACATGGCTTTGCGCCGCGAGGTTATAGATCTCGGTCGGCCGGATCTGCTGCATCAGCCGGATCAGGTTGGTCGAATCCGTCATGTCGCCGTAGTGCAGCAGGAACGGCACGTTGCCGGCGTGCGGATCCTCATAGAGATGATCGATGCGCGCGGTGTTGAACGATGACGACCGCCGCTTCACGCCATGTACGGTGTACCCGAGGCCAAGTAGATACTCGGCGAGATAGGCGCCGTCCTGCCCGGTGACGCCGGTGAGGAGCGCCACGCGCCGTTTCGAATCCTGAACCGCCATTTTTACTCCGAAAAAACCGCCGGGGACTGCTCCGCAAGCAGTTCAACGACGCCGAAAATCCAAAAACACATTGCGCTGGATCAACCCGAGACTCTTCGCCCTGTGGGAGATTGACCGGGTGGCTCAAACCCCTATCATGACCCTGTTCCCCCAAGCAAATTGAGCCAGGAGACCTTTTAACTGATACCACGCGGCCTGCGTCTTGGAACTTGGCCGTCGCACCTAAGGGGGCCTTTGGATCACTGAAATCTAAGCTATTCCAGCGTCGGGACCCTCCGAAAGTCCTTAAAAAGCAAATCCCAGGGAGGAATGACATGCGAAAACTAATGATGGCTGCCGCCTTTGCACTGCCGACGTTCGGCACTGCGGCGATGGCGCAGGAGACCCTCAAAATCGGTTATATCGACCCGTTGTCAGGCGGCGGCGCCAGCGTCGGCGAAGTCGGCCTGAAGATATTCCAGTTTCTCGCCGACGAAGTGAACGCCAAGGGCGGCATCCATGGCAAGAAGGTCGAGATCGTTCCGCTCGACAACAAGACCAATCCGCAGGAAAGCCTGATCCAGGCGCAGAAGGCGATCGACGCCGGCGTCCGCTATATCACGCAAGGCAACGGCTCGTCGGTTGCCGGCGCGCTGACCGACTTCGTGACCAAGTACAACGAGCGCAATCCCGGCAAGGAAGTCCTGTATTTCAACTATGCCGCGGTGGATCCGGTCCTGACCAACGACAAGTGCAGCTTCTGGCATTTCCGCTGGGACGCGAACTCCGACATCAAGATGGAGGCGCTCACCAATTACATGAAAACAACACCGTCGATTAAAAACGTATATCTGATCAATCAGGATTACTCGTTCGGGGAATCGGTTCGATCCACCGCCAAGGCCATGTTGGCCGCCAAGCGGCCGGACATCAAGATCGTCGGCGACGAACTTCATCCCCTGCTGAAAATTACCGATTTCGCGCCCTACATCGCCAAGATCAAGGCATCCGGCGCCGACACCGTCGTGACTGGCAACTGGGGACAGGATTTTGCGTTGCTGCTGAAGGCCTCCGCCGATGCCGGGCTGAAAGTGAATTGGTACACCTATTATGCCGGCGGCGCCGGCGGCCCGACCGCGATCAAGCAGGCCAACCTGAACCATCAGGTGTTCCAGATCAGCGAGGGCTACGCCAACATCGACAATGCCCCGTCACAAGCCTTCGAGAAGGCGCTACGGGCGCGGTACTCGGACGTTCCGACCAACTTTTATCCGCGCGCCGTCAACGAAATGCGAATGTTCGCTCTGGCCGCGGAAAAGGCGAAGTCGCTCGATCCGGTAAAGGTCGCGGCCGCGCTCGAGGGCATGGAATTCGACGTGTACGACGGCGGAAAGGGCATGATGCGCAAGACCGATCATCAGTTCTTCCAGCCGATGTACATCGCCTCGTTCGGCGAGCTCAAGAATAACGAGCCGTTCGACGAGGAAAAGACCGGGTGGGGCTGGAAGGGCGTCGGCAAGATTGACGCGCCGCAAACTGTCTTGCCCACCACCTGCAAAATGGACCGGCCTAGCTGATCCTTCGAGCGCACGTTCCATTCGCCCCGGCGTCGTCCGGGGCGAATGCCGCTCTCAACTCGGAGGCGTTGGGTCTTGCTTGAACTGATCGTCATATCCACGCTCAACGGCGTGCTGTTCGGTATGTTGCTGTTTCTGATGGCGAGCGGGCTGACCGTGATCTTCAGCATGCTGGGGGTGCTCAATTTCGCGCATGCGAGCTTCTACATGCTCGGCGCCTTCTTCGGTTTCCAGCTCAGCCGGTGGCTCGGGTTCTGGCCGGCGCTGTTGATTGCACCCTTGCTTGCCGGCGCGATCGGCGCCGGCGTCGAACGCTACGGCCTGCGCCGCGTCCACAAGAACGGCCATGTCGCCGAATTGCTGTTCACCTTCGGCCTCGCCTTCGTGATCGAGGAGGTCGTGCAGATCATCTGGGGCAAGAGCCCGCTCGATTTCCGTGTCCCGGCGCTGCTCGATTTCCCGGCATTTACGATCTTCTCCACCAATTATCCCGCCTACAAGATGTTTATGCTGCTGGTGTCGATCGTGATCTTCGTCGGGCTGTTGATCGTCCTGAAGAAGACGCGGATCGGCCTGATAGTCCAGGCCGCGCTGACCCATCCGCACATGGTGGGCCATCTTGGTCATAACGTCGGACGCATCTTCATGCTGGTGTTCGGGGTCGGCACCGCGCTTGCCGCGGTCGCCGGCGTGATTGCAGGCCCCGCGCTGGTGACGCAGTCGAATATGGCCGGGTTGCTCGGCCCGATCCTGTTCGTGGTCGTCGTCGTCGGCGGACTGGGCTCGCTGCCCGGGGCCTTCGTCGCCTCATTGCTGATCGGCCTGGTGCAGACCTTCGCGGTCTCGATGAACGGCTCGCTGTCCGGCGCATTCGGTCCGCTCAGTCCCGCCTATGCCGCGACCTGGCTCTCCGACATCTGGGGCGTCACCATCGCGCAGATCGCGCCGATCATGCCCTACGTGCTGCTGGTGCTGATCCTGATCTTCCGCCCGATGGGCCTGCTTGGGACGCGCGACACATGAGCGAGATCACCGCAAGCGCGGCACCTCCGCTGCCAGCGGCCGCCGAAAAGCTCAAATTCTACGGCTTGTGGGCGGCGGCCGCGATCGCACTGTTGCTGCTGCCCAAAATCTTCAGCTCCGGCGGTTCGCTGACGACCTTCAGCCTGATCGGCATCTCCATCATCTTCTCGCTGTCCTACAACATCCTGCTTGGCCAGACCGGCATGCTGTCGTTCGGGCACGCGGTGTATTACGGCCTCGGCGGCTTCCTGGTGATTCACGCCATCAACATCATCGGCGCCAACAAGCTGCCGATCCCGTTGCCGATCATCCCCCTGATCGGCGGATTGACCGGTTTGTTGTTCGCCGTCCTGCTCGGTTGGGTTTCGACCCAGCGCTCGGGAACGGCGTTCGCCATGATCTCGCTCGGCGTTGCCGAACTGATTGCTTCCTCGGCGCTAATCCTGCGCACCTTTTTCGGCGGCGAAGCCGGCATTTCCGCCAACCGGACCAAACTTTTGAAGCTGTTCGGCTGGAATTTCGGTCCGCAGATCCAGATCTACTACCTGGTCGCGGCATGGACGCTGATCGCCGTGATCGCCATGTATGCGCTGACCCGCACCCCGCTCGGGCGCATGTGCAACGCGGTGCGCGACAATCCCGAGCGCGTCCAGTTCGTTGGCTACAATCCGCACGTCGTCCGCTATCTGGCGTTCTGCTTTTCCGGATTCTTCGCGGGCATCGCCGGGGCGCTGGCGGCGATCAATTTCGAGATCGCCAACTCGGCCTATCTCGGCGCGGTGCAATCGGGAACCGTGCTGTTCGCCACCTATATCGGCGGCATCGGCTTCTTCATCGGTCCGATCGTCGGCGCGATCTTCGTGACGTTTCTCTCGCTTGGCCTCAGCGACCTGACCCAGGTGTGGCAGCTCTATTTTGGACTGATCTTCATCGCGGTGGTTTTGTTTGCGCCGGGCGGCATCACGGGCCTTCTGATGATGCATCGCCCGCTCGTGAGAGCCGGGACGTTGCCGAAGATGCTGCCGAGCTACCTGATCGCCCTGGTGCCGACTTTGGCGATGATCGCAGGCCTCATCCTGTCGATTGAAATCATTGTGCATTACACCGTCAACCCCGGTGACGATTCCCACATCAAGGCATTCGGCGTCGGCTTCGATGCGGCGAGCCCGTATCTATGGGCGCTTGCCGTCGTTCTGCTGATTGGAGGATTCCTGGTTGCGCGCAGAACCTGGATCTGGGTCGGTCACGCCTGGGACGGCGCCACCAGCGTGGCGCGCGAAAAGGGAATTGCCGCATGAGCGCCGCGATCGAACTGCGCGAGGTCGAGAAGAGTTTTGGCGATGTCGCCATTATCAGAAATGTCAGTCTGAGCGTGACGCAGGGCGAACGCCACGCGCTGATCGGCCCGAACGGCGCCGGCAAATCGACGACATTCAACCTGATCAGCGGATATATGGCGCCGACGTCCGGCAGCGTGCTGCTCCGCGGCGAGGTCATTTCCGGCCTGCCGCCCTACCAGATCAACCGCCGCGGGCTGTCGCGCAGCTTCCAGGTCACCAACGTCTTTGCCAATATGAGCGTGTGGGAAAACCTGCGCTGCGCCGTATTATGGTCGACCGGCCAGCGTTACGCGTTCTGGAAAAACATCGACAATCTGCCCGACGTGCGCGACCGCACCGCGCAAATTCTTGCCGACATCAACCTGACGCCGCGGCGCGATGTGCCCGCGGGGCTTCTGACCTATGCCGAGCAGCGCGCGCTGGAGATCGGCATTACCATCGCCGGCGGCGCGGATGTCATTCTGCTGGATGAACCGACCGCGGGCATGAGTCGCGCCGAAACCGAACGCGCGGTTGCCCTGATCCGGCGCCTAACCGAAGGCCGCACTCTGCTTATCGTCGAACACGACATGAGCGTGGTGTTCGGCCTGGCCGACCGGATTTCGGTGCTGGTGTACGGCCAGATCATCGCCTCCGGCACACCGGAGGAGATTCGTGGCAATCCGAAAGTCCGGCAAGCCTATCTCGGCGAGGAAGCGGCATGATGCTGGAAGTCGGAGATCTGCACGCCTACTACGGCAAGAGCCATATTCTGCAGGGCGTCGATATGCATATCGGCGCCGGCGAGGTCGTCAGCCTGCTTGGGCGCAATGGCGTCGGACGCTCCACCACGGTCAAGGCGATCATGGGCGAGGTGCCGCCGCAGGGCTCGATCAGGTTCAAGGGCGGCGACATTGCGGGTTTACCGAGCTATCGGATCGCGCATCTCGGCCTGGGCTATGTTCCGGAGCATCGCGACATCTTTCCCGGCCTGACGGTGCGGCAAAACCTGATGCTTGGCATCAAGGATACCAGGCGGGCCGGCAAGTGGCGGCTCGAGGATATGCTGGAGATGTTTCCCAATCTCAAGGAGCGGGCCGATACCTCGGCTGGCGTGCTGTCGGGCGGCGAGAAGCAGATGCTGACAATTTGCCGCACGCTGATGGGCGACCCCGAACTCATCATGATCGACGAGCCGACCGAGGGGCTGGCTCCCCTGATCGTGCAACAGGTCGGCGACCTCATCGCCGAAATCGCCCAGCGCGGCGTCGCGATCCTGCTGGTGGAGCAGAAACTCTCGATCGCGATGCGGATATCGCACCGGGTCTATGTGATGGGCCACGGCCGCATCGTGTTCGAGGGCACACCTGCCGAACTCAAGGCCGACGAGGCCGTGCGCAAGGAATGGCTGGAAGTCTAATACCAAAGTCGATTGATCCCGAAGCGATAGCGCCGAGGGGCGCGGCGAGCAGACCAGCGGCCGTTTCCGTGCTACCGTCGGGAACGGGTTGACCCGCCTCATAGAACCGGCTTGATCACGCTGATAACGAGCGAAAGAGCGCCCGCAAACGGAGGGAATGCGTGGAACACGCTTTGGAAGTGCGCGGGGTGTCACTGCGCTTCGGCGGCGTACGTGCGCTCACCGAAGTCAGTTTTGGCGTCAACGACGGCGAACTGTTCTCGATCATCGGTCCCAACGGCGCCGGCAAGACCTCGATTATCAACTGCGTCTCGGGCCGGTACCGGCCGACCGAAGGCCAGCTGTTCTATCGCGGCCGCGACATCACCGCGCTCAACCCCAACGCGCGGCCCTCGCTCGGCATCGGCCGCACCTTCCAGAACCTCGCGTTGTTTCAGCACATGAGCGTGCTTGACAACATCATGGTCGGGCGGCATCACCTGTTGAAGAATAATTTCATCACGGGATCGCTGTACTGGCTGACCGGCGCACGGCACGAGGAACTCGAGCATCGCCGCAAGGTCGAGGAGATCATCGACTTCCTCGACCTGCAGTCGGTGCGCAAGGCCACCGCCGGCACCCTTCCCTACGGCCTGCGCAAGCGCGTCGAGCTGGCGCGCGCCATGGCGCTGGAGCCGCAACTGATCCTACTCGACGAGCCGATGGCCGGGATGAACTTCGAGGAAAAGGAGGACATGGCGCGTTACATCGTCGATCTCAACGAGGAGTTCGGCATGACCGTGATGATGATCGAGCACGACATGGGGGTCGTGATGGATATTTCCCACCGGGTCATGGTGCTGGATTTCGGCCGCAAGATCGCGGAAGGCGATCCGGCCGCGGTACTGGCCGATCCTCATGTGAAGCGCGCCTATCTCGGCGAAGAGGACGAGGTCCTGGTCGATCCCGACGATACGCCGGCGCCCGCGGAGACCGCTGCATGATGGATTATGCCGGCCGCGTCGCGCAGGCCGATACCTATCCCAAGCTGTTGCGCCTTAACGCCCGCGAGCATGGCAGCGAGATTGCGCTGCGCGAAAAGGATTTTGGGCTCTGGAAGCCCTTCACCTGGAACGACTATCAAACCCGGGTGCACGACTTCGCGCTCGGCATGGTCGAACTCGGCCTCGGCCGCGGCGACGTCATCGGCATCATCGGCGATAATCGGCCGGACTGGGTGTCGGCGGAAATAGCCGCCCATGCCATCGGCGCCATGAGCCTCGGCCTCTATCGCGACGTGCTTGACGAGGAAGCGGCCTATCTCCTGAGCTATGGCGAGGCCAGACTGGTGTTCGCCGAGGACGAAGAGCAGGTCGACAAGCTGCTGACGCTGGCCGATCGCGCGCCCAACCTCAAACACATCGTCTATTCCGACCCGCGCGGCATGCGCAAGTATGATGACCCCCGACTGATGGAAGCCGACAGGCTCGCCGCGATGGGGCGCGACCGCGCCGCGCGCGAGCCCGCCCTCTATGACAGGCTGGTGGACGAGACCCGCGGCGAGGACGTCGCAATCCTCTGCACCACCTCGGGCACCACGGCAAATCCGAAACTAGCGATGTTGGCGGCAGGACGGGTGCTGCGGCATTGCGCGACTTACCTCGCGTTCGATCCCAAGGGACCGGATGACGAATACGTCTCGGTGCTGCCGCTGCCCTGGATCATGGAACAGGTCTATGTGCTCGGCAAAGGACTGCTGTGCCGGATGAAGATCAACTTCGTCGAACAACCCGACACCATGATGAACGACTTCCGCGAGATCGCGCCGACCTTCGTACTGTTCGCGCCAAGGGTCTGGGAGGCCATTGCCGCCGACGTTCGTGCGGGCGTGATGGACTCCTCCCCGCTCAAGCAAAGCCTTTACGAACTCGGCATGAGCACCGGGCTGGCGGCGCTGGCGCGGGGCAAGCATTCGACGATCGCGGATCTGCTGCTGTTCCGCGCCCTTCGCGACCGGCTCGGCTTCACGCGGCTGCGCTCGGCGGCGACCGGCGGCGCCGCGCTCGGCCCCGACACCTTCAAATTCTTTCAGGCCATGGGCGTGCCGCTGCGCACGTTGTACGGCCAGACCGAATTGCTCGGAGCCTACACGCTGCATCCCTCTGGCAAGGTCGATCCCGACACCACGGGCGTGGCGATGGCGGACGATATCGAGATCCGCATCGAGAATCCGGATATCCATGGCGTCGGCGAGATCGTGGTGCGCCACCCCAACATGTACCTCGGCTATTACAAAAATCCGGAAGCCTCCGCCGCCGACATGAAAGACGGCTGGATGCATTCGGGTGACGCCGGCTATTTCAATGACAACGGGCAGCTCGTGGTGATCGACCGCATCAAGGATCTTGCCGAAACCGCGCGTGGCGAACGGTTTTCGCCGCAATACATCGAGAACAAGCTGAAATTCTCGCCCTATATCGCCGAGACCGTGGTGCTGGGCGCCGGCCGCGACGCGCTGGCGGCGATGATCTGCATCCGCTTCTCGATCATCTCCAAATGGGCGGAGAAGACCCGGATCTCCTTCACCACCTACACCGACCTCGCCTCGCGGCCGGAGGTCTATGCCCTGCTGCGCAAGGAGGTCGAGACCGTCAACGCCACGCTGCCGCCGGCGCAGCGCATCTCCCGCTTCCTGTTGCTCTACAAAGAGCTCGACGCCGACGACGGCGAACTCACCCGTACCCGCAAGGTCCGACGCAGCGTCATCAACGAAAGATACGCCACCATCATCGACGCGATCTACGGCGGCAAGCGCGAGATCCCCGTCGACACCGTGATACGCTTTCAGGACGGCACCACCCAGCGCATCCGCACCACGCTGCGGGTCGTCGACCTCGCGCCCAGCCCGCCGCTGGCGGAGGCCGCGGAATGAACCTGCAATTCCTGATGCAGCTTCTGGTCAACGGCCTGGTGGTCGGCACGCTTTATGGCGTGGTCGCGATGTCGTTCGTGCTGATCTACAAGGCCACGCAAGTCGTGAACTTCGCGCAGGGCGAATTGCTGCTGGTTGGCGCCTGGGTATGCTGGGCGCTGCTCACCAAATACCAGGTGCCGTTCTGGATCGGCATGCCGTTGACCCTGGTCTTCATGTTCGTGTTCGGCATCGCGATCCAGATGGTGATCCTGAGGCCGATGATCGGCGAGCCGATTATTTCGGTGATCATGGTCACCATCGGGCTGTCGACGGTGTTTCAGGCCGCGCTGAAATGGATTTTCGGCGTCAATCCGCAGCCGTTCCCGCGGGTGTTCGAAAGCCAGTCCGTCAACCTGGTTGGCCTGCAGATCCAGACCGTCTATGTGATGAGCCTCGTGGTGTCGGTGGCGATGATGATCGGCATGGCCTGGTTCTTCCGGGTTTCAAAACACGGGCTCGCGATGCGCGCCACCGCCTTCAACCAGCAGGTGGCGCAGTCGCTCGGCATTTCCGTGAAAAGCGTGTTCGCGATGGCCTGGGCGATCTCGGCCACCGTCTCGGCGGTCGCGGGCGTGGTGGTGGCCGTGGTCAATGGCGTGTCGTCGGGCCTGTCGGCCTACGGCATCAAGGTGTTTCCGGCGGCGATCCTCGGCGGGCTCGACTCCATCGGCGGCGCGGTGCTCGGCGGCATCATCATCGGCTTGCTTGAAAACATCGCCCAATATGTCGATAGCGAATACCTGCACTGGGGCAATCTCTATGAGATAGCGCCGTTTTACGTGCTGATCATCATCCTGATGATAAAACCCTACGGCCTGTTCGGCACCCACGACATCGAGCGGATCTAGTAATGGCAAGTCCGTCACTGATCCCGGCCGGCGACGTCCGCACCACCTACGCGGCCGATACCACGATCTTTCCGACCACCACCAGCCGCAACGCGGCCATCGGCGGCGTCGTGTTGATCTGTTTCGCGCCGCTGGTATTCACCGGATACTGGCTGAGCATCCTGATCCAGATCGGCATTTTTGCGATCGCCGCCCTCGGGCTGAACATTCTGGTCGGCTTCACCGGGCAGATCTCGATCGGGCATGCCGCGTTCTTTTTGTTCGGCGCGTTCACCTCGGCCTATATCTCGAACAACCTGCCGATCCCGGTGTTTTTCGCGATTCCCTTGGCGGGCGTCGCGACGGCGCTGGTCGGGCTGATTTTCGGCGTGCCGGCGGCGCGGCTAAAGGGGCTCTATCTCGTCATCGCAACCCTGGCCGCGCAGTACATCCTCTTGGATTTCTTCTCGCGCGCCGATTGGTTCTCGGGCGGCTCGGTGCCGGCCAGCGCCAATCCGTTCTCTATCTTCGGCTACACTTTCCGCGGTGACCGGCAATATTTCTACGTCGTGCTGGCCTATCTGGTGGTCAGCTACCTCCTGGTGACCAACCTGATGCGCACGCGCGACGGCCGCGCGCTGGTCGCGATCCGCGACCACTACCTCTCCGCCGAAATCATGGGCATCAACCTGACCAAATACCGCACGCTGTCGTTCGGACTCGCGGCGTTCTTTGCCGGCATCGCCGGGGCGCTTTATGCGCATTACCAGCTCGTGGTCTCGAACGAAGGTTTTGGCATCGAACGCTCGATCATCTTCCTGGCAATGATTATCATTGGCGGCACCGGCTCGGTCATGGGCACACTGATGGGCACCGCCTTCGTGGTGCTGCTGCCGGAATCGATGGAATGGCTCAGCGCGGGCCTGAAGGGCAGCGCGATCGACAAGGCGCTGTCCTTGAACAACAACATCACCTTTCTGCGCGAGATCGCGATCGGCCTGATCATCATCGCGTTCCTGATG
>DATANB010000157.1:0-30238 GCA_036266415.1 Bradyrhizobium sp. | reverse complement strand
GACGCCAGCACCGGGGCGTCAGGACCACACGACTTCTCCGTCCGCCTCACGCGCCCTCGTCAGGAGCACGATCAGCGTCCACCGCATCCCGCCCCGCGTCGATGACGTTGCGCAACGCCCCTCCTGGAGGGACGGGACAGCTGACGATATAGCGCTGATTTGCGTTTCGGAAAAACAGAAATATTTTTGCCGGGAGGGCTGGACAGACTATTTGCAACGCGGCCCGTCGGGCAAATCACTTGGGTTTCCTCGGGATTCTTGAAGCCGCCGCCCTCGGCGCCCTCCACCGCCAGACCGTCGACGCCGGCCTCGACGCATTTCAACGCGGTCTTCACGGTCGGCACCGCGTGATAGACAACGATGCCTACGGCCTTCGGCGGCGCGGGCAAGAACACGGTTCATGGCTGTCCATTTCGGAAGGGTGGTGAGGAGGCGGGGATTTCCGGGCGACGGTATGTCACATAACCCTGCACGACAACCATGCCTGGCGAACTGGTCTCCGCGATTGCCTTGGTCCGCCGCACCCCGTAGTTTGGGGTCGAGCAACCCAGGAATAAAAACTCCGGAGAGAAACCCCATGGCCCGCCTCAAATTCGGAGCCTTCCTCGCCCCGCATCATCCGATCGGCGAGCATCCGATGCTGCAATTCCGCCGGGATCTCGATCTGGTCGAGCAGCTCGACGCGCTCGGCTACGATGAATTCTGGTGCGGCGAACATCATTCCTCGGGCTGGGAAACCATCGCCTCGCCGGAAATGTTTTTGGCCGCCGCCGGCGAGCGCACCAAGCGCATCATGCTCGGCACCGGCGTGGTCTCGCTGCCCTATCACCATCCCTTCAACGTCGCCCAACGCATGGTGCAGCTCGACCACATGACCGGAGGCCGCGCCATCTTCGGCTCCGGACCGGGCGCGCTCGCCTCCGACGCGCACACGCTCGGTATCGATCCGATGACACAGCGCGACCGCCAGGACGAGGCGATCGCGATCATTCGCCGGCTGTTCAAAGGCGAGCGCGTTACCGCGAAAAGCGACTGGTTCACCATGAACGACGCCGCGCTGCAGATCCTGCCGCTGCAGGAGGACATGCCGTTCGTGGTGGCCTCGCAGATCTCGCCGTCGGGCATGACGCTGGCCGGCAAATACGGCATCGGCATCATTTCGCTCGGCTCGATGTCGACGCAGGGCCTGATGGCGCTGCCGACGCAATGGGGATTTGCCGAGGACGCCGCGAAGAAGCACGGCACTACGGTGAGCCGCGCCAACTGGCGCGTGCTGCTGTCCTGGCACATCGCCGAGAGCCGCGAGCAGGCGCGGCGCGAGGCCGGCGCTGGACTGATGCGTTGGCACAATGAATATAATGTCCGCACCCTGCAGCGGCCCGGTCTGCAGCCTTTCACCTCGCCCGAGGACGCCGTGGAGAAGACCGCCGGCGGCGAGGGCGCGGCCTCCACCATCGGCACGCCGGACGATCTCGTCAAAACCATCAAGAGCCTGATGGAAGTCAGTGGTGGTGTCGGCACCATCATCGGCTTCGTGCACGACTGGGCCAATCCGGAAAACACCCGCCGCAGCTGGGACATGGTGGCGCGCTATGTGATCCCTGAGATCAATGGCCACATCGCGAAACTGCGCGAGTCGAATAAATTCCTGATCGAGAATCGCGCGGTGTTCGAGCGCGCGGGACAAGCGGTGATGGCCAAGATCATGGAAAACGACAAGGCGGCGGCAGCCCTGCCCCTCACCGGCCCCGGCCGCGTCGCGATCCCCACCATCAACGCGCCGGACTTGCAGAAGGAAGCCGCGAAGCGGAAGGCGTGAGGCGCGCCGGCGCGGCTAGTCATGCAGGCAACCGTTAGCCCTTGAAGGTGGGCTGGCGCGGGTGCACGCAATCCCTGAAATCGTCAAAGTCCTTCCACGCCGGCTCCGGCGGATCGCAACCGGGCCGCGGCGCGTAGATCGAGGGGTCGGTCAACTGCATGGTCGGGATGTAGCGCGGACAATTCGGAAAGATCGATCGGGCGGCGACACGGACAATTAGCTGCGCGCCGATGGTCCGGGCAAGCAGAGGATCCTCGCCGCTGACCGTTGCCGCGCCGTTGACGCGCAGGCGTTGCGGCTTGCCATGCAGCGCAATGAACAGCATGCCGACTTCGACATTGACCAGGATGTTGCCCAGGCTCTTGAACATGCCGTTGCCGTCATAGTCGGGAAAGGCCAGCTCGGACGGCCCGGTGATCGCCACGAAGCCCGGCATGCCGCCCTTGAAAGAGCAATCGGGCCTTCCCCTGGCGTCCGCCGTGGCAAGAAAGAAATACGGCGCGCTCTCGATAAATGCCCGGTCGTCCGGCGTGAACTGTGTGCGGGTAAAAGTTTCCAGACGGTCGGAAATCCGGCGGCTGTCGAACTGATCCTGCAGCCGGCGGTTGCCCTCGTGATACATCGCGCTGTCGGTCATCGATCCTCTCTCCGGTCTGGAGTTGGCGGATGTCGAAGCTCTCCGTGGAAATCTAGCACCATTGGGCTTTTTTCGGAACATCGCATGACGGCGAGTTCGCGGCTTGCGCCTCATTCGATCACCTCGTCGGCGCGGGCGAGCAGCGCTGGTGGGATTTCGAGGCCGAGCGCTTTGGCGGTCTTGAGGTTGATGACCAACTCGTACATCGTCGGCGCTTGCACAGGTAAATCTGCCGGCTTCTCGCCCTTGAGGATACGATCAATATAGCCGGCCGCGCGCCGGTTTTGCCCGGCAAGATCAATCCCGTAGGAGATCAGGCCGCCGCTGTCGACATAATTGCGCCGGAAGTAAACACCGGGTAACTTATGCTCGGCCGCAACGGCAATGGTCCGATCGCGATGAACCGACGCCAACGCGCTCGCGGTCACGATCAGCCCCCCGTTCGAAGCGCGCGCGAAGGCTTCCAGCCCGCGCTCGATCTCGGAGACGTCGCGCACATTGATCGGGCTCACTTCCACTCCAAGCGACGGCGCCACGGATTGAATGACGGCGAACTGGCCAACCCCAGCCGATATGGCGGGATCCCGAATGACCGCCGCGCGCGTCACGTTCGGCGCAACCTGCTTGAGTAACTCCACCCACTTTGCGCTCAAACTGTATTCGAATTGCATAAATCCGGTCACGTTGCCGCCCGGCCGCGCCAGACTTTCGACGAAACCCGCGCCAACGGGATCGGCGACGTTGACGAACACGATCGGCACGCTACGCGATGCCTGCAGCATAGGCGCCATCCCCGCGTTGCCTGAGATCAGCACGGCATCCGGCGCGAGCGCGGCCAATTCCTCCGCGTGTTTGCGAATCGTGTCGGAATCGCCAGCACCCCAGCGCGTATCGATTTGCACATTACTGCCGGTGATCCAGCCCAATTGCTGCAGCCCCTGCGTGAAGGCAGCAAGGTTAGCCTGCACATCCGGATCGTTCGCAGCCGTTGCCACCAGCACGGCAATTCGCTTTGTTCGTCCGGGTTGCTGCGCCCGTGCCGCGAGCGGCCATGCAGCCGCCCCGCCGATCCACGCAATAACCTCTCGCCGCCTCACTCGATCACCTCGTCGGCGCGGGCGAGCAGCGTTGGCGGAATTTCGAGGCCGAGCGCTTTGGCGGTCTTGAGATTGACGATGAACTCGTAGCGGGTGGCCTGGAACACAGTAATATCTCCGGGCTTCTCACCCCTGAGAATCCCGTCGATCTGCCCGGCGGCGTGGCGGTACATCTCGGCCAGATCGAACGAATAGGTCATCAGTCCGCCGGGTTCGACGAAAATGCGATGCGCGTAAATCGCCGGTATCCGGCCCTTGGAGGCCAATTCGACAATGAGCTGGCGATGAGGAAACAGGCCGGCGTCGTCGATCACCATGAGCGCATCCACGCGATCCCGCTCCATCGCGGTGAACGCACGTCGAATTTGCGGCTCGTCGGTGGCGCCGTCCAGCAACGCGCCATCAAGCAAAATCCCCAACTGGCTGGCTTCCTTTCGAAGCGCTTCGCTTTGAACTTTTTCCCAGGAAGTTCGCAGCGTAAGGAAACGGGCGTTCGACGATTTTGGCGCCGCTTCAAGCAGCAGACCTAGCCGCTTCCCCCAGATATCGTTGCCTCCGACATCCGTGCTGATGCCCGTGATGTTTCCACCGGGCTGCGCAAGGCTTGGCACAATTCCCGAGGCGACCATGTTGCCGGCCACGGCAACGAGCGGGATTTTCGTGGTCGCCTGCTTGAAGCCTATCACCACGGGATTTGCGATCGCAAGCACCAGGTCCGGATTTGTGCGCACCACATCCCGCGCCAGATCGGCATAGCGGTCGGTTTGTCCGGCGGCGGAGTACCGTTCCACCACGAGATTGCGTCCTTCGCTGTAGCCGCGGCGGCGCAATTCCTCGAACAGCGTCCGGTAACCCAGATGCTCGCTGGTTATGCGGAGATCGGCCACATCAATGTTCGGGTGGACGATGGCGATGCGCTTCACCTTCGCCGGTTGCTGCGCGCCCGCAACAGGCGGCCAAGCCAGCGTGCCAGTCGCCGCCGCCCCGAGTCCTGCAATGAATGTGCGCCGTTTCATATGAATTTCCGTAATGTGTCTCAATAACGGAACACCAGCGGTCAAATATTATTTCTGATGGATGGCCCCGCGAGATCGGAATTGCCGACCGGCGAGCGATCCGATCGAGATGGTTTACCGAAGCCTACCATGACGCGCGGCTTTGTCGCGCCTCATCGGTCGGCCTAAATCGCGCCGCGCGGCGCCCGGAGGCTTTGCACCGGCGCGGCGACCGGCTATTTAATGGCATCGTTCCGGCCGATGCCGGGGACCACGGAGCAATTGTCATGTCGATGCAAAGTGTGGCCTCTGCCGCGATGGCCCTGACGCCGCCACGGCGCAATTCGCTGACGCACATTCCCGGCGACGAGGGCTGGCCGCTGATCGGCAAGACGCTCGAGGTGCTTGCCGATCCCAAGGGACAGACCGAACGGGCGTCCGCCAAATACGGGCTGGTCTATCGCAGCCACCTGTTTGGCGAAACCAGCCTGGTGCTGCTCGGGCCCGAGGCCAACGAGCTCGTGCTGTTCGACCAGGCCAAGCAGTTCTCCTCGACGCTCGGCTGGGGGCGGATTCTCGGCCTGCTGTTTCCGCGCGGATTGATGCTGCTCGATTTCGACGAGCATCGCCTGCACCGGCGCGCGCTGTCGGTCGCCTTCAAATCCGGGCCGATGAAATCCTATCTTGCGGAGCTCGATACCGGGATCGCGGCGCGGGTCAGGCAATGGAAGAGCCAGCCGGGACCGATGCTGTTCTATCCGGCGATGAAGCAGCTCACGCTCGATCTCGCCGCGACTTCCTTTCTCGGCGCCGGCATCGGGCCCGAGGTCGACGAGATCACCCGCGCCTTCGTCGACATGGTGGCCGCGTCGATCTCCGTGATCCGCAAACCGCTGCCCGGCACCAAAATGGCGCGCGGCGTCCGCGGCCGCAAACGCATCGTCGCCTATTTCTCCGAACAGATACCGATCCGCCGCGCCAACGGCGGCGGCGAAGACCTGTTCTCGCAGTTGTGTCAGGCGACCCATGAGGATGGCGCGCTGCTCTCGACGCAGGATATCGTCGACCACATGAGCTTTCTGATGATGGCCGCGCACGACACGCTGACCTCGTCGCTGACTTCCTTCGTCGCTGCGCTTGCCGCCCACCCGCAATGGCAAACCAGACTGCGCGCCGAAGTCGTGGCGCTGGGCATCGCGGCCGACGAACCCACGACCTTTGATCATCTCGAAGCCTTGGCGCTTACCGACATGGCGTTCAAGGAGGCGATGCGGATGAAGCCGCCGGTGCCCTCGATCCCGCGCCGCGCCATCCGCGATCTGGTGTTCAAGGGCTATGCGATCCCGGCCGGCACCATGGTCGGCGTCAATCCGCTGTTCACCCACCATATGCCAGAGATCTGGCCCGATCCCGAAACCTTCGATCCCCTGCGCTTCACCGACGAGGCGCAGCGCGCCCGTCATCGCTTCGCCTGGGTGCCATTCGGCGGCGGCGCGCATATGTGCCTGGGGCTGCACTTCGCCTATATGCAGGCGAAGTGCTTCGCGCGGCATTTCCTGCAGAACCTCGAGGTCTCGCTGGAACCCGGCTATGCGCCGGACTGGCAGATGTGGCCGATCCCGAAGCCGCGCGACGGACTGCGGGTGACGCTGAAGCCGGTGGCGTAGGCGGATCGGGTCACGGCGGCATCAGGCCGGGCTTTTCGCGTCGAGGCCGAACACGTCGAGCCCCTCGGCGCGGCCGCGAATCGGAAGCCGGCCAAGATCGCGAACCGCGAACGGCGGCACTGAGCTGAACCGGTCCATCGCCGCGCGTGACGCCAGGAAGCCGCCGTCCACCTGCCGGCTGAGCTCCTCGAGCCTTGCGGCGGTGTTCATGACATCGCCGTTGAACACGATGGCGCGCTTGACGTCGCCGATCTCGCCGACGATCACCGGCCCGAAATGCAGGCTGCCGCGAATCCGCGGCGTCGCGCCGAATTCGCGTTCGAACTGCCCCGACACGCGCGCCAATTCATCGCGCATCGCGACGAAGCAGCGCAACGGGCGGCAGTCGACCGCGCCGCTGCGCGCGCTCCAGGTCACGATCACCTCGTCGCCGACATAGTCGAGCACTTCGCCGCGTTGGTCCACAACGGCATGCGTCAGAACGCGAAAGGTCCGATCGAGAAAGCGGTGGATGCCGACGCCGCCGAGCCGCTCCGCCAGCCCGGTTGATCCCGCGATGTCGACGAACAACACGAAGCGGTCTTCCTCGACCGGGGAATGATACCGCCCGGTGACGAAGTTCAGAAGCGGGCGCGGCCCGATGATGTTGGAGATCGCCAGCGCCAGATTGATCACTACCGAGATTACCGCCGAATAGAAGAAGCCGGACCAGAACCTTTGGCCGGACACTTCAAGGGGCAGTCCGGCGATCCTCTCGCCGAGCTGGAACCACTGGACGGCGACGATGACCGCAGCATAGATGGCGCTCCGCAGCACCAGATTGGCGGTGAAGGGAAGTCCGCCGAGCCACACGCGCATCGGACCCTCGAGGACGAACAGCTCGGTGCTCCCGAGCACCGCGCTCATCAGCAACCCGTAGGCGATCCCGGCCATCATGCCGGAAGTCGAGGTGAGGCCCTGCGCGATGCTGAATGCAACGCCCGCAATCGCCCCGGCGGCGATGACCCAGGCCAGGAGTCGCAGATTTCGTTCGAGTCTTTTGTTCATGCCGCCCCATTCTCCGCGCTGCCGGTTCGGACTATACACGGACATGATGTGTCGCTGCCGCGAACATGATGTCCTCGACCCCGCAAGATCGCCACGCGGAGACAGCTACTCGATGAACGTCGTGAGCTGGGCGCCCTCGTCCGCCACGAACACCGCGATCAACTCCGCGGGCTCGGTGTTGCTCGCATTGGCCGACACCAGATGGATCGCGCCGGGCGGCTCGAAGAACGACTGGCCGGCCTTGAAGATCTCGATCGGACCGCCGCCAAGCTGCGAGCGAATTTCACCTTTGGTGACATAGGCGGTAACCGAGCCGGCGTGGCGGTGCGCTCGGGTAAACCCGCCGGGGCCGTAGACCACGCGCACGACCGTCACGCGCTTGCCCGGCACGTTCGGCAGAGCGTGCGAGGTGACCGGCTCGATGGTTTCGAGCGCCGACCCCGCGGTATCGGCGCACAAGGGCGCAACGACCGTCGAAATCGCATCCATCGTAACCGGCAGCGTCTTGCCGATCAGCAAGGCGCAGGCCAGTCCGGCGACGATGGCGGCATGAAGCGGCCGCAGCTCGGGCCGTGGCAGCGATAGTCGCGATTGCGCGAACATCGAATCCTCCCGGTTCATCATCCCGGGGCGATGCGACGCATCGAACCCGAAAAATGACGGTTGCGTGTTTACCCCTTGCCCTGATCGAACGCCTTGCGCAGCGCGACGTAGCCCTGCTGCTGCTGCGTCCAGTTGCGGCCGCCGGTAATGGCGCCGTCCACGACCAGATCGTGGCCGTTGATGAAAGTGGATTCGTCGCTGGCGAGAAACACCGCGGCATGGGCGATGTCCTCGGGCAGGCCGGCGCGCGGTATCGGCTGCGCGGTCTTGTAGACCTCGCGCATCACGTCGGGCGTTTTCTCCGCCGCCTCGACCGAAAGGCCAAGCGCCTTGCCGAAAATACCGGTGGCGATCGCGCCCGGCGAAATCGAGTTGACGCGGATGCCGGACTCGCCGAGTTCCATCGCCACGCATTTGGTGAGGTGAATGACGGCGGCCTTGGCCGCGCCATAGACCACCGAGGAGGAAAAACCTGCGAGCCTTCCGGCGATGCTGCCATTGTTGATGATGCTGCCCGAACCCTGGCGACGCATATGCGGCGCGGCATGCTTCATGCCGAGCATCACGCTGCGCACCAGCGTGGCCATAGCGGCATCGAAGCGCGCGACCTCAAGGCCCTCGATGCCGCCGGTCTGCGCCGGGCCGCCGGCGTTGTTGAACAGGCAATCGATGCGGCCAAATTTCTCTACCGCCTCGCCGATCAGCGCGCGCATCTCGTCCTCGACCGTGACGTCGGTCCGGCGGAAGATGCAGGCGGTTCCGAGCTTCTTGGCCAGTGCCTCGCCCTCCGGCGCGCGGCGTCCGGCGATGACGATTTTCGCGCCTTCCGCGACGAAAACTTCCGCGGTGCGCAGACCGATGCCGCTGGTCGCGCCGGTAATGACCGCGACCTTGCCGCTGAGCCGTCCCATTTGGTTCTCCTCATTTTGAGCGATACCTGCTTTAGTATATCCCTGCCCTGCCTATGTAACGCAAGCTATGCCTGCGGCGTCAGACCGCGTATGTACCTCCAGGCTTGCTTCCATTTTCCGGATTCGCTGATCGGCGGACGTGACCCATGGCGAGATTGACTGACGAATTCCGGCAAGGCTGGCAGGGAATATCCCAACCCTCGCCGCTTTTCAGCACAGGATTTGCAGCATCCTGCCTCTTCGTGTCGACCGCCGCGCGGTGGTGCCTCGCCTTGATCCGGCCCGATGTTTTCTTCACCCCGTATTTTCCGGCCGTATTCTTTGCCACCGCGCTCGGCGGCTTCCGGGTCGGGATCGCGACCGCGCTTGCCGGGGGCGCGCTCGGGGTGACCGTCAATTTCAGCGACGCGACGGTCGATTTCGCGAGGCTGGCGCTTCTGGCGATCTATCTGATGGTTTGCGGCATCACGATATGGGGCGTCGAGCATTATCGATCGATCACCGCGCAACAGCGGGAGATCTCAAAACGCCTGACCAGGGAAGAGGCGTATCGCAAGCTCGTGATCGACGAGCTTGAGCACCGGCTGAAAAACAAATTGTCGACCATTCACGCGGTTGTGCACCAGGTGCTGCACGATCAACCGAAGGTCTGGGCCAGCATCGACCACAGATTGCAGGCGCTGTCGGCGACCGACGACCTGATCGCAAGGGTCGACGGCAGCGGTTGCGATATCAAGGATCTCCTGCTCTCCGAACTCGGGCCGTACGGACACGTCCGATTCATCCTGAACGGCAATCCGCTGTTCCTGCCCGCCAAGCTGGCGGTGAGCCTCGCACTGATATTTCACGAGCTTGCCACCAATGCCGGGAAATACGGTGCGTTTTCCTCCCCGCGCGGGCTGTTGCAGGTGTCATGGTCGGTGTCGGACGATCGGCTCAACATTACCTGGGACGAGACCGAAGGTCCCCCGGTCGGGGAGATCGGGAAAGCCGGCTTTGGGACCAAGCTGCTGCAATCGGCGCTCGGGCCTTTCGACGGCAAGGCCGAGATTTCCTTTCTGAAAACCGGCATTCATTGCACGATGCAATGCCGCATACCCCGCAGTTGAGCCGGGCGTCATCGGCCTGGGCAGCAGCCATTCTTATTTCGCCAGCACCGGCAGCGGCGGCACGCTGTCGTTCGACGCCCCGGCCTGCATGGTGATCAGCGTCATCGAGACCAGATCGTAGTAGCCGATGATGCCGATGATATCCATGATGCCCCGTTCGCCGAATTTCTCCAGCGCGGCCTTATAGATCGGATCCGATACTTTCTTGTCGCGATAAAGCGCCGTCGCAAGATCATACAGCGCGGCCTCGTCGTCCTTCATATTGTCGGGGCGTTTGCCGGCCGCGATGTCGCCTGCGACCTTCGGGTCGAGGCCGCCCTTGAGCGCCAGCGGAAAATGCGCGAACCACTCGTACTGCGCGGTCCATTGGCGGGCGGTGATCAGAATCGCCAGTTCGCTCAGGCGCGGCGGCAGCGAGGTATTCCAGCGCAGGTAATCCGACAGGGCCGACAGGCGCGGCGCCAGATCGGGGCTGCGGATATAGGCGCGGTAGGGCGGATTGACGAACTTGCCGTTGCGCGGCGGTGCTGCGATCATATCGGCCCAGGCCTTCTGCGCCGGATTCAGCTCCTCGGCTTTCAGCGGTGCAAAGCGGGTGAGGTCCTCGGCGCGGCTCACCTGAGGCATCGCGATCAGCATGGTCAGCGAGGTGACGGCGAGCAGTTTCTTCATGGTTCGCTCCCTGAATCGACGCGGACTTCCGCCGCATTGGCCTTTCCGGCCGGTTTTCAAGGCTATTCCTGCGCGGGAATGGTTCAATGGGGGACAGGCCGTCGAAGCGCATATTTTCGAAAGCGCGAGACTTCGCCGAAATCGCCCGCAGCCCCGAACATCGAATTGCATTGTCCGTCCAGCTGTGTAAATCGCTGTGGTGGAAATTCTGCAACAGGAGGAACTGCCGTGCGTTTGAAACTCATTCTCGCCACCGCCATGCTTGGCCTGATCGGGGGCGCCGCCGCGCACGCCGACGATCTGAAGATCGCCCTGATCTATGGCAAGACCGGCCCCCTGGAAGCGTATGCGAAACAGACCGAGACCGGCCTGCGCATGGGGCTTGAATATGCCACCAAGGGCACCATGACCCTGGACGGGCGCAAGATCGTCATCATCACCAAGGACGACCAGAACAAGCCGGACCTGTCCAAGGCGGCGCTGGCGGAAGCCTATCAGGACGACAAGGTCGATATCGCCATCGGCACGACATTCTCGGCCGCCGCGCTCGCCGACCTTCCGGTCGCCGAGGAAAACAAGAAGATCCTGATCGTCGAGCCGGCGGTCGCGGACCAGATTACCGGCGAGAAGTGGAACCGCTACATCTTCCGCACCGGTCGCAACTCCTCGCAGGATGCGATCTCGAACGCGGTGGCGATCGGCAAGCAAGGCGTCACCATCGCGACGCTGGCGCAGGACTATGCGTTCGGCCGCGACGGCGTCGCCGCCTTCAAGGAAGCGCTGGCCAAGACCGGCGCGACGCTGGCGGCCGAAGAATATGTGCCGACCACCACCACCGACTTCACCGCGGCCGGCCAGCGCCTGTTCGACGCGCTGAAGGACAAACCCGGACGCAAGATCATCTGGGTGATCTGGGCCGGCGCCGGCGATCCCTTGACCAAGCTGCAGGACATGGATCCGAAGCGCTACGGCATCGAACTTTCGACCGGCGGCAACATTCTCCCCGCTCTTGCCGCCTACAAGCGGCTGCCCGGCATGGAAGGCGCAACCTATTACTATTACGACATCCCGAAGAACCCGGTGAACGACTGGCTGGTCGCCGAGCACCAGAAGCGCTTCAACGCGCCGCCGGATTTCTTCACCGCCGGCGGGTTTGCCGCTGCTATGGCGGTGGCGACCGCCGTCACCAAGGCGAAATCCACCGACACCGAAAAGCTGATCAGTGCGATGGAGGGCATGGAGTTCGATACGCCCAAGGGCAAGATGATCTTCCGGAAAGAGGATCATCAGGCGCTGCAGAGCATGTATGCCTTCAAGGTCAAGGTCGATCCGAACGTCGCCTGGGCCGTGCTGGAGCCGGTGCGCGAGCTCAAGATCGAGGACATGAACATCCCGATCAGGAACAAGCGCTGAGAGTGTATATGCCGTCATTGCCGGGCTTGACCCGGCAATCCATCCCCTTCCAATAAAATGCATTTCCTGGAAGGGGATGGATGCGCGGATCACCCGTCTACGCTAAAGCTTCGCCGGGTCCTCGGTAGTGGTCCGCCGAAGCCTTGGCGAAGGCGGAAGTCCGCGCATGACGTGGGAGTGTATGGCGACTGGTGAGATAAGATCCCGAACCTTGCAATGACGCCCTGATGACCCACAGCCTCGAAACCCGCGACCTGACCATTCGCTTCGGCGGCCATGTCGCGGTCAACCGTATCAGCTGCACGTTTCGTCCGGGTGAACTGACCGCCATTGTCGGCCCCAACGGCGCCGGCAAGACCACCTATTTCAATCTGATCTCCGGACAATTGCGCCCCAGCGAGGGCAGCATTTTGCTGGATGGCGAAGATATCACCCGGCTCTCCGCGCCGCTGCGCACCCGCGCGGGCCTCGGCCGTGCCTTCCAGCTCACCAATTTGTTCCCTAACCTCAGCGTTGAGGAGAACGTCCGGCTCGCCGTGCAATCCGAAAGCGGCGTGCATTACGACATGCTGCGGCCGTGGATGACACGCAAGGACCTGATCGCGCGCGCCGATGCCATTCTCGACAAGGTCGCGCTGGGCGGCCGTAGAGCCGCCGCGGCGACCGCGCTATCGCACGGCGATCAGCGCAAGCTCGAAGTCGCGCTGATGATGGCGCTCGAACCCGATGTCTTCATGTTCGACGAGCCTACCGCCGGCATGAGCATCGATGAGGTGCCGGTTGTCCTCAACCTGATCGCGCAGCTCAAGAACGACCCCGGCAAGATCATCCTTCTGGTCGAGCACAAGATGGATGTGGTGCGTACGCTGGCCGACCGCATCATCGTGTTGCATAACGGGCAGCTCGTTGCCGACGGCAAACCGGCCGAAGTGATCGCCTCGCCGATCGTGCAGGAGGCCTATCTCGGCATCGCGCCCGGAAAGAGCGCGGCATGACCGACCTTTTGAACCTCGCCGGCGTCCATACCCATGTCGGGCGCTATCACATTCTGCAGGGCATCGATTTCGGCGTGGCCGAGGGCCAGACAACGATGCTGCTCGGACGCAACGGCGCCGGCAAGACCTCGACCTTGCGAACCATCATGGGGCTGTGGCAGGCCTCCGCCGGCCAGATCTCGCTGGGGGGCCAACGCATCGAGAGCAGCGCAACCCCGGATATCGCCCGGCTCGGCGTCGGCTATGTCCCGGAGAGCATGGCGGTGTTCTCGGATCTG
Source organism: Bradyrhizobium sp. (assembly GCA_036266415.1). GTDB lineage: Bacteria > Pseudomonadota > Alphaproteobacteria > Rhizobiales > Xanthobacteraceae > Bradyrhizobium. Next base: position 16,995 of record DATANB010000157.1, on the reverse strand, counting down.
ACGGTGAAGGAAAACCTGGTGCTGGCGGCGCGGGACGGCCCGCTCGACGATGTCAGACTCGAATGGATTTTCGGATTCTTCCCCGCGCTCAGGCGCTTCTGGCTGTCGCGCGCCGGTCTCTTGTCCGGCGGACAGAAGCAGATGCTTTCCATCGCCCGCGCCATCGTCGAGCCGCGCAAGCTATTGCTGATCGACGAGCCGACCAAGGGTCTGGCGCCCGTGATCGTGGCGGCGTTGATCGAGTGCCTGGCCGAGATCAAGCGCCGCGGCGCGACGATATTGCTGGTGGAGCAGAATTTCCATGCCGCGCGCGAGCTCGGCGACAAGGTTCTGGTGATGGATAACGGCAAGATCGTCCATCGCGGCGAGATGGCGGCGCTCGCCGCCGACGTCGCGCTGCAGGAGCGCCTGCTGGGTCTCAGCCTGGAGGCGCATCAGTGACCGACCTTGCCGCAACGGGCGCGCTGCCCAAGCCGAAGCGGGATCTTCTGCCGGTGTTGTTGCCGGCGATTGTCGCGCTCGCCATGTTACCGCTGGTCGGATCGGGCAGTTCCTGGGCGACGCTGACGGTGGCGAGCTTCGCCATGGGCATGATGATCTTCATCATGGCCTCCGGGCTGACGCTGGTGTTCGGGCTGATGGACGTGCTCAATTTCGGCCACGGCGCCTTCATTTCGGTCGGCGCCTATATCGCCACTCTGGTGCTGCTGCCGCTCGCGAGTTACGTGCAGGCCGATTCGCTGTTGGCGAATCTCGCGGTGCTGGCGCCGGCGGCGGTGCTGTCGATGGCGGTCTCCGGCGCGCTTGGACTTGTGGTCGAGCGGGTGCTGATCCTGCCGGTGTACGGTCAGCACCTCAAGCAGATCCTGATGACGACAGGTGGCTTGATCGTCGCCGAACAGGCGCTGTATGCGCTGTGGGGACCGCAGATCATTCCGCTGCCGCTGCCGACGTCGCTGCGCGGCTCGTTCATCATCGGCGATATCGCGATCGCAAAATACCGCCTGCTGGCGATGCTGGTCGGCCTTGTCGTCTTCGCCGGCATTCAGCTGGTGCTGAACCGGACCAAGATCGGACTTCTGATCCGCGCCGGGGTTGAAAACCGCGAAATGGTGGAAGCGCTCGGCTACCGCGTCCGGCGCCTGTTCCTCGGCGTATTCATGGTCGGCTCCGGCCTCGCCGGCCTCGGCGGCGTGATGTGGGCGCTGTACCGCGAGCAGGTGCACGCCTCGATGGGGAACGATCTCACGGTGTTGATTTTCATCGTGGTGATCATTGGCGGCCTTGGCTCGATCGGCGGCTGCTTCATCGGCGCGCTGCTGGTCGCGATGGTCGCCAATTACGGCGGCTTCCTGGTGCCGAAACTGGCGCTGGTCTCCAATATCCTGCTGATGGTCGCGATCCTGATGTGGCGCCCGCGCGGGCTGTATGCGGTGACAAGTCGATGATGATCCTTTCGGGCGATCCGCCGCGCAGCCGCGCGCTCACCGTCATCCTGATCGTCATCATCGCAACCCTAGCGCTGACGCCGCTGGTCTTTCCCGGCGCCAAGGCGATGAACGTCGCCACCAATATCTGCATCTTCGCGGCATTGGTGGCGTCTTACGACCTCTTGCTCGGATACACCGGCTCGGTGTCGTTCGCGCACACGATGTTTTACGGCATCGGCAGTTATGCGATCGCGATCGCGCTTTATTCCATGGGACCGAACTGGGCCGCGGTAGCAACCGGCGTCATTACCGGCTTGCCGCTGGCGATCCTGCTGGCGCTCGCGATCGGCCTGTTCTCGCTCCGGGTCGCCGCGATATTTTTCGCCATGATCACGCTGGCGGTGGCTTCCGCCTTCCAGGTGCTGGCCTCGCAACTGTCATGGCTCACCGGCGGCGAGGACGGCCGCAGCTTTCAACTTCCGGAATTGCTGCGGCCGGGCACGGTGCTGATTTCCAAGGCCACGCTCGGCTTCGAACTGAACGGCCGCGTGCTGACCTATTACTTCATTTTCATCGCCTCGGCGGCGATGATCCTTTTGCTGCTGCGGGTGGTGAACTCGCCGTTCGGCCGCGTGCTGCAGGCGATCCGCGAGAACCGTTTCCGCGCCGAGGCGCTCGGCTTCCGCACCGTGTTTCACCTGACCTATGCCAACTGCCTCGCAGCTCTCGTCGCCGCCAGCGCCGGCATGCTGAACGCGCTGTGGCTGCGTTACGCCGGACCGGACACCTCGCTGAGTTTTTCCATCATGCTCGATATTTTGCTGATGGTGGTGATCGGCGGCATGGGCACGATCTACGGCGCGATCATCGGCGCCACCATCTTCATTCTGGCGCAGAACTATCTGCAGGCGCTGATGGGAGCGGCCTCCAATGCCGCCGCCGATGCGGGCTTGCCGCTGCTTCCCGGGCTGTTGCATCCCGACCGCTGGCTGCTCTGGCTCGGGCTATTGTTCATCGCCAGCGTCTATTTCTTTCCGACCGGCGTCGTGGGCCGGTTGCGAAACCCGCCGCGTCCTTCCACTTGAAGTCCTCCAAGTGAAGCTGACTGCCCGAGTTTCGGAGAAGCCGCATGCCCCCTGTTTCGATATTGCTAAACATCCTCTGGATCGTGTTCGGCGGCCTCTGGATGGCGTTCGGCTGGGTGGTCGCCGCCATCATCATGGCCATCACCATTATCGGCCTGCCCTGGGCAAAGGCCGCGTTCACGATTGCCGCCTATACGTTGCTGCCGTTCGGCCAGAAGGCGGTGCCTCGCGAAAGCCTGACCGGCCGCCCCGATATCGGCACCGGGCCGCTCGGCCTGATCGGCAATTTGATCTGGCTGGTGCTGGCGGGCTGGTGGCTGGCACTCGCGCATATCGTCACCGCGGTCATTCTGGCGGTGACAATTGTCGGCATTCCCTTCGCCTGGGCGCACGTCAAACTTGCAGGTCTCGCCCTTTGGCCGATCGGCAAGGAGATCGTTCCGGCCTAAGCGTTAGACCGAGACGACTTTTCTTCGAATCGTCATCCCGCTCTAACTTTTTGTTTGAGCATGATCTTTTCGGAAAACCGGTTCCCACTTTTCCGGATCATGCTCTACCCCCAGCCCTCATGCGCCTGGCTTGGCTGGTCGCATGCCCAATACGGTCGCAGCATGACCTTCAGGCCAGCCTCGAACGACAGAACGCCGGTTCGGCGCGAATCCCTGCTGACCTCGATCGCCCAGCTTCTGGGAACACCGGGCTGCTCCTGGACCAGCCTTTGAATGATGCCGGCGGCGTACAGCATGGCGTCGATATCGTCCGCCAGCGCCGCGCCGCCATGGTCATGGCCATCGATGCGGTTGACGGGATCGCAAACGTGAAAGCTGTAAAACGGCATGAAATAACGATGCCCGCGCCGCCGCGCGACCGCTTTGACCTTGATCAATCCCGCCGATTTTTGCGCCCCGGGAACTTTGGCCGGCCACAATCCCCAGGCTCAAGGCCTTGCTTTTTCCGGCGTGGCTATACGGTCATGAGAGTTTTTGGGCCGGCTGGACCTTTGCGCCCAGCGCCTGAACGGCCTCCTCGACGCTGCGGAAAGAACGATCCGGACCCAACAGCTCGTTGATGCCAAACCGCGCCATCGCAGCCTCCGCGCGGATCGACTCGAGGCGCGCGATGGCGAAATCGACGCCATCGGCGTGACATTTGCGAATGAGATCACGCAAAATCTGCGCCGCGGTAAAGTCGATCTCGACAATGCCCGTCGCCTCCAGGACCAGCAGCCGCGCTTCCGGCGTTCGGGATTGCAAGGCGTCCAGGATTTCACGCCGGAACTGATAGGCGTTGAGAAACGACAACGGCGCCTGAAAACCCGCGACAATGATTCCGGGCTCGCGCTCGCCCGGGACATTCGGGCTCGACGGCCACCAGATCGAGGTTCCCGGCACGCGTTCGAACAGCAGCACCCGGGCGCGCGTCGTGCTCCAGATGCCGTGCAGAAGCGAGAGCGCGATCCCGATTCCGACACCCTGTTCGATCGGCAGCACGATGATCGCCGCCGATGTCGCGACGATCAGAAAAAATTCACCCAGCGATTGCCGAAAAATCGCGACGATCTGACCGAGCCTGAAGATCCGCAGCGCGACGAACAGCAGCACGCCCGCAAGCGCCGCGTTCGGTATTCGACCGAGCAGCGAGGCGCCGAATGAAAGCAATATGACCACGATGGCCGCGGCGGCGAGGCCGGCAAGCTGAGAGCGGCCGCCGGTCTCGCAAACGACCGCAGTGCGCGGCGGACTGGCATTGACCGGAAACGCGCCGACCAGTCCCGACAGGAGGCTGCCGACGCCGACGCCGACGAAGTCGCGATCGACATCCGGAGGCTCATCGGGACTGGATGGAAACGACCGCGTCGTCGCCGCCGTCTGCACCATGACGACGACCGCGATAATGAGACCGAGCGACACCAGGCTCGCCAAGCGACCGGCCGAGATTTCCGGCACCGCAAGCGCCGGCATCGCCGCGGAGACCCGACCGAGAACGGTGACGCCCCGGCTCTCGAGCCCGAGCAGCACCACCACCGCGCTCGCCAGCGCGAGACCGATCAACGCGCCGGGAATTCGCGCGTCGATTCGTTCGGACACGGCGGTCATTGCCAACACGCCGACGCCGATCGCAAGCGTCAACGGGTTGGTTTCGTTCAGATGCGTGGCGAGAACCGCCAACCGCTGCAGCATCGGACCGCCTGGAGCGGGCAGTCCGAGGACAAGAGGCAATTGCGAAATGATGATGTGCGCCGAAATGCCGGCAAGAAAGCCTGTCGTCACGGGTATCGAAAGCAGATCCGCCACCCAGCCGAGGCGAAAAATTCCGGCGGCGAGAACCAGAACTCCCACCATCAGCGCCAGCGCCGCGCCCAACGCCGCGTATTCCGGCGAACCGGTGGCGGCCAGCAAGGCCAGCACCCCGGCAAAGATCGGCGCGATGGTCGAATCCGCGCCGCACGACAGCCGGCGATTGCTCCCGAACGCCGCGAACGCCAGCGAGCCCGCCAGAAAAGCGAAAAAGCCGATCTGCGGGGCAAACCCGCCAAGCCGGGCCGTTGCCATCTGCTCGGGAATCGCGATCGCGGCCAGCGTCAATCCAGCGAACAGGTCGTGGCTCAGGAATTGAAGCCGGTACGGATTGAGCGAGCGAAACACCGGCCAGGCCTTGCCCGCGCTTGCGATCCCGGAATCCGGCGAGCCGGAAATCTTGGCCATGACTCCTCGCCTCTCCTGGCGCTTGCAGCGCTCGATCGCAACCGATCAACGTTATCTATCATGCCGGCCGCCGATATCGAACGCCGCCCCGGGATGGAATTGCCTGGGCTCTCCCCAGGCTGCCATCAATTGCTGGCGCCTTCCCCTTAACCTCCGGACCCGACACGCAATTAAGCCTTAAGTAACCGGATTTCCTAACCGGTATGCCACATGTGCATCGTAAGCATATCCCCGGAGAGCAGGGGAATGCGAAAATCTCTTTCCAGCATGTGGGGCGCGCTTGCGATGCCCCGGACCGCGGCGGTCGGGCCGCAGCAAATGCCTGCGTCGATCCGGCGAGGCCCGGTGCTCTGGCTGGTCCTGAGCGGCGTTTTGCTGGTCGCGGCCATCTTGATCGGCACCGCGGCCATGGTCAGCGAATTCCGCGAGCGGGCGCTCAGCAACAGCGAGCGCGAGCTGGAAAATACCGTGCTGCTGCTCTCCCGTCACTTCGACCAGGAATTCGAAGACGCCGATCTCCTCGCCAAGAATCTGATCTCCCTGATGCAAATCTCGAAGATGGCTTCGCCCGATATTTTCAGGACCCGGATGTCCGCCCCCGAAGCGCATCTGATGCTGCGATCCAACGTCCTGTCCTATATCGGCGACGTCCAGATCTTCGATTCGGACGGAAAGCTGATCAACTCGTCGGGAGCCGGGTCGCTTCCGGCGATCAACATTTCCGAACGGGCTTATTTCAAGGCCTTCAAATCCGACCCGCAATCGAGGGTCACCGTGGCTGAACCGGTCCTCAGCTATATCACCGGCAACTGGACCACGGTGATCGCTCACAGACTGAATGGAGTGGACGGGGCCTTTCTCGGGGTGATGGCGCGGCGAATCGATCCTGTCAATTTTGAAAAGTTCTTCGCATCTCTCGCGCTCGGAGAGGGCGCCGCGATTTCGATGTTCCATCACGATGGAACGATGCTGGCGCGCTACCCGCACGTCGATTCGGCGATCGGGAAGAAATTCAAGAGCGCGCCGCTGATAAACAAGGTTCTGGCCGAGGGCGGTCGTCAGACGTTGCGGTTGCGAAGCCCGGTGGATGGTCAGGACCGGATCGGTTCGGCCGCCGAGTTGAGTCGCTTCCCGATCCTGGTCGTCGCGACCACGACGGCCTCGGCCGCGCTGGCCGACTGGCGCACGCAAACCGGATTCCTGGTTGCCGTCGCTACCCTCGCCGCGGTGGTAATCGCCTTCATCCTGTTCGTGATTGTCCGGCAAATAACCCGGCAAAACCTCGAAGCGCAGCAGCGGCTGGAATCGGAAAAGCACCGGCTCGACACCGCCCTGAACAACATGACGCAGGGCCTGGTGCTGTACGACGCTTCCGCACACGTCGTGATCTGCAACCAGCGCTATATCGACATGTATAATCTATCGACCGACGTCGCTAAGCCTGGCTGCTACTTTTACGACCTGATCCGGCATCGCAAGGAGACCGGATCCTTCGAGGGGGATATAGACGAGTTCTGTTCGAACATCCTGCGCAACGTCGCGCAGGGAAAAATCACTCATAGCATCATCAAGTCCGCGGACGGGCGTTGGGTTCATATCATCAACAAGCCGCTGGCGCAGGGCGGATGGGTCGCTACCATCGAGGATATAACGGAACGCCGCAACCTCGAACAGGAACGCGACCGCAATTTTGCCTTCCTGCGGCAGATCATCGATCACATACCGTCGCAGATCACCGTGAAAGACGTGCGCGATCGCCGGTACGTTCTGGTCAATCGGGTGGCCGAGACTCAATTCGGGATGTCGCGCGATGCCATCGTCGGCAAGACGTCTTTCGATCTGTTTCCGAAGCCGGCTGCCGATCTCATCACCGCGGATGATGACAAGAGTCTGCAGTCCGCTGCCGGCCTGTTCCGGGATGAGCACCTCTGGGAAAGCCAGGGACTGGGCAGGCGCTTCAACACTTCACGGCGGATCGGAATTCGGGATCAGGCCGGTGAAATCAGATATATCATCAACGTCGTCGACGACGTCACCGAGCGCCGGCGCGCCAACGAGAAGATCGCGCACCTCGCCCATTACGACGCGCTGACCGATCTGCCGAACCGCGTGCTGTTCCGCGAGCGGGTCGAACGCGAGCTGCAGCGAACCGTCCGGGGCGAGCGGTTCGCATTGCTTTATATCGACGTCGACGAGTTCAAGGGCATCAACGACTCGCTCGGACATCATGTCGGCGACGAGCTGCTGAAGGCGGTGGCTACCCGCCTCAAGGGCTGCATCAGGGAGACCGACCTTGTCGCGCGGCTCGGCGGCGACGAATTTGCGGTGATCCAGACCGGTGTCGGCAACGCCGACGACGTCGTGGAATTCGTGACCCGGATTCACGAGGCGATCCGACAGCCCTATGCATGCCTCGGCCACCGGCTGTCGTCCGACGCCAGCATCGGCATTGCAATAGCGCCGCAGGACGGCACCGATCTCGATCAGCTCATCAAGAACGCCGATCTGGCGATGTACGGCGCCAAGGCCGGCGGTCGGCGAACCTATCGTTTCTTCGAGCCGGCGATGGATGCCCGCGCCAAGGCAAGGCTTACACTGGAGCGCGATATGCGCCAGGCACTGGCGGACGGCAGCTTCGAGATCCACTACCAGCCGCTTGTCGATCTCGGGAATGACGAGGTCACCGGCTGCGAAGCCCTCTTGCGCTGGCGCCACCCCGAACGCGGCATGATCTCGCCCGCCGACTTCGTCCCGGTCGCGGAAGACACCGGCCTGATCATCGAGCTCGGCGAATGGGTGCTGCGAACGGCCTGCGCTGAAGCGGCGAGCTGGCCCGATCACGTCCGGCTCGCGGTCAACGTCTCGCCGGTTCAGCTGAAAAGCCCGACGCTGGCCCTGAAGATCGCCAGCGCGCTGGGGGCCTCCGGACTTCCGGCGAACCGGCTGGAGCTCGAAATCACCGAGGCGGTGCTGATCGACGACGACGAGACGGCACTCGCCATCCTGCATCAGCTCCGCGCCATCGGTATCCGGATCGCGCTGGACGATTTCGGCACCGGCTATTCCTCGCTCAGCTATCTGAAGCGCTTCCCATTCGACAAGATCAAGATCGACCGCTGCTTTGTCAGCGACATCGTGGAAATCGGCGGCTCTTCCGCCATCGTGCAGGCGGTGGTGAACATTGCCGCCGCGCGCAACATGACGACGACCGCGGAAGGCGTCGAGACTTCGGAGCAAAAGGAGATCCTGCGCGCGCTGGGCTGCACCGAGATGCAGGGCTACCTGTTCAGCGCCGCGAAGCCCGGTGCGGAAGTGAGAAAATTGTTCGTCGCCCGCAGCGAAGACGCCTCGGCCGTCGCCTAGATCATCTGCCGCACTCGTCCATCCGTCGCGTTATGCCGCCAGCCGGCCGCGATTGTTGGAGGCGAGAATCGGGCGGACCAGCCGGCCGAAGCGCTCGGCCTCCTCGTCGTGCAGATAGCCGGACAGGCAGAATGAATGGCAGCCGGCGTCGATGAACTGCTGCAGCGTATCGGCGCACTGCGCGGGATTTCCGACCACGGCGATTCCGGCGCCCGGCCGGACGCGGGTGATGCCGGTCCACAGATGCGGCAGCAGCAGATCGCCGTATTCGCGGGCAAGTTGCTGCACGCGCTGGTTGGCCGCCGATTTGCCGTAGAGCGTCCTGATCTCCTGCTTCTGCCGCTCGGTCGCGTCGCGCACCAGAATGTCGGCAGCCTCCCACGCGTCTTTTTCATCCTCGCGGCAGATCACCTGCAGGCGCATGCCGAAACCGATGACGCTTTCGCGGCCGTGCGCTTGCGCCATCTGCCTGATCTCGGCGATGTTGTCGGCGATCCGCTCCGGCAGATCGCCCCAGAACAGATGCACGTCGGAATGTTTTGCGGACATTTCCCAGGCCTGACGCGAGCCGCCACCGAGATAGAATTTCGGAAACGGCTGCTGCAGCGGCCGCGGCCTGATATGCGCGCCGGACAGGGTATGGAATTTGCCCTGGAAATTCAGCGGGCCGCGCGAGGTCCACAGCGCCTTGAGGATGGAGACCTCCTCCTCCATCAGCGCGTAGCGCTCTTCCTTGGCGTAGCGCACGCCCTCAGCCAAGACCTCGCTTTCGTTCTGGCCCGCGATCAGGTTTATGCAGATGCGCCCGCCCGACATCTGGTCGAAGGTCGAGATCATCTTCGCCAGCAGCACCGGATTGATGTAGCCGGGCCGCGCCGCGATCAGCGGCTTTATCGTGGAGGAACGCGCCGCCATGAACGCGCCTGATATCCACGCCTCCCAGCAGGTCGAACCCACCGGGATCAGCAGATATTCGAAGCCGGCTTTCTCCGCGGCCTGCACCACGCGCTCGCACAATTCCGGCGAGCCCGGCAGCTGGGCCTCGGGCACGCCATAGGCGGTGGTGTCGCCGTGCGTGGGCAGGTACCAGCCGAATTCGAGCGGACGCATGAACGATCTCCCTGATGGCGGCAAGGCCGGGCGGTTTCCTTGAAGGGGTCAGTCTACAGGCTGGGCCCGGCGGGACAATCGCCCCGAGGCTGGCGCCGGATTGAGCCGGTCGACGGCGCCGATAGCGGCCGGCGCCGGCCCGCACGCGTCTCGTTGACGCGGACTTGATGCACTTCGCCACGCAGGCGCTGCGCGGCTACAGCGGTTGGCCAAAATAGGGCCTTTTTGCCCACCGTCCTCCGAGTCCGGCATTAGGCGGGCATATGAATTCCAGCTTCTGGCCGTCCTTAATGAACCAATTCCTCTTCGGGGAATTGGTTTGACAAGTTGAATTCCAGCAAACGGACCCTTCATGACCAGCCAAGATCCTAACGGCGTTCAAATTAACCGCGTCCATAGCGATGCCATCCGCACGGAGATCGGCGAAAGGCTATGTGCCACACTCCCGGAGAATCGCACCGAGGTGCCGACTCGTCTTCTCAGTCTGGCGGCACTGCTCGACACGGTTGTGCATGGCGACGTTGCCTTCAATGATCCGATCAAGATCGACCTGAGATGAAAGACTTTCCCAACGTATCCTTCCAGCCTGAAACCATAGGAATCATGAAAAATGCTCTGGATGCGGCGGTTGCGTCGCTGCCCGAGCCGGTTAGTTCCGCAAATGTGCAATCCATCGCTGAAACGATCCTTCGAACTGCCAAGGAAGGCGAGAGAGACCCGGCGATTTTGCAAAGAATGGCGCTCATGGAACTTCAGATCTCGCCCCGACGTCGATAGTAGCCGCAAGCAACCGCGACGAGCTCGAGCCCGAAGGCGATGGGGACGGTTTGACGCCTCACAAATGGGTTAAAGCAAAGCCGATTTTTTCGGTATTCGCCGAGCTGGCCGCTGTTTGCGGCGTTTTCACCATCGACGGCCCCAGCCGCTGCCGCCGCCTCGCACGAGCCTTAAGACCAGCAGCAATACAATGGCTCCGATCGTCGCGTTGATAATCGCGCGTATTATGCCGGCGCCAAGATGAATACCGATTCTAGGCAGGAGCCAGCTGCCAATAAAAGCGCCAACAATCCCGATCAAGAGATCGCCGATCAGTCCGAAGCCAGCCCCTCGAACAATCTGACCGGCCAGCCAACCCGCTACTACACCGACTATAATGATGACGAGGAGACTTTCACCTGACATGTTCATTGCTTGCCCCTGTGTTTTTTGTTTGCCGTCAGTTGCTCGTCCTATGTGGCTTCGAACCTAGCGATGTGCGGTCACCAGACGAGCTTCGCGAATCGTTCCGGTATTGCTGCTTCGCAAGCAAGATGTCTCGAAGTTAGGCCAGACTTGTCGCGAGCAATCTAGCGCAACCGACCGTACGGGGAGTCGATCCGCTTTAATCAGGGCTGCCGATTCATCCGGTCTCGCTTGTGGAGCAAATCCGGGCAAGATGACGACCGATACACCCAGGAGCATCATTATCGCTAAAGCCGTGGCAGATTTGATCATTGGGGCTGCTGACTTTGGTTCGCTCAGTTCCTCTACGCTCGGGAACTGACCGACAATCCCCAAGTCGACGAAGAGTTCCGCCGGGCGAAGCCAGGCAGCCGAGACGCCTGAGTCCCTTAGACGTAGCGACCGACATGTCATTACCTTCGCCTTCGGGCCTTGCTCTTACCCCTGCCCAGCCCCTTCAGGGACATTGCCGATGGCAGGCCAATCGGCTACATCAACCGCAACGCACCCGTAGCTCAGCTGGATAGAGCGTTGCCCTCCGAAGGCAAAGGTCACACGTTCGAATCGTGTCGGGTGCGCCACTGACCTCCCGACAGCTGGGTGTCACCCTGCTCCCGCCTCCTGCCGACGCGAGGATGCTTTTTCGCATCATCAGCGACAACGCGCGACCAACAGAAAGCGAAACCGACATGAGCGAGCGACTTGAGACGCTGCAAAAGGCGCGCGAGCGCATGGCCGATGACCGCGACGGCTTCGCAAAGGTGCTTGCCGCGCCGTTCGACCGCGACAAGGCCGAGCGGGCGCGACTCAAATTCGTCGAGACCCAGGCGTTGATCGACGCCATCGATCGCGCCATCGCGGGCGAGCAGACGGGATCTGTGGTGGCGTAAAACGACGCCCGAAGGTTCCGCGGGCAGTCTTATTCCACGTGCGCGCCGGCGGCCTTGACCACCTTCGCCCACTTTTCGGTTTCGGCCGCGATCATCTTGCCGAATTCATCCGGCGTGCTGATCAGGGGTTCGCCGCCCAGATCGATCAGGCGCTCCTTGATGAGAGGTTCGGCCAGCACGGCGTTGATCTCCCGGTTCAGCTTTTCGATGATCTCCGGCGGCGTCTTCTTCGGGGCGCCCACGCCGAACAACGCGCTCGCCTCAAAGCCGGGTACGGTCTCGGCAACGGTCGGCACGTCGGGCAATTGCGCCGACCGCACCGCCGTCGTCACCGCCAGCGCGCGCAGGGAACCTGAGCGGATATGCTGGATGATCGAGGGCATGTTGTCGAAGATCACCTGGACCTGGCCGCCGAGCATGTCGGTAATCGCGGGCGCCGCGCCGCGATAGGGCACGTGCTGCATCTCGACGCCCGACATCGCCATGAACATCTCGCCGGACAGATGCACCGAGGTGCCGTTGCCCGAGGACGCCATGTTGACCTTGCCGGGATTGGCCTTGGCATAGGCGATGAACTCGGCGACCGTCTTCGCCGGCACGTCGTTGTTGACCGTCATCACATTGGGCACGCGATTGAACGACGCGACCGGCGCGATGTCGCGAATGAAATTGAATTTCAGGTTGGTGTAAAGCGAGGCATTGATGTAATTGGCGGGATTGACCAGTAATATCGTGTAGCCGTCCGGCTCCGCATTGACCACCGCCTCGGTGCCGATGTTGTTGCCGGCGCCGGGCTTGTTCTCGATCACGAATTGCTGGCCGAGTTTCTCCGACAGCTTTTGGCCGATCAGCCGCGCCAGAATATCGGTCGCGCCGCCCGGGGGATATCCAACCACGAAGCGAACCGGCCGCGTCGGATAGTCGAGCGCCGAGGCGCTCCCGACCGACGCCATTGCCGAGATGCCCAGCGCGATCAGGCCAATCGCGGTACGACGTGAAGCCATGCGGTTTCTCCCTTTGCCCCGGATCTGAAGTCCGGTTCGCAGTTGAATTGACGATGGCCGGCGTTGTAACAAACAAAGCGTGCCGCGGCCAGCGGCGCAGACCCGCACCCGATCGCGACCAAAGGATGAGTAAATGCCGGTGAAGGTCAGCTCACTCGACCATCTCGTGATCAATGTCTCCGACGTGGCGCGCTCGGCCGAATGGTACCGAAACATCCTCGGCATGGAAGTCCGGGTGTTCGACCCGGGCCAGGGCAAGGCCCCGCGAACCTCGCTGATGTTCGGCAATCAGAAAATCAATGTGCGTCCACGCGGCGCCGACAAGGTCGAATGGTTCACCGCGGACCATGAAACCGCAGGGAGTGACGATCTGTGCTTCCTCACCTCGAGCACTCCCGAGGAGGTGGTGGCGCACCTCAGGGCGTGCGGCGTGGCGATCGAGGAAGGTCCGGTCAGGAAACAGGGCGCCCGCGGCGAGCTGTGGTCGGTCTATTGCCGCGATCCCGACGGCAGCCTGATCGAAATCTCGTCGTATGAGGAGAAGGCGTAGGGCCCTGCCCGTCATCGGCCAACGGCTCGCAATGACGAACGAGGCGGCGGCGCGGATTTTCCGGATTTGCGCGCCGCGCCGCCCAATGGCAGAACTACGCCCAGGAAAGCGACAAGAGCAGAAACGGCAAGGTCGCGCGGGAGGATGCAATAGATGTCGAATTTCCAGCCACCGGGTGTCGTCGGACCGTTCGCCGGGATGGACGTGCCGTGGCTGCTGCGGATGCGCGCCGAGACGCGCCGCGATCATCCCTTCCTGATCTGGGCGCCATTCGATGCGCCGGCGCGGATTTGGGCTTACGGCGAATTTCACGAACGCGTCGGCGCGCTGGCCGCGGGGCTGGTCGCGCGCGGCGTCAGGCCGGGCGAATTCGTGCTGATCCATCTGGACAATTGCATCGAGGCCATGCTGGCGTGGTTTGCCTGCGTCGAACTCGGCGCCATTGCGGTGACCACCAACACCCGCTCGGCTCCGGCGGAGATGGAATATTTTGCCGGTCATTGCGGCGCGGTCGCCGCCATTACGCAGCCTTGCTATGCCGAAATGGTCTCGGCGCATTGCAAGAACCTGCGCTGGCTGGCGGTGATCTCTCACGATGCCGGCGCGGCACCCGCGCAAGGCGCCCTCCCGCAAGCCTCCGACAGTTTCGAAGCGCTGTTCGCCGACAGCGCCGACCGGCCGCGCCGCGCCACCGATCCGCTGGCCGCCTGCAGCGTGCAATATACTTCCGGCACCACATCACGCCCGAAGGCGGTGCTGTGGACCCACGCCAACGCGCTGTGGGGCGCCAAGGTCAACGCCTCGCATGAGGATTTGCATCAAACCGACGCGCATCAGACCTATCTGCCGCTGTTTCACACCAACGCTCTCGCCTATTCCATGCTGGCGAGCCTGTGGGTCGGCGCAACTTGCGTGATCCAGCCGCGGTTTTCCGCCAGCCGGTTCTGGGACGTCGCGCTGGAGCACGGCTGCAGCTGGACCTCGACGATTCCATTTTGCATGAAGGCGCTGCTCGAGCACGAAATCCCGAAGCGGCACAAATTCCGGCTGTGGGGCACGGCGGTCTGCGAGCCGCCGGCTTTCGCCGCCTTCGGCATCAAGATCATCGGCTGGTGGGGGATGACCGAGACCATCACCCACGGCATTGTCGGCGAGGTCGATCAGCCCAATACGCCGATGTCGATCGGCCGCGCGGCGGCCGAGTATTCCATCCGGGTGATCGAAGACGACGGCGCGCCGACCGCGGTCGGTGAAACCGGCAATCTCCTGATCAAGGGCATTCCCGGGCTGTCGCTGTTCAGGGAATATCTACACAACGAGAAGGCCACCCGGGAGAGTTTCGACGAGCATGGCTATTTCATCACCGGCGATCGCGTGACGCTGCTGGACAACGGCTTCATCAGATTTGGCGACCGCGCCAAGGATATGCTGAAGGTCGGCGGCGAGAACGTCGCGGCCTCCGAGATCGAACAAGTGATCGCAGTGGTGCCCGGCGTGCGTGAGGCGGCGGTGGTTGCGAAGAGGCACCCGATGCTCGACGAAGTGCCCGTGGTCTTCATCATTCCGGCCGCCGGCGTCGACCGCGCGCCGAAAGACCTGCACGATACCGTCATGACCGCCTGCCGCAAGTCGCTGGCGGATTTCAAGGTGCCGCGCGAAATCCGCTTCGTCGACGATATGCCGCGCTCCACGCTGGAGAAGGTGGCGAAGGCGGAATTGCGCAAGATGCTGGACTAATCGACGACGGGTTCATTTCTCCGTCGCCATAACGATGAAGCGCCCGCCGATCAATAACTTCCGAGCGCCACCGGGCGGAAAGCCTGCAGCAAATGCTGGTCGAGCTTGCCGCCCATATCTTCCATCAGCGCAAACGCCCTGGCATGCGTAAACGGCAGCCGGTAGGCGCGCTTTTCCACCAGCGCCGAGTGGATATCGACGATCGTTATCACGCGCACGATGTCGCTGATCTGGGCGCCGCGCAGGCCATTGGGATATCCCGTTCCGTCAAGCATTTCGTGATGGTGCAAGACCACGTCCAGCATTTCAGGCGGAAAGCCCCCCTGGGCCGCAAGCGCGTCGTACCCGAGACGGGGATGCATACGCACCACTCGCATTTCCTCGTCGGTGAGCTTGCCGGGCTTGTCCAGGATCGCCACCGGGACGAACGCCTTGCCGACATCGTGCAGGATGGCGGCGCGGGCCAGACGCCGCTGGTCGTCCTCGCGCATACCGAGATGCTGCCCGAACGCAATCGCGAAACCCGTGACAAACAGGCAATGGCGATAGCTCTCGGTGTGGTGGCGGCCGACCATCGCCAGCCATTCGCGCAACGAGGTTTGCTTGATGGCCTTGAGAATCTTGTATTCGGCTTCGAGGATGTCGTTGAAATGCAACGGCGTCCCCTCGGGAAGCTTCTCGAATATCTTGACCATTACCGCCTGCGCGGCGGCGACGCCCCGGTTCAAGGCCTTGCCGCTGTCGGTCGCGTCGAAGCCGCTGCTGTCAGGGAATGCGGCACGGATGCGCTGCAGAATGGCATCGGCATCGAACGGCCGCGATATCGTGTCGGTCGCGCCCAGGGCCCAGGCCTGCATCGACCCATGATGAAGGGCGTCGGCGAGAACGAACAGCCGCGGCACCGAGCGATAGGCTTCGGCACGCAGCTTGCTGCGAACCAACTGCACGCTCTCAGGCGACCTCAGATTGATATCGACCACAATCCCCGAGAAATGACCGGGCGGAGCGTCGGGGATATCCGACGTCGGGATGGTGTCGACCTCGCCAACGGATTGCAGGATGCCGGCCAGTTCGCTGCTCTGATCGCTGCGGTCCGATGCCAGCAGCAGGCGGCGTCTGGATGATGCTTGGTGGGCTAGAGATGTCATGGATCCTCGTTGACTGGCTGGCGCGGCCGACAGCCTAGTCTGCCCGACAAGGCATTCCTTTGGGATTAAGGGGCATTGTTAACGCCGCGGCTTCGCGGACCGTGCAAATTGAATCAATGTTGGCGCGCCGGGCTGAGCCAAAAAAATCCGCCGGAGAAAAGCTCCGGCGGATGGTTGTCGTCGCCTGATCTTGAGGTCAGCTCATGCCTTGTTCATCGCCGCTTTCACCGCCTCTGCCGTGATCGGCAGCGCGCGGATGCGGGCGCCGGAGGCATTGAAGATCGCGTTGCCAATCGCGGGCGCGATCACCGTCACCGCCGGCTCGCCGACACCGGTGGCCTTTTCGCCGTTGGCGATGACGCTGACGGCGACTTCCGGCACCTGGCTCATCCGCAACGGGGTGTAGGTATCGAAGTTCGTCTGTTCGATACCGCCATCCTTCAGCGTCGCCTTCTCATACAGCGCCAGCGACAGTCCCCACAGCGCCGCGCCCTCGACCTGGGCGCGGATGTTGTCGGGATGCACTTGCGTGCCGACGTCGGTGGCTACCGTCAGCTTCTTGACCTTGACCTCGCCCGAGTTGCTCACCGCGACATGCGCGACGCAGGCGGTCCAGCTTGCGGTGGCGCGTTCCTGCGACGAGACGCAGGCCACGCCCATGCCTTCGCCCTTGGGCAGCGCCTTGGTGCCGTAGCCGGCCATGCCCATCGCTGCGAGCAGCGTGTTGCGCAGGCGTTGCGCGCCGCCGTCGT
>DATANB010000156.1:0-23459 GCA_036266415.1 Bradyrhizobium sp. | reverse complement strand
ACGGTCTTGTACGCAAACAGCTTCTTGCGTGAGAAGACGGTGATGATCTCGGCGACGATGCCGAGCGCGGGCAAGAGCACCACGTAGACCTCGGGGTGACCGAAGAACCAGAACAGGTGCTGCCACAGCAACGGATCGCCGCCGCCGCGCGGATCGAAGAACGCGGTGCCGAAGTTGCGGTCGGTGAGCAGCATGGTGATGGCGCCGGCAAGCACCGGCAGCGACAACAGCAGCAGGAACACGGTGACCAGGATCGACCACACGAACAACGGCATCTTGTGCAGGGTCATGCCCGGCGCGCGCATGTTGAAGATCGTGGTGATGAAATTGATGGCGCCCAGGATCGACGAGGCGCCGGCCAGGTGGATCGACAGAATGGCGAAATCGACCGCCGGTCCCGGATGGCCCGAGGTCGACAGCGGCGCGTAGAGGGTCCAGCCCGCGCCGACGCCGTTGGCGCCCGGTTCACCCTCGACGAAGGAGGAGATCAGCAGCAGCGCGAAGGAGGCCGGCAACAGCCAGAAGGAGATGTTGTTCATGCGCGGGAACGCCATGTCGGGCGCGCCGATCATCAACGGCACGAACCAGTTGCCGAAACCGCCGATCATTGCCGGCATCACCATGAAGAAGATCATGATCAGGCCGTGCGAGGTCACGAACACGTTGTAGGTATGGGTCTCGTGGAAGATCTGGACGCCGGGATACATCAGCTCGGCACGGATCGCGATCGACATCGCCGCACCGATGATGCCGGCGATGATCGCGAACACCAGGTACATCGTGCCGATGTCCTTGTGGTTCGTCGAATAGACGAAGCGCCGCCAGCCGGTCGGATGGTCGTGCGCGTGGTCGTCATGGCCGTGATCGGTATGTGCCGGTGTCGCTGTGGTCGTTGCCATTTTCAAATCCTGCCTTGCCGTACTTTTGGACCTCGCAGTCCCGTCGCCGTTAGCTTGATTGCTTCGCCTTGCCGCCTTGCGGCACGTCGATGCAATCGTCCTTGCCGGATTGGACGCACTTCTTCCAATCGTCATAGTCCCGATCGTTCACAACCTTTACCGCAATCGGCATGAAGGCGTGATCCTTGCCGCACAGCTCGGAGCACTGTCCGTAGAAGATGCCGAGCTTGGTCGACTTGAACCAGGTTTCGTTGAGGCGGCCGGGAATGGCGTCGATCTTGATGCCGAAGGCCGGCACCGCGAAGGAGTGGATGACATCCGCGCCGGTGGTCTGGATCCGGATCACCTTATTCACCGGCACTACGATGGCGTGGTCCACGCCGAGCAGGCGCGGCGGAGGCGGGCTGAGCTTGGCGCGATCCTCGTCCGTCAGCATGATCGAGGTGTACTCGATTTTGTCATCGGGATAGCTATAGGTCCAATTCCATTGATTGCCGGTCGCCTTGATGGTCACGTCGGCCTTGGGAAGGTCGAGTTCCTGGAACAACAGCCGAAACGACGGCACCGCGATTCCCACCAGAATCAGCACCGGAATCAGGGTCCATGCCACTTCGATCAGGGTGTTGTGGGTGGTCCTTGAGGGCACCGGGTTGGATTTGGCGTTGAACTTGATAACGACGGTGACCAGCAGCGTCAGGACGAACAGCGTGATGATGGTGATGATCCAGAGCAGCCAATTGTGGAACCAGATAATGTTCTCCATCACCGGGGATGCCGCTTCCTGCAGCTTGTATTCCCACGGCGCCGGCTGCCCCATTTCGGCGAATGCCGTTCCGCTGGCTGCCAGCGCGACGCCGGCCACCGCTAATCCCAGCAACCGCCAGCCGATTTGGCCCTTCGACATCTTCATGCCGCTCGCGCTCCCTTGATAGAACCCAAAGCACTCCGCCGGATGGCGAGAGGTGCCGCACGATCCGCCCCCTGACAAACGGCCTTGGGAGGTATCTTGAGAGGTACCTGGGCCAGATCGCTAGAACGCGTCGAAATCCAGCCTCTCAAACCATAATTCTTTGCCCCTCGCAATGCAGTAGTGGGGCGCGGCGTGACGCCTCACCGGCAATTGCGCCGGTGTCACATTTTCCCGTGAAATCAGGCAATAGCGCCACTTTCGCCGGCCTGGGCCGCTTGACAGGCGGATTGCCCGATGTAGGCACAGGCAGGGTGCTCCACAGGAACCTGATTCGCAGGCTTCATGGAGCGGCCGTTGCGGCGCCGGGAACGCCTTCAAGGCGCCGTCATTGCGCATCAGTCCCTGTTCGTACCGACCGTCTTTAACGGAAATATCAAGGGATCGACCCCGATGGGGCCTTCGAAACACAAAGCGAGAAGCGCCGCAATTGGCGGTAATCCTCTTGCAGGTTTCAGCCGCCGGCCTGGCACGAGCCTGACTGCCGCATGTCTTGCCTTCGCTTTCTTGCTCGGCCTGACGGGCGCCGCGAGCGCGCAAGGCGCGGTGCGCTCGGTCCATGGCGACTGGCAGATCCGCTGCGACACTCCGCCGGGCGCGCAGGGCGAGCAATGCGCCCTGATCCAGAGCGTGGTGGCGGAAGACCGTTCCAATGCCGGCCTCACCGTCATCGTGCTGAAGACCGCCGACCAGAAGAGCAAGCTGATACGGGTGGTGGCGCCCCTGGGCGTGCTGCTGCCCTCGGGCCTCGGCCTGAAACTCGACAATGTCGATGTCGGCCGCGCCGGTTTCGTCCGTTGCCTGCCCAATGGCTGCGTCGCCGAAGTCGTGATGGACGACAAGTTGCTGGGCCAGCTCCGTTCCGCCAAGACCGCGACCTTTATCATCTTCGAAACCCCCGAAGAGGGCATCGGCTTTCCACTCAGTTTGAACGGACTTGGCGAGGGCTATGACAAGTTGCCGTGAGGCATCCTGCCTCGCCGCGTGAACCCCGCCAGACCCTCCTTTTTGCCGCGATCATGACTATCTTCGAATAACCGTCCCGGGTCTGCCCGAGCCGGCCACAGGTTACCGTGTTGTAAGATGCGCTTTCGGCGAGCTTCGGCCTAGGATACCTGAACCCGTACCATCTCGCAGGGACGACAAGAAAAATCTGGAGCCTTCATGACCCCGACGACCTCGCTGCTCGACCGCGCCAATCTCGACCGCGATTCCGTCCGCCATCAGGTCGCGCGGGGGCTTGCCGGCGCCGACGACGGTGAGCTGTTCCTGGAATACAGCCAGAGCGAAGCGTTGATGTTCGACAATGGCCGGCTGAAGCAGGCGACCTACGACACTTCGCAGGGCTTTGGGCTGCGCGCGGTGAAGGATGATGCGGTCGGCTATGCGCATTCTTCCGACGTCTCATTGCCGGCGCTGATCCGCGCGGCGGACGCCGTCGCAGCCGTGCGCGGCGGCTATAGCGGGAGTCTTGCCGCGGCGCCCGCGCATACCAATGTGCGGCTCTATGGCGACGAAAACCCGCTCGATGCCCCCGGCTTCGAGTCAAAGGTAAAGCTGCTCGCCGAAATCGACGCCTATGTCCGCGACAAGGACCCGCGGGTGCGGCAGGTCACCGTCAGCCTGGGCGCCACCTGGCAGGTGGTGGAAATCCTCCGGCCCGACGGCGAGAGCTATCGCGACATTCGCCCGCTGGTGCGCGTGAATATTTCCGTCGTCGCGGGGCAAGGCGACCGGCAGGAAAGCGGCAGCAAGGGCTATGGCGGCCGCGAGGGATATGCGCGCTTCATCGAAGCCAGATCCTGGCGCGAGGCCGCCGACGGCGCGATCCGCGAGGCCATGGTCAATCTGGAATCGGTGCCCGCGCCTGCCGGCGAGATGGATGTGGTGCTGGGCGCCGGCTGGCCCGGGGTGATGCTGCACGAGGCAGTCGGCCACGGGCTCGAGGGCGATTTCAACCGCAAGCAGACCTCGGCGTTTGCCGGCCTGATGGGCCAGCAGGTCGCGGCCAAGGGCGTCACCGTGGTCGATGACGGCACCATGGCCTCGCGCCGTGGTTCGCTGTCGATCGACGACGAGGGCACCCCGACCAACCGCACCGTGCTGATCGAGGACGGCATCCTGGTCGGTTACATGCAGGATCGCCAGAACGCCCGGCTGATGAACATGAAGCCGACCGGCAATGGCCGCCGCCAGGGCTATGCCCATGTACCGATGCCGCGCATGACCAACACCTACATGCTGGCCGGTCACCGCGACCCCGCGGAAATTCTGGCTTCGGTCAAGCATGGCATCTACGCCGCCAATTTCGGCGGCGGCCAGGTCGACATCACCTCCGGCAAATACGTGTTCCAGTGCACCGAGGCCTACCGAATCGAGAACGGCAAGCTTGGCGCACCGCTGAAGGGTGCGATGCTGATCGGCAACGGACCGACCGACCTGCACCGCATCACCATGATCGGCAACGATCTTTCTCTCGATACCGGGATCGGCACCTGCGGCAAGAACGGCCAGGGGGTGCCGGTCGGCGTCGGCCAGCCGACGCTGCGGATGGAGCGTATTACCGTCGGAGGAACCGGCTCATGAGCATCAACAACGAATCGGCCACCCCGAAGACATCGAGCTGGCGCACGCAGTTCGTCCAGTTCGCCGGCATCGTGCTGGTGGTTTTGCTCGCCAAGGGCGCGCTCGCCGAGCCGTTCTACGTGCCGTCGGGCTCGATGGAGCCGACGCTGATGATCGGCGATGCGCTACTGGCGTCGAAATTCGCCTACGGTTACAGCGCCGCCTCGCTGCCGATCCAGATCACCCTGCCGGAAACCGGACGGGTATTCGGCGAGACTCCAAAGCGCGGCGACGTCGTGGTTTTCCGCTGGCCGGGCAACCGCTCGCAGGCCTGGGTCAAGCGCGTCGTCGGCCTGCCCGGCGATCGCATTCAGATGCGACAGGGCCAGCTCTTCATCAACGACCGCGCGGCGTCGCTGAAACCGGACGGCATTGGCGAAGCCGAGGACGACTATGGCAGGACCGAGCCGGCCTATCGTTACGTCGAGACTTTGCCCAACGGTGTCAGCCACGCGATTTTCAAGCTGCGCGACAATGGCCCGCTCGACAACACTCCTGAAGTGACCGTGCCGCGGGGCCGGCTGTTCGTGATGGGCGACAACCGCGACAATTCCGCCGATAGCCGCGTGCCGGTGAGCGACGGCGGGGTCGGGTTCTTGCCGATGGACGACCTGGTCGGCCGCGCCGACGCCGTGGTCGCGTCGTGGGACCTCGGCATCCGCAGCCAGCCGGTGTGGACCTGGCCGTCCGGTTTACGCATCGCGCGGTTTTTCACATCGGTGCATTGAGGTCGATTTAACGAAGCGCAGGCTTGAGATTCGTCGTTGCGAGCCAACGGGTCGCGCGAACGGGCGCCCGATGACGGGCACCGCGAAGCAATCCTGCCAGTGGAAAACTGGATTGCTTTGTCGCCTGCGCTCCTCGCAATGACGGTATTCGCGCCATGAATACTGACGCCTTCCTCGCCGCGGCCCTCCGCAATCCCGTCAATGCAGCCATTGCCGACGAATTATTGCGGCTGGCACTACCGGATGCGTGGATCGTTTCGGGATGCCTGGTGCAGACGGTATGGAACGTACTGACCGGACGCGCGGTCGATTTCGGCATCAACGACTATGACGTCTTCTATTTCGATCCCGACACTTCCTGGCAAGCCGAGGACGCGGTGATCCGGCAACTGCAGCGCCGGCTGGTGCATCTCGGCGTCAACATCGAGTTGCGCAACCAGGCGCGCGTCCATCTCTGGTATCCGGACAAACACGGCCTGCCCTATCCGGCGCTGCAGTGCTCGGCTGAAGGCATCGACCGTTTCCTGACCACAACGACCCAGGTCGGAATCCGCCGCACCCGACAGGGTCACGACGTCTATTCGCCCAATGGATTTGAGGACATCGCTGGCCTGATCGTGCGGCCCAACCGGGGTGCGAATTTCTCGGCAGCTGGTTACGCGGCGAAGGCTGCGCGCTGGAAAAGTCTGTGGCCGGAACTGACGGTGCTGGCTGCGGAGGGCGAATGATGCGCCCCGCGAACACTAATCGTCGTTCCGGGGTGATGCGAACCATCGAACCACGATGTGCAATTGCACATCGGAGGTCTGTGCTAATGCACCACCAGGAATGACGTTTTGCCAGGAGCCGCCTACCGCACCACCCCGGAGATGAACCCGGCCTTGCGCCGCGGCGGTTTTATTTCTTTTTTCAGGAAGCAATGGGCTTCCTTGCCGAGATATCCAGGGCGCGCGTAAGTCCAGGCCCGGCATTTGTTGTCCTCGGTGCAGGCGGCCTTGCAGGTCTCGTCACCCTCGCTGGCTTTCAGCCAAAAATTGCGATAGTCGCCGCCGAACCGGTCGATCGAGGGTTCGACCGCGCCGGTGCGCGGCTCCACCACGCCGGCGCCACGCACGCCGGAGATGCAGCAATTATCCTGAACGCGCGCGGGAACGCTGTTCTTCAGCCAGCACACCGCGCCGCCGGCGACGTCGGTCGGGTAGTTGAAACTCCACGCCCGGCAACGCCGGTCGCGCTCGCATACCAGCGCGCAATCCGCCGGATCGCCCGACGGGACCAGCGCATTCTGATAATCGCTACCGGGACGATCGAAATTGGCCTGGGCCTGCGCCGGTCGCGTGGCGGCGGCGGCCGCCAGAAAAGCGAGCGTCACCAAACACGCCCTGAGCAGGCGGCCTCCCCGCATTCGCGATTGCTTTCAACTTATTGGACTTAACCGCCGTTTCCCAGGTTGCCATTTGATCGCCATGAACCTGTATGGCGGATGAACGGCGCGGCCGCGCACGGATCAAATGCCCTTAGCAACTGATTTAAAACGCATATTCCTCGTAAGCCGGCTCTACCGAGCCATGCCAGGGCCCATGGAATTTCTCCAGCATCTCCTCGGCCGGCGTCCGCCCGGAAGCGATAATCCGCTCCAAGGGCTCGAGATGGCGGCTCTCATCGCTGCCGAGGTGATCGATGCGACCGCGCCGGTGCAAGCCCGAATGCGCCAGCGCCAGGCATTCCTTGGCGATCTCGAACAGATAGCGATCCCGGATCCTGGCCTTGAAGCCGAGCCGCGGCACGTCGTCGCGCAACGCCTGACGCTCCTGCGCGGTCCAGTGCCTGACGATGTCCCAGGCGGCGTCGAGGCTGGTGTCGTCATAGAGCAGACCGACCCAGAAAGCCGGCAGCGCCGGCAGCCGGCCCCACGGTACGCCGTCGGCGCCGCGCATTTCCAGGTAGCGCTTCAGCCGCACCTCGGGGAAGATCGTCGACAGATGGTTGGCCCAATCCGACAGCGTCGGCCGCTCGCCGGGAAACGAGTTGTTTCTGCCCTCGAAGAAAGCCCGAAATGAGGAGCCGGCGACGTCGATGTATTCATCGCCCCGCTTGACGAAGTACATCGGCACATCAAGCGCATAATCGACCCAGCGCTCGAATCCCATGCCGTCCTCGAACGCCCATGGAATCATCCCGGCGCGGGCATTGTCGGTGTCGCGCCAGATTTCGGAGCGAAACGACAGGAAACCGTTGGGCTTGCCTTCGGTGAACGGCGAATTGGCGAACAAGGCGGTGGCCACCGGCTGCAGCGCCACCGATACCCTGAGCTTCTTGACCATGTCGGCTTCCGACGAGAAGTCGAGATTGGTCTGCACCGTGCAGGTCCGGTACATCATGTCGAGGCCGTATTGGCCGACCTTCGGCATGTAGTCGGTCATGATCTTGTAGCGGCCCTTGGGCATGCCGGGAATCTGCGCCCGCGACCATGACGGCGTCATGCCGAGCCCAAGAAAGCCGATGCCGAGCGGCGTTGCGATCTCGCGCACCTGCGCGAGGTGCGCCATCAGCTCGGACTGGGTCTGGTGCACGGTCTCGACCGGCGCGCCCGACAGTTCGAATTGTCCGCCCGGCTCCAGCGAAATCGCGCCGCCGCCGGTGACGTCATACAGCCCGATGATATTGCCGCGTTCCATGATCGGCTCCCAGCCGAGCAGCAACTGCATGCCCTCGAGCAGCGCGCCGATGCCGCGCGCGCCCTCGTAAGGCACCGGATGATGGCCGGAAAGCGTGAACGGCGTTTTCTCGTGCTCGGTGCCGATCCGGAATTCGGAAACAGGCTTCACGCCCGCTTCCAGCCACGCCACCAACTCGTCGCGCGATTGCAGCGGCGTCATATCGATCTGGTCACGCGCCATAGAGATTCCGGATGTGGGGCGTTGCGACCGAACGCGCGCGGTGTCGGGGGTATCCGCGGGCCGTCAGGCCCGGGGATGCGAGAGCGGAAAACAATATCATCGGACGGGCGCGCCGTCTCTGGCTGCGAGCGATGGCGCCTCGCCGCACGAGCAGCCCAACCGGTCGAGCAGACCGCAGAGTTTTGCAGCATCCGCATCTGACAGTTTCGAACCGACGTGCTTTTCAATCGCGGCCGAATACGCGCTCCACATCTTCTTTTGCAGCTCGCGCCCGACCTCGGTAATTTCGACGAACTGACCGCGCTTGTCGATCTTGCATTCGCGGCGGGCCGCCAGTCCCTCGTCGACCAGGCGGTCGATCAGCCGCGAGGTCGAGTATTGCGGGATCAGCATCTGCTTTTCCAATTCCACCGGGCGCATCTCGCCCGATGGCGCGCGCGACAGCTCGAGCAGCGCGTCGTACCAGGCCAGCGGCGGAAAACCCGCCTTCTTCAAATCCTGCTCGACGGCATCGAGTACCCGGCTCTGGATTCGCATCAGGCGAATCCAGGCGGCGGTCGCCTCCGTCGATGGTTTGCGTTTCATGGCCGGGCCCATAGATGTCAGGGGATCAGTGTAGCGCACTAAATGCAGCTGCATCAATCTTGACTAATTCATGCAAATGCATTTAGTCACTCCGTCGTCTAGAGCCAATAATCCGAGGGAAGGAAAATTCCGATGAAACTGTATTATTCGCCCGGAGCCTGTTCGCTTTCGCCCCATATCGCGCTGCTGGAAGCCGGTCTGCCCTACGATCTGGTCAAGGTTGATCTGCGGGCCAAGAAACTCGAGAACGGCGACGACTACCTCAAGGTCAACCCCAAGGGCCAGGTGCCGGCGCTCGCGCTGGACAATGGCGAACTGGCGACCGAAGGCCCGGTCATCGTCCAGATGATCGCCGACAAGGCGCCGGGCAAGAATCTCGCGCCCGCCCGCGATAGCGCCGAGCGCTACAAGCTGCAGGAATGGCTCAACTACATCACGGGCGAACTGCACAAGAACTTCGGCCCGATGTTCTCGCCGGTGCTGGCGGACGACGCCAAGGCGTTCTTCAAGGACCGGGTGATGGGCAAGTTCAGATATCTCGATGGCCAGCTCGCCGGCCGCGACTATTTGATGGGCAAGCAGTTCACCGTCGCCGACGGTTATCTGTTCACGATGCTATGCTGGGCCGACCGGATGAAGTTCGATCTTTCCGCGATGCCGAACCTTCTGGCCTACAAGGCTCGCGTCGCGGCGCGCCCGAAGGTGCAGGAAGCCCTGACAAAGGAAGGCTTGATGAAGGCAGCGTGAGCTTGTCGCCGATATCGATATAGCAAAGGGCCGGATCCACGATCCGGCCCTTTTTGTGTCCGTCATTCCGGGGTGAAGCGAAGCGGACGCTCGGAGAAATCTGGTAACGGGGAATCGGCACCCCACATAGACGTTGGACCTCGCAGCCCCGGAAAGATTCGATGTCGCGCCATTCGCCGCTTGTTCTCATCCTCCTGCTGGGCGGCCTGGTCGCACCGGCGAGCGCATACGCGCAGCTCACGCCGCCGGCGGGATCGGCAGGCGCGGGCAATTCGGCGATCAGCGGCGTGCCGTTCGGTCCCGCCAACCCCAGCGTGCTCAGCGACCCCAGCGGCATCGGCAACGCGGCGAGAATTCCGCCGGTTGGTACAAACACCCCGCCGCCTCCGGTCGTCTACGGCCCCATCGTTTCATCACCGTCGCGTGTGGTGGCGCCCTATGCGGGCGCGTCACAGCGTATCATCAGCCCGGATCGCGTTGAGCCAAGGAAGCCGCCGGTCCGCCGCCACCGCCGCGGCCGGCCAGAGGTCAGCAACTTTACAGGGATTTGCCGGGGCTGTTAGCGCGGCGGACCTGTGTGCGGGCGGGCCGCTCAGGGGCAAGCGGCGGCAACAGTTGCAATACAAGCGAGCTCCGCCACGCGACCCGACGTTTCCGGATTGAGCAATAAGAAGTGGTCGTCCACGGCGACCGCGGTATATTCTGTCCTCATGCCAGCCTTCATCTGCACCGCTTGCGGAACGCAGTATCCGCCCGCCGAAACTCCGCCCGGTGGGTGTCCGATCTGCACCGACGAGCGGCAGTTCGTCCCGGCCTCGGGCCAGGCCTGGACCACGCTGGAGGGCTTACGGAACGGGCACAGCAACAAGTTCCGGCACCTCGCGACCGGACTTATGACCATCGAGACCACCCCATCGTTCGGCATCGGGCAGCGCGCGATCCTTGCGCGCGCACCGGCGGGCAACGTGCTGTGGGACTGCATCGCCCTGATCGACGACGCCACCGTCGATCTGCTCAACGGTCTGGGCGGCGTCGCGGCGATCGCGATTTCCCACCCGCACTACTACACCACGATGGTGGAGTGGAGCCGAGCGCTCGGCGGAGTGCCGATCCATCTGCACGCGGCCGACCGTCAGTGGGTGATGCGGTCGGACCCCGCGGTGCAGTTCTGGGAGGGCGACACCAAACAGCTCGCACCGGGCCTCACGCTGGTTCGGCTGGGAGGACACTTCGACGGTGGCACCGTGCTGCACTGGTCGGACTGGAGCGATGGTCGCGGCGTGGTGCTGTCGGGCGACATCCTCCAGGTGGTTCCAAGCGGCCACGTCAGCTTCATGTGGTCTTATCCGAACCTGATCCCGCTCTCCGCCGCCGAGGTTCGGCGGATCGCGGAAATCCTGGAGCCTTTCGCATTCGACGCGGTCTACGGTGCGTTTTCGGGCCGCGGGCAGATCGACACAAACGGCAAGCAGGCGGTCGCGGCGTCGGTCGCGCGCTACATCGCGCGGATCAGCGATCGATGAGGTGGATTCCATCGTTCGCCATGTCATTGCGAGGAGCACTCTTGTCCGCCCATAAAAGCTGGATTGCTTCGCTTCGCTCGCAATGACGGCGATGGGTTTGATGTCCCATGGAGGCTCACGGTTAAAGATATCGCGACCGATGGTGCATGAATCTGCTTTCGGCGGCCGCCGCACGTTCGCCCTGGCGCCACGTCATCACTCCGCGCCATCGCGATTGGCGGCTGCCAGCACCCGGTCCACCATTTCAGGCGCGAGACCAAGATAGTTGCCGGGCGAGGTCAGGCGCTCGATGGTAGCGCGGTCGAGGCGCGCGGACACCCGCGGGTCCGCCGACAGCGCATCGGCGAGCGTCATGCCTTTCTCGCTGGCGAGCCGGCAGGCGTCGTAGACCACGTCATGCGCCCGTTGCCGGCCGATGTCGGGCGCAAGCCCCATCATGACGGCCTCGGCGACGATCAGGCCGCGGCTGATGCCGAGATTGTCAGCCATCTGCTTCTCATCGACGACCAGGCCGGCCAGCGCGAATTTCGCCTGGTGCAGCGCGCCGGCGGTCAGCACAAAGCTCTCTGGAATGGCCATCCACTCGGCATGCCAGGGCCCGGTGGCGCGCTCAAAATCCTGCACCATCGCATCCAGCATCAGCCCGGCGTGCTGGCGCACGGCTTTCGAGGCCGCCAGCATCAGCTCGGACGAGATCGGATTGCGCTTCTGCGGCATGGTCGAGGAAGCGCCGCGTCCCTTCACAAAGGGCTCCAGCACCTCGGCGAATTCCGTCGAGGCCATGATCATGATGTCGAGCGCGATCTTGCCGAGCGAGCCGGTCACCAGCGCGAGAAAATTCACGGTCTCCGCGAGCCCGTCGCGCGCGACGTGCCAGGTGGAGACGGGAATGCCGAGGCCGAGCTCCTCGCAGAACGCGCGCTGCACTTCCAGTCCCTTATCGCCGAGCGAGGCCAGCGTGCCGGCCGCGCCCGCGAATTGCCCTACAAGCACACGTGGTTTCAACTGCTGCAGCCGCTCGGCATGGCGGTCGAACATCGCAAGCCAGATCGCTGTCTTGTAGCCGAACGTCACCGGCAGCGCCTGCTGCAGATGGGTGCGGCCCGCCATCGGCGTATCGCGGTAACGGCGGGACAGGCCGGCGAGGATGCCGCGCAGGCTTGCGATATCCGCTTCGACGATCATGAGGCCCTTGCGTATCTGCAGGACGACAGCGGTGTCCATGATGTCCTGCGTGGTCGCCCCCCAATGGACGTAGCGGCCGGCCTCGCCGCATTGCTTCAGCATCTGGTGAACCAGCGGCAGGATCGGATAGCCGACGACATCGGTCTCGCGGCGCAGCAGGTCGAAATCGAACGCGGCGACATCGGTGCGCTTGGCTATTTGCTCCGCGGCCTCCGCCGGGATCACGCCGCAGCGCGCCTGCGCCCGCGCCAGCGCAATCTCGACCGCGGCGTAGCGGGAGATCAAACTGAAGTCGGAAAATACTTCGCGCATGGCCAGCGTGCCGAAAGTGTCGCGAAACAGGATGGAATCGAAAACGGTGGTAGAGGCGGGGAAAGCGGGCATGGGGTTTCCTCGAAAATATCAATGCTCTTCAGAAAGCCGACCTATAGGCACCTCGTGCCGCCAATCGGAAAGTGCGATTTGCTTGCGCAGCAGCGACGCAGCGGAGTTGCAAGGAAATGTCGGATGGCATGGTCATGGTCGGAGGGACTGGATGATCGATCGCGGTCAGGCTCGCACGTTGCGTCCCCATCATTCAACTCAACCGCTTCTCCTCAAGGCTTCCAGAAGTTCTTCGGCCAAGAAGGGCTTGATCAGCACAGAGACACCTTGCGCAGAAATCGAGTCCACCGTTTGCGATCGGGTGTCGCCGGTCATCACGGCGGCCGGTACGTTCCGGCCAAGGGCGGCGCGCAGGTGCCTGATGGTCTCGATACCATCCGGCGAGCCACTTAGGTTATAGTCACACAACAGCACATCCGGCCGCAGCCCCTGCTCTCTGACCAGATTCAAAGCTTCCATCGCCGTTGCAACAATGGTGGCCTCGACCCCTTTCACCTTCAACAGTCTCCCAAGCGCCGAGCGCACGGATGCCTCGTCCTCGATCGCGAGAACGCTGCCCAGGAACGCATCATTATGGGTATGCGCCGGCGACGCTGCTGCTGGCGCCTTGATATCGGATCGACCGCGCGGAACCTCGATGAAAAACCGTGTACCCTTCCCGGAAATTGAACGCACCTCGACCCTGTGATCCAGGATTTCTCCGAGCCGCTTTACGATCGCAAGTCCCAACCCGAAGCCACCCCGTTCCGCGCCGCCGCTCCCCTGATAGTACTCGCCGAATATGTGTGGGAGCTGGTCTTCGGTGATCCCGACGCCGCTGTCCCAGACTTCGATGCGAACATTGTCGCCGGCTCGCCGGCATCCAAGCAGAATTCGTCCTCCGTCGGTGTACCGGACCGCGTTCGACAAAAGGTTCCGAATCATCTCCGCGAGCATGCGTCTATCGCTGCGGATGATGAGCTCGGAACGGACGACGCACAGTCGGAGCCCTCTTTCCTTCGCGGGTATGACGAAGTCGCCGGCGAGCGGCTCGAAGAGTTCGTTCAGTGAAAACTCGCTCACAGATGGACGCAGGTTTCCGGATTCCAGCCTGTTCACGTCGAGCAGGCTCGATAGGATGCTGGTCATCGTGTCGAGCGACTGCCCGATATCTGCGACGAGTTTGCTTGTCTCGCCGCTTGGGTGGTGCGGCTCAAGTGCTGCTTTCAGGAATTTCAGGGTCTGCAATGGCTGTCGCAAGTCATGGCTTGCGGCGGCGAGAAAGCTCGATTTGGCGCGATCGGCCATTTCTGCTGTTTTCCAAGCCCGCGAAAGCTCCTCGTCAAAACGCTTGCGCTTGGTAACATCCGTAGTGAGTCCATTGATGCGCGCAGGCTTTCCGGCAGAATCGAACTGGACGATTGCAATTTGTTCCAGCCAGACTTCACCACCATCCGGCCGGCGGCAGCGGAATGCGATCGAATGTGAGGGCCGGTCCGGACGACAACCGTCGAGACAGTATGCTACCCGCGGCTTGTCTTCAGGATGTATACGTTCCAGCCATTCATCCCCGCGGAGAACCTGTTGCGAGTTGAGACCGAGGATCTCAGTTGCATTTTGGCTGAACCGTACTTCGTCGGCAGACAACTCCCAGTCGAAGGCCATAACCCTGCCGGCCCGCAATGCCTCCTGCAATCGGGTCTCCCTGTCCAGTATCGCCCTTTCATGCAGCCTCCGCTCACTGAACAACGCCGCAAGAACCAGGGCGCCCAGTGAGATCGCCAGGATGGTAGCCTGCGCCCCCAGCACACGCTCCGCTACCGAGAACTGCAAATCCCCGAAAATGCCGACTGCGAAGATAGTCGTCCAGACAATCGTAGTCGCAATGACGAACGTGGCAACCGCAATAAACGCCGAACGAAGGCGGGCGGCGATCCAAAGCAGAAGCGGGCAGAGCGCGCCGATCGCCAGCTCCGCCGTCCAGGGCTCATTGGGCAAGTAAACCAGCATTGCACAGACAAGAGACACCACCGCCAGCGCCAAGAAGCCCTCTGCGATCTCGCGCCGCGGCGGGAGGTCGCGCGCAAACGACGCCAGCCCGATGGCAAGGGGCGCCACCGCAATGGTTCCGAGCGCGTCAGCGGAGAACCAGTGAAGCCAGATCACCAGCGGGGACGCGGTCGATCCCTGAAACAGTACAAAGCCTATCGTACCCACGATGCCGGAGAGGCTCGTTCCAACAATGGTCGCAGCAAATAGCGCCAACACCTTGCGCAGTTCGTTCAGCTCGAATGGAGAACCGAAGAGGCGATGGATCAAGCCTGCGAGGATGACAGCCTCACCCGCGTTCGCGACAGCAGAGAATACCGAGTTCCAGATGTTGCGGTCGCTCAGCAAATTGGCTGCGATCGTCGCAGCCACCACCCCGATCACGACAGGCCATTGGGCCGCAGAACCAAGGGCTATCAATATCCCCGAAGCCACTCCCGCGGCCGGCCAGAATACGGCAACACCGTCGACCGGCTCCAGCAATGCGAGGCTCAGCCGAGCGGTGAAAAAATAGGCCAGCGCCACTCCGACGGCCAAAATGACGTTTGCCCTGCTTGCGAGCGGGTGGCGATCCAATACGACCGTCTGCTTTGCGGCGGTGCTCACCTTGCCTCCACTCTCTGGGCCATAATCGTGAGGCACAAGTTGTGCGCCATCGCCGCGGCATGTCTGATTGCGGCAGCTCTGGCGAGTATAAACCGGCATTTACGTTCAAACTACCGGGTTGTGTGCATTATCTGCTCGGAAGAGACATGCCGACCTGTCGGTTGCATCAGAAGTAGATTGGACATACCGCTTACGCCGGACTTCCGCTGAACCGACATGCTGTTCGTTGCCTTCCTTTCTTCGTCATGCGTCGCTGCAACGGTATTTGGGGTTATGGGTCCGCGCGCTCGCGGGGACAACGGAGACGATTTCAATTTTCAAACGCCCGCAAACACAGCTTTGCGGTCTCGCCGCATGTTTGGCGCGAGGTTTGGGCCTGTTCGTTCCGCCCTCCGGGAACAGAGGGCGCGGGGAATGCCGGGCGCCCGATGCGCCCGATAGCCGCGCGTGCAATGATAGTGGAAACGCACACGCGTTAGTCAGGTCACGCCGGAATCACCCGGCATTCCCCGCGCAATGGTTTTACGACTTATAGCGCGCTCTCCCCGGTGACCGGGCTTTCTTGCCACCGTCGCCTGCGGATGTTGCCACAAACTTGACGCCAGCGTCGGGGCGTCAGGACCACGCGACTTCGCCGTCCGCGCTGGCGCATTCGTCAAAAGCGCCAGCCGCGTCCACCGCATCCCGCGCCGCGTTTCGTGACGTTGCGCAACGCCCCTCTGGGGAGCGGGACGGCCCATATATGAACTGATTTGTCTTTCGGAAAAACAGAAATATTTTTGCCGGAGGGGCTGGACACTGCCCAAGTGATTTGCCCGACGGGCCGCCTTCGTCAGCGTTGATGAGGCATGGGAACGCTTTGCCGCTTGGCGTTGCACTTGCAATTCTCACCGGGCAACGTCCGCTTCCGGGGATAGCGGAAGTCGGATTTCGGGACCGGGTCGCCTTTGACCAAAAGCAGTCGTCCCGTTCATCGCTACTGGATTAACTCGTCGGCGGTAGCCAATAGCGTTTCGGGGATGGCGAGGCCGAGGGCTTTGGCGGTCTTGAGGTTGAACACCAATTCGTATTTGAGAGGTTGCTGCACCGGCAGCTCCGCTGGCTTTTCGCCCTTGAGGATACGATCGACATAGGCTGCGGCCTGACGAAACTGGTCAATCACATCGGGGCCGTAGGAAACAAGGCCGCCCTCTGCAGCGTGAGAACGATAAGCATAGACCGCCGGCACCCGGTGTCGAGCAGCCGACTCGATGATGGGTTTGCGATTGTCGATAGTGAAAGTGTCCGGCTGCACGATTAGACCGCCGTTGGTTTGAGCCGCGATGACACGGATCGCGCGTTCGACGTCGGCGACGGTGCGTACGGGGGCCGCGGTAGTCTCGACGCCGAAATTGGTGGCTGCGGTTTCGACCGATTTAAGCCACTGCGGGTAATACGGTCCGATTTCTGGGTGGAAAATATAAGTCGCCCGGGTCACGTTTGGGGCAACCTGTTTGAGCAGCTCGACCCACTTTTCTCCGAGCGAGAACTCCAGCCCGGTAAAGCCCGTAATGTTGCCGCCCGGCCGCGCCAAGCTCTCGACAAAGCCTTGGCCGACCGGATCGCCAATACCCGCGAATACGATCGGTATGGCGCGTGTTGCCTGCTTTAATGCCGCTATGCTGGCGGAACCCATGCCGAGCGTCGCGTCGGGCGCCAAGCCGATCAGTTCCTCTGCGCAAGATTTTATGCGTCCTGCGTCGGGGCCAGCCCAGCAAAAGTCGATCTGCAGGTTGCGGCCTTCGTTCCAGCCTCGCGCCCGCATCCCCTGGCGCAATGCCGCGACGCGGGCCTGTGCTTGAGCATCGTCTTCAGCGAAGCTGCTAAGCACTCCAATCCGCCGTATGCGGTCGGACTGCTGCGCGAGCACCAGCACGGGCCACGCCGCCCCGACAAGCCCCGCGATGAACTCCCGCCGTCGCATCCTCGATCCTCGCGTCCGATGAGGGAGCCTACCGCTGTCCCAGCAGGCGAACCAGAGCCCTCGACGGCAGCTTGTGGCACCTTTGGGACATGCCGGGCCTATCTGACCATGTCCATTACGGGGAATACCAGAAGCCGCATTCGGGGCCGCCAGGTGAGCTTTATCCAAAGGCGACGTAACTTGATGAGCTTTGGAGATCGGTTGGGTCCGATTTTTTCTCTGCTGCACTCACAAAGTGCTAGGCTTCACAGTATTGACAGTGTTCTTGGGGGCATATGCAGCGGCGCGAGGCCATTACGCTGATCGGGGTTGCTGCGGCGTGGCCTCTTGTGGCGAACGCCCAGGCCATTCCGGTCATCGGTTTTCTGAACGTAGCCTCGCCGGGTGGCTACGCTCACTATGTTGCCGCGTTTCGTGAGGGCCTGAAGGAAAGCGGCTATATTGAGGGCCAAAACGTCGCAATCGAATTTCACTGGGCGGAGGGAAATATGATCGCCTGCCTCAGATGGCAGCCAATCTCGTGCAGCGCCACGTTTCAGTGATTGTCGCTAACACCCCTGCCAATCTAGTCGCGCAGAAAGCGACCGACACGATCCCCATTGTCTTCACGACCGCTAGCGATCCGGTGCAAATAGGCCTGGTCCCGAATTTGAGCCGACCCGGCGGCAATATCACTGGCGTAAGCCAATTGAATGTAGAAATCGGGCCGAAACGGCTGGAGCTAGCGCGTCAACTGATGCCCGCCGCGACCTCCGTGGCACTCCTCGTGAACCCGAATGATGCTGCGCGCGCCGAAACGCTGTCGAGAGACGCGCAGGCTGCAGCCGGCCCTCTCGGGCTACGGCTTCAGGTGCTTCGCGCGGGCACCGACGCGGAGATCGAGGCAGCCTTCGCGAGATACGCCCAGTTGAAAACCGGCGTGCTGGTAATCGGCGCTGACGGTTTATTCAATAGCAAGAGTCAACTGCTCGCGGAACTTTCGCTGCGTTATGCGGTGCCTTCGATTTATCAATACAACGAATTTGCCAACGCCGGTGGCCTGATAAGCTATGGTGGCAGCATCAAAGAATCGTATCGATGGGCCGGCATCTATGCGGGCCGAATTCTCAAGGGTGCCAAGCCCGCCGACCTGCCGGTGCAGCAGTCCATCAAGGTCGAACTGATCGTCAACCTCAAGACTGCCAAAGCGCTCGGCATCACCGTTCCGCTTTCGCTGCTCGGCCGCGCCGACGAGGTGATCGAATGAAGGGGCGCGATTTCATTGGGCTGGTTGGCGGTGCGGCAGCGTGGCCCTATCGTGGCGCGGGCGCAGCAATCAGGACGCATCCCGATCGTCGGCGCATTTTGGGCCTAAAGGCGGCAAAGGCCCTCGACCTCAATTCTCCGCCGTCGCTATTGGCACGCGCGGACGATGTCATCGAGTGACACGGGTGTTTTTCTGGGGAGTGCATAAGTCCGAAATCGAGCACAAAACGGACCCCCCCGACAAATCGCCGGCAGCGAACGCGATCGCTATCAAGCGCTGGGCCGCGTCCGATAGACAGGATCAGATTGCCGCAATCAAAATCGAAAAATGGTCGTGGAAAAAGGGCGGCTTCGACAGCGTGATGATTGGCACCTTCACGATCAAGAATTCGAACGACTTCGGCGTGAAGGACATCGTCCTGAATTGTGAGCACTTTGCCCCAAGCGGCACGCTAATTGATAGCAACACGCGCACCGTATATCAGTCGATTAAGCCAAAGTCGTCGATCACGGTTAGGGATTTCAATATGGGATTCCTGCACACGCAGGCGACAAGATCGTCCTGCTCCGTGACAAACTTCAGTTAAGAAAACGCCGGCTTTTGATCCGTCATGCTCGCGACGCCCGTGCGCCTCAAGTTCGTGCTTTTATACGATGTCCGCTATGCCCCGCGTAGCGGACTCAAGTCGGACATCGCGTGAGGTCCGAGATGTGCCAACACCGGAAGTCGGCGCGTCACTATTCGATCACCTCGTCGGCAATTGCGAGGATCGACGCCGGCACGCTAATGCCGAGCGCCTTTGCTGTCTTGAGATTGATTGCAAGCTCGAATTTGGTCGGCTGCTCCACCGGGATATCGCCGGGTTTGGCACCGCGTAAAATCTTTTCGACAATCTCAGCGGCGCGCCGGAACAGAGCCGGGTAGCTTGGGCCGTAGGACATCAGGCCCCCAGTTCGAGTTTCTTCACTCGCACTGAAACTCGTTGGAAAGCGCCCGTCGAGCGCAAGGGTGATGATCTGCGTCCGATTGGCATAGATGAGAGCATCCTCCACGGTGTAAAGCGCATCATTTTGAGATTTGATGGCTTCGAAAGCCGTTACGATATCTTCCGCTCGTCGTATCCCATGTGGAGAGACCTCAAAGCCCAATGTCCGAGCCGCGGCCTGAGTAGCATCGTTCTCGCGCACAGACGCTGTATAGCCGGCATTAAATATGATAGCCAACCGACGAAGGCGGGGGACCACTTCGCGCAAAAGCGCGAGCCGCTTGCCCGCAGTATCAGCCGCTTGTATCGAAGATCCAGTAACGTTGCCGCCCGGCCGCGAGAGGCTTGCAACGAGGCCGGCCCCGATTGGATCGACTGCGATTGCAAAGACAATGGGAGTGTTCCCCGTTGCTCGCCGAAATGTGGTGACGGCGCCTCCAAAAGTGACAATGACGTCTAGCTTGAGATGGGCAAATTCGGCCGCGATTTCAGCCATGCGTTCGGGCCGTCCCTCAGACCAGCGATATTCGATCGCGATATTCCGGCCCTCAATCCAGCCGAGTTCGCCTAGTCGCTGCACAAAAGCAGCCGTCCAAGAACTCCAGCCTGACGCGCTGTCGCCCATGAGTCCAATAGTTGGGAGCTTTCCTTGCTGCGCCCGTGTGACGAGCGGCCATGCCGCCGCACTGCCGACAATGCCAAGAAACCTGCGCCTCTTCATGACCACCCCGCTCTATAGGCAAGGCATCCTATCCAGGTGAACCCTCATAGAGGTGAAATATGCCATGGTCCGATGTCCGTTTTGGGTCAAAATACTCGTTCCGAGCGAATGTTTTCCGCTGTTCTCTCCCAATAGCAGACATTCGGCGGCCGGGAGACCCCCGCGCGCCCGAATTCAGACAGCGACGGCGCGCCTGACGCTGGATGGGCGCGGGCGCGCCCTCTACGGCTTGGCGATGGGGAGTCGCACCACCATCGGCCGCAATTCCTCGCGCGGCTGTGAAGGGAACGCGAGGAGTTCGACTATTCCTGACCTACGCGACGTGCGTCGTGTTTGACGTGGTGCGACGTCCACTCTGAGTCCGCCTACAGCGGGTTGACCGGAAGTGACCGATACACAGCCAAGATGACGTGATTGACCAATTCCGCTGACGGTATCCAAACCGACAGCGCGGCTTATGCCTCCGTAATGGCTCCACGGTGTTCTTCCGAGAACACGTGCGCGTAGAGGTTGGCGATCCACTGCTTGCCTTCCTGCGTGACCTGCAGATAGCGGAGCGCATCGCCGATATAGGGGCGGACGGCGTTCCAGAAGAAAGCGGGATAGGCAGCCCGCAAATCATCCGGGGTCCGGTATCCAAGTTTCTCGCTCTCGCCGGTCTCCCGGAATTCGGCAAATAACGCCGACGTCTTGCGCAGATAGTTGATGTCGGCCAACTGGCCGATCAGATCCGCCGCACGAAGCAGGCCGGGATAATCGGCTGTGCTGGCATGCTGTTCCTGTTCAGGCACCGGGAAACGGGTGTGCTCGATGTTTGCCTCGATTTCTCGCGTATCGATGTGGGTCAAGCTCACTTTGCCGAAGCGCTCGCGAACAAACAGCTTCGATCGCGTGACGTGATAGGGGGTCAAGGATGCGTCCGTGGCTCCCGCGGATATGGCCACGGCATCGCCTTTTTCGTTTGAGACATAATGTCCCTTGCGGTCGCCACGACACACACCCCGTACATAGCCGATGTCATGGCATAACAGCGAAATCATGAAATGCAGCCAATCGTGTGGCGTAACGCCGCCCTCGCTGGTGTGCTTCCCGAGCAAGATCTCCTGGCCGACCAGCGTCACCATGATGGTGTGGTTCATGTCGTGGTAGGTCGCATCGCTGTTGGCAATATTCTCCAACGCGAGGCGCGCGACGAAACCGATAATGTCGGGATAGGCGGGTTCGAGGTTTCCGTAGATCAAGCCGTACTTGCCCTTGAGCTCCTCGACAAATGCCTGGATGACAATTTGGGTGGGATTGAACATGATCGCCTCCAATGCGAGGATGCTAATCCGGTTCGAGTGCGTCGTCACGCATCTGTTGTTCTCGCGGCAGTGTCCGCCAGCGCCGTACGCAATGAGCCCCGTCCGATAGAACGATAGCTCTTTCGGGATAAGGTGGGCTTCCCGCCGTTGCTTGCAGGATTCACTTTTTGCAGGCGGGACCGACATTTTTGCTGCACCGTCCGGTGCGGTCGATTGCGCTTTTGGAATCGATCTATCGACATACAGACGGCAGCACTGAAGATCGGCCAGACCAGCGCCTTAAAATTGCTTGCGCCCGGCGCAGAGTATCGGGGGCAGGCCCCGTTATTCCATCGCGATCAGAAAAAATTTTTGTCGGCGGGGTGCAGAAAGAAAACCGCATGTTGGGTACCCTGCTGCCCGCGGAGTTTTCACTACTCCCGACAAAGTGTCCTCGTGTCAATCTTCGGACAAACATGGATTGAGGGTTACAAATGAAAAAGTATTTTGGGGTTACGTTGGGAATGGCGACCGGCATTGTACTCGGCGCAGGAGCTGTAACCGGGCTCAATGCTCAAGTAAAAACGCCAGCAGTCTATCTCGTGACTGAAATTGATGTCACGAACCCGGATGGCTACGGAAAAGAATTCGCACCGAAGGCTCAAGCAACGATCAAGGCTGCAGGCGGCAGGCTGGTGGCCATCGGAGGAGCCGGCGGAGCGGGAGCAAAACCGGTCGCTGTTATCGATGGAACGGCACCAAAGCGCGTTACCATTCAGGGGTGGGACAGCCTGGATCAAATGAACGCGTGGTACAAAGGCGCCGACTATCAGGCAGCACTGAAGATCGGCCAGCAATATGCAACATTCCGCAGATATGCGATTGAGGCGGCAGCGCCGTAATCGCCACTGACAGAATCAAATGTGGAGGCCGCCGGTTCGATCGGCGGCCTTTTTCATTGCCGGTGCAAAACGGAAAACAAATGCTCGGTTGCTGGTTTTCTGCCTTTGATCCGGCACGGAAATTCGCAAATCGGCGGGAAATAAGACCGGATTCCGTGGTGTTTGTATTTCAGAATTACACAAGATGTATTTTCAGGGATTATACATGAGCCGGCGCGAGTTCATCACGCTTGTGGGCGGCGCGACGGCTGTTTGGCCATTTGCTATGCGCGCGCAGCAAGGCGAAGCGCTGCGGCGGAAGTTGGTTTTCGGGGCCGGGAGGTCCGAGTCTGACCCGGAACGGAAATTAATAAATCGGCGGGAAATAAGACCGGATCCCGTGGTGTTGGTAAACTGACACGTTCGAAAGCTGTTATATTTCAGAATTGCACATGGGCGTATTTTCAGGGGGGCATACATGCGGCGGCGCGAGTTCATCGCGGGTATAGCCGCCATAGCCGGTGCTTCGCCCCTTGCTGCGCAGCAGGTGGGAAAGCCGGTGACTATTGGACTGCTGGGGTCAGGTTCGGCCCTCTCGCAATTCCAAATGACCGAAGCTTTTATTCGGCGATTGCGCGAATTGGGCTGGGTGGAAGGACGTAACCTAACGATTGAGTATCGCTGGGCCGAAGGACATACCGAGCGGCTCGCGGCGCTAGCGGGCGAGTTGGTGCGGCTGGATGTCGACTTGATTATTACGCACAACACGCCACCGACCCTTGCAGCAAAGAGAGCAACCTCAGTAATTCCCGTTGTATTCGCAACGGCAGGCGACGCTGTTGGCAGCGGGATAGTAACAAATCTTGCGAGGCCCGAGGGTAACGTTACCGGCCTTTCGAGTTTGCAACCAGAAACAGCGGGGAAGCGAGTTGAGCTCCTTCACGAGGTCCTGCTTGACCTGCGCAGACTAGCCGTTCTCACAGATGTCGGTAATCCGTTCGCGATACGCGATGTCGGCGAAGTCAAGAAGGCGGCGCAGCGGCTCAACATCGAAGTGCTGGTGTTTGAAGTCAGGCAAGACGCCGATATAGGCCGCGCCTTTGGCATGTTCCGGGACCAAGTGCAGGCCCTGTATGTCCTATCGGTCCCTCTGCTGTTTGCCAACAGCGAAAGCATCAATAACCTCGCGCTGGTCGCGCATTT
>DATANB010000155.1:0-48148 GCA_036266415.1 Bradyrhizobium sp. | reverse complement strand
ACCACATCTGAGACTTCTCGCCTCTCCCGCTTGCGGGAGAGGGAGCAAAGAGAACGAGGAGCCGGCCCGCCGGCTCCTTTCCCCCTCATTTACCGACAACGCTCCCCGCAGGCTCACGGATGGCTGAGACCGGCGAATTTTCGCTGCCTGGGCCGTTCGATCGCGACCGCCTGCCTGGTCTCGAACCGCGCGGGGGCACGCTCGAAGACGCCTGGGGAATGGTCGTGCCAACCGGCCTGCCGACGGCGCAAGGCAAGTCACGAATCCCGGCGCGCTTGCGGAAATTGGCGCCTCGCGCGGCTTGATTTGAGGGTGAAGACGCGGCATTGCGTGGTCCAGCGCACGGCTACGCCCTGCTACGCCCCGAGGTCCTCAGAATGTCC
This sequence comes from Bradyrhizobium sp., assembly GCA_036266415.1. Classification (GTDB taxonomy): domain Bacteria; phylum Pseudomonadota; class Alphaproteobacteria; order Rhizobiales; family Xanthobacteraceae; genus Bradyrhizobium. The sequence goes on along the minus strand of DATANB010000155.1, from coordinate 47,765 downwards.
CGCCGCCTGATTTCCACCGGTTCGCCGTTCGAAAAGACCGCCGGCTACAGCCGCGCCGTCATTGACGGCGATTTCGCCTTCGTCGCCGGCACCACGGGCTACGACTACGCCACCATGACCATGCCCGGCGATGTCACGAGCCAGACACGGAACTGCTTCAAGACCATTGAGGCGGCGCTGAAGGATGGCGGTTTTGCCATGGCCGATATTGTGCGCGGGACCTACTACATCACCGACGCCGGGGATGCCGACGCCGTGCTTGCGGTCTGCGGCGAAAGGCTCGGCGATATCCGGCCCGCCGCAACCATCCTCGTCGTCGCCGGGCTCTACAAGCCCGAGATGAAGATCGAGATCGAGGTCACCGCCAAGCGGCGCACCGCCTGAAGCCTTCTTCGTCCAAGCGCATCCATTTTCCGGAGACAAACCAGATGAGCCCGCCCGATCAGCCGATTCATGCGAAAATTTCCGGCCCCATTGTCATGATCGGCTTCGGCTCGATCGGCAAAGGCACCTTGCCGCTGATCGAACGGCACTTTGCCTACGACAAATCGCGCTTTGTGATCATCGATCCGCATGAGGACGGCGAACTGGCAAAGCAGCACGGCGTGCGCTTCATCAGGCAGGCCGTCACCCGGGATAACTATCGCGAGGTGCTGGTGCCGCTGCTCACCGCCGGCGGCGGCCAGGGCTTTTGCGTCAATCTGTCGGTGGACACTTCCTCCGTCGATATCATGACCATGTGCCGCGAGATCGGCGCGCTTTACATCGATACCGTCGTGGAGCCGTGGCTTGGCTTTTACTTCGACAAGAATATCGGTCCCGAAAAGCGCTCGAATTACGCGTTGCGCGAGACGCTGCTTGCGGCCAAGCACAAGAGCCCGGGCCGCACCACCGCCGTCTCCACCTGCGGCGCCAATCCCGGCATGGTGTCGTGGTTCGTCAAGCAGGCGCTGCTCGACATCGCCCGCGACACCAATGCCGGGGTCGACGAGCCGAAAAGCCGGGAGGGCTGGGGCCAGCTCGCCCGCAAGCTCGGCGTCAAGGGCATCCATATCGCCGAACGCGACACCCAGCGCTCGAAGAGACCGAAGCGGATGAACGTGTTCGTCAACACCTGGTCGGTGGAAGGTTTCGTTTCCGAGGGCATGCAGCCGGCCGAACTCGGCTGGGGCACGCATGAGAAGTGGATGCCTGACAATGGCCGCGCCCATACCGAAGGCTGCGGTGCCGCGATCTATCTGCTACAGCCCGGCGCCAACACCCGGGTCCGCTCATGGTGCCCGACACCGGGCTCGCAATACGGCTTTCTCGTCACCCACAATGAGTCGATCTCGATCGCGGATTATTTCACCGTGCGCGACGGCAGCAAGGTGGTCTATCGCCCGACCTGCCACTACGCCTATCACCCCGCCAATGACGCGGTGCTGTCGTTGCACGAGATGTTCGGCGCCACCGGCAAGATGCAGCCGAAATGGCACATTCTGGACGAGAACGAAATCGAGGACGGCGTCGACGAGCTCGGCGTACTGCTCTACGGCCACGCCAAGAATGCCTACTGGTACGGCTCGCAGCTCTCGATCGAGGAAACCCGCGAGGTCGCGCCCTACCAGAACGCTACCGGCATGCAGGTGTCCTCGGCCGTGCTCGCCGGCATGGTGTGGGCGCTGGAAAATCCCACCCAAGGGATCGTCGAGGCCGACGAGATGGATTTCCACCGCTGCCTCGAAATCCAGCGGCCGTATCTCGGCCCGGTGAAGGGTTATTACACCGACTGGACCCCGCTCTCGGACCGGCCCGGACTGTTCCCGGAGGATATCGACACTTCGGATCCCTGGCAGTTCAGGAACGTGCTGGTGCGGTGACGAACGCAAAGTCATTCCGGGGCGCGCGTGAGCGCGAACCCGGAATCCGGGAGTTTGGGTCACCATGAGAGTCCGGGTTCGCATCTTCGACGCGCCCCGGAATGACCGCGTTATTTCTTGAGATAATCGAACGCCACTGTCCCTAGTCCCAGCGTCAAATCCGCCTTGAAATGCACCGCCGAGACCACCTCGCGCACCGGCAACTTGGCCACGTCGGCGAGCGCGTGGGGAAACAGGCCGAGCGCCGCGGGGCCGGTCCAGGCCTCTTTCAGTTGAATGTCCTCAAGGTGAAAACGCACCAGTTCGCAGATCCGCGGGGACCCGTCGACATGCGGAATGATCTTGAGGATGAAATTCGGCGCCTTCATGCTCTTCAGCACGACGTCGTGATCGACCGGGCGGTGCTTGTAGCCCATGGTGGCGGACGCGCAGAGCACAGAGCCGTAATGCAGCGTTCCCACCAGCACGTCGCTCTCAACCTCGATCTTCGGCGTCGCGCGCTTCTTGGGAAATCCCCACAGCTCACGGCCGCCCGCGATCGGCGCGTCGTCGTCGAGATACATCGCATGGGTATAGGCGCCCTCTTCGCCATTGAGGCGAACCGGGATCACCTGCCCGGTTTCGGTGTAGTCGCCGAAGCCGGTCGAATCGGGCATCCGGATGAATTCGTATTTGACGATCGGCTCAGTGACTTCGAGCGGCTCCGGCACCACGACGGCGAGCGCCTGGGGGTCGGTGCGGTAGGTGATGATGAAATATTCGCGGTTGAAGAAACGATAGGGGCCCGGCGGGAACGACGGGCTGGTCAGTGGCATTGAATAGGCGGTTTTCCTGACATCGTCGATTTTCATCATTGGCCTCATCTGCCATCTGCGCCGTCGCGCAATTCAGGGATTATGCAGCAGCCGATGGCGACAATCGAGGCTGTAAATTCGGCAGCGAGGATCGTTTCATAGTTGGTCGTCTTTCCGGGGCGATGCAAACGGGTCCGCGCAAAGCGCGGCGCGATGACAAGCTCCGCATCGAACCCGGAATCTCGATGGGATGAACGCGAGACAATGTCGGATTCCGGGTTCGCGCTCACGCACGCCCCGGAATGACGGTGCTATTTCTGCTGGATCGGCGCGGACATCTTTTCCGCAGGTGCAGGCGGCAGCGCCGCTTTTGCGCCTTCCTTTTGCGCCTGCGGATCGGGGCGGGCAGGTTCGGGCGCGGGCGTGGTCGGACGCGCGCCGCCGGGTTTTGACTCGGCCGGCGGATTGTCCTGCGCAGGCGCAGGCGGCGGCGACGCCTGCAACGGCTGTGTCGCCTGCGCCATCAGGGGACTGGGGATCGAGAGTTGCGCCAGCGCCAGACCGCCGATGGCCAAGCCCGCCACCATCATGACGGAGGCGAGAAAGAGGTCCTTGAGTGCGCGTTGGCTGTCGTCCGTTGACATCTCGTTCACCGCTTGGGTTCAGCGGCATTAACGGATTTGGGAACGCATGGTTCCCGCTAGAGATCGAGCAGACCCGCCTCGCCATCCTCGCCCGCAAACGCCAGCAGCGTGCCCTTGGCGTTCCACCCCAGCGCCGCGACCGGCGAGGTGCCATTCCGGCGCACCAGGATTTCCGCGCCGTCGGTCATCCGCACCATCAGGATGGTGCCATCGCTATAGCCGGCTGCGAGAATGTCCTGCCTGGGGTGACAGGCGACCGTGGCGACGCGCGCCTGCAGCGGCGCCAGCATCGCCGGCTCCTTGCCCATCGGACCGTCCTTGCTCGCGAACGGCCACAGGATCACGGTATCGGCGCCCGACGTCGCCAGCGCCTTGCCGCCAGCGGTCCACGACATCGACCGCACGCGGCCGGGATAGCCGGTCATGCGCATATGCCTGTTGTCCGCGAGCCGCCAGCCGTGCAGCGCCGGCTCGTGCATCGCGGTCACTAGAAACCTGTTATCGGGGCTGAACATGACGCCAAGATGCGAGCCCGCCCATTCCAGAACTTCCGGCTTGGCCGACATGTTGGGAAACCACAGGGTCACGCCGTTATAATGCGCGACTGCAAGCCGCAGGCCCTTCGGCGCGAACGCAAGCCCGCCCACCGTTGAGGGCACGTCGAGCGATTTCTCCTCGCCCCTGCCGCTGCGGACAAAGGCGGTCTTGCCGACGGACCACGCCAGGGCGCCATCGGGATGAACGGCGACATTGTCGATCCAGCGCCGTTTTGCATCGGTGGCAAGCAGCGCGACCTCGCCTTTCGTGTCCATCGCAACCAGCTTGCCGTCATCGCCGCCCATGACGATACGGGTGGCGTCGGTGGCCGCGCACAAGATGCCGCCGCTGTGGACGGGAATTTGCGAGATTTCGCCCTTCCCGCTCACCAGGAAGACGTTTTCCTCGGCGCCGACGAAGGCCGCGTTGTCGCCGAGAAAATGCAAGGAGGTGACGGGCGCGCCGATCCTGACCTGCCGCACCCGATCGGTGACGGAAATGACGGAGGCGGAATCGCCCGGATCGAACTCTTTCATCACGTGGTGATACAGCGCTCGAAGCCGTCCCGGATCGTCTGCTCCGGCAATTCGCGGCCGATGAAGACGAGACGGCTCTCGCGCGGTTCGCCCTCTTTCCAGGCGCGCTGGTGATCGCCTTCCAGCATCATGTGTACACCCTGAAAGACATAGCGGTCGTCATCATCGCTGAAAGCTAAAATCCCCTTCGAGCGCAAAATCTTCTGGCCCTCGCTCGCGACCAGGTTCTGCAGCCAGGGCATGAACTTTATCGGGTCGAGCGGCTTGTCCGATCGGAGCGACAGCGATTGCATGTCCTCGTCATGGTAGTGCTTCAGGCCGTGATGGCTGTGGGCGTGATGGTGATCATGATCTTCATGGTGGTGATCGTGGTCATGATCATCGTCGCCCGCGTCCAGAAATTCCGGCTCGAGCTCGAGGATGCGGTCAAGATCGAACGCCCCGCGCTCCAGCACGTCCGACAGCGCGACTTGGCAGCGCTCGGTGCGGTGCAGTTTGGCGTAGGGGTTGATGGCTCTGATCCGCGCCTCGACTTCGTTAAGCTCGGCCTTGCTCACGAGATCGGTCTTGTTGAGCACGATGACGTCGGCGAACGCGATCTGGTTTTTGGCTTCCGGCGCGTCCTTCAGCCGGTCGTTCAGCCATTTGGCGTCGGCGACCGTCACCACCGCGTCGAGCCGCGCGTTCTTCTGCACGTCCTCGTCGACGAAAAACGTCTGCGCCACCGGCGCCGGATCGGCCAAACCAGTGGTCTCGACGATGATGGCATCGAACTTGCCCTTGCGCTTCATCAAGCCGTCGAGGATGCGAACGAGATCGCCGCGCACGGTGCAGCACACGCAGCCATTGTTCATCTCGAACACTTCTTCGTCGGCGCCGATGATCAGGTCGTTGTCGATGCCGATCTCGCCGAATTCGTTGACGATAACGGCGTATTTCTTGCCGTGATTCTCCGACAGAATGCGGTTGAGGAGGGTGGTCTTGCCGGCGCCGAGATAGCCGGTCAGCACGGTCACGGGAATTTTCTGGGACGTCAATTCTGGCATAATAACTCCGAAAACCGAACCTGGTGCGCGCGTCGGCAGAAAGGCCCCTGCCCTAGCGGATAAGCGCGCTGGTGAAGGTCTTTATATTGTGCCTGACCATATCAATGTAAGTGGGGGCATCGCCCTTTTCGCCGGTCAAACTGTCGGAAAACAGCACTCCGCCGACCCCGGCGCCGGTCTCGGCCGCTATCCGCCGGATCATCCGGTCATCGCTGATATTTTCCAGAAACACCGCCGGGATTTTTTCCGATTTGATCTGGGTGATGATGGCTGCGATATCTCGCGCCGAGGCCTCGGATTCGGTGGAGACACCTGATGGCGCGATGAACCGGATGCCATAGGCGGCCGCAAAATAGCCGAAGGCGTCATGCGTCGAGATCACCTTGCGGCGGTCCGGCGGAATTTGCGCGATCGCCTCGCGCACCTCGCGGTCGAGCGCGTCGAGCTCTGCCAGATAGGCCTGTGCTTGCTTGCGGAAAATCTCGGCGTCGGCAGGGTCGGCGGCTTCAAGCGCGTCCCTTATATTGGCCACATAGATCTTCGCATTGACCACCGACTGCCACGCGTGCGGATCGGCGCCGGAGCCCGACTTGAGCGGCACGATGCCTTTGGTCGCCGTGACGATCGGCGCACTGCTGCCGGAGGATTGCAGCAGCCGCGGCAGCCAGCCCTCGAGGCCGAGCCCGTTGACGACAAGCAGCCGCGCGTCGGCCATCTTCTTCGCATCCGCAGGTGCCGGCGCATAGACATGCACGTCGCTATCGGGACCCACCAGCGTGGTGACGCTGACGCGATCGCCGCCGACGTTTTTCGCGAAATCGCCGAGGATGGAGAAGCTGGCGACCACATTGATCCGATCCTGCGCGCGCGCGGGAAAAGCCGAGGTCAACAGCAACAGACAGGGGAACCAAATATGCCATATCGCGAAGGTGTGCCCCAAACGAGTTGAAGCATCGCCGCGATGCCGCAACAACGGAGGTGAGCTCCCTCTCCCCTTGTGGGAGAGGGTTGGGGTGAGGGGTTCAAGTCCATCGATGAAGCGTAACCCCTCACCCGGATCGCATCTCCGATGCGATCCGACCTCTCCCACAAGGGGAGAGGTGGCACCGAGCCCTTGGCTACCGACGATTCCAGATTCGAGAATCACGTCAGGCCTCGAGGTGGCGGCCGGGAAACAATTGCCTGAACAGGCCGCCAACGCTGCCGAACAGAACCGACCCGACATAGAGCGCCGCCGCCACCAGAATGATCGCCGGACCCGACGGCACCCTGGTCTGGAACGACAGCACCAGCCCGGCATAGCCCGACAGGATGGCGCTCGCGACCGCGATGCAGATCATGCCGGTGATATCGCGCGACCAGAACCGGGCGATGCCGGCGGGCAATATCATCAGCCCCACCGCCAGCAGGGTGCCGAGCGCCTGAAAACCGTTGACGAGATTGATGACGACCAGCGCGAGAAACACCAGGTGCGACGGCGCACCGGCGCGGCTCACCGTGCGCAGGAAAACCGGATCGACGCTTTCGATCACCAGCGGGCGAAAGATCACCGCGAGCACCAGCAGCGTGATGGTGGCGCTGGACGCGATCACCAGCAACGTGGCGTCGTCCATCGCCAGGATATTGCCGAACAGCACGTGCAGAAGGTCGATATTGGTGCCCCTGATCGAGACGATGGTGACGCCAAGCGCCAGCGACGCCAGATAGAAGGTGGCGAGCGAAGCGTCTTCCTTCATTTCGGTGGTGCGCGCGACCGCGCCCGCGAGTATCGCCACGGTAAAGCCGGCGATCAGTCCGCCCGTCGTCATCGCAAACAGATTGAGGCCCGACAGCAAAAAGCCGATCGCCGCGCCCGGCAGGATGGCGTGCGCCATGGCGTCGCCGACCAGGCTCATCCGCCGCAGCATCAGAAACACGCCGATCGGCGCGCCGCCCAGCGAAAGCGCGATCACGGCCGCCAGCGCCCGGCGCATGAATTCGAACTCGGTGAAGGGCGCGATCAGCGCATCGTGGATCATCACGGTCAGGCGGCCCGCGACGGCAGATCGTCCACGGCGCAGGCAGCCGCGCTGTCATCGAACGCCTCGCACATCCGGCGGGCTTCCGACAGGTTTTCGGCCGTCAGCACCTCGGCAGTTGCGCCCCAGGCGACCGGCCCGCGCGCCAGCAGCAGGGTTTCGGGGAAATGGCCGCGCACCAGATCCATGTCGTGCAGCGCCGCCAGCACCGTGCGCTTCTCGGCGTGCCAGCGCTTGACCAGCGCGAGCAGATCGGCCGAGGTTTTGACGTCGATGGCGTTGAAGGGTTCGTCCAGCACGATCAGGCGGGCGTCCTGCAGGAGCACCCGCGCAAACAGCATGCGCTGCATCTGCCCGCCGGACAGCGTGCCGATGGCGCGATTTTCGAAGCCGTTGAGGCCGACGGCCGCGAGCGCCCGCGCGATCCTGTTGCGCGCGGCCTTGCCCATGCCGCCGAAAAAGCCGACCGAGCGCCAGAGTCCGGTGCCGACGAAATCGTATACCGAGATCGGAAAGCTACGGTCGATATCGGCCGTCTGCGGCAGATAGGCGATATCCCTGGCGTTAAGACCGCCGGTCTGAATCGAGCCCGCCAGCGGCTTGAGGATGCCGACCAGCCCTCGAAACAGCGTCGACTTGCCGGCGCCGTTGGGGCCGACGACCGCGAGCAGCGCGCCGGCAGCAACCTCGCCGTCGAGGTGATGCACCGCCGGATGCCGGTCGTAACCGAGGGTGACGTCGCGGAATTGCAGCGGCGCACTCATGATCACCTCATCGCCTGCCACATCACGGCCCAAAGCGCGGCGCTGACGGCAGCCGCCGCAGCGAGCCGGGAGATCACGGTCATGCGCAGGATCGACCATGGCGCCGCCTGCGCCGGATGGGGCGAGGCCGGGCCATGGCTGTGGGCGTGAATGGGGCCATGGGCATGGTCATGGTCATGGTCATGGTCATGGTCATGGCTGTGGCCGTGGGGATTGGGTGGGATCATGGAAAAATGTTATATTATAACATTAGGGGTGTCCACCGACGACCGCCGAGCCGCCCCTACGGCCTCCCGATCGCCATCGCGATGGCGGCGGCCAGAAACGGGAACGGCAGCGACACCGCAGCCCGGAACCAGACGAACCGCGCCGGCATGAAGGGAATTTCCCATAACAGCAGCCGCTGGAAGGCGAACAGCGCCCAGGCGATCACATAGGCGACGACCTGCGGCGCGCCGCCGCCGGCCTTCAGCGCCACCGCGCCGATGGAAAAGCCGACCACGGGCCCGCCCGGGGTCGCGGCGCCCGCGACCACGGCGGTGAGGACGCCGAGCCAGCCCGAATCCGGCCCCAGCCAGCCGGTAATGATTTCCTGCGGAATGACGGCAGCGATATAGCCGGAGCCGATCACGCCGAGCGCGATGCGCGGCACGATATGGATGAAGTCCATGCCGCCTTCGCGCAGCGACGTCGTCAGCACCAGCCGGCCGCGCTGGAGCGCGACAAATCCGACCGCGGCAACCGAGCCCCACAGGATGATGTCGATGATGATGGCGGCGCTCATGACGCGGCCTTCGGATACATCCGGACATGGACAAAACGGCCGAGCGCGCCAGCCAGCACCGGCAGCGGCAGCGAGATCACGAGACGCCACAGCGTGAAGTCGGTGCCCATGATCGGCAATTCCCAGGCAACCGCGCGGCCGTAGCCGATCAGCGTCCAGCTCACCACCATGGCGATGGTGGCGCCGAAATCCGCGCCGACCGCGAGCAGCGCACTCGCCACCGGATAGGCGGTAAACGGCCCACCCGGCAGGATCGCCCCGAACGCCGTTCCGATCAGCAAGCCCTTCAAGCCCGATTGAGGCCCGAGCGATCGCGACACTTTCTCATGCGGCATTATCTCCGCGACGAACGCGCCGAGCAGGCAGCCCGCCAGCACGCGCGGCAGGATGCCGCCGAACAGAGCAAGATCGCCGGTCAGAATTTCCAGCACGCCGCGGATGCCGTCGCGCCGCCAGATCAGGACCACGCTGACCGCGACCACCGCGGCAATCACGATCATCGACCAGCCGACGGGTTTTCGGATGTGCCCGGGACGCGGTTCGGCGTCCGCGGCGTCGTCGGCAGGCGCCGGGTCTTTTAAGGGGAGTTCTGACAAGGCGATGGGTCTGGCGCGCTGTGGGGCTGAACCTGCTTAGTCTCGGCGGCCGAACGAAGCAAACGGAAGAGTCGCAATACCCATGCGCGCCTCAGGGACGCCCATGCGGGTTTGTCACCGCCCTCAGGAATTCCATTCAGAGTCATTCCGGGAGGCGCGTAGCGCGAACCCGGAATCTCGAGCTTCCGGGTCTGGTCCTTCCGACCATCCCGGAATGACGGAGTGCAACGTCAGGCCTTCGAGAACAGCTGGTCGACATATTCCCAGTTCACGAGATGATCGACGAACGCCTTGAGATAGTCGGGACGGCGATTGCGATAATCGATGTAATAGGAATGCTCCCAGACGTCGACGCCGAGGATCGGCGTGGCGCCGTGCACCAGCGGATTTTCGCCATTGGGGGTCTTGGAGATTTCGAGCTTGCCGTTCTTGACCGACAGCCACGCCCAGCCCGAACCGAATTGGCCGACGCCGGCGGCGGCGAAATCGGTCTTGAATTTCTCCAGCCCGCCGAGGTCCTCGGTGATCTTCTTTTCCAGCCGGCCCGGCAATTTGCTGCCGCCGCCATTGGGCTTCATCCAGTTCCAGAAATGCAGGTGGTTGTAATGCTGGCCCGCGTTGTTGAAGAGCGGCGCATTCTTGCCGAACGAGCCCTTGACGACCTCCTCGAGCGACTTGCCCTCGAATTCGGTGCCTTTCAGCAGATTATTGCCGTTGGTGACATAGGCCTGATGATGCTTGTCATGATGAAATTCCAGCGTTTCCTTGGACATATGGGGCGCAAGGGCGTCGTAGGCGTAAGGCAGATTGGGAAGCGTAAAGGTCATGGGGGTGATGTCCGCAATGATGGGAGACGTGGGCTTAACGAGAACCCTTATAGAAGGTTCCACCGATCTTAAACACCCAATCAGAACGCAAGCGAAATGTTTATTTGCTAAATCGCCCGTTATATCAAACCATTATGCCCCCCGCGCCGTGCAACTCTGAAGTCCTTACCCGGTTTGTTGCACGGCAAGACGGATGGGACGGATTGCGGACGGCCGTATACTTTTCGGTGCCTTTAACGATCCGCTTGCTCGTCAGATGTGCGGCGAATGTCCGGTCCGGCAACGGTCAAGTCGCGTACTCATAAATCGAAGTCAATCGGTGGCGGCTGATCAACGTCCGCTTTGAGGCGGCGCATAGCGGACTCAAGTCAGGCATTGCGCCATGTCCGCTTTGTGCCCTGCCATCAGCGGAAAGTCTGGGTTAAGTACGTCGTGCATTCGCCGACCCAGCGCAACGATTGCTGAGGTACAATTCGTTGTTAATGTCCGCCAAGAGGACGACGCGAGAATGGCCCTGCAGATCGTGCTCCTGCTCCTCGTACCCTATGCGGTGCCATTGCTGATGCCGTCGCGGCGGTGGCTGCTCGCATATGCCGTCGCAGTCGGGGTCCTCCTCACCGTCTGGTTCGGCATCTGGTACCACACTGCAATGACAACTCCGACGCGGACCGGATTAGAGGCTATCGGCTTGGCTCTTGTCCTGAGCGCCGCGATTTCGACTGCCGCAGGTACGATTGTGCGAATGGTGACGCTCATAGTAAGATCGCGCTTTGTTGTCGTCGCTATCAGCATTTTCGGTGCGATACTTCTGCCTGTTGCAATCCTCGTCTGGGCTAATCGGTAGGCGCGGTTGTATCGCTTCGGATCATTCTCGACCAAATTGAGCTGTCCGCACGACGTCCGCTTTCCCCCCCGATGGCGACCGAACGGCGGACATCGCTGGAGGTGCGGTTCGTGCCCCAACGCGCTTTTGCGTAGACTGAAATTTTATTCCACCACGCGGCCGGGTTCAAACCAAGTCCCAGAGCAGATAAGGGCAGCGCGCGCCGCGGCGCGAGACCAGAAGTGACGCGGAGACAAAAATGAGCATCGAGATCGACGTCCTCAACGGTGACACATCGTGGCCAATGGCAGAACCGCTGTTCAATGCGGTCTGGCCGCTCGAGGTCGTCCAAAAGCTCCCATGGGCCGGCGTCATCTTTGCCCACGCCGAGCTGCGCGTGCTGGTGCAGGCCGAACCGGAGGGCGTCGTCTGCCATGTCGGCATCTATCGCCGCGAGGTCACATGGAACGGTCGCAAGTTTCGGGCCGGCGGCATCGGCGGGGTAGCAACCCGCGCAGACAGCCGCCGCAAGGGCTACGCCAGCATCGCGCTCAATGCCGCGGTTCAAACCCTGAAAGATGAGGGCGCGACCGATTTCGCATTGTTGTTTTGCGAACCGCACAACGCGCCGTTCTACGTCGGGCGCGGCTGGAAGCCGTTCGAAGGCGAGATCTTTTGCGAACAACCGCAGGGGCGCGTTCGTTTCGACGCCATCGCGCCCTATGTCCACGACCTCAGGCGCGCGCCCCGGCAGGGTACCATCGACCTATGCGGCCTGCCCTGGTGACCCCTGCGTAGCCGGGGGATGGCGCCGGCGCAGGCCGGCCCATAATATGTCGGTCATAATCTATTGGCGGATGTCCGCATCACCGGTGACGCATGACGATTGACGCCCAGCTCGACGCAGCTCCTGTCAGCGTTCCCGTGAACAGCCTGCTGGCGTCACCGATCCTGCCGACGCTGTTGCGGCTGGCGCTTCCCAATACCGTGGCCATGTTCGGCTCTACGCTGGTTGCGGTGGCCGAGACGTCCTATATCGGCCGGCTCGGAACCGAGCCGCTGGCCGGTATCGCACTGGTCTTTCCCTTCGCGATGCTGACGCAGATGATGTCGGCCGGCGCCATGGGCGGCGGCGTCTCCTCTGCCATAAGCCGCGCGCTCGGCGCCGGCAATCGCGACCGCGCGGCCACCCTTGCGCTGCATGCTGCCATCATCGGCGCCTGCGGCGGACTTTTTTTCACAGCCACGATGCTGTTGTTAGGCCGGCAGTTTTTCATGCTGTTGGGCGGGCGCGGCGAGGTTCTCGAACAGGCCTGCAACTATTCGCAGGTGCTGTTTTCCGGCGCGATTGCGATCTGGCTGGTCAACACGCTGGCATCGGTGCTGCGCGGCACCGGCGACATGAGGCTGCCGTCGGCGACCCTGATCGGCGCCGCGATGGTTCAGATCATTGTCGGCGGCGCACTCGGCCTCGGCCTTTTCGGTCTGCCGCAATTCGGAATGCGCGGCGTTGCGGCGGGCCAGCTCGCGGCTTTCTCGCTCGGCGCGATATTCCTCATCTGGTATCTCATCAGCGGCCGCAGCCGGCTGAAACTGAATTTCGCGGCGTTCAGGTTTCAGCGCGGCATGTTCCTCGACATTCTGAAGGTCGGTGCGATCTCGTGCCTGGCGCCGCTGCAGAGCGTGCTGACCATCCTGATCTTCACCAGGATCCTGGCCGGCTTCGGCACCGAGACGCTGGCCGGCTATGGCATGGGCTCGCGGCTTGAATTCCTGTTGATTCCGATTGCGTTCGCATTCGGCGTGGCCTCGGTGCCGATGGTCGGCATGGCTGTTGGCGCCGGCCTCGTGGCTCGGGCGCGCCGGGTGGCATGGACCGCGGGCGCCGCGGCTGGCCTCAGCGTCGGCCTGGTCGGTCTTGTCGTCGCGATCCAACCGGCGCTCTGGGTATCGCTGTTCACCCGCGATGCCGGCGTCACCGCCGCGGCGAACTCCTATTTCGCGTGGGCGGGCCCGGCCTTCGCCTTTTTCGGCATCGGCACGTGCCTCTATTTCTCTTCACAAGGTGCCGCGAAAGTCGGAGGGCCGGTACTGGCCTCCACCTTGAGGCTATTGATGGTTGCGATCGGCGGCTGGTGGCTGGCCTCGATCGAGGCACCGGCCTGGACACTGTTCGTGCTGGTCGGCGGGGCCATGGTCGTGTTTGGCCTTGCCACAGTCGCCTCGATTGGCCTCACGCGCTGGGGCAAATGATCCTCGCGCCCGGCAGATACGGCATTGCGCAAACCGGATTAGTTGTTATGCAGGCCTGTTTTTCCGGAGCGATTCATGGCCTGCAGATTTGGTTTCGTCCTTGCGATTTTCACGGCATTGCTGGCAGCGCCTGCCGCCAGGGCGCAGGCCGGCGGTGAAGCAAGCGGCATCTGGTTGACGCAGGCGGGTGATGCGAAAGTGCGCGTCAGCAAATGCGGCGGAGGAATTTGCGGGGTCATCGTGTGGCTGAAAGACCCGATCGATCCCGCCACCGGAAAGCCCCAGGTCGATGACAAGAATCCCAACCCTGCCCTGGCGCGACGCCCGATGATTGGACTTCCGCTGTTCATGCGCATGCCGCCTTCAGGTCCGAACAAATGGTCCGGCCAGATCTACAATGCCGATGACGGCAACAGCTATGCCAGCAATGTCTCGGTGTCGGGTCCGGACACATTGCGGGTCGAAGGCTGCGTCGGCGCGCTGTGCGGCGGCGAGACCTGGACGCGATCCGCACGCTGAAATCCCGCATAGGCTTTACCTCATCCTGAGGATTTGAGTGGCATCAAACCGGCGTCGCCTTCAGCGCGGTGGCGGCCGAGGCATAACCGCCGCGGGCGCCGTCGATGAAATGCACATGATCGCTGCGCAGCGCCGAGGGCGTAAAGCAGGTCATCATCGCCGCATCCTGCCGGTGCAAGCCGTATCGCACGATCCCCGCGGAGGCGGCCAAGGCGAGGCGCTGCGTCAACGCACGCTCCAGTTCGCTCGTGCAGTCGAGGATCATGCGCAATCCGTCGTCGTATTTACGGAAGTCGGAATTCTCCACCACCTGCCGCACATAGGTTTTCGGCACGAAGCCCGCGACACTGATGCCGAAACGCATGATGACATAGACATACAGCGTAAGGGCCAGCACGGCGGCGCGGCGCATGAACAGCGGCCCCCAGCGGTGCGTTCGCGCCTCGAATTCGACACCCGCCGGCGGCCATCGTAGCGGCGGACCTTCCGCCGGCACCGGCCGCCCCGCATCCGGACTGCGCTCGACCAGCGCGATGACGTCTTCGATCAATTTCCGAAAGGCGGCCGAATCGGCGCCGCGCGCCGGCACCACCAGCACCGAGAGAATGAGACCGCGCACCGAGGGAATTTCCTCGAACCGGCAGGACAGCCCGGTGAGATCGGGCTGCGTGCCCGACGGCGCGACCTCCACCGCGAACTCGCCGCGCTTCATCGCGGCTTCGGCCCAGCCTAGGCCGCCACCGGAAAACATCGCATAGGACAAATTCGGCGACGGTCCGTACCGGGCCACGCGAACATCCAGGCCCTGCGCCCGGACGGCCGCGACCGGCACCAGCGCCACCCGCATCACCAGATCGAGATCGTCCTTGACCCAGATCGCGGTCGCCGCCAGCGCCTCGCGGGCGCGCTCGAGATCCTCGGGCGAGATCGCAAAGCTCGCGCCGTCGCCGCCAAACACGAACGGAAATTCGCGTCCCTCGAGCGCATTGGTGATCGCCGCAATCACCGCTGCGCCGGCCATGTTGACCGCCTTGTAGCGCGCCTGCGCAATCGCCCTGGTCGATTCCACGATATCGGCAACCCCGATGCTCCAGTCGTCCGGCAGCGGCGAATACAGCGCCGGGTCCATCAGGCTGCCAAAGCCGCGAAAGACCGGAATGCCGCCGTAGAATGTCTCGCTGCCGCCGGGCATGGTCATGGGATGCGGATGGTCCGGATTTGGGTATCGTCAGACAGATACGCCGGGTTTTGATTTCGGTTTCAACGCATCGAAGTCCCGTTTTGTCTGCCAAAACGCGCTCGGAACCGGACACGCTGTCGTCTTTTACAACAAACCGGCAATCGCGGGAGACGGTAGTCCGGACCTGGCGGCAATTCATCCAGGCTCATTTCTCGCACGCCTTCGGCGGCCGATGCCGGCCCACCGACGCCCGAACGGATCACGGGCGGAAGCGCCGCGGCTGCCGCCCCAAGCAGCGCGATTGGGATTGATCAAGGTCAAATCACCGGGGTCCAAAAGCGGTTAGATATCCGCAGGTGTCGATCGGCGGATTTGAGGGTGTCCGACTTTACCAAAAAGAGCTCAGACCACCCGATCCGCCGTCCGAGTGCGGGTCGGGACGCCATCAGTGCGGTGAAATTAACGGAAGGACTGACTGCGGATATCGATGCCTGGGCGGAAGCGCACGACATGGCACGCTCCGACGCCATTCGTCGACTGGTTGAACTCGGCCTGAGCGTTGCGCCGTCAGCCGGAAGTCCCGGCTCAGCCGGGCGCGATCCCGTCGCGATTGAAGATTTGGCGGCCAAGCAGATCAGCCAGATGCTCGATCCATCGCTTACAGCCACGGAACGCGACCGCCGCATTCGCAGGCTCACCGAGGGCCCACCGGAATTCAGTGATGAGCGCATCGACCTGCCCAAACCGAAAAAATGAGCGCAAACCATGTCCTACAACTACGCGATCGACGACGACGTGCTTTTCCAGTTTCAGGGCCCGCAGGGCCGCGATGTCCCAAAGCAGCAAAACGTCTACACCATCACCGCGCGCATGCCGATCGAGGCGGACGGACGCCTCCGGTACCGGATCAAGAGCAAGACCGAAAAGGTCGAGCGCGTCGTTACCGAGGAGCAGATCAGCCAGCTGGGAGGAGCGTCCCCGGGGAACTAGCCGCCAGGACCGCCCAGAGGGCGGCGTTGCCCTCAGGGCTGAATTCGGGTCAGGGCGGCGCGGGCTTCCTCGGTCTCCTGCTCCCAGCGCAGTATCGTCTTCCGCAGGGCATTAAATTTCTCTTCGACTACGCCGTCGAACAGGGGGTCCTTCCTGTTATCCAGCCGCGCGTCTATTTCCGCCCAATCTTCACGGCGCAAGGCCTTTATCGCGGCCGGAAACAATAGCCGCTCCTCCTTTCGCAAGTGCTGGCGTTGATGCTCGATGAAGTCGTTAACGGCGAGATGAAAGCTCTCGCGCAGGAATTCCTGATCCGCCAGGACGGAGTCGACGGCGCGGGCGAAGCTGCGCAGACGCCGGGTCTCCACCTCATGCTCGGCCTCGACGTCGCCAAAGCGCTTTGCCGCGACGGCGTCCCGCGCCTTCAGCTTTTCGAAGATCATCTCTTCCTTGGGGTGATGGCACCTTTCGGGATAATCCTGGAAGTACTGGATGATCGTCTGCAGGATTTCGTAGTCCGGCCGGCCGCTGCGGTCGAATATCTCGAGCTCGTGCTCCAGAACCAGAAGCAGCCTTTCGATGTTTTGATGCTCTTCCAGTAAAAGATCGATAATCTTCGGCATCGACCGACCTCGCCCAATCGCCGCCTGTTTGAAAGCATAGCGCAAGGTCGATGCCGGGCATTTGCGCTAGATCAATAACCCCGCGGCCGTCGGTGGCAACAGCAATTGTTCGGCCTGCGCGGGAAATGTCACCCGGTGAAATGGAGTTATGATGACTAGATTGATTTTCGCGGCTATTTGCCTGGTCCTGTTTTTCACACACCTGGAGGCCGCCGGCGTCGCCGATCTGAAGGCCGCGAATGCGGCCGCCGGTGACGAAGCCATCCAGCTATTCACCCAGGCGCTGGCCTCCGGCGATCTTTCGGCCGACGATCAGTTCAGCGCCCGCAAGGGTCGTGCACGCGAGTACTCGGCCAAGAGCCTGATTGCCGACGCCTTCGCGCGACGTGACGAGGGGCACCGTCTGCGCGACAACGCGATCGCCGACTTCTCCGCGGCGCTCAGCCTGAAGGCCAATGACGCAGGCGTTCTCCTCGAGCGCGGGCAAGACTATCACATGAACCAGCAATACGATTCCGCGATCGCCGATTTCAGCGCGGCATTGAAGCTCAACAACTCGCCCTCCACCCTGGTGCAGCGGGCGACCAGCCAGCGCGCCAAGGGCGCCTATGGCGAGGCGATCGCGGACTGCACGGCGGCCCTCGCCAGCGATATCAGCGATGCCGGACTTGACGCCTGGGATATTTACAACGAGCGCGGTTACACCGAATTCCTGGCCGCGCGTTATGATGCCGCCGCCGCCGATTTCGACAAGGCGCTCGCGCTCGGGGCAAGCTCGCGGGCCGACGATGTATTGTGGCTTCCCTACCAGGCCGCCTGGCTGCACATCGCCAATGCGAGGGCGGGCGGCAACGATGCCGAACAGCTCGAAGGCCTTGCCGGTAAGATCAACCTGAAGCAATGGCCGGGAACGCTGATTGCGTTTTTCCTGGGCCAGATACGGCTTGAGGATGTCTCGGCGGCGTCGAGCCATGGCGCGATGGGACGCGGCCGTGAATGCAACCTGTCACTCTTCGCCGGCGAGGACGCCCTGGCGAAGGGCAAGGGCGAACAAGCCCGACCGCCGATGCTGCGCGCCCGCGAGGTGTGCAACATTCACACCCTGCAATATCTCGTTGCCGGCATCGAACTGGACCGGCTGACGAAATGAAATCAGGTTGACATGCTGCTGTCAGGACAACGGCCGCCAGCACCAAATGGCAGGGCGGCCAGGTCTCCAGGTTCGATGAGGCTATCGAGATCAATACCTTGCGACGATCGCACTCGGGCCGCCGAACTTGTAGTTCAGCCCTACCCGCACGATGTTGTCGGTAAATTTCGTGTTGAATACGTAGGCGAGATTTGTGGTCGTAGTGACACCGCGCACCGTAGATGCAGTGATGATGTTAGTAGCGGAGCTGCCACCCACGTTGCCAAGATCCATGTAGAGATATTCAAACTTGACCGACCAGTTGCTGCCAAGCGCCGCCTCGACGCCCGCGCCGACGGTCCAGCCGACGTTGATCCGGGACCAGCTGCCGAGGTCCAGCGCCGTCGTTCCCGCCGCGGTCATCAATGCGGAACCACTGAAGTCGCCATAGGCCAGGCCGCCCGTTGCATAGAGCAAAATACGTTCAGCCGGAAGGTATCCAATGCGCCCTCGCGCGGTGCCGAACCAGTCCAGCTTGTAATCCCTGGTAAACGTGGGACATACTGTCGCGCCAAGGCTACAAATGACGGCACCGGACCCGCGCTCGTTGCTGAACTGAATGTCGCCTTCAAGGCCGAACACCCAGGCTGCTTGCTGCCAGTTGTAGCCCAACTGGCCACCACCGATGAAGCCGTTGACGTCCGCGCGGCCCGACAACAATCCCGAGACTGGCGTCACAGTGGTGGGCGCCAGATTGCTGACAACAGTCTGCGTTCCCGTCGCGGTGCCATCGGTGCTGCCGCGGCCCCAACTGTAGCCGAGGTTGGTGCCGATATAGAGTCCGGTCCAGTCATACACTGCCACCACCGGAGCAGGAGCTTTCAGGGGAATATCCGCAGCATATGCGCTTGTTGCAGCGAGCAGTGAGGCGAAAGCCGCGCTTGCGATCAACGTTCGTTTCATGATTTCGCCCCTCTCAAATATCGTCAGGATTAAATTGCTGGAGGGAACTTTAGGCTCCGATGGCAGCCAAACGTGTCCCATTCGGGCAACAGTCGGAAATATTCAACATGGCGAGCCCATCCCTACCTCGGTAGGGGTAATCCGGCAGGCCGCCGCGCACGTTCGGCGTCAGTGCCGCCCAGCAATGCGGCGCGGTCTTGAAACGGCGGCGCAGGACCTATTCCGCGGCCAGGATTCGGGTCAGCCGGGGCAGTTTCAGCCGGTCCCAGACCTCCACCAGGGCCTCGGCGAGGCGATCGATCAACGCATCGTCGTGATAGGGCGAGGGCGTGATCCGCAGCCGTTCCATGCCGCGCGGCACCGTCGGATAATTGATGGGCTGGATATAGATGCCGTATTCCGATAGCAGGAGATCGCACGCCATCTTGCATTTCTCGGGGTCGCCGACATGCAGCGGCACGATGTGCGTATCGCTCGGCATTACCGGAAGCCCCGCGGCGTTGAGCACGACTTTCAGGCGGGCGGCACGGTCCTGATGGCGGTCGCGCTCCCACTGCGACGACTTCAGATGCCGGATGGCGGCGGTCGCCGCCGCGCAAACCGCCGGCGGCAGCGCGGTCGTAAAGATAAAGCCCGGTGCATAGGAGCGCACGGCGTCGACGAGATTGGCGTTCGCCGCGATATAGCCCCCAAGGCAGCCGAACGCTTTCGCCAGCGTGCCCTCGATGACATCGATTCGCGCCGCGACGCCGTCCCGTTCGGAGACCCCGCCGCCATGTGGTCCATACATGCCGACGGCGTGGACCTCATCGACATAGGTCAAGGCCCCGTAGCGCTCGGCGAGATCGCAGATGCGGTGCAGCGGCGCGACGTCGCCGTCCATCGAGTACAGGCTTTCGCACAGGATCAGCTTCGGCCGGCCGGGGCCGGCGGCGCGCAGCAATTGCTCGAGGTGCTCGGTGTCATTGTGGCGCCAGACCTGCTTTTCGGTGCCGGATTTGCGCACGCCCTCGATCATGGAATTATGGTTGAGGGCATCCGAGAGCAGCAGGCAATTCGGCAGCAGTTTTGCAATCGTGGAAATGCCGGTCTCGTTCGAGACATAGCCCGAGGTGAACACCAGCGCCGCCTGCTTGCCGTGCAGCTGCGCCAGTTCGCGCTCCAGCTCGATCAGCGGATGATTGGTGCCGGCGATATTGCGCGTGCCGCCTGCCCCGGTGCCCATGCGCGCGGCGGTCTCGACCATCGCGCCCACCACTTTCGGATGCTGGGCCATGCCGAGGTAATCATTCGAGCACCAGATCACGACGTCACGCGGGCCATCCGGCGAATGCCAGATCGCATGCGGAAATCTGCCCGCCAGGCGCTCGAGATCGGCAAAAACCCGGTAGCGCCGCTCGTCGTGAAGCTGGCCCAAAGCCCGATCGAAAAAAACGTTGTAGTCCATGCTTTCGCCCCCTCGGTATCCCTTTACAAGCCGTTGCCACCGCCAAGTCGGTGTATTAGAGCCGGTGTCCCCGGCCATTACCTTGATCCAGATCAGGGCATCAGGTTCCCGCCTAGGCGCCGTCCAGTTGGGACCGCTCGATGGCGTTCAGCTTGCCCCGTTCGGCTTCGCTGAGCGGCGCCACCTCGGGGAGTGCCGCTCCGGCGGACCGGCGCAGGACCGAAAAACCGATCGCAAACAGCCCTATGATCAGGATTGTCAGCGGCGCCCCCCACAGGATCGCCGTATGCCAGCTCATCCGGGGCCTCAGCAGGACGAACTCGCCATAGCGGGCCACGAGGTAATCGACCACCTGGGTATCGCTGTCGCCGGCCGTGAGCCGCTCCCGCACCAGGAGCCGCAAATCGCGCGCCAGCGGCGCCTCGGAATCGTCGATCGACTGGTTCTGGCACACCATGCAGCGCAGGTCCTGCGAGATCACGCGGGCGCGAGCCTCCAGCGCCGGGTTGGGGAGGATCTCGTCCACCTGGACCGCAGACAGCGGCGTTGCGCCGAGAAGCGCCAACGCCACCAGAAGAAACCGAACGCTCCATACCATTCGATGTCCCTACTCCGCCGGCTGCGCCACAATTCTCGACGCCGGCTTCGGCGCGCCGATCCGCAATCTGCGGTCCGATAACGACAGCGCCCCGCCCAGCGCCATCACCAGCGCCCCGAGCCAGATCAGCAGCACCAGCGGCTTATGGTAGAGCCGCACCGCGATCGATCCGTCGGCGTTGTTGTCGCCGAGCGATAAATAAAGCTGGCTGACGCCGCGCGTCAGCAACGCCGCCTCGGTGGTCGACATGCCGTCGCGTGACGGGAAGGTGCGTTTCGACGGCTCCATGACGCCGATCACGGAGCCGCCCTTGCGCACCGTGAAGTGCGCGGCGATCTCGCGGTAGTTCGATCCGTCCCGGCTCACCATGCCGTCGAAACTTAAATCATAGCCGCTGATGGAGACCGTCTGCGTCGGTTTCAGCGCGATGATGCGCTCGCTGCCCCAGGTGCTTGCGCTGACAATGCCGAGCAGAGTGATGCCGAGCGCGAAATGCGCCACCGCCGTTCCCCACGCCGAGCGCGGCAGTCCCGCCGCGCGCTGTGCGATCGTCTCGAGCGACAGGCTGCGCAGGTCGACGCGTTCCGCAAGATCGGTGAGGGCGCCGGCCATCACGAAAAGCGCAAGCCCAATTCCGAACGGCACAAGCACGGCCTGGGTGCCGTTGAATGCGTAGGTGGCGGCGAGCCCGACCATCGCCACCGCGCATGCCGCCAGCAGGCGCTGCGCGACCCCGTAGAGATCGCCGCGCTTCCATGCCAGCAGCGGCCCGAACGGCACCGCCACCAATAGCGGCACGAACAGCGGTCCGAAGGTGAGATTGAAGAACGGCGCGCCGACCGAGATCTTGTCGCCGGTTATCATCTCGAGCACCAGCGGATAGAGCGTGCCGACGAACACGGTGGCGCAGGCGGTGGCGAGAAACAGGTTGTTGAACACCAGCGCGCTCTCGCGCGAGATCGGCGCAAACAGGCCGCCCTGCTTGAGCAGCGGCGCGCGCCAGGCAAACAGCGCGAGACTGCCGCCGATAAACACCACCAGGATCACGAGGATGAACAGGCCGCGCGCCGGATCGGTCGAGAAGGTGTGAACCGACGTCAACACCCCCGAGCGCACCAGGAACGTGCCGATCAGCGACAGCGAGAAGGTGAGGATTGCCAGCAGGATGGTCCACACCTTGAGCGAATTGCGTTTTTCCATCACCACGGCCGAATGCAGCAGCGCGGTGCCGGCGATCCAGGGCATCAGCGAGGCATTCTCCACCGGGTCCCAGAACCACCAGCCGCCCCAGCCGAGTTCGTAATAGGCCCAGTAGGAGCCCATCGCGATGCCGAGCGTCAGGCACATCCAGGCGAGCAGCGTCCATGGCCGCACCCAGCGCGCCCACGCCGCGTCGATGCGGCCTTCGATCAGGGCCGCTACCGCAAAGGAGAACGCGATGGAGAAGCCGACATATCCGAGATAAAGCATCGGCGGATGCACCGCGAGACCGAAATCCTGCAGGATCGGATTGAGATCGCGGCCCTCGGCCGGCACCTCGGCGAGCCGCCGGAACGGGTTCGAGGTGAACAGGATGAAAAGATAGAAGGCGGACGCGACCCAGGACTGCACCGCCAGCACGTTGGCCTTCAGCGTCGATGGCAGGTTGACGCCGAACAATGCAACCAGCGCGCCGAAGATGGCCAGGATCAGCACCCACAGCAGCATCGAGCCTTCGTGGTTGCCCCAAACGCTGGTGAACTTGTAGATCAGCGGCATCTGCGAATGCGAATTCTCGTAGACATTGGCAACCGAGAAGTCCGACGTCACGTAGCAGACGGTGAGCGCGCCAAAGGCCAGGGCAACAAAGACGAATTGCGCCAGCGCGGTGGAATCGGCGAGTTTCATCAGCGCGACATCGCCCTTGCGCGCGCCGATGAGGGGCGACCATGACTGGATCAGCCCGAGTGCGAGCGCCAGCACCAGCGCGTAGTGACCGAGTTCGGCGATCATGGCGACGGCTCCTGGTTCACCTTGCGCTTTGCTTGACCGGCGCCGCGGTCTCTTGCCAGTGCCCCTGTTTCTTCAGGGTATCGACAATCTCGCGCGGCATGTAATTTTCGTCGTGCTTGGCGAGCACGGTATCGGCCTGGAACGTGCCGCCGGGCTCGACGTGTCCCTCGGCGATGACGCCCTGCCCTTCGCGGAACAGGTCGGGCACGATGCCCCGGTAGCTGACCGGGATATCCTTGTTGCCGTCGGTGACCTCGAAGCGCAGCTGCAGATTGTCGCCGCGCTGAAGGCTGCCCATCTTCACCATGCCGCCGAGGCGGACGCGCTTGCCCGGCGCGGCCTTGTTATCGGCGATATCGGTCGGCGAGTTGAAAAACACGATCGACTCCCGCAGCGAAGTGAGGATCAGCGCAACCGCGAAGGCGAGCACGCCCAGACTCGAGCCGATCAAGATGAGACGCCGTTGTTTTCGTGTCATGAACCTTCCAATCCCAGCTCTTTCGCCAGTTCGCCGATGCGGCGCAGATTGTCGCTGTTGCCGGCCAGTGCGCTGCGCGCATTGGCGGCGGCCGCCAGCGCCTTTTCACGCTCGCCGAGCACGGAATAGGCCTTGATCAGGCGAAGCCATCCATCGACGTCGGAGCCGTTCTCGGCCATGCGCTGGGCAAGGCGCGCGACCATGCCCTCGATCATTCCATTGCGCTCGGCCGGCGCCATCTGCGCGGCGGCGGCGACCTGGTTCGCGTTCGGGCCGCGCGGCGTGACCGCTACTGCCGAGGAAGCCGGTCCGGGCGCCGCGGCGCCGGGCGCGGATGCGCCCGGGGCAGCCCCGGCTTCGAGCTCCCCAAGACCCTGGTCCAGGCGCTGCAGGGCTTCCTGGTTGCCGGCGAGCGCGATATGCGCATCGGCGACGGCCGCGCTGGCCTTGTCCGGCTTTCCCAACACGCGATAGGAGCGCACGAGCTGCACCCAGCCCTGGACGTCGGAGCCGTCCTTCTTCAGACGTTCAGCGAGGCGCTCGACCATCGCCTCAACGGAGCCATTATGTTCCGGGGCAGCCGCCGCGGTCGCCGCCGGCGGAGCGACGAAGGCCGGCCCCTTCTCATCGATCCGGGCGATGGCGTTCTTGACCATTGGCAGCCACTCGGCGCCCTGGCGGGCTCCCGACGCCAGCGCATTCCACCGCTTCAGCGCCTCGTCCCGGCGGCCCTCCTGCTTGGCGCTGAGGCCGAGATAATACTGCGCCATCACGTCCTCGGGATCGGCAGCGTTGGCGCGCTCGAACAGGCTTTTTGCCTCAGGCGTTACCGCGCCGTTGGCAGCCATCACGATGGCCTCGCCGAGATCTCCCAACCGCGTGGCGTCCGGACCGAAGATCTGCAGCGCGTTGCGTCGCGCCGTGACGGCATCATCGAAGCGCCCGAGACGGAGATAGACCGGCGCCAGCAATTCCCAGCCGCGCCCGTTGCCGGGATTGGCCTCGAGATATTTTTCGACCTCCGCGATGGTCTGCTCGATCCCCTCCGGAAGCTGTTGGCCGCCGGCTTCGGCGCTGATCGAAACGGGGACGAGGTTCGGCGATCCCAGCGAGAGATAAATAATGCCTGCGCCGAGAGGGAGCAGTACGATCGCGGCGGCGAGCGTGACCCAGCGATAGCGGGCGGCCTGATCGGGCGCGGCAGCGGCGCTTGCGGCTTTGGCGCTCTCCGCGGCCGCGATCAGGCGGCGCGATACTTCGACCCGCGCGGCCTCGGCCTCCGCGCTGCCAATCAGGCTCGCGGCCTCGTCGCGGCCGATCTCGTCGAGCTGGTCGCGATAGACGGCGACATCGCTTCCCGAGCGGACAGCCTTCTGACGCCCTGCCAGCGGCCACCAGACCGCGAGCACCGCCGCAAGCGTCATCAACGCGAAAATTGGCCAGAGAATCATCTAGTTACTTACCAGGCGCCGCATGAGCCGCCTTGTTACACCAAACCAGCATTTCGTCCTGATACCAAGGTGGCCGGGGCCAACTTTGACATATATCAGGCGTCGATCAAACGACGACGGCGCGCCGGTCAACCGGCGCGCCGTCCAGGTGGAACTTTTATACCATCCTGTCCAGTTGCCGAGGATTACCAGGCAAAGCTGACGGTACCCCCGAGCAGATGGACATTATAGTTCGGATTGTTGCCGGCCATCCACTGAACGTAGGCGGCCTGGGGCTGGTTCATCATCGCGGTGTACATGTAAGGCTGCATCGTGTCGTTATTCCAGTTGGTCACGCTGTTGCGCTCCCAGGCGTAGCGGAGCTTGAGAGCGACCTCGCCCTTGAAACCAAGACTGGTGACGAAATCCCTGTCGACGATGTATTTTCCGGTCAAGTCTACCCGCTGGAACGTGGCGTTGACATTCGGGAACTGGCCTGGATTGTTGGCGCCGCCGACGATTGACGGGAAGCCACCCGATGCCGGTCCGGTGCCGTTAGAGAAGAAAAGAGGCTGGCTGTTGGTCGACATCGACAGCGTGTAGCCCAGGTGCAAGTCGAATTTTTGCGGTATCACCGCGTAATTCAGGCCAATGATAAAGGTGTTCACGTTATCGCGAACAGACGTGGCGCTAAGTTGGCATGTGGTCGGAGTGGGGCAGCTATATGCCAAGGTTGCCGATTGCGGAGCAAGCTGCGTGTTGGACGTAAGGACGTTCTGGCTGCGTTGTTCGTTCATGTAGGAAAACAGGAATATCGCGTCGGGCGTGGCGGCATAGGCCGTCTCGACACCGGCCGCGTAGGATCGGTCGCTGGTGACGCCTACCTGGTTCTGTCCAAAGATGTAGGTATCGTTCTTCACATTCAGGGTCGGCGTGACCGTCAGATTGTTCAGCACCTTGACGTCGACGGCAAACTTGCCCTGGGCACGGTCGCGGTCATCGAGGTAGAATTGCCGATAGTAGGCCGAATAATTATCGCCACTGGGATGCGTAATCGAAGCCGCCGCGGATGGAGCCGGCCACTGGAAAATGCCGACATTGCCGAGGTAGTCATAGACACCGGCGCGTCGCTCCGAGAAGAAGGCGCTCGCACGCGTCGTAATCCATGAGGTGGGCTTCCAGTCGGCATAAACCTTGCCGGAGTTTTCCGTCGTGGAACTGGCGTCGGCCCGGGTCCAGTCGTAGTGCTCAAAGCCATAGGCGCCGCCGATATTCACCGAATTGACCGGCCGCCAGGTCGCCTCGGCGCCGGCATTCTGCTTGATGTAGCCGAGCGACAGGGAATTCACCGGCGTATAAACCGGGTGAGTTAAGAGGGCCGATGCGGCATCGGCGATGATCCAGTCGGCGATATGCAGCTCCGGTGTCTGGTTGCTGTAGTCGTAATAGCGATAGCTCAGTTTCGTTTTCAGATCTGAAGTGACCTGGGTGGTGACGACGTTGTTGACCAACAGCGTATTGATCGACCCGTCCAGGCTTGTCACCCCGACCCCGCCTTGGGTCCGGACGACCTGCGGAATGGACGAAAGCTGATTAGCCGGCAGCCCGTTCACGAGGAGAGGCGCGCCACCTACTGCTCCGTTGATGGAAAACGGCAGGAACGCATCGTTCTGCCGCATCCCGCTATAGGCTATCGTTCCCATGTACCGGCTGTTGAGCGGCAAATCCGCGCCGAGGGTGCCGGTGACGCCGTTCATCTGGTTGTTGGGCGGCGTCGACATCATCGCAAGCGGAGCGGTTGGGTTTCCGTTGCCGGCACAAATGACGCCGGAACAAAATGGATTCTGCACGGTATAGTTGTTGAAATCGTCCTGATAGACCGAGCCATTATACCCGACCATCGCGTTGAACTTCTGCCCCCAGGCCGACGTGCCAATGTACTCGCCGTTCACGCCAAAGTTCTGAGTCGTATCGGAGACCGGTTTGGCGACGTCGACACGAGAACCGTTATTCGTGTTCGTGAAAAGCACGCCGTCGACCTGGCTTCCGGTCCGGTGCATGTTGGAGTAATTGGCCCGGATGTCCCAGTTATCGGTCGGCGTGTAGCGATAATCCACGGACGCCGTGTCGCGCCGGATCCCGACATTGGTCGGGACAACATTCTGGTTGATGATGGTGCTGATCGCGTTGGTTTTGGCAGGAATGCCGGCGTTTGGAATTGTTGGAAAACCAGCGACTCCCGCAGCAAACAACTGGGCGCCGATATTCGGATTGATCAGCGTCAGTGCGTTGCCGTTGGTATTGAACAAGGTGCTGGCGCTGGTGCTGTAGACGTGGGGCGTCTCGTCCCACATGAAGTTGAAGTATTGCTCGCCGGCCTTTGACACATAGGCGTCGTAACGCTGATCCCGGTAGCCGACGTTCTTGCCCCAGGCGTCGATTTCATAGAGGCCATCCTTGCTGCCGGCGGCAACAAAGAAGTCGCCGGTCGGCCCCGGCCTCAGATCCCGGTATTCGTAGAACTTTGCCAGACTGCCCTGGCCCTGAAAGATGTGCCCGCCATAGGTCGGATCGTTGAGGAAACCGCGGCCACCGATTTCGACAAAACCATGCGTCCACCAGGGGGCTTCGATTGGGGCCGCGGCCTTGACCGGGATATCGGCGTCGGCCGCCAGCGCGCCAGGCATCACCGGCGCCATGCCGAGCAATAAGGCCCCAGTTGCACATGATAGAAGTACGCCAGATCGCGATTTCATTTTAGCCCCCCAATGGGCAGTTAGTTTCGGCTCAAACGTTGTCAGCAAGTTCGTTCATGATGATCAGTTTTACCGGTGGAGGAGCGCTCCTGACGGGCTATTGGTGCCATGAACCTGAGTGTGACAGTTGTTACAGGCACGTCCCATGATCTGGTAACTGTTCGGCCCGGCGGTCAAAGCATGTCCAAAGCCGTGGCACTCCGCGCAGAGGCGTGGGCGCGAAACCTTCAGCATGAACTCGTTGATCGAGCCGTGGGCTTCGTGACAGTTCAGGCAGTTCACCCGAACCGGCGTGTGCTCGAACAGGAACGGTCCGCGCTTTTCGGCATGACACTTGTAGCAGGTGTCGTTGATCGTCGCGGTCTTCAGCAGACTTTCATTGGCGGTGCCGTGCGGGTTGTGGCAGTCGCTGCAAACCATCTTGCCTTCGCGGATCGGCATGTGGGCCGAGCGCGCCATTTGCGCACGTTTGTCCTTGTGGCACTGGAAGCAGGTCTCGGGCTCGTACACCGTCTTGAGCTGGAATTTTGCCGACACGCTGCGCATGACGGTGTGGCAATTGGTGCAGGCCACGTTGCGGACTTCGTGGGTGCTGCCCGACCAGTAGGTGCGGTCGCCCCTTTCATGGCAGGCGAGGCAAATCGCATTGTTTTCCGAAACGCTGCGCGACAGGTCCTCGGCGCGGAATGAAATGATGCCACCGACGCCGCGGCCGCCGCCCAATTTCACGTGCTGCGAACCCGGGCCGTGGCAGTTCTCGCAAGCGAACTTGCCGGGCTGGGTCTTGCCGATGCGTCCCATCAGGGTCCTCGAGAACGATTCGGCGTGGCCGGCGTGACAGGTCGCGCAGACCTTCTCGCCGACGAAGTGCGCCTCAACGACCGGGCCGGCAGGCCTTGCCGCGGGCGGCGGCGGCGCTACAGGCGCGGGCGTTCCGTTGCCGCGAAGGAAATCCTTCAGCGCATCGACCGCGTTGTCGGCCTGGGCAAGTTTCACGCGCGGCTGTTGTGAGACTGTCGGCTTGACGCCGACACGCTTGGCGAAATCAGTGAGTTCGGCATAGACCGCGTCGTCCAGCCGGGACGCCGCCACCTTCTGGACCGGGGCCTTCGATTCCGCAGCGACGGTCCGGGCAAAGCCTTCGAGCGCGGCAAGCACGTCATCGCCGCGCTGGGCAGCCGCGGGCTTGGCCTTGACTCCGTCGAGATCGAGCAGCGCGGCATAGATGCCCTGGCCCGATTTCGGGAAGAACACCTGACTCGAGGAATCCTGGCCAAAGGAGAGGTCACCGACGGCGAAGGCGGGCTGAATAAGCCCCAGCACCGCGCCACCCACCAATACCGACTTCAGCAGCGAGAGAAGCTTGGCCAGCGGCCGCGCATAGCATGCGCTTGCATATTGCGCGCCCCTGTCGAGGTATCCGTGAAAACCGCTTGACCTGCTCATCAAAAACGCCCCTGCGCTCAACCGTCGGCAATTTCATCACCAGATTGTGAGCGACTGTGAGCCCCGGCCTCGGCGCGTGATATTGCTAAAAAGTCACACTCCGAACTTTTCGACCGAAGAGGCGAAATGCCGCCGGCTTTTTTCAGATTCGTCCGAATCCATCGGATGCTGAGCGCCTTGCTCGGCCAATGAAGCAAAAAACACCTGCAATAAGGATGGCGCGGTGGCGGAGCCATCGCCGGAGTCCGCAACCGCATACATCGGATCGCGTCTCACCCATGCGACCGAACAGCGCACCACGCGAAGCCGGCGGCGAACAGCGACTGCTACCCGGGAAATCACTTTTCCGGACCTTAGGGCTAGGTCCGGACTTAATTGATCCACGTGATGGCTGCTGCCAAGAGGCTTGCGGCTCGGCGCGTCAGCCGATGATCGCCGTATCGCCGCCTATTCTTCCGGCAACCATTGCAGGCGGCCGCGAGAACCAGAGTTGATACATGGTGACCAGCCACATGAAGGCAAAGCATCCACCCATCAAGGCGCCTGCGAACAATACGACCCAGGCGAACGGATGAAACAGCTTGGTGAAATACCACGAGCTGACATCCATGACGATGGCGCAATAGGGAAGCGCGACGATCAAACATTTCAGCCAGACCGGCCGCACATAGGCGTGGGTGAACATCAGGCCCATGATGAAGAAGATGAAGGTCAGCCCGAACAGATGAATATGCGACACGCGAACCAGCGTGAAGACATCCGTTCCGGTATCCTGCTCCGTCACCTTCTGGATATTGTCGTAATTGCTCAAATTCGGAAGATGCGGGTTACTGCCGTCATGGCAACCCATGCAGCGTTTGTCCAGAATTGGCTTGATGGTCTTGTCGTAGGCCGCGCGGTCCGAACCTTGTTGCACCCAGGCGATGATGGCCTTGGTTTCATCGGACGGCAGCATGTTCGACATCGGTCCTTGCAATGCCGATTCGAGGCGCGAGCCATGCCCGCTGCCGCTGTATGCGACGACGAGATCCTCGTATGAGAGCATCATCTTGTTGCCGCTGCCCCGGCCGGCGTAGGTGTGAAACACATAGATCAGGGCAAACATGTAGCCCAGCCCGAGCACCAGCAGCGTCATCGTATACAAGACGCGCTGGCTATATGGCAGCTCCGAATAGTGACGATAAAGCCGGTGGAGTGGTGGCTGCTCAGACATGATCTATTCCCCTGATTCTTGCGGGCCATATAATGCGGGGGCGACGGTCGCCCGCGGCATGAAGAAGCGCGCCAAAGCCGTAATGACTTGCTGTCCTGCTCATTTGGTGCCCGGTTTGGACGGCAATATCACAAAGACCAAGCCGCGCGCCTTCTGGCGCGTGTAGTAGGCCGCAACGTTGCCGATATCCTGATCCGTCAGCACGTCGGACATTGCCGCCATCTGGGGGCTTTTGCGCGCGCCGGTGCGATAGGCCTGCAAAACCTTTTCCAGATAGTCCAGCCGTTGCCCCGCCAGGGCCGGCAACCGTGGATCCACGCTGTTGCCGTTAACGCCGTGACAACGATCGCATCTCTGCGCCCACTCCTCCGCGCTCAGAGGCTTGCGCACGTTCGGCGGCTTCGGCTCAAGCCCGGCATAGAAGGCCGCGACGTTCTTGACGCCGCTGTCGTCGAGCGATGCCGCCAAGCCTTTCATGGTTTCATCGCTGCGGGTCGCCTGCTTGTAACCCTGCAGCGCGCTCGCGAGATATGTCGCATCCTGTCCGGCCAGGCTCGGCGTCGCGGGAGTTGTGCTCACGCCATCCGCCCCGTGGCATCCCGCGCAGGAGGCTGACGCAGTCTCGCCGGCGGCCTTGTCGCCGGCAGCCGGAGTCTGGGCCCGCGCGGGCTTTTGCAAGCCATAATAGAGCGCGATGTTGTTGATGCTTGCATCGGTGACGCTTGCCAGCATCGCCTTCATCGTGTCGTTCTTGCGCTGCCCGCTCTTGTAGGCCTTCATCGCGGCGACAAGGTATTTCGGATCCATTCCGACCAGGCTGGGCATGCCCGGAGTCTTGCTGATTCCGCCCTCGCCATGGCACCCCGCGCAACCAGCCGCCGCGGTCTTGCCGAGTTGAACCGGATCGGGTGCGGCAACGCTTGCATTATTCGCAGCGCTGTTTTGCGGCGGGTCCAGGCTCGCAAAGTAGGCGGCTGCCTTGAACAGCGCATCGTCACTTAGCGGCCTGACTACGTCGTTCATCGCGCTTTCACCGCGAACGCCGGCCTGGTAGGCCTTCAGCTCTAGGTACAGGTAAGCCGGGCGCTGACCGGCAAGGTGTGGCACGCCGGGACCTTCACTGACGCCATTCGCGCCATGACAGCCGGCGCAGGCAGATTCCACGATGCGCTTGCCTTCGGCGATATCCTGCGAGTTCGCAGACAGGGTTCGCAGCTCCGGACCGTCTTCGGAATTTACTCTGGGTTGCGCGAACGCGCAGTCGAAACAGGCTCCGGCGAGAAACAGGCCGGCAATGGCTCCCGCCGCGGCCAAGGACGGGCGGCGAAAGCAAGCACTCATGATCTTTCGGAGAAGAACCTGGACGCCCGCTACGCACCCGTTCAGAGGAGTTGCGTCGATTGATCCTTGCATCCCATCCCACCCTGCTGGAGCACCTGTTGGTGCAATGATCCGAATTCACCATCGGAGCGTGAAAACGCTGGCGCAGATTAAGGGACTCACACTGCGCAAATCCCTCTCTTGTCTGTGAAATCTGAGATTTATTTCTTGCCCGGCAGCTTGTGGCCGTTGGCCGCAAAGGCGTCACCAAAGGCATTGCGGGGACCGCCGCCGGCCGGATTGGTATGGCACGCACCGCAGGCTTTCCCGGTTGAGGCAGCGTACGCCGGCAA
The DNA here is from genome assembly GCA_036266415.1 of Bradyrhizobium sp. GTDB lineage: Bacteria > Pseudomonadota > Alphaproteobacteria > Rhizobiales > Xanthobacteraceae > Bradyrhizobium. The sequence goes on along the minus strand of DATANB010000155.1, from coordinate 15,844 downwards.
TGCGGCCGCCGGCCTGGGAACGGCGATCGTCAGCGCTCCGCCAACTGCCAATACCGCGACAACAGCTCCAAGGACTTTAAAATTCATCTTTACATCTCCGTTGTGGGAACGAACTTGAAAAAACCTATGCGAGTTCTCGCACGAAAGAATTGATCTCGATCAACATGGTTGCTCGAAATGGTCCGGCTATTCAAGCGTCATGAGCGTAGCGACTTCTTTTGATGCGGCAAGGTGACCGGCGGATGAACGCAGTGCAACGGATCGACGATCACTGCCCAATTCACACAAATGGGCATCAGCCGCCCGGCGTATTTGCTCAGGTTTTGCTGGCAATCCAGTCGAGGATTTCCGTGGATGCTACCGTCTTCTTCGGCGCATGGGGATTCAGGGTCCCGGCAATCGCGCTCCAGCCGCTCTCGATGATCTCCTGGGCGAATTGCTTCGCATCGGCCTCCGCCTTGAACTTGCGGGTGGCGCGGACGAACCTGCGCCCACCGTTTTCGCGTTTCGGCGTTATGTTCGAGCGATAGGAAACATACCAGATATCAGGCTCAGTCAAGCGATTAGCCTCGAACAATTTCCAAGTTGCGCGGTTTCGAAAGGCGGTCATCCGCGGGATCCGGTCTGTATCAATAGAATTTAACCTAAGGATTTTCGCTGCGAGCTCCTTGAGCTAGATCAAAAATCGAAAAATGGATCGCGGCTGCGACAAAGCGCGTCTGTTACGCCGGGCAATATCCGTGTTCTGGAGCCTCGCGCTGCAGGTCCTGCCGCTTGCGCGGCAATCGCGTCCTTGGCCGTGTCGCCCCGGGTTAATATTTGACTTGGGTCAATGTCGGACGCATGTGTAGAACTTATACTGATTTCGCTACCATGATCGTCTAGACTGGGCGGAATACTTAGGGAAAAGAAGGACATTTACATGAGGCGGCGACTGTTAGTTCTGGGAGGGGCGATCCTTCTGGCGATCGGAGGCACAATCGGCGAGGAGATCATAAGCGCGTCAGGTCAATTGTGCGCAGCCCCGGCAAAGGCCAGTTTTGCCGAAGACGTGATGCCGATCTTTGTCGGGCGTTGTTTCAGCTGCCACCAACCCGGGGGACAGGGAAACGAAAAGAGCGGGCTTGATCTGAGCTCCTATGAAGGAGTGATGAGGGGCACCAAGTCGGGCAAGATGGTCATCCCCGGCGACCCCGAAAGCAGCAATCTGATGTGGCTGCTGGACTGGCGCGGCGCTCCCGAAACCCACATGCCGCTGGGCAAGAAAAAGCTGTCGACCTGCGATCGCGATGCCATTCGGGCGTGGATCCGCGAGGGGGCGAAGAACAACTGACCGGCCGGGAATTCGAGCGCGGCCCGCGGCCGATCTGAAAGACATTGCGATGCCCTCCGCCTTCGAAAAATATGCCAAGGTCAACGTGCCGCGGTACACCAGCTATCCCACCGCGCCGCATTTCTCGACCCACTTTCCGGCAGACACCTATCGCGAATGGCTCGCCGGGCTCGACCCTGACGAGCCGATCTCGCTCTATCTGCACGTGCCGTTCTGCAAGCAGCAATGCTGGTATTGCGGCTGCAACATGAAGCTGGCCGCGCGCTATTCGCCCGTCGCCACCTATGTTCAAAATCTTTTGCAGGAAATAGACCTGATCGCCGACGCGCTCCCGGAGCGGTTGCCGGTCTCGCACCTGCATTTCGGCGGCGGTACGCCGACGGTTCTCGAACCCGAGGACCTCGCCGCCGTCATGGCGCGTCTTCGGATGCGTTTTGAGCTGACGCCCGATGCCGAAATTGCGATCGAGAGCGATCCCCGTACGCTTGCCGATTCGATGATTCAACAGATCGGGGCGCTGCACTTCAACCGCGCCAGTTTCGGGGTGCAGGAATTCGACCCGAAGGTACAGGGTGCCATCAACCGGATCCAGCCGCCGGAAATGGTCGAGCGCGCGACGAGGGGTCTTCGCGCCGCCGGCGTGCCGAACATCAATTTCGACCTGATCTATGGGCTGCCCCATCAAACCGCGGCGGCGCTTTGCCGGACCGTCGAACAATGCGCCGCGATGAAGCCAGATCGAATCGCGCTGTTTGGCTACGCCCATGTGCCATGGGTCGCAAAGAACCAGCGAATGATCGCTGACGACACTCTCCCCGGCGCGCCCGAGCGCGCCGAGCAGGCCCGACTCGCCGCCGCAACGCTGGTTGCGAGCGGCTATGTCCAGATCGGCATCGACCATTTCGCGCTGCTTGGCGACAGCCTCGCGAGGTCGGCGGCAGCGGGAAGGCTGCATCGCAACTTCCAGGGCTACACCAGCGACGCTGCCCGAACGCTGATCGGCGTCGGTGCGACGTCGATCGGCCGGACACCGCAGGGCTACGTCCAGAACGCCAGCGAAACCGGGGCATGGTCTCGCACCGTGGCGGCGGGAAAATTGCCGGTGGCGCGCGGCCACGCCTTGCGTGAGCAGGACAAGCTTCGCGCCCACGTGATCGAGCGAATCATGTGCGGCGGATCGGTCGACCTTGCCGCTGCTGGCCGGGCCTTGGGATTTGCCGGCGATTGGTATGCCGACGAGATTCCCGAATTGCTGCAGATGCAGGAAGATCGCCTTCTCACTTTCGCAGGCGGGAAGCTATCGCTCGCCCCTGAGGGTTTGCCGCTGGCGCGGGTCGTCGCCGCGGTATTCGACACCTACCTGCGTTGTTCCACCGCCCGGCATTCGGTTGCGGTCTGAGCCAAGCCGCCTCACGCCGGTTTGCGAACCCACCCGCTCAGGCCGGCGTCGGCGGCGCCACCGCGTCATAGATGTCTTCCTCCTGGGCCGTGTGCATGCGCACCAGTGTCTCAATCGCCTCGATCACCCGCTGGGCGTCGCGAATAAGGTAGCGGTCGACCTTCTCCGTCGGCAGGTCCTCGACCACGCGGCCGAGCAGGCGCGCGAGATGCAGGATCTCGCGGTGCGCCCGGCTCATCGCGGAGAGGCTATGCTTCTCCCGCAAAATACTGGCGAGCCGCGGATAGACGCTGCCCTCGTCGTCGCGCTCATGCACGACCACCTGCTCCTGCACCAGTTTGTTGGCCTCGGCGATCAACAGGGCGCCGCTTTCGGCCGTAGCATCGTCCAGCCCGTCGACGATTCCTCGCAGCCGGTCCAGATTGCCGATCAGAGCCAGATGGTCGCGACGCAGATCGCGTCCGTCCGCGGCCGTCATGCGCCCGCCGGCATGGCCATAGCCCGACGATAGCGCCCGCAGCGCATTAAGGATCACGGCGACGTCGATCACCTCCTGAACGATAGCCGCCGGCACCGGCATCAGCCAGCCGAGGGTTGCCGCCAGCATCGCCAGCGTCGAAAGCCCCATCCCCGCGACAATGCTTTCGATCGCGATCCGCCGCGCCCGTTGCGCGATCATGATCGCCTCGCCGACCCGATCGAGGCGGTCGGCGAGAATGACCACATCGGCCGCTTCCGATGAGGCGCTGGCGCCGCGGGCGCCTAGCGCGATCCCGACATCGGCCGATGCCAGCGCCGGCGCGTCGTTGATGCCGTCGCCGACCATGATGGTCGGATGAAGCCGCCGTTCGGAACGCACGGCCTCGACCTTGTCGGAGGGCACGCGCTCGGCCAGCACCGCGTCGAGATCGAGGGCCGCGCCAATCGCGTGCGCGGAGGCGGAGCGGTCGCCGGTGACCATGACCATGCGTTTGACGCCCGCCTCGCGCAGCAACCGGATCGCCCGCGGCGTGTCGGAACGAAGCTCGTCGGCGAGCAGCAATGCGCCGATCGGCCGTCCCTCGACCGCGACGAAGACGATGAGCGCCGAACGCCAGGAGGCGCGCCTTATCGCTCGCGATGCCCATTCGGCGGGATGGGTGCCCGCATAGATCATGTCGCGCGAACCCGCAGCCACCTGCCGCCCCTCGATCACGCCATGCAGCCCGGTGCCCACAGATTCCCTCACCTGCTCAGGCAGTTTGAGGCTCAAGGCTCTCTCGACCCCGGCCCGGACGATGGCGTGAGCGAGAACATGGTGCGACGCCTGCTCGAGCGAGGCCCCTAGCATCAACACCTCATCGGCAGACTCTCCCGGCGCCACCTCGACGGAAATCAGCCGCGCGCCGCCAACCGTCAGCGTTCCGGTCTTGTCGAACAGTACGGTGTGGGCGCGCGCCAGCGCCTCCAGCGGCCCGCCGCCTTTGACCAGAATGCCGCGCCGGGCCGCCTGCGCAACGCCAGCGATGAAGGCAACAGGAGCCGCCAGAATGAGAGGACATGGCGTCGCCGCCACCAGCACGGCGAGAGAGCGGATCAGATCGCCCGAGATCAGCCAGGCGATGAAGGCCAGCGCGAGCGTCACGGGCAAAAAAATAAGGGCATAGCGGTCGGCCAGCCGAACGAACGGCGCTTTCGCCGTCTGCGCCGCGGTCACCAGGCGCACGATGCCCGCATAGGTGCTTTCGCCGGCCGCCGCGGACACCTTCATTTCAAAGGTCTCGCTGACGTTCAAGGAGCCAGAGAGGATGGCGGCGCCGCGCGCCTTGACCACCGAAATCGGCTCGCCTGTCAATGCCGACTCGTCGATGGTTGCCGCGTCCGAGTTGAGGACGCCATCGACCGGAATGATTTCGCCTGCCCGCACCAAAAGACAATCGCCGACGACAACAGCCGATATCGGCACCTCCTCGATGCGGTCGTCAATGCGGCGATGGGCCTCGCGCGGCGCGCGATCGACCAGCGAACGCAGATCATGCTCGGCGCGGGCAACGGCGATATCTTCGAGCACATTGCCGCCGGAATACATCAGCGCGACCACCGCGCCGGCAAGCGGCTGGCCAAGCGCCAGGGCGGCGCTCATCGACACCAGCGCGATCGCATCGACCCCGAAGCGGCCGGCCAGAAAATCGCGCACGATCGAGATCGCAAGTCCCGCCACCACAGGCGCGGTCGCCAGCGTCCAAAGGAAGTCGGCAAGGCCCGGCCGGCCGTCGGCCTGGGCGGCAATACCGGCAGCCAACCCGATAACCGCGATCGAGACGAGGGCCCATCGCAAGACGCGTTCAAATGACATCGCTTGTTCCGCGTTGCATCTTTTCCAGAGGCTTTTTCGCCGGAAACGCGCCCGCCATGCTTGAGGGAAATCAACCGCGCGGCTCAAACGACAGCGACGTGCAAGCGGGAATGAAGTGCAATTACGCGGTGTTGCCGGCGTCGATGGTCAGCACGCTGCCGGTGATATTGCAGCCACCGTCGCCCAGCAGATATTCCACCATGCGGGCGACATCGTCGGCCTCGGGCAGCCGGCGCAACGCGCTGCGGCCGGCGATCCGCTTGCGCTGGGCTTCCGAGAGGCCTTGCGTCAGTTCGGTATCGACGAAGCCCGGCGCGATCGCGTTCACGGTGATCCCGAGTTTGCCGACCTCGCGCGCCAGCGACCGGGTAAAGCCTGATGCCGCCGCCTTGGTCGCGCCGTAGACCGACAGGCCGTTATAGCCGGTCGTTGCGATGATCGAGGACATGTTGATGATACGGCCGGCGCCATCGGCCATCATGTGCCGCACGACATATTTTGTCAGTATGATCGGAGAGAGGACGTTGAGACGAATCAATGATTCAATCTCTCTATTGTGCATGGTGGCGAGCAGGCCCTCGGTGCCGATCCCGGCATTGTTGACGAGGCCGTAAATCGCGCCGAACTCATCGCGCAGCGTTTTGACAAAAGACGGGACGGCGTCGGTCTCGCTCAGATCGAAGGCCCTGAAGTGAAGACCGCCGATGCCCCGCTGCACCGTATGGCGCATGGCTTCGCGCAGTTCGTCGCTTTCGCGCCGCGCCACCGCGATCACGTTGTAGCCGGCCGCCGCAATCCTTCTGGATATCGCAAGACCAATGCCGCGGCTTCCGCCGGTCACCACAACATTATGCATCTTGTCGCGCCAGCTTTCCGGCCGCCGTGATGTCGAGGGACGATACGAATTTGATCATTGCAGGCACCTTGTGGGGCGCCAGCTGTGCCCGGCAATCCGCCAGTATCCCGTCCCGGATTTCGTCGCTCCGGTTCGCATCGGAGCCGTCGGCCAGAATGACATCGGCGACCACGATTGAGCCGGTGATCGGGCTGCGGCGCGGTCTGGCGCGCGACATCCGCACTTCGGAATGCCCGTTGATGACGGCCTCGATTTCCTCGGGATGAACCTTAAGGCCGCCGATATTGATGATGCCGCCGCGCCGGCCGACGAAGTGATACCTGTCTCCGCGCAATTCGACCATGTCGCCGGTATCCACGAATCCATCGGCGTCGGACAACGCAACCGCACCGCGGCCGACATAGGCATGCGCCGTCCGGGTCGAGCGGATCCGTAGCGATCCGTCCTCGACCTTCATTTCGACGCCATCAAGGTCGACCCCGACCAGGCTCGCGGGAAAGCCCTCGAGGCCATCGTTCACGGCAAAGCCCACGCCTGCCTCGGTCGACGCGTAGGCGTGCCCGATCGAGGCCGCGGGAAAGGCCCGGCTCAGCCCATCGAGCACGGCCTGGTCGGCAATCTCGCCCGACAAGCGGACGTATTGCGGCGAAAAGCCCGAGGCCGATCCGCTCATCAGGAGCTTGCGCCAATGCGACGGCGTGCCGGAGATGTGTGTGACGCCCCTGGCATTCAGGCGCGCGACATATTCGGCGATTGGCTCGCCGGGTTCCGACAGCACCAACGAGCCGCCGCCGACAATGGCGCGCAGAAGGATCTGAAGGCCGCCGTAGCGCCTGGTGTCATAGAAGGTTGCCCAGACCGGCGGAGGGCCGCGGGCCGGGCCGTCCGCGACAATCGCGCCGGTCAGTCCCTCCAGGGTATGGCCGACGATTTTCGGCACGCCCGAGGTGCCGGATGTCAACATCAGCCATTCCGTCGCCCGCTCGGTCTTTGGTTTCGCGCCGCTGCGCACGGGCGCGCGGGCCGCCATCACCAGATACACTTCGGCGTCCGCCCAGCGCGCCGGCTGGTCGGTGACCACGGCATCGATTTCGGCATCCTCAATCAAGGCTTTGATATGATCCTGGTTGAGATCGGGCGGACACAGCAGCATGCGCCGGGCCACGCCATCGATCTCCATCATCGCGATGGCCGATGTCAGCTGATCGCTGACGGCCAACAGCACCGAGCGCCTGGAGAGTTGGCCAGGCCGGCCCACCAGGCAAGTCTGCTCAAGAATGTTCGTCAGCGACACCACCTGGCGCGCATCGGAAATCGTTCGGCCCTTCAGTTCCGGACCGAGATAGTCACGCAACGCGAAGATTTCACGCGGGGACATTTTCATAGGCCCCGATGAAGTCGCCTATCGTGAGGGGGAAGGCGGCGTCTTCCGATATGGTAAACGGATCGATGCCGAGATCGTCTTCAAGCCGCGCCACCAGGATGGCAAAGCCGAGCGAATCGAAACCGGTTTCATGAAGCGACAGATCGTCATCGAGCGGTGGCAAGTTGACTTGCTGCTCGCGCGCAATCTGCTGCATCGCGGAAATAATCCTTAACCTTTTCGACATGGATTCCTTCGCCTTCTCATTAAATCGCAAGCGGCCATGATAGAGCGAAAATCTGAATGAACTCAGCGGTTCGCCGAACTTTTGCGTTCGTTGGTAAATGCGATACTCGTCGAAAAATCGGGATTCGCGGCACTGGACCGCAGGCCTACAGCCAGATCGAGCCATCCAGGATGCGCGCATGACTGGCGGCATCGAGCGGACGATAGGCGCCGGACTTCGGATCCCTGAAAAACAGCGGATCGGCCACGAGGGACGGATCGAATCCCTCGCGAACCAGCTGATGTTTCTTTTGCTTGAAGGTCTCGGTGGTGTCGAGCGCCGTGCAAAAGCGGACCATCACGGGGCGCGCGTAGACTGGCAACCGGCGCGAAATGCCATCGCGGAATTCGGCGAGGTCGAAACGATCGTCGACCACGACAGCGGTCATTCCGGCGCGGCCATCAGCGCCGGGAATTTCAACGCCGTAGGTGGCCGCCTCGACAACGCCGGGGCAGTCGGCAACGGCCTCGTTCACTTCGGAGGTTGCGACATTCTCGCCTTTCCAGCGAAAGGTATCGCCGACCCGGTCGACGAAGTGGAAGAAGCCGGCTTCATCGAGCCGCATCAGATCGCCGGTGCGAAACCAGGCATCGCCTCTGGCCAATACGTCGCGCAGGATCTTCTTTTCGGTTTCGGCGGCGTCGGTGTAGCCCTCAAAACGACCACCGCCGTCGTCGGCGGTGCCGATCCGGCCGATGGCTTCGCCGATTTCGCCGCGGGCGCAGGCAATGCACAGGCCATCCCCAGTGCGAACGGGAACGCCGGCGTCCATATCGAGACGAACGATCGCCGCCGGAAAGCGATGCGCCAGCAGCGGCGGGATCCGGCCGACCGCACCCGGCCTGCCCTCGACATTGTAGAGCGAGAAATTGCCTTCGGTCGCCGCGTAAAATTCAAGTAGCTGCGGAATGGAAAAACGCGCCTGAAAGGCCTCCCAGATATCGCCGCGCAGACCGTTGCCGCAGGCCAGCCGAAGCCGATGGCTGGTTTCGTATTCGGACGGAGCTGCCTTCAGCAGATAGCGGCAAAGCTCGCCGATATACTGGAACAGCGTGCAATCCGAGCGCACGACATCGTGCCAGAAGCTGCTTGCCGAGAATTTGTCCGCCAGCACCACCGACGCTCCCGCGCTCAACATGCTGCAGGGCGCCACGATACCACCGACGCTGTGATAGACCGGCAGGCAATCATACAGCCGGTCTTCCGGCGCCGCGCAGGTTAATCCGGCAAACCAGCCTCCCCAATTCAGGATGCGCCGGTGACTGATGCTGGCGGCCTTCGGCAGGCCTGTCGTGCCCGAGGTATAAACCAGCAGCGCGCGATCGTTGATGGTGACCCCGCGCCGCTCGGCTTGCGACAGCGGGCTTCCGTCCAGCCGATCCAGCGCGGCGTCGATACCTGCTTCGTTGCCCTGGCCGTGGATCCAGATCTTCGGTGCGCGGTCCAGAAAGGGCAGCGACGTCTCGAAAACCTCTGCAAGGTCGCTGGCGAGGATGACATGGTCGGCATCGGCAAGGTTGATGCAGTGCGACAGCGACAGCCCGACCAGGCTGGTATTGATCAGCGCCACGACGCCGCCGACCCCGGTGATGCCAAGCCAGGCGGCGATGTAATCCGGCCGGCTTGGCATGAGCAGGCAAACGGTGTCACCGGCTTCGATTCCCGCCGACAATGCCCAGCGCGCGTAACGGTTAATCCGCTCGGCCAGCGCCCGGTAACTGAGCGTCCCGGTTTCCGAGATCAGCGCGGGACGGTCCGGTTGTCGCTTCGACCAGTCCACAACGACGTCGGCGAACAACCGCGACGGATTGGCCTCGATCCGCGAGGTGAGTTCGATGGCTTTGAGCCAGCTTTTGGCGGCGGATGGTTTGCTGTGCGGTCGCGCGCTGTTGGCCGGCTGCTCGATGACGTCCACGTTCATGGCTCATTACTTTGTCGATGGCCGACAATGTATAGCCGCCCCGCGCTGACCAAGGGTTAATCGGCAGGGTTAAAGTCTGCGATGCCGTTGAAGATAGTTCCGTGCGCTACCAGGGGGCTCAATGCGGCCTGATCGTAAACAGCGGATCACCCGGCGGCGGCGAAAGCACCGGCTTCCGGTTCATCAGCTTTGGCATCAGCCAGGTATCGTAAACCACGCCGCGCCAGGTCAGGTTAGCCTGTTCTGCGGGCGCGAGTTCCGCAGTTATGGCCACCCAAAACTCGCTCCTGATTTCCTTTGATTCAAGTCAAGGACGTTTCGCTATTTTGCGTTCCTGTGTTGCAGGTGCGACGAGGTTGGAGAATATCATGGCGCAAACAACGATTGCCTATCTGGAACGGCGATACACGGCTCTCCAAAAGGAAATAGAGGATGCTTTGCATCACAGCCCGACTGACGATTTGGTGATCGCCGACCTGAAGTACCGCAAGCTGATTATCGCCGACGAGATCCAGCACAATCGCCGCCTGGTCGAGCGTTTCAGCAAGCTCGGCACTCACTAGACTAGACCGGGATGACTCCTCTTCGAATCGTCATCCCGCTCTCCCTTTGTTGAAATCATGCCAACCGGCCTCATTTTCGGCAAACACAGTAATGCCGCGACGCAGGTATGTGAATCACTGCATGGTGATTGTGACGCCGCCCACGGCGGCCGACACTTCCAGACCGACCTTGCCGCCCGCCAATTGGAGAATGACTCCCTTTTCATTTTGCAGCTGCACCCCGCCAGCTCCGGCGGCAAACGCGCCACCCGCGCCCATAGCGCCATAGGTGCCGGCGAGGTCGCCGGGAGCGCGCATATTCAAGGCGTGCCCGACCAGGTTGGTGGTTGATCCCCCGATCGTGAAGCCCACGCTCATGCCCGATACCGCGAACGGATAATGATGGCCGCGGAACGTCAGGACCCCTCGGCCCCCGCCGACACCCACGATAAATCCCGCCTTGGTGAAGACGACACGAACCGCTCCGGTCTCCGCCTGCGACGCGGTCGGGAGGCTCGCCACGCCCACCAGCCCCGACAGCGCTGCGCTCATAAGCGTTCGAAAGATTCGGCTTCGATTTTTCATCATCTTGTCTCCTGTTGAGGTTTTTGGGTTCAGCTCAATTGGGCCCGGCATTGGCCCGACCCGGCGAAAGTGGCATTTATTTGGTGAGGTCCACCTTCTTCCATGTCTGATCGGGATTGAACGACGTCACGCGCCCGGCGAGTTTCGCCGTGCGTTCCCCGAGGTCCTTCTGGAAGACGGTGCCGGCGTAATTGACCACGAATGTCATCACGCCGGAATTGCCGTACTCGGCCGGATAGGCCACCAGCGCGAAGCCGCCGATCATCTTGCCGCGCACGACATAATCCACTTCGCCGCCCGCGGCCATCGGACCCTGGCGCGTCAATATTTTGTAGTAGTAGCCGTGGAAGGGTGCTCGCTCGCCGCCGATGGCATAGCCCTCGGTCGTTGCCTGGGCGACCAGTTCGCCAAGCGGACTTGCTTCCTCGCCTGGCGCCGTCGGCCAGTAAAGTCCGTCTTTCTTGCCAGAATGGCTGACGATGCGCTGGGCATAAGTGGCGCCGCCGGCACCGGCGCGGTTCTTTTCGGCGTACTCGTTCTGGGCATCGACATAAGCAAGACAGGCCTGGATCGCGGCGAGCTCGTTACGGCCGATGCGCCGATACAGGACCTCGAGGCGGCCAGCGGCGGTGTCGAACTGCCAGGCCGCGCCTTGGCGCGCAAGCGGGATCGGAAATGGAAAATCCTCGGTTCCAATGATCATCACGGCCTTTTCGTCACCTTGCTTCTTTACCTCGTGTTTGGCGTCGTAGGCCGCGAGAAATTTCTGGCGCATTTCCTCGTCCGCCACCTTGTCGCCGGAGGAGACGATATCGGCGCCATCCGATCCGAGCACGGCAACCACGCCCTTGGGCCAATTGTCCTTGGTGGCGCTCACTAGCGCGGTCATTGCGTCCTCGGGGGACTTGAAGGATTGCTGCGCATTGGCGACCGACACCGACGCAAGGACGAGTGTTGCGGCGGTCCAGCAGGTCAATTTGCCGAGCATCGAAAAGATCTGGGTCATGACGATCACCAATATTGGATTTGCGTGTGCCGCATCCCGGCAGCGGCTGGAATCCGCGCGCCGGAGGCAACCCAGTGGTCGTAGGTTTCGAATTTAAGCCCGAGCTTCTCGTAGTAGACGCGCAGGTATCCGTCCCGGCCGCGCAGGACCGCATCCGGCATGACCGTCTGCACCTCCTGCGCCATGACGCCGACATAAGCCTTGTCGCTGCCGTTGTAGCTGTAGCGATAGAAGCCAAGTCCATTGTCGAGCCGGCCGATCAGCGCGATGTCGTGCTTGGCGTTGATGTCCGAGCGACGCCCGCCGCCACCGCCGCCGCGCATTCCTCCTCCCCCGCCGCCGCCGCCCATCCTGGCGCCCCCGCCGCCGCTAAAGCTCGTTCCGCCGCCTCTGGCTGCCGCTACGCCACCGCCGGCACTGACGCGTGCTGCCGCAGGGCTGGCAGCGAAGCTTTCCCTGCCTCGTGCGGCCTGCGCGTTGGCCGTCCTGCCGGACTGGACATTCATCGCGCTGTCGCGCTTGGCACCGCCGCCGGACGGGCCTTTGCCGGTTCCGCCTTTCGCGGCGGGTTTGTTGGCAGGCTTTGCACCCGCTGACGGCCGGTTACCGGCATCAGGCCGGTTGCCGGGGGTACGGTCGGCGGTCGCCGGACGGTTGGCCGCCTTGTCGCCAAGATTGACGCCGCCGGGCTTGAGCGCCTGTTCGCCGCTGCGGCCGCGGAAATCGGCGCGGTCCTGGCTGCCCGCCCGCACATTGTTGTTGCCGAATTTCTGCTGCACGTTGGCGTTGCCGTACTTCACGCCCTGGCGGTGCGTGGGATTGTGCTGCCAGTTGTTGTTGCCGACATTGATATTGTTGATGTTGACCGGACGGATGACGTTGATGTTGTTGCCGCCCCAGTTTACGCCACCGCCCCAATAGTTTCCGCCGGACGTCCAGCGTCCGAGGGCATAACCCGCGCCGAATGCGATCCCCGTTGCCAGCACCGCGCCCGGCAAATAGCCGAGCGGCGGCGGGAAGTAGTAGGCCGGATAGTCGGGATAGGGCCAGTCGCCGTACACCACGGCAGGATCGTAATAGGGCACGTAGACCGTGTCAGGCACGGTCGGTTCAATGACGATGACTTGCTTGTTCTCTTGCTGCGCGACCGAGACTTTCTGCTCCTTGGTCGAAGCGAGCTTGTTGTTGGCCTGGGCTTTCTTGCGCAGACGCTGAATGGCATCCATGACATCGGGCTGCTGCGCAAGAACGGCGTCGCCCAGCTTCTGCGTCCAGTCTAGCTTTTCGCTCATCATCGCCAGCACCGAGGGCGTCGCAGCCAGCGACTTCACGCTGTCGTCCCAGCCTTGCTTGTCGACGGCGGCTTTCAGCTGATCTGCCTTCAGCGCCTTGTTCGCGGTCGCCCAGCGATCCGCCTGCACGACCTCCAGCGGATAGGTCGACGCCATCAGGACCTCGGCGAGCAGCGCGTCCGGATATAGCGCGATCGGAGCAACCAGTTGATCGAGTTCTTCGGCCTTCAGCAATTGCTGCGCCTGATCGGAGGCGGGCAGCGGTGCCGGCGTCTGCGCGTTGGCCACTGCGATTGGCAGCACCGTCAACAACAGTGCCGCAATGATTGACCGCGTCGCTAGCGCACTCATGTAACTCTCCGCGTCTCTCAAGGTGTCAGTTCACCGTCTCCCCGGTGCCGCATATTGATTTAGATCAATGCGACGCCCATTGAGGAGGTACGCTCAGGTCGATACGGCTTTTCCGACCGACGACGATCCGCCTTTCGCAACGTCATTCCTCGATGATTTGCTCAAAACTTTCCGCAGGTGCGCCGCGATGCGCAGCGGCGAATTGATCGGTCGGAATCGTCGCGGTAATCGTGACCAGATTTGTGTTCACGACATGAACTGAAATGGTCCGCGCGTCTCCGAGCGACCTGACGACCTTGTTGTCGATGGGTGCGGCAGCGACACAGAGATTTGCAAAACACCAGGAGTAGGGAAGCTGCATCTCCCGCGGCTTATTATCGAGTCGCAATTTCACCCCGGCCTGCAAATATAGACCGACCGGCAGAAATACTTGCAGGCGGGCGCTCCCTTCCCGCTCGATCAGGTCGAGACGAATGGCCATCTGCCCGGTCTCCCAGGTGCCCGTGATGGTCGTCCGGCAGAGCGCCTGCTTTCCCGGCGCCTTGAAGCACAGCTTGCGCCATTGGGAATATTTGATGTCTCTCGGCGCGTTCTGGCCGCGCGGCGCGATTTCCGGCGGCGGCAGCTCTTCCTTCGGCGAGGTCGGCGGCGCCGGCTGCGCCGCAAAGCCGGCCTGGGGGACCGCCACCAGGAAGATGGCGGCCATCGCGCCCAGGAATGAACAAGGAATAATCTTCATTTTCGTCCTCCCCTGAGTCGACCTGCGAGTCACTGGTGCTGGTCCAGAAACTTGCCGACCAGCGGCGACCAGATCTCGACGCCCTTGGGCGCGCCAACCAGGAAGTGGCCGTCATTTCCAAACGCGTCCAGCAGGTGGTATTCGGCTTTGCCGCCGGCGCCGACGAACGCCTGATGCATGCGCGTCGACAGATCGGGTCCGAAAAAAGTGTCGTTGCGCGTGTAGATCCACAGCATCGGGACTCTCGCCGTTCGCCCGAAGTCCGCCGTGGCCGCAACAAGCCTGTCCGGTGCGCAGTTGTTGTTCGGCTTGCCGTCGACGCGTCCGCCGCGTCCCGCGGCAAACACGATGACCGCCTTGACGCCAGGCGGGTCCAGGCTGGCGAGCGCGACCGATCCCCAGCCGCCCGCCGACTGCCCGACGACGATGACGCCCTCAGGCAGGGCAATCTTCTGTTCGACCAGATATCTGATCGCGGCGAGATCGTACTTCGCGATCGCCAGCCCGGCGTCCCGGAAGTTGGGATTGGTGCATTTGCCGATCTTTGAAAAGAACGCGCCGTAGAGCCCCTGTTCCGGCACGTCCATGCCGGCCGCGCCGTAGCCAGGTCCGGCCGGGGCGACGACGAGATAGCCCCGGCGAGCAAACCAGAACGCCGCATCCCGAAATTCGACGAGGGGAAAGAAGCTGCGTTCCCGGGGATCCATGGCTACGCCATGGTTCATGATCGCGAGGGGGAACGGTCCTTTTCCCGCAGGCCTGATGACATAGGCGATCGACGGAAGCGAAAGCGGTAGAGCCCAGGTCTCCTCCTGCAACGCGGGCGGCTGCGCATTCGACGGCGCGACCGGCTCGGCCGAGGACACCGATGCATATGCTGCGACGCTCAGCAGCAGACTTGCCAGTCGACACAAACGGCTTGGCATTGCCGGTCTCCCTGTGGCCGATGATTTGCTCATTCCGCGGCGTCCGAGTTGAAAAGAGAATGAGGCGCCTACGCCGCGGTCCAGCCGCCGTCGATCGGGATGTTGGCGCCGGTGATCTGCGCCGCGTCGTCCCCGCAGAGATATAGCGCCAGCGCCGCGACCTGTTCGGAGGTGACGAACTCCTTGGTCGGTTGCGCTTCCAACAGCACGTCATGGATGACCTGCTCCTTGGTCAGGTTGCGCGCCTTCATGGTGTCGGGAATCTGCTTCTCCACCAGCGGCGTCCAGACGTAACCCGGGCTGATGCAGTTGCAGGTGATCTTGAAGGTCGCAAGCTCCAGCGCCACGGTCTTGGTGAGGCCGGCGATGCCGTGCTTGGCCGAGACATAGGCCGACTTGAATGGCGAGGCCACCAGCGAATGCGCCGAGGCCGTGTTGATGATGCGGCCCCAGCCGCGCTTCTTCATGCCGGGCACGACGGCGCGGATGCCATGAAACGCCGACGACAGGTTGATGCCGATGATCGCTTCCCACTTCTCGGGCGGAAACTCCTCGATCGGCGACACGAACTGGATGCCGGCATTGTTGACGAGGACATCGACCGAACCGAAGGTCTTTTCGCCGAGCGCGATCATTTCGGCAATCTCGGCAGGCTTGGTCATGTCGGCGGGCGAATGCACGGCCTTGACCTTGAAATCGGTCTCGATGCCGGAACGCTCTTTCTCGATATCGGCCGGTGCGCCCATGCCGTTGAGAACGATATTTGCGCCGGCGCCGGCGACAGCGCGCGCGTAAGCCAGTCCGATGCCGCTGGTCGATCCGGTTACCACCGCGGTCTTGCCTGTCAAAATACCCATTCCATTTACTCCTGTTTGGCTTTGGGGGCATCTGAAACATCCCCCGTAAGATC
>DATANB010000154.1:0-7322 GCA_036266415.1 Bradyrhizobium sp. | reverse complement strand
GATAGTGCTGGAGCTAATAGAAGTTCAAACCGGAAGTTACCTCGGTGAAGACGACATAATCCGAATTGAAGATGACTATCAGAGAAGCTGAGAAGCTGGACTAGTCAAAATTCGAGCATCCAAGATCTATTTCTGACCGGGCACGTCTATAATCGTTATAAGGCCAAGAGTTTCGATTTCCGGCAAGTGCGCGGCCAGCAATGCCTTGAAGGTCACCATAGAGACCTGCTGGAATCAAGCACGCTTTTAAGCTGCTCTTCACGCTTCGTCCATATCCGAACCATCGCTTTGCGTTCGCGATCGAGGTCGGTTCGCATATCGGTAAATTTTTCGACCATGAAATCGATGCGATTCCGGAATTGCGGACCCGTCAGATATTCCTAGACCATTTCCAAGCTAGGTCTTCCGGGTTAGCGGGGCCGCCACGTCGGTCCGACTGTAATGTCGCTTGCGGTCCCGATGATCCGATCGCGTTCGCAAACCTCGCCAGTCTTAACTCAGATTTTCAGGTCGGCAATTGTGCCGGACTCTGGCGATGCCGGAACGGCGTCAAACAAATCACAACCGGCGGTACGGGGCATGAAAATGCTCCGTCAGGGGTCGGTACGAAAGCGTTAAGTTTGCCAAAATACAACTATTAAGAGTATTTTTCAGGAATGACCTTGATGCAAAACAGGTAGGACCGGTGACGTGCTTGGCGGCGTAATTCTTTGAATCAAAACGTGTTTGGATAATTCCCCGCATATTCGCCACGTACGTTGTGACATGCTAGGAATATATGGCGCAGACGTCTTCCGACGCCGGCTATCACTTGGGACGGTGATAATATGACATCCAAAGGATCCGCATTGGGCGTGGAGGAGGTGAGACGCGCGCTTCGGGTGGGCGTCGTTGGCGCCGGCGTGATGGGCAGCAATCACGCCCGTGTACTCGCGGGCTTGCCCGATATCACGCTGGTCGGGGTCGTCGATCCGCTGCCGGCGCACCGCACGCGCGCGACGGACCTGACGGGCTGCCGCACCTTCGCTGGCCTCGGCGAGCTGATCGCGGAGGGGGTCGATGCCGTCACCATTGCCGCCCCGACCCACCTGCATCACGAGATCGCGCTTGCCTGCATCGCGCGCGACGTTCACATCATGGTTGAAAAGCCGATCGCGTCCTCAGTCGAGGAGGGGCGCGAGATTGTCGCCGCCGCCGAGCGTGCCGGCGTGACCCTGATGGTGGGTCATGTCGAGCGGTTCAACCCGGCCGTCGCCGCCATCAAGCAGGCGATCTCGGGCGAAGACATCCTGTCGATCGCGATCACTCGCGTGGGACCGTTCCCGCCGCGCATGTCGAACGTCGGCGTGGTCATTGACCTCGCCGTGCACGATATCGATCTGATCCGCTGGTTCACGGAGTCGGATATCGTGGAGGTGCAGCCGCAGCTTTCCAGCGCGGTTGCCGAGCGCGAGGATATCGCGCTTCTGCAGTTCCGCACCGCCTCCGGCGTGCTCGCCCATATCAACACCAACTGGCTGACGCCGTTCAAGGCGCGCAACGTCACCGTCGCCACCCGCGGCAAATATGTGATGGGCGATCTTCTCACCCGTCAGGTCACCGAGTGTTTCGGCTTCAAGCCGGACGGCAGTTACTCGATGCGGCATCTGCCGGTCGGGCACGATGAGCCCTTGCGCGCCGAACTGATCGCGTTCCTTCACGCCGTACGCACCGGCTCCATGCCGGCGGTGACCGGCAACGAAGGTGTCGCCAGCCTTGAAATTGCGACCCGCTGCCTGGAAGCGCCGGCGAAGCCGGCCTCTTCCGCGCGCCAGGGGCCGCGGCGTGTGGTCGGCTAGTCGCGCGCGGATGTACTCTCAATCCCTGCAAGGCACCATGAACCAGCAGCTACGCCCCGAACCCGTCCCCTTCGTCGACCTCGCCGCGCAGCGCCGCCGGCTTGGCAAATCCCTCGATGATGCGGTTTCCCGCGTGCTGGCCCATTGCCAGTTCATCAGCGGGCCGGAAGTGGCCCAGCTCGAGGCGGAACTCGCGGCGTTCAGCGGAGCCAGGCATGTGGTAAGCTGTGCGAGCGGCACCGACGCGCTGTTGATGGTGCTGATGGCCAAGGGCGTTGGCCGCGGCGATGCGGTGCTCTGTCCGTCCTTTACATTTTGTGCGACCGGCGAGGCGGTGGCGCTGACTGGGGCCGTGCCGGTGTTCGTCGATGTCGATGAAGCGACCTTCAATATGGACGCGGGTTCGCTCAAACGCGGGATTGCGACTGCGAAGAGACTCGGCCTCAAGCCGGTCGCGGTGATTCCGGTCGACTTGTTTGGGCAGAGCGCCGACCATGACACCATCGGTCAAATCGCGGCAGCCGAGGGCCTGTTCGTGCTCGACGACGCGGCCCAGGCCTTCGGCGCAAGCTGCAACGGCCGCCGGCTCGGCACCCTGGGGCTGGCAACTGCGACCAGCTTTTTTCCGGCAAAACCGCTCGGCTGCTTCGGCGACGGCGGCGCGATCTTCACCGACGACGCCGAGCTCGCGGCAACGCTGCGCAGCGTCCGGGTTCACGGCCAGGGTTTGGACAAATACGACAATGTCCGCCTTGGGCTTACCGGGCGGCTCGATACCGTGCAGGCCGCGATTCTGATCGAGAAACTGAAAATCTTCGAGGACGAAATCGCCGCGCGCAACAAGGTCGCCGAGCGTTATACCCAAGGGCTCGGCAATGTGGTGACCGTTCCGCGCCTCGCCAGCGGTTGCACCTCGGTCTGGGCGCAATACACCATCCGGCTGCCCAAGGGCTGCGATCGCGACAATTTTGCCGCCACGCTGAAGGCGCGGGGCATTCCGACCGCGATCTATTATCCGAAATCGATGCATCATCAAACCGCCTATCGGGATTTTCCGATCGCCGACGGTGGCTTGCCGGCGAGCGAATGCTTGTCGCGCGACGTCATCAGCCTGCCGATGCACGCCTATCTCGACGAGCCGGTTCAGGAGCGGATCATCCAGGCTGTGCGTGGGGCGTTTGGCGCATAATCCCGAAAAGCATGCCCTCGGACTCGATTACGGGTGGCGTCCTGTTTTGGAAAAGATCATGCGCAAACAGATATTTCTGCTGATTTCGCCGTTTTGAAGCGCCGCCGCTTGCTGTAGAAGCGGCGCATGCTTGGTCGTATTTTCACCGTCGGCGGCTATACGCTCCTTTCACGGCTGACCGGATTCGCGCGCGACATCATGCTCGCGGCGATCCTCGGCGCGGGTCCGGTGGCGGACGCGTTTTTCGTGGCGTTTCGCCTGCCCAATCATTTCCGGGCGATTTTTGCCGAAGGCGCCTTCAACGCAGCGTTCGTGCCGGCCTACGCCCACGTCTATGGTGAACATGGCGAGGCGCCGGCGCGATTGTTTGCCGATCGCATCTTCACCCTGCTGTTCCTGTCGCAGCTGATTCTACTGGGGGTTGCCTGGCTATTCATGCCGCAGGCGATGAGCCTGCTGGCGCCCGGCTTCAGCGACGACGCCGAGCAGCGGCGGCTGGCGATCGAACTGACGCGGATCACCTTTCCCTATCTGCTGCTGATCACGCTGGTGACGCTCTATGGCGGCATGCTCAACGTCATGCAGCGCTTCGCCAGCGCCGCGGCGGCATCAATTTTTCTGAATCTGGCAATGATGATGACGCTGGCGCTGGTGGCATTTTTCCCCAGCGCCGGCCACGCCGCCGCCTGGGGCGTTTTGATTTCCGGCTTCCTGCAATATTTCCTGCTGGCGGGTGACCTCGCCCGTCATGGCGGCCTGCCGCGATTCGCCCGGCCCAGGCTGGACGAGGATATCCGCGCATTCTTCCGCGCACTCGGGCCTGCGACTGTAGGCTCGATGGGGACGCAGGTCGCGCTGTTCGCCGACACCATCATCGCGACCTTTCTGCCAGCGGGCGCGCTGTCGGCGCTGTACTATGCCGATCGGCTCAACCAGCTGCCGATCGGCGTGATCGGCATTGCGATCGGCACGGTATTGCTGCCGGAAATGTCGCGGCGGCTGACCGCGGGCGATCACGAGGGCGCGCTTGTGGCGCAGCGGCGCGCTTTCGATTTTACGCTATTGTTTTCGGTGCCGTTCGTGGCCGCGTTCCTGACCGTTCCCGACGTCATCACCCGGGCGATGTTCGCGCGCGGCGCGTTCTCGAAGGCGGATGCGGCCGCCGCCGGCGCCACGCTCGCGGCCTACGCGATCGGGCTGATCCCGTTCGTCCTGATCCGCAGTGCGGTCGCGACCTTTTACGCCCGCAAGGATACCGCCACGCCGGTGAAGGCGGCGCTGACAGGTGTCGCCGTCAATGTCGCGCTGAAAATCGCGCTGGTTGGCGCGCTGGCGCAGGTGGGTCTCGCGCTCGCGACCGCGGTCGGCGCCTGGATCAATCTTTTGCTGGTGGTCGGCTTTGCGGCGCGCGCAGGCTACCTCGACCTCGATCGCTCGTTGGCACGATCGCTGGCGAAGTTTGTGGTCTCCGGCGCCGTGCTCGGGGCGGCGCTGTGGCTGGCTGCAAGGCTTGCTGCGGTGCATCTTGCCCAGCTTGCCGCGCTACGCGACGAGGCCATGCTTCTAGTGCTGATCGTTATCGGCACTGGTGTTTATGCCGGATCGATCCTGCTGCTGTTCGGCAGGGGATGGCTGACGTCGCTGGTGCGCAGCTAAATCCTTTGCGCTGTCCCTCGATCCGCTGCAATATGGACCGGAAAACACGTTCGGATAAACGGAGATACGATGGCTCCCATCAAATTTGGCGTCGGTCAAAGCGTCCTGCGCAAGGAAGACGATGCGCTCATTCGCGGCAAGGGTCGCTACACCGACGACCATGCGCCGCAGCCGGCGGCGCACGCGCTGGTGCTGCGTTCGCCGCATGCGCATGCCAAATTCACCATCAACGCCGCCGCCGCCCGCGGCCTGCCCGGGGTCGCCCTGATCCTGACGGGCGAGGACGTCAGGGATCTCGGCTCGCTGCCCTGTCTGTTTAATCTTGAAGTCGATCCGTTCACCGGTCCGCCCTATCCTATCCTCGCCCAAGGCGAGGTTCGCCATGTCGGCGACGCCGTCGCCTTCGTCGTCGCTGAAACCATCGCCCAGGCGCGCGACGCGCTCGAGGCGATCGAGGTCAACTGGACGCCGCTGCCGGCCGCGATCGGCGTTGTGCACGCGGTCAAGAGCGGCGCGCCGCAGGTCTGGCCTGACCATCCCGGCAACGTGCTGTTTGACGTGCCGGTCGGCGACAAGAAGGCCGCCGAGGCCGCGTTCGCAAAAGCACATGCGGTCGCCGAAATATCCATCGTCAATCCGCGCGTCATCACCAATTTCATGGAAACCCGCGCCGCGGTCTGCGAATACGACGCCAAGCGCGACCATCTGACGCTGACGGTCGGCAGCCAGGGCAGCCATCGTTTGCGCGAAATCCTGTGCGGGATGGTGCTGAAGATGCCGATGGAAAAGATGCGGGTGATCTGCCCGGATGTCGGCGGCGGTTTCGGGACCAAGCTGTTTCCCTATCGCGAATATGCGCTGATAGCGATTGCCGCGCGCAAGCTGCGCAAGACGGTGAAATGGACCGCCGACCGTTCCGATCACTTTATGGGCGACGCGCAGGGGCGCGACAACGTCACCACTGCGCGGATGGCGCTCGCCGAGGACGGCAAGTTCCTCGGCATGGACGTCGACCTGATGGGCGACATGGGCGCCTATCTGTCGACCTTTGGGCCCTATATTCCCCACGGCGGCGCCGGCATGCTGCCCGGGCTTTACGACATCCAGGCGTTCCATTGCCGCGTCCGAACCGTGTTCACCCATACCGTGCCGGTCGATGCCTATCGCGGCGCCGGCCGGCCCGAGGCGGCCTACGTGGTCGAACGGCTGGTGGATGCGGCGGCGCGCAAGCTTGGGATGACGCCGGAGGCGATCCGGCGCAAGAATTTCATCCCGCCGCGCGCGATGCCTTACAAGACTGCCACCGGGAAGGTCTATGATTCCGGCGACTTCGCCGCGCATATGAAGCGCGCCATGGAAATCGCGAACTGGAAGGAATTTCCCAGGCGAGCCAAGGCGGCGAAGAAGAAGGGTATGGTACGCGGCATCGGGCTTTCGACCTATGTCGAGGTCTGCGGCACCATGGGCGAGGAAACCGCCAAGGTGCAACTCGATCCCAATGGCGACGTCACTATCCTGATCGGCACCCAGTCGAGCGGGCAGGGCCATCAGACCGCCTACGCGCAACTGGTTGCCGAGCAGTTCGGGCTTGCGCCGGAGCGTGTCCACATTCTTCAGGGCGACACCGATCAGATCGCCACCGGCCTTGGCACCGGAGGGTCGGCCTCGATTCCGACCGGCGGCGTTAGCGTCGAGCGGGCGACCCGCGAGCTCGGCAAGAAGTTGCGCGAGATCGCCGCCGAAGCGCTGGAGACCAGCAGCGGCGATCTGGAAATCAGCGACGGCGCCGTGCGCATTGCCGGCACCGACCGCTCGGTCACGTTTGCCGATCTCGCCAAGCGGCCGGGCGTCGACCCCTCGAAGCTGAACGCGAGCGCCACCTTCACCGCCGCCGACGGCACTTACCCGAACGGCACCCACCTCGCCGAGGTCGAAATCGACCCCGCCACAGGCATCATCAAAATCGTCAACTATGTCATTGTCGACGATTTCGGCGTGACGCTGAATCCGCTGTTGCTGGCTGGGCAGGTTCAAGGCGGTGCGATGCAGGGGATCGGCCAGGCCCTGATGGAACAGGCGGTCTACAACCCCAAGGACGGCCAGCTCGTCACCGGAACGTTCATGGACTACGCGCTGCCGCGCGCGGCCGACGGTCCGCCATTCGTGTTCGAGACCCATAACGTCCGCTGCAAGACCAACCCGCTGGGCGTCAAGGGCGCGGGCGAGGCCGGCGCGATCGGTTCCTGTCCAGCGGTGGTCAACGCGATCATCGAGGGGCTGTGGCGCGAATACAAAATCGATCACATCGATATGCCCGCAACACCGGAGCGGGTCTGGGTAGCGATCCGCGAGCATCAGCGCCGGCACAGCCTCTGATCCGCGCGCCGGGAATAAAACGCCGCGCCCGGAGTCCTACCGATAGACAAGAAGCTGCGCGGCGTTGCTTGGAAACGCCGCTGATGACGGAGAATTGGCCGATGATGCGGATTATTGTGGTTGCGGGAGCGTTGTTGCTCGGCGTCGGCACCGTGATGGCGCAGCAGGAGGTCGCCGTTAAACAGGACAATTTGATGCGGGCGCAGGCAAAGAGCTTGTACAGCGTGATCCTGAAAATGACGAAGGGCGAGATCCCCTACGAT
>DATANB010000153.1:0-6906 GCA_036266415.1 Bradyrhizobium sp. | reverse complement strand
GAAATGTCAGCAACAGCCTGGCGGCGCCGAGGCCCATGCGCTTGCGCAGGCTTTCGATGGTGGCAGTGCATTGCGCGAAATAGGGGTCGCCCTTGTCGACATAGGCCTGCGGCATGCCGTGGAACGAGGCCACGATCAGCTCGGGCTGGAACGGCAGCGTCTTCAGTTGCGCGTCTATGGAGACCGCCAGCGCCTCGATATAATCGGGGTCGTCGTAATAGGGCGGGCTCACCCGCAAGGTCGGTTGCGCCCGCATCTCGCCGAGCACGCGGAACACTTCATCGCACACGGTCGCCGACGTCGCGGCGGAATATTGGGGATAGAGCGGCAGGACCAGCAGGCGGTCGCAGCCCTGCGCCATCAGGGCGGCGATGCGCGATGCTATCGACGGGTTGCCGTAGCGCATCGCCCAGTCGACCACGACGTGGTCATGGTCCGAGATGTCAGCGGCAAGCTTTTCCGATTGCGCGCGCGTAATGGTCTTGAGCGGGGACTCGTTCTTCGCGGTGTTCCAGATCTTCAGGTAGTCCCGCGCCTTGCGGCCGGGACGGATGCGCAGGATGACGCCGTTCAGCACCAGCTTCCAGAACAGCCCCTGATTTTCGATCACCCTGGGATCGCTCAGAAATTCCTTCAGGTACACCCGCACGCCCCTGGCATCCGCGCTGTCGGGGGTGCCGAGATTGACCAGCAACACGCCGACGCGCTCCGGCTTCGGCGCGGCTGCGGGCCTTGCGTTTTCGATCGATGCGATCGCTGCCATAATGGGCGTGGCATCGCGCGTTGGGCCATCCTTGTCAAGACAAGGCAGGATTCGGTACTGTCACCGATTGCGCGGCGATGTGAAGCATCGCCCGGCCGCGCATCGGGGGAGCCATGACGATCGCCGAATGGTGCGTTTTCGGAACGCTGCTGCTCTATCTGCTGACCATCGCAGCGGTAAAGTGGATCGGGTTTCGCCGCTTCGACAATTCCAGACCGCGCGACCCCGGCTTTTACGCCGACCCCATTGCCGCGCGCGCGCTGGGCGCGCATCAGAACGGCATCGAGGCGTTTCCGTTTTTCGCGGTCGCGGTCCTGCTGGCGGAATTCCGTAGCAGTCCGCAGCGCCTGATCGACGAGCTGGCGGTCTTGTTCCTGATCGTGCGGATCGCCTATGTCCTGACCTATCTCGGCGACCGGCCGACGCTGCGGTCGATCCTGTGGAGCGTGGGCTTTGCGATCAATATCGCCATTTTTTTCATGCCGCTGATAAGGGGCTGGCTGCCGGGGTAAGGCGTCCATTTACATGGGAATGCAGGCTGCACCCGCGGTCTCATGTGCAAATGGCCAAAACCCACGCGAGCATACAGGTTCAGTGGAAGCAATCCGGCATTCATGAACCCAACATCGCTGTCGCCGTTTTTACTCCGCGATGTGAAGCCGCAGTCCTGCCTGCTTTTGCAAATGACCGATCACACTGAAGAGATTTTTAGCCTGCGGGTTTCCGCGCGGGCCGAACATGCGGATCAGGCTCTTGGGTGGCGCGCCGGTGGCTTTGCCCAGCTTTTCGAAACCGATCGTCGCCTTGATATAGTCGCGCAGAATCGTCTTGCCGGTCTCAATATCCCCGCTCAGCATCGCATCGACCCCTTCGCGAAGAAGCGCTTCGGCGAATTTCCTGTCGGTCTTGACCTTGCCTTGAACAAGGTCCTTGAAGCTTTTTGTCTTTGCCATCGCTCGTCTCCATTTAGCGTCGCCTGCGCTTGCCTAATTTGTAGTCCCGCCAATACGCGTGCGCGGCATCGATATCGCGCTGCTGCCTCTTCTTCGTGCCACCCGTCAGCAGAATCACCAGCGTGTCGCCGTCACGTCCGAAATAGACCCGGTATCCCGGCCCGAAATCGATCCGATATTCCAACACGCCTTCGCCGACGGTTTTGACACTGGAGAAATTGCCTTGCTCTAGGCGCGCAATCGCTCGTGTTACCTTGGCTCGTGCAACCGCTTCCAAATCCGTGAACCAGTCGCCGAACGGCTCATCACCGCTCGCACTGACGTAATAGCGGAGTTCGACCATGCGCCAGGGTAACATATGTGTTACCCTTCTTGCAAGTTCTGGCCGGCTGAGTATGTCAGAGTGCTGATTTTTGAGCGCAGGGAACGAACGTGACGCCCACCGCGGATCTCGCCACCCTTATCCTTTGTGGTCTGAACGCGGCTACAAACACGTCACCCGCTCGGCGGCGAGGTAGCCGAACAGCAAACCGACTCCGAAAAGCAGCACCAGTCCTGCGGCGGCGAATTCCACGCCGCGCATGATCAGCGCGCCGCCGCCTTCATTCCCACTGCTCAGGCGTTGCGCCAGGTCTTTCGCCGACACCGCGATCACGGCAATGGTCGCCACCGTGATCGCGGTGCCGAGCCCCATGACCAAAGTCGCGGCGATGCCGGCCCAGAACAGGCCCTGCGCCAGCGCAAACACCAGGACCAGGATCGCGCCCGAGCAGGGGCGCAACCCGACGGCGAGGATCGCGCCAAAGCCGCGGCGCCAGCCACCGGGGCCGGCGAGTTCGGCGGGCTCCGGGCCGTGGGAATGGCCGCCATGCCCGTCATGCACGTGGCCGTGGTGATGATGGCTATGGCCGTGATCATGATCGTGACGATGCGCAGCCGCCGCCAGCACGGCCGCCGGCCGCGGCGCCTGCAGCGCGCGAACAAAGCCGCCGCCCTTGGTCCAGACCAGCCGGGCGCCGAACACAGCGATCAGCGCGTAGCTTGCGATCTCGATCGCCCTTTCCGCCCCGCACATGGTTTTGGCGGTGGCATTCAGCAACCACGCGCAAACCGCGACGACCGCCACCGCCACCAGCGACTGCATCAGCGCCGAGGCGAACGCGAGAGCGATGCCGCGCCGCGCAGTCTCCCGGTTGGCGACCAGATAGGACGCGATCACCGCCTTGCCGTGGCCGGGTCCGGCGGCGTGAAAAATCCCGTAGGCAAAGGAGATCGCGAGCAGCGTCCAGACCGCCGAGCCGTCGGACTTCGCGGCGCGAATGGCCGCGGAGATCTCGCGGTAAAATTCCGATTGTTTTGTCAGCAGCCATCCGAGGATGCCGCCTATTTGCGAGGGGCTGCCGCCCGGGCGCGGGCCACCGAACGCATTCTGGGCCATCAGCGCGCTGACGGCGCTGTCGAGCGCCAGAACGGTGAGAACGGCGGCGGCGCCAATCGCCAGCGCGCGCGCGAAACCAGGGGAAGGCGGCCTCACGGGCACTGCACCGTGATCTTGTTGGCGAACATCATCCCGTAATTCGCGTTACCGCCGCTCAGGAAGCTCTGTTCGCCGAGCTTCTGGGCACTGGCGCTGCCGTCGCTCGGCCGCTGGAATTGCATCTGACAGGCGGCTGGCGCCCCGACCAGCTTTATCGGGTCCTTTTCGGCGAACTTGAAGTCGATGAAATAGGCGGGATCGAACACTTCCAGCGCCAGCTCCTTCGCTTTGACCGGTGCCTTCAGCGGCAAGGTGAAATGCAGAGTCAGCAGGGCATCGCTGTATTCAAGGAAGTAATCGACCGGCTCCTCGAATTTCTGCTTCCTGCCGTCGGCTTTGGCGAAGGTGAAGAAGCCGAATTCCTTGAGCGATTCGACATTGGTCTGCGCCAGGGGTGCGAGTTCGTCGCGGCTGTAGACGCCCTTGGTCCGGGTCTCGATGCCCTGCAACGCGTAGGTGGAGAACATGTCATCAAACGTCCAGGCGTGGCGCACTCCTGTAATCGAGCCGTCGGGGGCATAGATCAGTTCGGAGGTCGCGGTGATCCAGACATGCGGATGCGCCTGCGCCGCGCTCGTGCCAAACACCAGAGCGCCGGCGAACAGCAGCAGGCCCAGCACCGGGCGCATCCATGTGCCCACCTCAGGCAGCCTCGGGTTCCAGCAGGCCGCGACGGCGCAACAGCGCGTCGGGCTCCGGCTCCCGGCCGCGGAAGGCGATATAGGCGTCCTCGGGATCGCGCGAGCCGCCCGAGGCATAGATGTCGTCGTGCAGGCGTTTTGCCACGACAGGATCGAAAATGTTGCCCGCTTCCTCGAAGGCGCCGAACGCGTCCGCGTCCATCACCTCGGACCACATGTAGCTGTAATAGCCGGCCGCATAATGATCGCCGGAGAAGATATGGCCGAATTGCTGCGGCCGGTGCCGCAGCGAAATCTCCGCCGGCATGCCGATCTTTTCCAGCTCCTTTTGCTCGAACGCCCGCACATCCCCGATCGCCGCGGCCGGCTGGGTGTGGAATTCGAGATCGATCAGCGCCGAGGCGACGAATTCCACGGTGGCAAAGCCCTGGTTGAATTTGCGCGCGGCGATGAAGCGCTTCAATAGATCGTCCGGCAGCGGCTCGCCGGTCTGGTAATGCCGGGCAAATTGCCGCAGCACCTGCGGCTGCTCCTGCCAGTGCTCGTAGAGCTGCGAGGGCAGTTCGACGAAATCGGTGAACACAGAGGTACCCGACAGCGACGGATAGGTCACGTCCGACAGCACCCCGTGCAGGCCATGGCCGAATTCGTGGAACAGCGTCCGCGCATCGTCCGGCGACAACAGCGAGGGCTGGCCATCGGCGCCGCTGGCGAAATTGCAGACATTGATGATCAGGGGAGCGACCTCGCCATCGAGCTTCTGCTGGTCGCGCAGCGAGGTCATCCAGGCGCCGGAACGCTTCGAGGGCCGGGCGAAGTAGTCGCCATAGAACAGCGCCTTGTGGCGGCCGGCGCTGTCCTTGACTTCCCAGACCCGCACGTCCGGATGCCAGACCGGGATATCCTTGCGCTCGGAGAAAGTAACGCCGAACAGACGGGTGGCGCAGTCGAAGGCGGCCTCGATCATGTGATCGAGCACGAGATAGGGTTTTATGGCGGCGTCGTCGAAATTGGCCCTGATCTGCCGCAGCTTCTCGGCATAGTAGCGCCAGTCCCACGGCGCCAGCGCGAAATTGCCGCCATCCTCCGCCACCAGCGCCTGCAGGTCATCGCGATCCCTTAGCGCCCGCGTCCGCGCGGGCTTCCACACCCGCTCCAGCAGGCCGCGCACGGCTTCCGGCGTCCTGGCCATGGAATCCTCCAGCCGGTAGGCGGCGAAAGTGGCAAAACCCAGCAGCCTGGCGCTCTCCTCGCGCAAGCGCAGGATCTCGACGATGGTGGCGTTGTTGTCGTTGGCGTTGCCGTTGTCGCCGCGCGCGGTGAATGCCTTGTACACCTTCTCGCGCAGATCACGCCTCGCGGAGCTCTTGAGGAAAGGCTCGACCGAGGAACGCGACAGGGTCACGATCGCCTTGCCGGCCAGGCCGCGCTGTTCGGCCGCAGCCTTCGCCGCCGCGACAAAGCTGTCCGAAAGACCGTCGCGGTCGGCCTCGCCGAGTTCCATGAACCAGTCCTGCTCGTCACCGAGCAGGTGATGGCTGAACGCCGTGCCGAGATGGGCCAGCCTCTCGTTGATCTCGGCCATCCGCTTCTTCGCCGCCTCGTCGAGGCCGGCGCCGGCACGATGGAAGCGGGTATAGGTGCGCTCCAAAAGCCGCAGTTGCTCCCCGGTCAGGGCGAGCGCGGCGCGGTTGTCATGCAGCATCGCGATCCGGCCGAACAGCACTGCGTTCATCATGATCGGGTTCCAGTGCCGCGCCATCCGCAACGACACCTCCTTGTCGATCTCGAGCAGCGCCGGGCTGGAGTGCGCCGACACCAGGTCGTGGAACACCGCCGACACCCTGGCGAGCAGTTTTCCGGAGCGCTCCAGCTCGGTGATGGTATTGGCAAAATCCGGCGTCGCCGGGTCGTGCTCGATCGCGGTGATCTCGGCCGCGTGGTCGGCAAAGGCCTGCTCGAAGGCAGGCAGGAAATGTTCCGGCGCGATCTCCGCAAACGGCGGCGTCTCGAACGGCGTCTGCCACGCCTTCAAGAGCGGGTTTACCGGAGCCTGCGAGGAGGCCGTTATTTGCTGGATTTCTGACATCGCAATTCCCGTTTACGTCCCACGCCGTCGAGCAGGCTATATCACGCGATGGGGCTTTTTTGGGCCTTTTACGCTTGATAGAGCGGGCCTTTTCATAGAGATTGCGGCTCCCAACAGGATCCTCGCGCATGAGTTCTCAGGCCTCTCCGACCGGCACCCGCCAGATCATCTGGCCGAGCGTCGTCACCGTCATCAGCGCGGCGATCCTGATCGGTGCCGAAGTGTTCGGCGCGGCGTTCGCCGGCGGCTGGGCGCTCGCGATCCTGTTCGGTCTCGACGACACCGGCGCGCACATCCTGCAGGCCGTGCTGTTCGCACTCGGCGTCCTGGTCATGGCAGCCTTCATCCGCGCAGCACAGCGCGTCGAGCCGTTTACGCGGCGCGCCTAAAGTCGGCTGCATTACAGAGCCGCTCCATGGCGGATGCTTACGCTTTCTTAAAGAAACTTAACGTCTGTTCACTTTCAACGCCGCGTGCGCGCGCCGGCAGCCGCATCGCAAGCACCTGTTAGGGAAATTTACCCACAGGCGAAAAAAAATGTTGCGAAGCAGACTCAAATAACCTATTTCCGGTCTTGCCCAATTTCGCACGTGCCTGTGGTCGTGTGTCAGTCGGTAGGTATCCGGACAAGAGGCCGGACAGCCGCCAAGGGACGAAGAACCGAGGGTCGCTCTGTTCGAGTGGCCAGCATCTCTCTCAAGAGATGCCATTGAAGGTCTCTTCGCTCCTTGCAACCGTGACTGGCAGCCGGAGGCGAACCGGCGCACCTCGTTCTCAACGGGGGACGCGACTTAAAGCAACGACGGATCGGGCTTTTTTGGTCTCTGCCGGCTTTCCACCAGCCGGCGCGAATACCGAAGAGGCTTGTCCTTCATTGCCAGGTGTGCGGGCGGGATCCTTCCCAACCAATCCACGGCAGCACA
>DATANB010000152.1:0-72884 GCA_036266415.1 Bradyrhizobium sp. | reverse complement strand
GTCGTAGACCGAGAAAGCGACGCCGACATTGGCCAGCAGGCCGACGCTGCAGACGATGTAGAACATGATCAGGCCGCGCAGAACCGCAAAGCCCTTCAGCCGCTGATCGCGATAGGTGAGGAAGTTGTTCATGACGAAGTTGGTGCTCATGGCAACGATCGCACCGGCGGCCTGCGCCTCAGCAAAGGGAGCGTTGAACACTTCCAGGGCGATGAACAACGTCGTGAGGTGCACGACGAGCCCGATGCCGCCAACCATCGCGAACAGGATGAAACGCAGTGAGACGATGTCGTTGGTCAGCTTCGCCAGCACCAGGCCGATGAAATCCAACGCGACCATGGAATCGAGCTTGCTCTCGCCATGTTGGCGGGCACCGAACGTGTAGGGAATCTCGACCGCGCGCAAATCGCCATGCGCCGTCGCGACGAGATCGAGCAGGATCTTGAAGCCGTGCACGGACAGCTTCGGCGCGAGCCGTTCGAAGCGGTCTCGGCGGACCATGAAGAAGCCGCTCATGGGATCGGCGATCTGTACCCGCAGCACCCGCTTTGCGACTTCGGTGGCCAGCTGACTGGCCCCGGCCCGCTGCTTGTCAAAACTGTCGGCGCTGCCGCCCTCGATGTAGCGGCTGCCGACGACGAGGTCCGCTTCCCCGGTCTGCAGCAGCGCCAGCATCTTCGGCAGCCGGGTCTCGTCATGCTGGAGGTCGGCGTCGATCACGGCGGCGTACGGCGCGCTCGATGCCAGTATGCCCTCGATGCAGGCGCCGGACAGGCCGCGCCGCCCGATTCGCCGGATGCAGCGAACGCGGCAATCCAGCCGCGCCAGGCCCCGCACCACGTCCCAGGTGCCGTCGGGGGAGTTGTCGTCGACAAAGATGACCTCCCAGGCGACGCCTGCGAGCGCGGTCTCCAGCCGCCGCAACAACATGCTGACGTTGTCGCGCTCGTTGAAGGTGGGGACGATAACCGAAAGCTGAGGCAACGCCACGCCCTGCGGCGTGCTTTCCGGGCCCGTTCTGATGGCTTCATTCATGCCGCCAGCGTATATCCGATAGCCTCAGGGGAAGCCAAGGCGCAGTTCCTGGAAACACGGGTTCGCGGGGCTCAAAATGAGCCAAAACAGGCCCAAAAATGCCAACGACCACGAACAGAGGGCGCGCGTACATCCG
The DNA here is from genome assembly GCA_036266415.1 of Bradyrhizobium sp. Taxonomy (GTDB): domain Bacteria; phylum Pseudomonadota; class Alphaproteobacteria; order Rhizobiales; family Xanthobacteraceae; genus Bradyrhizobium. The sequence continues at coordinate 71,713 of DATANB010000152.1, read as the reverse complement.
GCGCAGCCAAACTATTCAGTGGTCGTCCCGGCGCCGGAGCGATGAAGCATCAACGTCGCCGTTGAATGAGAGGTAGGAACGATCCGGGCCTTGCGCAAGGGCCTTGCCATGGACATCACCCGCGGCTGTCGGTTAGCCCTTCGGTTTAGCGATACCGGACGACCGAGGCCGGGGGAAAATAAAACCAAAAATTACTGTGCGGCGGACGCGCGGCTATCTTACTGCGGCAACTCCCTGATCACCGGCCCCCTGACGGCAGGCGGCGGGGCTACCGGCTGCTCGGTCTTTTGAGCCGGTTTTGGGGGCTTCCCCATTTGCCCGATTGGCACGTACACGAACGCCATCACCAACACGACTGCCGCGACGATGGCGCCCAAAATACCCGCTATTTTTTCCGAATTCATCTCCACGTGTGCCTGTTGCCTCTCACGGATCTAGATCTTAGCAGAAAGCCCCGCTTGCCTTTTTCTCGCCTGACGACCGCCCTACTTCATCGCAGCCCTGTGCTTGATGAATGCGGTCACGACATCCCTTTGCGCCGCTGCGATGGCGTTATTGGCCGTCGTCATATGCGCCCCCGCATCGGCATCGGGAAATTGCAGCGACAGGTAATCGACCAGCATTACCCGAAAATTCTGCCGTTCGGAAGGACACGCGCTGGCGATCAGGGACGTGAAGTCCGGGCCTGACATGCCCCTGTTGCTGTCCCTCGAATATTCGCGCGCCAGACAATTCCAGTAGGAATCGCGTCCCGATACGGCCTGCCGGTGCGCGTCATCGATGTCGTCGGCCACAGCCACGGAAGCCGCCACCACCATCGCTGCCACCATCAGCACCCGCATCCTGTTCTCCTTTTTCGCCATCCTAGCCCGACTGGACGAACTCCGTAAGCTGGACTATCCCAGCGGCCCTGGAGCGCGAATGGCCGCCGGCGCCGCGACAGGTTCCAAATTCGGGATGTCGACACATCAGCGCCGCGCAAGGAACAAGGCAGAACCGCGATTCCAGCGCAAACATGGCGGAGTCTGGACGTTTGATAACGGAGATTTGGGAATGTCGAACAAGGACCACAACAAACCGGGCGGCAAGCCCAACCAGCGCAACAAGAAGGCGGGCCGGAAACCCGATCAACGGCAGAGCCCGAAACCGGATCAGCAGGACGCCAACGTGAAGATGGATGCGGCGGTCGCGTCAACGCCCACTCCCCCGATTGCCGCAGTCAAGGTGGCGGACACCCGCCCGGTTGAAGCGGCAACCGCGCCAATTGACAACCCGCCGACCGACGCAGCGGTCGCGCCAGTCGACCGCTCTGCAGCCGGCGCAGCGATAGAGTCCGCGCACACCCGCCCGGTTGACGCCGCAATCGCGCCAGTTGACAAACCGGCGATCGACGCAGCGGTCGCGCCAGTCGATCGCTCTGCGGCCGGCGCAGCGATCGCGTCGGCCGAGACCGCTGCGGTCAGCTTGCAAACCATCGCGACGGCCTATGGCGACTACACCAAGAAGTCGTTTGAAGAGACCAAGTGTTTCGTCGAGAAACTCTCGGGCGTGCGGTCGCTCGACAAGGCCGTGGAGGTTCAGACCGAATTCGCCAAGCAGGCCTACGAGACCTTCGTTGCGGAATCGCAGAAGATTCGCCAACTCTATGGCGAACTGGCCAAGCAGACGCTCAAGCCTTTGCAGGGGCTTACGGGCAAAACGACCCGAGGCGCGCGCTAGCGGCCTCGCGGGCGCGGCGCGAAGCCGGAAGTTGGCCCGATGTTGCAGATGGGGAAGGAAGAGGCTCCGGTTCTCCGGAAGCCCTTTTTGCCTGGGCGATAAGGCCCGAACGCATCAGGTTTTGGACCAAGGACCGCCGACGCTTTGGCCCGGCCCGTGATCCACCAAGGCTTGCCGCAGCCCCCCGGTAGCTCTAGTCTTCGCTGTCCTCACCCGGAATATGCAAGAGAGACTGGCGCGTGACCAACGGTTCGCATCGCGGTTCAAAAAGCGCGGGCAACATTTACATCGGGGTCGGCGGCTGGACCTTCGCGCCGTGGCGCGGGGTGTTTTACCCGGACAAGCTCGCGCAGGCGAAGGAGCTGGAATACGCGGCGTCGAAACTGACCTCGATCGAGATCAACGGCACCTATTACGGCTCGCAGAAGCCGGAAAGCTTCCGCAAATGGGCGCGTGAGGTCCCCGACGGGTTTGTGTTCTCGGTGAAGGGGCCGCGCTTCGCCACCAACCGCCGGGTGCTGGCGGAGGCCGGCGACTCGATAAAGCGGTTCTACGATTCCGGCGTGCTTGAGCTCGGCAACCGCCTGGGTCCGGTACTCTGGCAGTTCGCGCCCACCAAGAAATTCGACGGGGCGGACTTCGGCAGGTTTCTCGAGCTGCTGCCGCGCAAACTGGAAGGCCGCGCCCTGCGCCACGTGGTGGAAGTCCGGCACGACAGTTTCCGCGCGCCTGACTTCATCGCGCTGCTGCAAAAATTCGAAACCCCGGTCGTGTTCGCCGAGCACGGCAAATATCCTAGTATCGCCGACGTCACCGGCGATTTCGTCTATGCCCGGCTGCAGAAGGGCAATGACGACATCAAGACCTGCTATCCACCGAAACAGCTCGATGCCTGGGCGAAGCGGCTGCAAATGTGGGCCGGCGGCGGCGAGCCGGACGACCTGCCGCGCGTCGATGCGGCCAGGCCAAGAAAAATCCCGCGTGACGTCTTCGCCTACGTGATCCATGAAGGCAAGGTCCGCGCACCTGGCGGCGCGATGGAATTGATCGCGCGCGTGAAATAGCCGGACGTCGTTCGCTGTTCAATCCAGCCTGATACCGATCTCGCGGATCAGGGTTGTCCAGTTCTGGTATTCGGACGCAACGAAAGCATCGAGCTTGGCGTCGGGCAGATCCCACATTTCGCCGCCGCTTTTCTCGAAGCGCTCCTTGAGGCCGGGCAACGAGGCGCGGATATCCGTCCGCAACTTTGCAATGACTTCCGGCGGGGTTTTTGCGGGCGCGAAGATGCCGAGCCAGGAATCGACATTGAGGCCCGGCAGGCCGACCTCCGCCATGGTCGGCACATCGGGCGCCAGCGGGCTACGCTTCGACGACAGCACGGCGATGCCCCTCGCCTGCCCCGACGTCACGTAGGGCAGGCCCGCGGCGATCGAATCGAAGAACAGATCGACGCGGCCAGCGAGCAGATCGGTGAAAGCCGGCGGCGAGCCCTTGTAGGGCACTTCCAGAAGCTTGACGCCCGCGGCCTTCATGAACGCCGCCGCTACCAGTTGCTGGCCGGTTCCGACACCGGCGGTCGCCACCGAGATCGAGCCCGGACTGGCTTTCGCAGCCGCGACGATGTCCTTGAGCTTCGTCTGCGGCATATCGTTGCGGCCGACCATCACATAGCCGAACCTGTAGACCAGCGCGATCGGCACGAAATCCCTGAGCGGATCGTAAGCGAGCCTTGAATACAGCGCCGAGTTGAACGCCATGTTGGAAAGCCCACCAACCAGCAAGGTGTAGCCGTCCGGCTCGCTCTGGGCGGCGGCGACGGTGCCCACGACGGTGCCCGCGCCGACCTTGTTCTCGACAAAGAAGGCTTGTCCCGTGCGCTTTGAAAGCGCGTCGGCGAGATACCGCCCGATCAGATCGTAGCTGCCGCCGGGACCGATCGGGACGACGATCTTCACCGGGCGGTCGGGATAGGCGGTCTGCGCTCGTGCCACCGCAACCCCGAGCGCGAACAACGCGAGCGCGGCGAGGATCGTTGCGTGCGCGCGGCCAAATCCAGTCATCATTTTTCCCTCACAGCGAGACCGGCCGTCAACAGGCTCTCTTTCACGGGCTGACTATGCGATATGCCGCTCGCGCCGGCAACACGGCGCCACCCCTATGGAAATCGGTCCATGGCTGACATAGCCTCAAGCGGATGACACGGTGAAAGCGCGGACGGTCGACATGGCACGCACGAAAAAACTCTTCACCATCGGCTATGAACAGACGCCCGCCAGCGCCGTGCTCGACGAACTCGAGCGTACCGGAGTAAAACTGCTGGTCGACGTGCGCGCGGTCGCCGCCTCCCGCCGCCCCGGCTTTTCCAAGAACCAGCTTGCCGCGGGGCTCGACGAGCGCGGCATTTCCTATTTGCATCTGCGCGGGCTCGGCACGCCGAAGGACGGCCGCGTCGCCGCGCGCAACGGCAAGTTCGATGTACTGCACAAGATCTATTCAAAACACCTGAAGACGCCGCAAGCGCGGGAAGAACTCGACGAGCTGTCGGCGCTGGTCAAAAAATCCGGGCCGGTCTGCATTCTCTGCTACGAGCGCGATCACCGCGAGTGCCACCGGCAATGGATCGCCGAAATCATCAGGGAGCGCGACGGGGTGAAGGTGGAAAACCTGGTCGGGAAGCAGGTGTGAATCAATCCAGCGTACGCCGGAAGCGCGTCACGGCGATGGTCATGGCCAGCAGCATCAATCCAAACAGCGCGATCGTGTCGTATTCCAGATTGTGCAGCGTCGCGCCTTTCAGCATGATGGCGCGGACGATGCGCAGATAATGCGTCAGCGGCAGGCCTTCGCCGATATATTGCGCCCATACCGGCATGCCCGCGAACGGAAACATGAAGCCGGACAACAAGATGCTGGGCAGAAAGAACATCATCGACAGCTGCATCGCCTGCAGCTGGTTCTGCACGATGGTCGAAAACGTGTAGCCGATCGAAAGATTGGTGGTGATGAACAGCGTGGACAGCAGCGCCAGCATGATCAGGCTGCCCTGCACCGGCACCCCGAACAGCAGCACGCCGATACCGATGATCAGCGAGGCCTGGATGAAGCCGACCAGCACGTAAGGCACGATCTTGCCGAACATCACCTCGATCGGCTTGATCGGCATCGACAGCAGGTTTTCCATGGTGCCACGCTCGATCTCGCGCGTCACCGACAGCGCGGTGAAGATCAGCATGGTCATGGTCAGGATGGTGCCGACCAGGCCGGGCACGATGTTCAGCCGCGACGACGCCGCCGGATTGTAACGCGCGTGGGTGCGGATCTCGAACGGCAGCGACGGCGGATCGCCGGTGAACAGGTCGTGCTCCAGCGCGGTCTGCACCACCACGCCGAGCGCGCTCAGCGCCGAACCCGCCGCCACCGGATCGGTGGCGTCGGCCGCGACCAGCAGCGCCGGATGATCGCCGCGCCGCACCGCGCGCTCGAAGCCGCGCGGGATTTCCACGCCGAACAGCACCTTGCCGGACAGCAGGAGATTGTCGAACTCCGCGACATCGTGCACTTCCCGGGTGAAGTGAAAATAGGCGGTGTTTTCCAGCGCCTTCAGAATCGAACGCGCGAGGTCGCTGTCTTCCTGCAGCAGCACCGCGGTCGGCAGGTTGCGCGGCGTGGTGTTGATGGCGTAGCCGAACAGCATGAGCTGCATCACCGGGATCATCACGATCATGGCGAACGACACGCGGTCGCGCCGGAGCTGGATGAATTCCTTGACCAGCATCGCAAAGCTGCGCCGCCAGAAGCCGAACCGCGGCTCCGGAGTTTCGTCTCTCCAGCTGGGTGCATTCGTCAGGCTCACTGGAAATTATCCTTTGAGCGGGTCATCAGTTCAATGAACACGTCCTCCAGCGACGGCGCGCCGTGCTGCCAGTGCAACGCCGTGTTCTCGCGCCAGGGTGCGATGGTGCCCTCCAGCGCTGCCCGGTCGCGGCCGGAGACATGCAGGCTGTTGCCGAACGGCGCCACCATGTCGACGCCGGGCTTGCCGGCGAGCTGGTCCTGCAGGGTATGGAGGTCGTCGCCGGTCACCGTCCAGGTCGACAGCGCCGATTTCGCGATCACCTCCTCCACGGTGCCGTGCGCCAGCAGATAGCCATAGGCGATATAGGCGATCTCGTGACAGCGCTCGGCTTCGTCCATGTAATGGGTGGAGACCAGGACCGTCAGCCCTTCCGCCGCCAGCGTGTGAATTTCGTTCCAGAAATCGCGCCGCGCCTTCGGGTCGACGCCCGCGGTCGGCTCGTCCAGCAGCAGCAATTGCGGATTGGGCAAGGTGCAGGCGCCGAGCGCAAGCCGCTGCTTCCAGCCGCCGGAGAGTTCGCCGGCCAGCTGCTCTTCGCGGCCGGTCAGCCCGAGCCGCCTGATCATGCCGCGCGCGGCGCCTGTTGCGTCGGACATGCCGTACAGCCTGGCGACGAATTCCAGGTTCTCGCGCACCGACAGATCCTGGTACAGGGAAAAGCGCTGCGTCATATAGCCGACCTGGCGCTTGATCCTGTCGGCGTCGCGGCGGATGTCATAGCCGAGGCAACGGCCCTCGCCGCGATCAGGGGTCAACAGACCGCAGAGCATCCGGATGGTGGTGGTCTTGCCGCTTCCGTTGGGGCCGAGGAAGCCGTAGATGGTGCCGCGCTTCACCTGCATGCTGAGGTCATGCACCACCTCGCGGCCGCCAAACGATTTCGACAGACCTTGAACGTCGATCGCGATATCTGCGGCGGAGACAGGAAGCCCGGTCATCGCTTGTCTGCTACCGGAGTCTTGGGGTTGAGAAATACGCTGATCGGCTGGCCGACCCGAAGCGAGTCGGGCCGCGAAGGCCGCGCCTGGATCAGGTAAACAAGCTTGTTGCGTTCATCGAGGCTGTAGATGACCGGCGGGGTGTATTCAGCCGTGGTCGAGATGAAATAGATCTTCGCGGTGAGATCGGCCGCGCAGTTGTCGCAAGCCACGCGGACCTCGTCGCCGATCGCAAGTTTCGGCAGATCCGGCTCCGGCACGTAGAACCGAAGCTTCATGTTGCCGGGCGGCATGATCGACAGCACCGGCCGCTGCGCCGGCACTGTCTCGCCCTCGCGGAAATAGATCTGCTGGACGGTGCCGTCGACCGGCGCGAAGCCGATTCGCCGCGCCAGCCGGGTCTGCGAGGTATTGACCCGGGCTTCCGCGACGCGCAGCGCGGAAACCGCGGCGTCGAGATTGGCCTGGGTCCCCGAGCCGGTCTTGCTCAAGGAGGCGGCGCGGTCATAGGTCTGCTGCGCGTTGGCCAGGGTTGCGTTGTTCTGATTGAGATCGGCGCGCTGCAGGTCGTCGTCCACCGAATAGAGCTGCATGCCGGCCTTGACCTCGTCGCCCTCGCGAACATTAAGTTTTGTTACGCGCCCGGATTCGTCGGGGCTGACGAAGATCATGTCGGCTTCGACCCAGCCCTGATAGCCGGGATCCCTGGGCGCGTTGCAGCCGGCGAGCATTGCTGCCAGCGCAAGCGCCAGCAGTGCCTGCAACGTCTTTCGCGACGAAGTCATTTCGTCCTCCGTTCGCCGAAAATCAGATCGAGGTGGACCCGAAACATCTCGATCGCGTCCAGCGGCGCATGCCGGCCGAACAGGCCCTGCCAGATCACCGCGATCAGGGCGGGCGCCACGACGATCTGCGGAAATTGCGCCAGGCCCTGCTGCCGGATTTCGCCGCTGCTGATGCCGAGTTCGATCAGCGCGCGCATGCCGGCCAGGCCGCGCGAAACCACCTCGCGGTAATAGAAGTCGGCGATAGCAGGAAACCTGGCACCCTCGGCGACGATCAGGCGGACGATATCGCCGCGCCGCGTCGAGACGACTTCCCGCGCGAAGGTCTCGGCAAATCCCTCCAGCGCCGCGCGCACCGAGCCGCCTGACGGCGGCGGCGCGGCAAGCCGGCCGATCAGCGGCACCAGCGCCGTCCGTATCAGTTCCTGAAACAGCGCCTCCTTGTCCTTGAAGTGCAGATAGATCGTGCCTTTGGCGACACCGGCGCGCCGGGCGACGTCATCGAGCCGTGTGGCGGCATAGCCGCGCGCAATGAACTCATCCATCGCGGCATCGATGATGGCCTGGCGCCGTTCCAGCGTGCGCTCCGCACGGCTGGACGGCGGCTTGGGGACACCGGCCTCCGGCAAGGCCGGCCGCGGCGCCTTGGCGGATGCGGCCTTCGCGCTGCGCCGACGAGCGGCTGGCCGCGACTCAGGCGTGGTTGGTGAGCTTGACATTGGACAATAATGACTGACCGGTCAGTCATTGTCAACAGGCATTGGCCAGGCTGCATTTCACTTCGCCGTTATCCTGAGGCCACGCGGCGCCGGTTCGTCAGCGGCCGCGCTGCACAATCATTCATGCCTCAAGCCCGGCGTGCTGTCTTCAGCCGCTCGAGGATGCTGCCCAGGATGCCTTTGGGCAAGAAGATGATGAAGACGACCAGCAGCACGCCGTAGACGAGATTGTCCCAGCCAACCGCCCCGGTGCCGAAGCCGATGCGCAATACTTCCGCCAGCAGGATCGTGATGACGGCCCCGACCGTCGGCCCGAGCGACACGTAGAGGCCACCGACGATGACAGCGAAAACCATCTGCAGGGATACCGAGATGCCGCTCACGGTGTCGGGAGAAATGAACATCTGGTATTGGCAGTAGAGCGCCCCGGCGAGCGACGTCATTAGCGCCGAGATCACCGTGATCTTGAGCTTTTCCATCGTTACGTTGACGCCAGCCGCGGCGGCGGCATCCTCATCCTCGGAGATCGCCTCGAGCGCATGGCGATCCATGCTTCCGTCGACCCAGCGCCAGATCAGGAGGCCGAGCGCCCAGACCCCGAGCGCAATCAGATACCAGGTCAGCTTGTCGTCGAATTGCAACGCCAGCAGATGGCTGCCCCTGGTCCGGTCAGGCGTGTAGCCGAGTGAGCCGCCGGTATAGTCGCGCGTCGCGGTGATGACCTGCAGGACGATTCCCGACAGCGCCAGCGTGACCAGCACGAAATAATGGCCGGTGATGCGGAAGCGGAAACACGGGTACGCCACGATGACGGCCAGCAGCGCTGCGGCGATCATCGCGACGGGAATTCCCAGCCATGGCGACACGCCGAGGTGGTTCCACAAAAGCGCCGTCACATAGGCGCCGACGCCCATGAACCCGCCATGGCCCAGCGAGACCAGACCGAAGCGCCCCATCATCGACCACGACGTATAGGCGAAGGACCAGATCAGGATCAGGATCAGGATGTGCAGATGGTAGGGTTCGCGATAGACGAACGGCAGCGTGATCAGCGCCGCACCGGCAATCCAGGGCAGGAGTTGACGAGCGGTCACGAGCGCCTCGCCAGCAGCCCGGCCGGCCGGATAAACATCATGACGATGAAGAAGGCGAATGCCAGCACATAGCCCCATTCGAGATCGGAAAACAGTCCGCCAAGCGAAATGATTTCGGCGAATACAAACGCCGCGACGAATCCGCCAACGAAATTGCCCAGTCCCCCCAGCACGCAAATCAGGAAGGTGATCGGTCCGAACGTCAGGCCGACAAACGGATGGATGTCGTATTGCAGCACCAGCAGACAGGACGCGAGGCCGGCGAGCGCGCCGCCCAGCGCCGAGGTGATGAGATAGATGCGGCGCGTGTCGACCCCCATCAATACCATGATCTGGCGATCCTGCGAGATGGCACGGATCGCGGTGCCGATATAGGTTTTCTTCATGAAGAAATAGACCAGCAGCATGCCAATCAGGGCTGCGGCGAAGGCCAGCAGGCGCGAATAGCTGAAATGCATCTCGCCCAATTTCAGCACCGGCATCCGGATGCCGAGATTGCGGAAGTCGATGCCGAACGCGACGGTGGCGAAGCTTTGCAGCACGAACAGCACGCCGCCGGTGGCGAGCAGCTGGTTGATCGGCGGCGCCGAGAGCAGCGGCGCGATCACCAGCAAATGCAAGAGCGCCCCAAGGGCTGCGACCAGCAGGATTGTGAGCGGCGCTGCGGCGTAATAGGGCAACCCGAAGTACTGAACCATATAGTACATGCCGTACATACCGATCATGACAAGTTCGGCGTAGCAGATCCACGTCACGTCAATGACGCCGAAGATCAGGTTCAACCCAAGCGCCAGCAGTGCCAGCACGCCGCCGAGCAGGATGCCGTTCACGACAGCTTCGAGCAGATAAATGTCGAAAATATCCGTCATCGTTTCACCCAAACCCCAAAATCTCAAACTCCAAGATAGGCTTGCCGGATCGTGTCATTGGCCAGCATCTCGCTCGAGCTGCCCGAGGCGCGGATCGTACCTGCCTCCAGCAGGTAGGCTCGATCAACCACTCGCAGGACCTGCTGCACGTTCTGCTCGACGATCAGTACGGTCAGGCCGCTGATGCGGATCCGCTTTACCAGCTCGAAGACCTGCTGAACGACGACCGGCGCAAGGCCCGCCGAGGGTTCGTCGAGCAGGAGCAATTTCGGATCGGACATCAACGCGCGGCCGATGGCGCACATCTGCTGCTCGCCTCCCGACATGGTGCCGGCGAGCTGATTGCGGCGTTCCTTCATGCGGGGAAAAAGATCGAACACAAACGCCAGCCGCTCGGCGTAGCGGGCCCGCGCCTCCGGCATGAAGGCGCCCATCTTGAGGTTATCTGTCACCGTCAGACGCGGGAACAGCCGGCGGTTCTCCGGCACATGGGCGATGCCGAGACTGACGATGCGATGTTCCGGCGTTCTCAGAACGTCGACGCCCTCCATCGAAATCGCGCCCGCGCGAGGCCGGATCAGGCCGGAGATCACCCGCATCAGGGTGGTCTTGCCGGCGCCGTTGGGGCCAATGACGCCCACCGCCTCACCGGCGTTGACCTCGAGGCTGATGTCGAACAGCGCCTGGAAGGTTCCGTAGCCCGCATCGACCGATTTCATCTCAAGCATGCGCGCGCTCCGTCAGATCACGACCCGAATTTAATCGGATCATGGTCTCATCTCTTTGTTTGAGCATGATCCTTTCGGAAAACCGGTTCCCACATTTCCGGATCATGCTCTAGCGACGTGCTTCCGCCGCAGCGGCCTGGGTCGCATCTGCGTCGGTGCCGAGATAAACCTCGACCACCCGCGGATCGCTCGATACCTTGCTTGGCAAACCTTCCGAAATCTTCTCGCCGTGATCCAGCACCATCACGCGATCAACCACGCGCATCAGCACGCCCATGATGTGCTCGACCCAGATGATGGTGATGCCGAGCTCGTCGCGAATCTTGCGCAGCATGTCGGCCGCCTGGTCCATCTCGGTGTCATCGAGACCGCCGAGACTCTCGTCGGCCAGAAGCAGTTTCGGTCCGGTCGCCAGCGCCTTGGCAAGCTCCAGCTTCTTCAGGCCGGCCGCACCCAGGCCGTCGACGCCGGCTGCGCGGTCGGTCGGCAGGCCGACCATGGCCAGCGCACGCTCCGCTGCCTCCTCGGCCTTTGAGCGGCTGTGCCGGCCCTGCCCGAAGTAGCCGGCCAACGCGACGTTGTCGAACATCGTCAGGCGGTGGAACGGTCGTGGGATCTGGAAGGTCCGGCCGATGCCGCGATTGATGATACGGTGCGGCGCGAGACCCGAGATTTCCGTCCCGGCGAATTCAATCGAACCCGCCGACGGCGAGAGCGTGCCCGAGAGCATGTTGAAAATCGTGCTCTTGCCCGAGCCGTTCGGACCGATCAGGCCGAGAATCTCGCCCTGATCGACCCTGAACGACACCTTGTTGACGGCCGTGAAACCGCCAAACCGCTTGACCAGGCCCTCGACTACCAGCACGGCGGTACCTTCCGTCGATGAGGGGCCACCTATTTGTAGCTGTAGGTCGTGCCCGCCGGCAGCGGCAGCACAGCCTCGCGCTGGGCCTGGCTCTTCGGCCACACCACATACGACTTGTCGTCGACGTACTGGATGATGACGGGGAACGAGCGCTCGTTCTGCCCGGCCATGGCGGTGCCCTCACCGTAGAATTTGACGCCGAAGCCCAACATGGTTCCGCCTTCGGGAATGTCGGTTTCGAGCGCAGCCTTGCGCAACGCATCAGGATCGACACCGCCGTATTTCTTGATGGCCCTCGGCAGCACATCGTTCAGGAAGACGTAGGTGTTGGAGGCGGCAATGCCGACATGGGCGGAGCGGATGGCGACACCAGGCTTCAGCTTGTCGAACTCCTCGCCCACGGTCTTGATGACCGGCGGCAGCTTCGGATCCATGGTTTTCTGGTTGGCGAGCCAGATCGAGATCGGATCGGTGTTGAAGATATAATTCGCATCGCCGCCGAGGCCTTCCTTCAGCTTCTCGTACACGCCATAGCCAGCACCATGGCCCATCAGGGCGCCGAATTTGAGCCCCTGCTCGCGCGCCTGCCGCAGCAGCAGCGTGATGTCGGGGTTGTAGCCGGTGTGGAAGATCACGTCGGGCCGGGCGCGCTTCAGCTTGGTAACGAGTGCGGACAGATCAGGCGCGGTCGCCGAATAACCCTCCTTCAGCACCACGTTGAAGCCGGCCTTCTTGGCGCCGGCCTCGTTGCCCTTCGCCACGTCGACGCCGTAGGCGCCGTCCTCGTGGATGATGGCAACGCGCAAGTCCTTCGGCTCCTTTCCGAACTTGGCCACGGAATTCTGGGCGATGAAGTCCATCGTCATCAGGCCGAACTGGTCGCCGCTCGCCTGCGGGCGGAAGACATATTTGTAATTCTTGTTCTCGAACACGCCGGAGGAAATACAGGTGGTCATCCACATGAATTTCTTGAGCTGCTCGACGCGGGCGGCCACCGGGACGCATTGCGCCGACGAAAAGAAACCGAGCAGCAGGTCGACTTTTTCCTGCTCGAGCAGGCGCACCGACTCGTTGATCGCAACGTCCGGCTTGCTCTGGGCGTCGGCATAGACCGCCTCGACCTTGTAGCCTTCGACCCCGGTCTTGCTGAACTGGTCGAGCATGATCTTGGCGCCGAGATATTCGAGTTCCGACCCACCGCCCGCGAGCGGGCCGGTCAGGTCGAAAATCACGCCGATCTTGATTTTCTTTTCCTGGGCCTGGGCGGAAACCGCCACGCCCAGCACCGCTACCGCGGCAATCAGCCCTGCAAGCCCGCGGGCAACTCTACGCACCGACATCGAAACCTCCCCTGCAAAATTATGCATCGCGTTTTTGGTTCTGGTTAAGGGGCATCACACGGGGAGGGTCGACCGATGTCAAGCGCCTTGCGCCCTTCCTCCCTCGTCAGTAGGACGAACGTCGCACCAGCGGGTTGTCCGGACATGCCGAAGACCGCTGCGCGGGAATGTCGAGCGCGGGGCGTTGAAAAGCGATGAATCCGCTAGCTGTGAAATTTTAGGCCATCGACGATTTTGTCAATCACCTTGCGCTCGGCGCGCATGGCAAGGCCTACCAGATTGAGATCGGCGCGGATTACCGCCCTCACTACCTCCCGATTGGCGGCATCGTGCGTGGTCCTGAACATGTCCTCGGTGTAGACGGCGGGCTTCACATTGCGCGCCAGCGCCCGCTCGAGGGCACGCGTCAGCGCCGGCCGGTCGGCGCCATAAATCAGGATCGGCTGGCCGATCAGCGACAGGTATTGGGTCCCGGACCCGTCGGCGTAAGGCTCGCCGATGCATTCCGGGAACGTCGCCGCGACGCCGCCGGCCAGGAAACAAGCGACGTTCAGCTTCTGCCACGCTTCGAGGTCGGCACGGATCACGACCGCGATCTTGGTGTCGAATTGCATGATTGGCTCCGGTGAGACGGCGTCATTGCGGGAGGCTCGCGAGATCAGCCCCGCTGCGCATCAGCGAGCGCCTGCGGCGTGTCGATATCGAGGAACGCACCATGGCCCTCGACCGGGACTTCCGCTACCGCCTCGCTGTGCCTGTTGATCAGATGGCGGGCGCCGATATCACCGTCGAGCGTCATCAACTCGTTGAAGAAGCGTCGCGACCACAGCACCGGATTGCCCCGCCGGTTGTCGCTGACGGGCACCGCGATCAGATTGCCGCGGTCAGGCGCAAAGGCTTCGATCAGCCGGTCGATCAGATGCGCCGATATCAGGGGCATATCGCCAAGGCAGATCACCGCGGCGTCGGCATGATCAGGCACCGCCGCGATGCCCGCCTTGACGGAGCTGGCGAGGCCGTCGGCAAAATCGGGATTGCGCACCAACGTCACCTCGAGTCCGCGCAACGCCTTCTCGACCTCGTCGGCCTGGTGGCCGATGACGACGATCACGCCCTTGGCTTTCGAGGCCAGCGCCTGCTCGACGACGATGCGCACCAGCGGCTTGCCACCGAGTTCGGCCAACAGCTTGTTTGGACCGCCCATCCGGGTCGAGCGGCCGGCCGCAAGGATGACCGCGGCCACATTGCGGTTGCCGTCGGTGCCGAGATTCTCGCGGGGCTGGGGCCGCGTCACGATTTCCATCAACAGTCCGCCAACGCCCATGCCGGTGAGTTCGGCGCGTGTGACTTTGAGGCCGGCGAGCAGGCGCATCAGCACCCAATCAAAGCCGTTCTCGACCGGAGAGCGCGCGCAGCCGGGCGCGCCCAGCACCGGCACGCCGCCGGCATTGCCGATCAAGAGCAGGTTTCCGGGATCGACCGGCATGCCGAAATGCTCGATGGCCCCGCCAATGCCCGAGATCGCCGCCGGAATCACGTCGCGCCGGTCGGCGATCGCCGACGCCCCGAATACGATGACCAGTTCCGCGCCCAGCCCGAGCAGTTCCTGGATCGCCGCCTTAAGCGCGGCCTCGTCGTGCGGTACGCGGCGCTCGGCCACGATGGTGGCGCCGGCGGGAGCCAGCCGCTCCGCCGTCACCCGCAGCGTCTTCTCCACCACCTTCGGCGCCAGTCCCGGCAGCAAGGTCGAGACGATGCCGACGCGCTTGATGACGTAGGGCGCGATCCGCAGCGCGCCGCCGCTGGCGGCCAGCACCGCGGCATCGCGCAATTTCGCTTCAACCCCGAACGGAATGAGTTTTACGGTGGCGATCATCTCGCCTTCGACGACCGGCTTGAAAGCGGCAAGGGTGGCAAAGGTGATGGCTTCATCGACGCCGTTGATGCGGTCGACGCTGGCGCGGTCCACCACCAGCACGCCGGCTCTGGCCGCGAACAGATTGGCGCGGCCGGTAAAGGCGCGCTCGACATTCACGCCGTCGCCGGCGACAGCCCGCGCGATGCTGCCGGCGGCGACGTCCTCGGAGACGTCGCCATCTTCGAGCCGCACCACCACGATTTCCCTGACCCCGGCGCGCTCCAGCGCCTCGACCTCGGCGGGACCGATCGTGGTGCCTTTTTTCAACACCAGCGATCCCTGACGCAGGGTGTGAACGGTGACGCCGCCAATCGCGTCCTTTGGACTGGCGGGGCCGAACTTCATGCCGCGGCCTCTTTGGCTTCGTTCGGCAACCGCAGCTGCGCGGTGATCTCGGCCATGATCGCGACCGCGATCTCCGACGGCGACACCGCCCCGATTGGCAAGCCGATCGGGGCGTGAATGCGGGCGATGTCGCTTTCCTTCGCGCCTTGCGCCTTCAGGCGTTCGCCACGCCTGGCGTGGGTCTTTCGCGAGCCCAGCGCGCCGATATAGAAGCATTCGCGCTGGAAGGCGTGCAGCAGCGCCGGATCGTCGATCTTGGGATCGTGCGTCAGCGCCACGAAGGCGGTGTAGTGATCGATATTGAGCGGCGGCAGCGCCACGTCGGGCCATTCGGCGATCAGCGGCACGTCGGGAAACCGCTCCGGGCTGGCAAAGGCGGTGCGCGGATCCACGACCGTGACGTCATAATCCAGCGAGCGCGCCAGCGGCGCCAGCGCCTGGCTGATGTGAACCGCGCCGACGATGACGAGTTTCGCGGTCGGTGCATAGACATTGAGAAACAGCTTCTTGCCGGCGGCCTCGATCATGCCGCTCTTGCCCATGCGCAACTGTTTTGAAAGTTCGGCCCCCAGGGGATCGGCGGCAATATCCCTGGCTTTCACCAGCCGCTGCTCGCCACTGGCGGTATCGGTGACCACGATGACCGGCCGCCGCGCCGCGCGCTCGACATTTACTTCTGTCAATGTCTGGAGCTTCACGATCAGCCGACTTTCTCGACGAACACCCGGATGGTGCCGCCGCAGGACAGACCTACATTCCACGCGGTCTCGTCGGCAACCCCGAATTCGAGCATCTTGGGTTTGCCGCTGGCGATCACGTCGAGCGCCTCGGTGACGACGGCGCCCTCGACGCAGCCACCCGAGACCGAGCCCAGAAACGTACCGTCGTCGTTGATCACGAGGCTCGAGCCTGCCGGCCGTGGCGCCGAGCCCCAGGTTTCGACCACGGTGGCGAGCGCCACCCCGTGGCCGGCCTTCTGCCAGTCCTCAGCCGCCTTCAGAATATCCTCGTCGCGATTGAGCATGGGAGCCTCTTTCAAGCTGCGGATCTGGTCAGGCTGCGGTGATGCGGCGACTCCGAGGAGAGTGCCGCTATCAGCCCCTCGACCGAACTCAAATTATGTACCGGGCGGAATTCGTCAACGTGCGGCAGCATCAATTTGATGCCCTGCGCCTTGGCCTCGAAGCCGCCATAGCGCAGCAGCGGATTGAGCCAGATCAGGCGGCGGCAGGAGCGGTGCAGCCGGTCCATCTCGAACGCCAGCCGGCTGTCCGCCTCGCGCTCCAGCCCGTCGGAGATCAGAAGTACGATTGCGCCCTGCCCGAGCACCCGCCTGCCCCACAATTTGTTGAAGGCATGCAGCGAGGCCGCAATCCGCGTGCCGCCGGCCCAGTCCTCCACTGTCGACGAGCAGCTCGCCAGCGCCTCGTCGGGATCGCGCGCCCGCAAGGATCGCGTCACATTGGTCAGCCGGGTGCCGAACAAGAATACCGACACCCGCTTGCGCGCATCGGTGATGGCATGGAGGAAATGCAGGAACAGCCGTGTATATTCGCTCATCGAGCCGGATATATCGAGCAGCGCCACGATCGGCGTCGGCTTGTCGATCCGCCCCAGCCGACGGATGTCGATGATGTCGCCACCGGTCCGCAGGGACCCGCGCAGGGTGCGGCGGATGTCGAACCGCAAGCCGCGCGCATCCGGCTGATAGCGGCGGGTGCGCAACTCGGCCTGCGGCAGTTTCATCTGCGCGATGGCGCGGGTGACTTGCGCGATTTCGGCCGCGCTCATCTGCGCGAAATCCTTCTTCTGCAGCACTTCCCTGTCGGAGACCGAAAGCCTGAGCTCCTGCTCCTGGGCCTGCGGCGTCTCGCTGATGTGGGGTTGCGACAGCGCCTCCTGGACCCGGCGCGAGGCCGGCTTCGGCTTTTTCCTGGCGTGATCCGGCAGCGGCACCGAATCCAGCATGTGCTTCCACTCCTCGGCGGCGCGGAAGAACAGCTCGAAGGCCTGCGCGAAGATCAGCGCGTGTTCATGCCGCTTGACGAAGATCGCCTCCAGCGTGGTGAAGACATCGGCGCGATTGCCGATCTCGATCACCTGCAGCGCGTTCAAGGCATCGATCACCGCGCCGGGCCCGACCGGAATCCCGGCCGCCCGCAACGCCCTGGCAAAACCGATGACGTTTTCGGCCATTTGGCCCGTGGGGGGCGAGAGATGATTGATGGCCATCGGACAACCCGGGTTTTCACGCCGTCATTCCGGGATGGTGCGCACCAGACCCGGAATCTCGAGATTCCGGGTTCACGCCTCGCGCGCCCCGGAATGACGGGTGTTATGTTGGCACACGACCTAACTTTCGCTGGTCGCTTTTTTCAAGACCTTCTGCAGCGTGTCGCCCTGCATCCGCGCGATGTCGTCCTGGTATTTCAGCAGCGCGCCGAGCGTGTCGCCGACCATCTGCGGCGTCAGCGAGCGGGCGTCGAGCTCGGTCAGCGCGGTGGCCCAGTCGATGGTCTCGGCGACACCCGGCGACTTGTAGAAATCCTGTTCGCGCAGCGCCTGCACGAAGCTGACCACCTGCTGTGACAATTTCGCGGAAATGCCAGGCACGCGCGACTTGACGATGGCAAGCTCCCGCTCGGCACTGGGATAATCCACCCAGTGATAGAGACAGCGGCGCTTCAACGCGTCGTGAATTTCGCGGGTGCGATTCGAGGTGACGATGACGATCGGCGGTTGCGGCGCCTTGACGGTTCCGAGTTCTGGGATCGTGACCTGGAAATCACTGAGAATTTCCAAAAGATAAGCTTCGAACGCCTCGTCGGCGCGGTCGAGCTCGTCGATCAGGAGTACCGGGGCGCCGGCGACATCCGATTCCAGCGCCTGCAACAGCGGCCGCTTGATCAGATAGCGTTCGGCGAAAATATCTGATGACAACTGGTCGCGATCGGTCTCGCCGGCGGCTTCGGCGAGCCGGATCGCGATCATCTGCGCAGCGCTGTTCCACTCATAGACCGCGGAGGCGACGTCCAGCCCTTCATAACACTGCAGCCGGATCAGCTTGCGCCCGAGCGCCGCCGACAAGACCTTGGCGATCTCGGTCTTGCCGACGCCGGCCTCGCCTTCCAGAAACAGCGGCCGGCCCATGCGCAGCGCCAGATACGTCACTGTGGCCAGCGAGCGCTCGGCGAGGTAGCCGCGCGAGGACAACAGCTCGAGCATGGCGTCGACGGACGTGGGCAGCGCCGATGCAGTCATGGGAGAGCCAGTCTTGATGAGCCTGAAATTGGCAACGTCACGCTTTGCCGGTCGCGGCTTCGACGGCGCGGCGCGCCATTACCGCGATCAGATGCGCGCGATATTCGGCGCTGCCGTGCAGGTCGCTGTTCAGTCCCTCCGCGGGCACCGTCAAACCATCGAGGGCCTTCGGCGAGAAGCGCTTCTTCAAGGCTTCCTCGAACGCGGTGACGCGGAACACGCCTTCGGAGCCGGCGCCGGTAACGGCGACGCGTACGTCCGACGGACGCTTGGCCACGAACACGCCGACCAGCGCGTAGCGCGAGGCCTGATTGCGGAATTTGACATAAGCCGCCTTCTTCGGCACCGGGAACATCACCCTGGTGATAATCTCGTCACTCTCCAGCGCGGTCGCGAACAACCCCTGAAAGAACTCTTCGGCTTTCAGACGGCGCTTGTTGGTGACGATGGTGGCGCCGAGCGCGAGACAGGCGGCGGGATAATCGGCGGTGGGGTCGTTGTTGGCGAGCGAGCCGCCGATGGTGCCCTTGTGGCGTACCGCGGGATCGCCGATCAGACCGGCGAGTTCGGCCAGCGCCGGGATCGCCTCGCCGACGATGGCCGAGGCCGCGACACTGGCGTGGGTTGCGGTGGCGCCGATGACCAGCGAGCGGCCCTTCATATCGATGCCGTCCAGCCCCTCGATGTGGGAGAGGTCGACCAGATGCGGCGGGCTGGCGAGCCTCTGCTTCATGACCGGCAACAAGGTATGGCCGCCGGCGATCACCTTGGCGTCTTCATTCTTGACCAGGAGATTGGCGGCCTGCCGCACTGTCGCCGGACGATGATATTTGAATTCGTACATGAGGGATTCCTAATCGCCGTACCGTGACGTTGTTCAAGCGAGATCGGAGTTTGCCATCGCCTTGGCGCCGGCCGCGATCGACTGAACGATGTTCTGGTAGCCGGTGCAGCGGCAGAGATTGCCTTCGAGTTCCTCGCGGATGGTGTGGTCGCTGAGATCGTGTCCCCGGCGATGCACGAGATCGACCGCAGTCATGATCATGCCGGGCGTGCAGAAGCCGCATTGCAGGCCGTGATGCTCGCGGAAGGCCTCCTGCATCGGATGCAGCGGCGCACCGTCGGCGGCAAGCCCCTCGATGGTCCTGACCTCGTGCCCGTCGGCCATGACCGCAAGCGTGGTGCAGGATTTCACCGCCTTGCCATCGAGATGCACGACGCAGGCGCCGCATTGCGAGGTGTCGCAGCCGACATGCGTGCCGGTCAGCCGCAGATTCTCGCGCAAGAACTGCACCAGAAGGGTCCGCGGGTCGACATTGGCGTTGACGGGATTACCGTTCACTATCAGGGAAATCTTGGCCATTCAGCACTCTCTTCACCTGCGCTGCTGCATTGCAGCGGCAGCACAGTCATTAAACTAAACTCATTGCAGGGCCATAATATGGGCCATCCCGGCAATGAGCAACCTCGCCTTGGGCATAGCCTGATATGACCTGGCGGCACTAGCCTTTTCGGCAAGATCAGCCCTGCACTGCCTTGGCGAAATTCGCAAAAAACTCGTCGGCCAGTTTCTTGGCCGAACCGTTGATCAGCCGCTGACCGAGCTGGGCCAGCTTGCCGCCGATCTGCGCCTCGACATCGTAGCTCAGCAACGTGCCGCCGTCCTTGTCGGCCAGCGCCACAGTCGCGCCGCCTTTGGCGAAGCCGGCGACACCGCCCTCGCCTTCGCCCGATATCTTGTAGCCATTGGGCGGATCGAGATCGCTCAGCGTCACGCGACCCTTGAAGCGGGCCGACACCGGACCGACCTTCATCTTGGCGATCGCGCGGTAACCGTTGTCTTCGGTCCTTTCGAGTTCCTCGCAGCCGGGGATGCAGGCCTTGAGCACTTCCGGATCGTTCAATTTGGCCCACACCGCCTCACGCGGCGCTGCAAGCTGAACTTCGCCGTTCATTGTCATGGCCATGGCTGCCTCCCGGATCACTCGTCTGTTGCCCCCAAGTAAAGCACGCCCGGCCCAAAAGCAAAGAGGACGGATGGAGGGTGAGCGATGCATATTCGCAGCGCAGCAGGCTTGCGCTGGAGCTTGGGACCTGCGCTGAAGCTTTGGCATTGGCAGCGGCTGGCCGGGATGATTAGGTCGGGCGCATCATGGATGCGCTGGCAAGGCTCGCGCATGACGAGGAAAAGACATGCCGATGATCAATGCCGACGGTTGCCTGCTCAACGTAGCCGTCGAGGGCCGCGACGGTGGACCGACCCTGATGTTGTCGAATTCGCTGGGCTGTACCTTGCAGATGTGGGAGCCGCAGATGAAGACGCTGACGCAGTTGTTTCGGGTGATCCGCTATGACCGGCGCGGCCACGGCAAATCCGGCGTGCCACCTGGGCCCTATTCGATGGAGCGCTTCGGCCGCGATGTGCTGACGATACTCGACGACCTCAACATCGCGAAGGTGCACTGGTGCGGACTGTCGATGGGAGGCATGGTCGGACAGTGGCTCGGCGCCAATGCTCCGGACCGGTTCGACCGGATTATTCTTTCCAACACCGCCTGCTACTATCCGGATCCGACCAACTGGCAAAACCGCATCAAGGCGGTGAAGGAAGGCGGCATCGCGGCGGTTGCCGATACCGTTATCGCCGGCTGGCTGACGGCGGACTTCCGCGAACGCGAACCTCAGGTCACGGCGAATATGAAGGCCATGTTGACCGCCTCGCCGGTGCAGGGTTATTTGGCCTGCTGCGAGGCGCTGAGCACGCTCGATCAGCGCGAACTTCTGCCTGACATCAAGGGCCCGACACTCGTCATCGCCGGGCGCCACGACATGGCGACGCCGATCGCGGCCGGCGAGTTCATCCGCAGCCAGATTCCCGGCGCGGCGTTGACCATTCTCGATGCCGCGCATATTTCCAACGTCGAACAGCCGCACGCCTTCACCGACGCCGTGGTCGGCTTTCTGACGCAACGCTAGGCCATCCACGTCAATGCAAGCGAAGAAGCCAGGATGCCGTCATTCCGGGATGGTGCGTTAGCAACTAGGACTGCTGAAGGGTAAGACCGTCCGATGCGGTGTCGCGTTCGGTCTCTGGCTTCGCCGGACGTTCGACCAGCAATACGATCGCGGTGCCGAGCAGCATCAACAGCTCAGTCGCATGCAGCTTGAGCGCCGCGGTCTCGCCGACCTGGGAGGCCATCACCATACTGGCAAAGCTGATCACGCTGCCGATGGCCAGGGCCATGGCGAGGGCTTCGTCGCAGCCGCCGGTCTTGCGGATCGAGGCGCGGGTGATGAACACCAGGAAGATGGCAAAGAATGCGACCACCGTGAACTTGCCGAGCGCCAGCAGCCAGGCGACGCGAACCGTGTTCATCGCGGCCAGTTGCAGATGATCGCTGATGAACAATCCGACCGCTATATTCGGTCGTTCATAGAGACTGTGAATCGGCGAAACCACGATCCTGAAGGCGATGATGGTCCAGCTCGGAATAAAATACGCCGCGAGCAACGCGCCGTTGAATGAGCTGATCCGCCAGTTTGTGGACATCGTCGCTTCCCGCTTTTTGCGCAGGCCCCGAACCGGAGCGGCGGCTTTGCGGGCGAGCTAACGCGCTTAAACTGCGGCGGGCAATTTAAACCCTTTATTTACCTTAATTGGGGTGACGGCCGGACCAGCATACCTTCGCTCGGCGCGTTGTTGCCGGTCGTTGCGGCGAACACCGGGACCACTCACAGGAGCATGTCGACACGACGCCCAAAAAGAAAAGTCCCGCCTTTCGGCGGGACCTTCCTGCGGTGGTTTTAGGTCTGTTCCGGGCTATCGGCCGCCCTTGCCCTGCTGATTGGGGTTCTGGCCCTGACGGTTCGGATCCTGCTGCTGCTGCTGTCCAGGCTTCTGACCGCCGCCCTGCTGCTGGCCGGGCTTCTGACCTGGCTTCTGGTTCTGCTGGCCCGGATTCTGGTTCGGGTTCGACATCGGGATCTCCCTTGCTGAACGTAACGTCCTTGTTGAACGTGACGGAGGAAAATAACCCGGCAATCGCTGATCGGTTTCAGGGGCAGGTCCGGTTCCGTCGCGATCATCAAGTGACGGCGGCCTGTCGCCACCGTGGCGGCCGGAACCCGCAAAAGCCCAAACAAGCTCTGTACAAGCCGTGCAAGCCTCACGTGGCGCTGTTGCCGCACCGGGTTCCCGCTGTTAGAAAATGAAGCGACGCGTCCGGCTGCCGGGGCCATCGCCGCGACCTACAAAAGATGGGCATTTGCTTCGGCAAACGAAATTCCCTTTGCCGGAAAAATGCTTCCAGACAACGGCGGCGCATGGACTATTTCGCCCAGCAACTGATCAACGGCATCGTCCTCGGCTCGATCTATGGCCTGATCGCCATCGGCTACACCATGGTCTATGGCATCGTCGGCATGATCAATTTTGCGCATGGCGACATTTTCATGATCGGCGGCTTCATCGCGCTGATCTCGTTTTTGATCCTGGTCTCGTTCGGCCTCACCGTCGTCCCCGTGATCCTGCTGATCGTGCTTCTGGTATCGATGGCAATTACCGCGCTTTACGGCTGGACGGTGGAGCGCATCGCCTACCGGCCGCTGCGGCACTCGTTCCGCCTGGCCCCGATGCTCTCGGCGATCGGCATGTCGTTCGTGCTGATTAATTACTCGCAGATCGCCCAGGGCGCCCGGGTCAAGCCGGTGCCGCCGATCATCACCGGCGGCTACACCCTTTTCGAACAGAATGGTTTCGTGGTGCGGCTATCCAACGTGCAGATCATCGTCGTCATCACCACGATCGTGCTGCTGGCGGTCTTCACCTGGCTGGTGGCGCGCACGCGCCTCGGCCGCGACATGCGCGCCTGCGAGCAGGACCAGACCATGGCGGCGCTGCTCGGGGTCGATGTCGACCGCACCATCTCGATGACCTTCGTGATCGGCGCCGCGCTCGCCGCGGTCGCGGGCATGATGTACCTGTTGTATTACGGCCTGGTGGATTTCTTCATGGGCTTTGTCGCCGGAATCAAGGCGTTCACCGCGGCGGTACTCGGCGGCATCGGCTCGCTGCCCGGCGCCATGCTGGGCGGGCTTTTGATCGGTCTGATCGAGACGATGTGGTCGGCGTATTTCTCGGTCGAATACAAGGACGTCGCGGCGTTCTCTATCCTGATCATCGTGCTGATCTTCCTGCCCACCGGCCTGCTCGGCCGGCCCGAAGTTGAAAAAGTTTGACGGACGACGGCGTGACAGCACCCGCCCTTGGACCAGCGCTCGCTTCGCGCGCGCCCGGCATCGCATTCATCTGCAAGAAAGCCCTGATCAGCGCTTTGGTTGCGCTGGTCTTGTTCTCGCTGATGATCGGTATCCGCACCGAAGCCGGACCATCCGGACAATTGATCTACTGGACCCGGTTCGGCGATCTCGCTGCCATGGTCGCCGCCGTGTTCGGGGGCAGCATCGTCGTCGAATTGCTGCGGCAGTGGTGGGAACCGGTCGGCACCGTCATGGCGATTCCGTCCCCCGTGCAAAGCGCGCTTGCGGTCGCGCGACGCGCGATCGCCCCGCTGCTCCTGATCTTCACCTTTCTGGTGCCGGTGATTTTCTACGACCAGCGCTACATCCTCGATCTCGGCATTCTCGTGCTGACCTATGTGATGCTGGGATGGGGGCTGAACGTGGTGGTCGGCCTCGCCGGGCTGCTCGACCTCGGCTATGTCGCGTTCTACGCCGTCGGCGCCTATTCCTACGCGCTGCTGGCGACCAATTTCGGGCTGTCGTTCTGGATCTGCCTGCCGCTGGCCGGCATCCTCGCCGCGCTTTGGGGGGTGATGCTGGGCTTCCCGGTGTTGCGGTTGCGCGGCGACTATCTCGCCATCGTGACCCTGGCATTCGGTGAAATCATCCGTCTCGTCATCATCAATTGGCAGAGTCTGACCGGCGGTCCGAACGGCGTCTCGGGAATCCCGCGGCCGACCCTGTTCGGCATTCCTCTCACCCCGGGCGAAGACGGCCTTGCCGCAAAGCTTGGCATCGAGTTTTCGCCGACCCATCGCATCGTGTTTCTGTTCTACCTGATTCTGGCGCTGGCGTTGCTCACCAACTGGGTGACGATCCGGCTGCGGCGCCTGCCGATTGGCCGCGCCTGGGAAGCGCTGCGCGAGGATGAGGTCGCTTGCCGCGCGCTCGGCATCAATACCACCACCACCAAGCTGACGGCGTTCGCAACCGGCGCGATGTTCGGCGGATTCGCCGGCGCGTTCTTCGCGACCCGACAGGGATTCATCAGTCCGGAATCCTTTACGTTCCAGGAATCGGCGCTGGTGCTGGCGATCGTCGTGCTCGGCGGCATGGGTTCGCAGCTCGGCGTCGCGCTCGCGGCACTGGCGATGATCGGCGGCTTCGAGTTGTTTCGCGGCCTCGAGCAATATCGCATGCTGGTATTCGGGCTGGCGATGGTGCTGTTGATGATCTGGCGGCCGCGCGGACTGATCGGCCACCGCGCGCCGACGGTGTTCCTGCGACACAGCCATGAGATTTCTTCCGACCTCGTGAAAGAGGGGCACGGATGAGCGGGGAAACCACCATCCTCACCGTCGATCATCTGACCATGCGCTTCGGCGGTATCGTCGCTGTCAACGACCTGTCGTTCGAAGCCGAGCGGCGCAAGATCACCGCGCTGATCGGACCGAACGGCGCCGGCAAGACCACGGTATTCAACTGCATCACCGGCTTCTACAGGGCGTCCGCCGGCACCATGCGGCTGACGCACGACGACGGCCGCGACATCCGGCTCGAGCGGCTGAACGATTTCCGGATTTCCAAGCAGGCAAAGGTCGCACGCACCTTTCAGAACATCCGGCTGTTTCCCGGCATGACCGCGCTGGAAAACCTGATGGTGGCGCAGCACAACGCGTTGATGCTGGCCTCGGGCCTGACCTTTCTCGGGCTGATCGGGGCGCCGAGCTGGCGGTCAGCCGAAAAGCGTGCGATCGATCAAGCAACGCTCTGGCTCGACCGTATCGGGCTGCTGGAGCGCGCCGACGATGCCGCCGGCAACTTGCCTTACGGCGATCAGCGCCGTCTCGAAATCGCGCGCGCGATGTGCACCGAACCGGCATTGCTGTGTCTCGACGAGCCCGCCGCCGGACTCAACGCGCGCGAAAGCGCAAGTTTGAGCGAACTGCTGCTCTCGATCCGCGCCGACCACGGCGCCTCGATCCTGCTGATCGAGCATGACATGTCGGTGGTAATGGAAATTTCCGACCACGTCGTGGTGATGGATTACGGCGTGAAGATCGCCGAAGGATCGCCACAGGACGTCCGCGACGACCCCAAGGTGATCGCGGCCTATCTCGGCGCCGACGAGGAAGAGGCCATCGCGGTGATGGAGAGCGGTACGTGACCGCGCCGGCCCCCCTGCTCGCGATCCGAGGCCTTCGCGCCGCCTACGGCAAGATCGAGGCGCTGAAAGGCGTCGATCTCGACATCAGCTCCGGCGAGATCGTCGCCCTGATCGGCGCAAACGGCGCCGGCAAGTCAACGCTGATGATGACGATCTTCGGCAAGCCGCGCGCCCGCGCCGGGCGGATCCTGTTCGACGGCCGCGATATCACCGGGGTGCCGACCCACGAGATCGCGCGGCTGCGCATCGCACAGGCGCCGGAAGGCCGCCGGATTTTCCCGCGCATGAGCGTCGGCGAGAACCTGCAGATGGGTGCCGACGCCACCGACAGCGGCGACGCCGAGCGCGCCGCCGGGCTGGAACGTGTCTTCGGGCTGTTTCCACGGCTCAAGGAGCGCATGACCCAGCGCGGCGGCACCCTGTCCGGCGGTGAACAGCAGATGCTGGCGATCGGCCGCGCCCTGATGAGCCGCCCGCGCCTGTTGATGCTGGACGAACCCTCGCTGGGCCTGGCTCCGCTGATCGCGCGCCAGATTTTCGACGCAATCCGGACCCTCAACCGGCAGGACGGCCTCACCGTGCTGATCGTCGAGCAGAACGCCAACCATGCGCTGCGGCTGGCCCATCGCGGCTATGTCATGGTCAACGGTCTGATCACGCTTCAGGGAACCGGCGCAGAACTGCTGCAGCGCCCGGAAGTCCGCGCCGCCTATCTCGAAGGCGGAAGGCGGGGCTAGGTTCGTCATTTCCCGGACGCGCGCCAGCGCGAACCCGGAATCTCGTGCCAATTACTTCTGGATTCCGGGTCCCCTCGTTCCACTCGCGTCCCGGAATGACGACCCCAGGCTAAAATTTGCCGATGACTTCACGGCAAAATCAGCCGACAATGGCCACGATTTTCGACCCCGGCCTGCCGGGCACTTCCCGTAGCGATCTACCCGCGAGGACCTCTCATGAAATCACTCAAGCTCATCGGCCTGGCACTGGGCGCGTCGTTTGCACTTTCGACGGCGGCGCTGGCGCAGGACATCACCATCGCAGTGGCGGGCCCCATGACGGGCGGCGAATCCGCATTCGGCCGGCAGATGAAGAACGGCGCCGAGCAGGCGATTGCCGATCTCAACGCCGCCGGCGGTCTGCTTGGCAAGAAGCTGGCGCTGGACATCGAGGACGACGCCTGTGATCCCAAGCAGGCGCGCTCGGTGGCGGAAAAGATCGCCAGCGCGAAAATCCCGTTCGTCGCCGGCCACTATTGCTCGTCATCGTCGATCCCGGCGTCGGAAGCCTATGCCGACGGCAACGTGCTGCAGATCACGCCGGCTTCCACCAATCCGCTGTACACGGAGCGCAAGCTGTGGAACGTCGCGCGCGTCTGCGGCCGCGACGATCAGCAGGGCCTGGTTGCGGCGCAATACATTGCGAAGAATTACAAAGGCAAGAATGTCGCCATCCTCAACGACAAGACCACCTACGGCAAAGGCCTCGCCGACGAGACCAAGAAGGCGCTGAACAAGGCCGGCTTCACCGAAAAGATGTTCGAGTCCTACAACAAGGGCGACAAGGATTTTAACGCCATCGTGTCGCGCCTGAAACGCGACAATATCGACCTCGTCTTTGTCGGCGGCTACCATCAGGAATCCGGATTGATCCTGCGCCAGATGCGCGACCAGGGTCTCAAGACCGTGCTGATGGCCGGCGACGCGCTGGCCGACAAGGAGTACGCCTCGATCACCGGACCGGCCGGCGCAGGCACCCTGTTCACCTTCGGCCCCGACCCGCGCAACAAGCCGACCGCCAAGGCCATCGTCGAGAAGTTCAAGGCCAAGGGCATCGACCCCGAAGGCTACACGCTCTACACTTACGCTGCGATCCAGGTCTGGTCGCAGGCGGCCAAGAAAGCCGGCACCACCGACCCGAAGAAGGTCATGGCCACGATCAAGGGTGGCGGCGCGTGGGATACGGTGATCGGTCCGATCGAAATCGACGCCAAGGGCGACATCAAGCAGATCGACTATGTCGTCTACAAATGGGACGACAAGGGCAACTATGTCGAGATCAACCCGAAGGGGTCGTGACGGCCGGTGATTTGATCGCGACAATGTTGAACGCCCCGGTTCGCCGGGGCGTTTTTGTTTGCGACGGCCGATACCCGGCGCACGCGCTGCGACATGGTTGACCGGAGCGCAGCGGTGCGGTCATCTGCGTCGCACAGGGAACAGGCGATGAAAAATCTTCTCACCGATATAACAGGCGTCCGCGTCGGTCACGCCGATGACAAGGCTCTCGCCTCCGGCGTCACGGCGGTGATCTTCGACAGACCGGCGGTGGCGGCGATCGACGTACGCGGCGGCGGGCCCGGCACCCGCGAGGGCGCGCTGCTCGATCTGGCCAACACCGTGGAGCGGATCGACGCCATCGCGCTCGCAGGCGGCTCGGCATTCGGGCTCGATGCCGGCGGCGGGGTGCAGGCCTGGCTCGCCGAACGGGGCCGCGGCTTTGTGGTGCGCGGCGCGGTGATACCGATCGTGCCCGGCGCGATCATGTTCGATCTGCTGAATGGCGGCGACAAGGCCTGGGGCCGCTTCGCGCCCTACCGCGATCTCGGTTATGCCGCGGCGGCCGCAGCGGGTGAGAGTTACGCACTCGGCAGTGCCGGCGCCGGGCTTGGCGCGACCACAGCGAATTTCAAGGGCGGATTAGGTTCGGCGTCGGCGGCGACCCAGGCCGGCGTCCGGGTCGCAGCGCTTGCGGTGGTCAATGCGGTCGGCAGCGTCACAGTCGGCGACGGCCCGTGGTTCTGGGCGGCGCCGTTTGAAATCGGCGGCGAGTATGGCGGGCGCGGATTGCCGCCGTCATTTACGCCGGACATGCTGGCGATGCGCATCAAGGGCGGCGCCGCCGCATCATCGGCGGAGAACACCACGCTGGCTGTCGTCATCACCGACGCCGAACTGACAAAACCTCAGGCCCGGCGGCTCGCGATGATCGCGCAGACCGGGTTCGCGCGGGCGATCTATCCGGTGCACGCCCCGACCGACGGCGACGTGCTGTTCGCCGCTGCAACCGGCGAAAAGCCGGTCGATCCGCTGGCCGGCCTCACCGAACTCGGCATGGTCGCCGCCAATGTCGTGGCCCGCGCCATTGCGCGCGGGGTCTATATGGCGGCCGCGCTGCGCTTCCCCGGCGCGCTGCCGGCATGGAAGGATCGGTTCGGCTAGCTCGCGGCGATTGGTCCGCTAAACCCCTCTTCAGACGTTGAGCGACAGCGAGGCGATTGCCCCGGAAGAAATCGCCTGCGCCTCGCGCTGGATCATCTGCTCGATGAAATTGTAGGACGACGTCGCGCCAGAGGATGATGTCGCAGCCGCCGGCGAGGTCATCGTCACCTTTGATCCGTCGGCATAGGTCACCGACGTCGTGGTCGAGCCGTCGCTATTGGTGACCGCCGTCGAGGTCGCGCCGCTCAGCGCCTGCAGCAACGGATCGGAGGTCGATCCGCCGGTACCGGAGCTTGATCCGCTGGCGCCAGTGCCGCCGCCGGATCCGTCGGAATCGGCGACATGATGATGATGGTGATGGTGGGCCTTGCCGTTCCCGAGCGCCGACGACATCTCGTCGAGGCTAACCGAGCCGTCGCCGATCTTGTCCATCTTGCTGAACACGTCGTCGGCCTGCGCGATGTTGGTGCCGCCGGCACCGAGCGCGCTTTCAAATTCCGATTTGCTGATCAGGCCGTCGCCGTTGGTATCGAGCTGCGAGAACAGGTCCTTCAGCGCGTCCGACCGGCTGGTCGATACCGGCGTGGTTGTCGCCGTCGATGACTGGTCTTGCGCCGCTAGCAGCGCGCTCATGGTGGCCGGCGACAGTTGCGAACATCCGGCGGGGCTGGCAGCCGGAGCCGAGCTTCCCGCAGGCGCGGAGTTGCTTGCGATGTCGAACGGGTTGGTCGGGCTCTGGTTGAGGCCGGCGGTTTGCGGAGACGGCGATTTCGGCGTGGTCAGCGACTGGAAGGCGTCCAGCAGGGACGACGCGGGGCCAAAAGCCAACAGCATAGCGAGCACTCCGACAATGCCGCGTGGCGCGGCTCCTTACCTTCGCGCAAACGATCAGCAAACGCCGTGCCATCGCGAAAAACCCAATAAAAATTGGCTTTTTCTGCTTCGGGAAGGCTTGCTCGGCCCGGCAATTGATGCCGCCAACGGCAGAATTTTCCGGCCTCGATACGCCGGTTTGCCCGCATTGCCCCCGGGCTTTCCGCGTGTTACGCGAAACTCGTTCGCACGCATCGAAACTGGCTTTCGGAAAAGCGCACATGTCCCAGCAATTCATGTCCCGCCCCCTCGTCATCGCGCCGTCGATCCTGGCTTCCGATTTTGCCAGACTGGGGGAAGAGGTCCGCGCCGTCGATGCCGCGGGCGCCGACTGGATCCATCTCGACGTCATGGACGGGCATTTCGTCCCCAACATTTCCTATGGCCCCGACGTCATCAAGGCGATGCGCCCGCATACCAGGAAGCTATTCGATGCTCACCTGATGATCTCGCCCTGCGACCCCTATCTCGAAGCTTTTGCGAAGGCCGGCTGCGATCACATCACGGTGCATGCCGAGGCGGGTCCTCATCTGCATCGCTCGCTGCAGGCGATCCGCGGGCTCGGCAAGAAGGCCGGCGTCTCGCTCAATCCGGGCACGCCGATCGCTTCCATCGAATATGTGATCGACATGATCGATCTGGTGCTGGTCATGTCGGTCAACCCCGGCTTCGGCGGCCAGGCTTTTATTCCGTCCGCGCTCGGCAAGATCGGGGATTTGCGCGCGATGACGGCGGGACGCCCGATCGACATCGAGGTGGATGGAGGCGTCGGCCCGGATGTCGCCGGCCAGCTTGCCGCCGCCGGCGCCAATGCCTTTGTCGCCGGCTCGGCGGTGTTCAAGGGCGGCACGATGGAAGCCTATAAGGCGAATATTTCCGCGATCCGCAATGCGGCCGCGCTGGCACGTGGGGAAGCGGTCTAGCCGGCTCCGGTAGCGCGAGGGCGACACCGAAAGCGCGGCATCATGGCTCTTGAGATCTTCACTTTGCAGCAGCGCCCCGATCTCCGGCGGCTGATTTTCGCCGCCGAACTGCAGTCGGTTTGGCCGGAGTTCGCCAGGCACGATGCGGCAGCAGATCTGTATTATGGACCATCGACGCTGGATCGCTATCTCGACTATGCCTTCGCCGCGGTGATCGACGGCAAGGTCGTCGGGCGCGCGTTCAGCGTGCCGTTTGCCTTCAACATCGACGGTCGCACCGAACTTCCCGATGGCGGCTGGGACCAGGTCATTCGCTGGGCCCACGATGACAAGATGATGGGACGGACGCCCACCGCCTTGAGCGCGCTTGAAATAAGCCTGCTGCCGGCAGCGCGAGGCGGCGACAATTCGCTGGCGCTGCTGGGTGCGATGAGGGCCTGCGCCAAGGCACGGGGATTTGCCGAATTGTTCGCCCCGGTGCGGCCGAACCAGAAGCATCTGCAGCCACGCATGCCGATGCGCGATTACGTTGAGCGCGTGCGCGCTGACGGTCTTCCGGTCGACTCCTGGCTGCGCACTCACCTGCGTTTTGGCGGAAAGATCGTGAAGATCGCGCCCTATTCCATGACCATCGTCGGCAGTCTCGCGGACTGGTCGCTTTGGACGGGGATGCCATTTGACCGGTCAGGCGAAGTGCTGGTGGCGGGTGCGCTCGCGCCGGTGCTGGTGTCGCTGCAACAGGATATTGCCGTTTACGTCGAACCCAATGTCTGGGTCCGACACATGGTATGACCGTCATCCGGGGGACCGGCGCAACCCATTTGTAGAGCCTCGTAAATTTGATGGCTCCCGCCTGTGTCGCTTTTGCAGGGATGACGGTTCGAAGCAAAGTCATCCCGATCTAGGCGCTCAGCTCGTCTGCTTTCTTGCCGCCTGCATTTCCTTCCTCCTGCAGTGAAGCCAGCGGCGGCGGCCGCACCACGGTCACGGTACAGGCCGCCTCGGCCGCCACCTTGGCGGAGACGCTGCCCAGCAGCGTGCGCTTGAACGAATTCTGTCGCGCGCCGATCACGATGTGATCGACGTGATTGGCTTCGGCGAATTCCAGTATCGCTGCCGCCGGATCGATAGCCTCCAGCACGTGCACGGTCAGCCGGCTTTCGTCGAGCCTGAATGGCAACGCCCAATGCCGCAGCGTGACCAGCCGGTCGACGTGCTTGTTGCGGCCCTCTTCATCGAGCGTGCGGTCGATGGTGACGCGGCCGAGCTTCAGTACGTTCAGGCACGCCAGCCTCGCCGACGGCAGGGTCGCCAGGATACGTTCGGTGGTGACCCGCAACGCTTCGTTCAGCGCCGCCGACCCTTCCGTGATGTCGAGCGCGATCGCCACGATCGGGCCTGAGGCCAGTTGCGCGGCGAGATCAGCTTTGTCTCGCGGCTGCGTCACGCCGCGATTGAAGCGACGGCGCCAGACGGTGCGGAGGGGATCGCGATCCCCGCGCTCGGCCCGCGCGGTCAGTTTGATCTGGCCGGGATGGGCGAGTTCGAATGCGAGCTGCGATGCCGTGGGGTAGCGCCAGACCGGCTCGATCTCCAGGCACCGCAGCACGACTTCCTGCAGCCAGGGCGGATAGTCCGCCTTGAGTTTGCGCGGAGGGTATGGATCACGCCACAACCGCCGCCGCATGCCGCGCATGGTTTCGCTTTCGCCGAACGGCCGCACGCCTGTCGTGAAGAAGTACAACAGCACGCCCAGCGAAAACAGGTCGCTGCGCGGATCGTCGCGCACGCCAAGCAGCCGCTCGGGCGCCATATAGGGCGCGGTGCCATAGGGCAGCCGAAACTCTTCCTGCAGCAAATCCGGCAACTGGTTGTGGTGCGACAGGCCAAAGTCGATCAGGACGGCCTCGCCGGAGGGGCGAAACATGATGCTGCTCGGCTTGATGTCGTGATGGATGACGTTCTGCCGATGCAGGTCGGCAAGGGCTAACGCGACCTTGCCGGCGATGGCGCTGGCCTCTTCGTAGCCAAGCGGCAGATCGCCAAGCCGGCCGTAGAGCGTTGCGCCCGGTATCGGTTCG
Organism: Bradyrhizobium sp.; assembly: GCA_036266415.1. GTDB lineage: Bacteria > Pseudomonadota > Alphaproteobacteria > Rhizobiales > Xanthobacteraceae > Bradyrhizobium. The sequence goes on along the minus strand of DATANB010000152.1, from coordinate 38,770 downwards.
ATCACGACGTAGGCCTGTCGGGCGAAATCGCCGGTGGCGTAACAGCGAGGCACATGCGGTCCCGACAACCGCGGCAGGATCATCTGCTCCATCTCGAAACTGACGATGGCGGCGGGATCCTCGCCCTCGGAAACCCGCGGGATTTTCATCAACAGCGGCGCCGGGATGTCGGGGCGCGTCACGCTCCACAGCGTCGCCATGCCGCCGCTATGAACGCGTTCCCCGACGGTGAAGCCGTCGATGACGGCACCGGGCTGAACCGAGAGCTTTGCCATCGCTCACCTCCCGACCAGGAGGCGGTCGGCCAGCCAATGCGGCAGGCCATTGTCGCGAATTCGCTGCGCGGCCGTCTCGACGTCATAGGGCACGCGGCAATAGGTGATCTGCTCGGTAGCGGTGTCGTACATCGCAAATGCCGCGGCCCGGTCGCCATCGCGGGGCTGGCCCACCGAGCCGAGAACGGCGAGCCAGCGCCGCCCCCGCAATAACTGCACCGGGACATCGGCTGTCGGGATGAAGCTCGTCATCTTCGCGGTCGAAGACATCGAGTACAGCGCCGGCCGATGGATATGGCCGCAGAACGCGGCGTGCGCTTCCGTGGCGATGATGCTGCGCGCCGCATCCGCCGCATTCTGGACGTAGCGCCATCTTGGGGGATTGCTGGCTTCGGAATGCACGTAGAGGCGGTCATCGTCCCACAGCTCAAGTGGCAATTCCGCCAGAAAACGCCGCTGCGTGGCGCTCAGCCTGCCACGGGTCCACTCGATCGCGGCCTGCGCCTCGGCATTCATGGATTCCGACGGGGTGCCGACCGCGTTGTCGTGGTTGCCCCGCACGGCCAGGGCGCCACCATCGACCAGGCCCATCACGGTCTCAACGACCCATTCCGGATCGGCGCCATATCCGACGTAATCGCCGAGGCAGACGATCCGTTCGGCGCCGCGCGAGCGCGCATCATCGAGGCATGCGGCAAGCGCCTGCCGGTTGGCATGGATGTCCGCAAAAACAGCCAGCAGCACAATCTCCTCCGCGCCGATCTTAACGACCGGGATTGTGCCCGATTTGATGGATATCAAACAACGGGGGCCGGAGGTCCGCAATCACGCTGACGGAGGGATTTACCTCAAGAGGCGAAACTAGCGCTTGCGCGGTGCTTCCAGGCCCTTGAGCAGCAGCGCCAGCATCGCGTCGATCCGCGCCGGAAGCTGTGGATCGCTCCATTCCTCGGAATGGGCGGGGTGATGGAAGCGGCTGGTGGCCTCGAAAACCGTGCGCGCCGTGTCCTTGACGTCGGCGATCTGGAACGCGCCCTGCTTCACGCCGTCGGACAGGATATGCGCGATCTGATCGATCAGACCGTCCTTGTGGGCCTTCACGACCTTGCAGGCCTCTTGCGCCAGCGCCAGATAGGTCGCGAACATCTCGGGGTCGTCGCACACTTTCTTGTGCTTGATCGAAAACATCGTGCGCAGCCAGCGCTCCAGCCGGGCCGGGGCTGGCCCCGAACCTTCCGCAATCTTCAAAAGCGGCGCATTGACCCGGTCGAGCCAGCGCTTGGCCACCGCTTCGCGCAGCGAAGCCTTGCTCGGAAAATGGCGGTAGACGCTGCCATGGCTCACATCGAGCGCACGGGCGACATCCACCACCGTGGCCTTCGCCAGTCCGAAGCGGCGCAGCACGTCCTCGGTGACCTCGAGAATGCGCTCCGGGGTCAAAACCAATGTCTCGTTCATGCGTGCACCATCTGTTGCCAAGGCTTTCGCAAAGCGATCTGCCTGATTGTCATCGCGGTCCCCTCCTAACGGGTCAGCCGCTCCGCCTGCGCGGCAAGATGACGGGCGACGCGGGCGTTGAGCCAGCGCTGGAGTTGTGAGGTCAAATAAAGAAGTTCGATCGTCATGGGCAAGTCCTCTTCAAGTCCCCGGCTCGCGGCGGTTCGCCGGCGGGCCGGGCGGACGCCAAGGTAACGGCGTCAGAAGCAATATAGGGTATCTTGCTGACAGATTTCAATATCTGTCAGTCAATATTCCGTGATCGATGACACCCGGCTGCAGGGCCGCCGGAGGCGCCTGCCCGCGCCAAGCCAGCGTTTGTCTCATTTCCCCCGCTCTGCTAAAGCGCGGCGTAAAAACAATCGGCCGGGAGTCGCACATGAATCCCCGCTCTGCTCGCCCGGAGTCATCGATGATCCCCCGCTATAGTCGCCCGGAAATGGCCGCCATCTGGGAAGCCCAGACGCGTTTCAGGATCTGGTTCGAGATCGAGGCGCATGCGGCGGATGCGCAGGCGGAACTGGGGGTCATTCCGAAGGAGGCGGCGAAGACGATCTGGGCAAAGGCCCGCAACGTCACATTTGACGTCGCGCGGATCGACGAAATCGAGCGCGAAACCAGGCACGACGTCATCGCCTTCCTCACCCATCTGGCGGAGATCGTCGGCCCCGAGGCGCGCTTCGTGCACCAGGGCATGACCTCCTCCGATGTGCTCGACACCTGCCTCAACGTGCAACTGACCCGGGCCGCGGATTTGCTGATCGACGACGTCGACAAGGTGCTGGCGGCGCTAAAAAAGCGCGCCTTCGAACACAAGATGACGCCGACCATCGGCCGCTCCCACGGCATCCATGCCGAACCGGTCACGTTCGGGCTGAAGCTCGCCTATGCCTATGCGGAATTCTCCCGCGCCCGCGAGCGGCTCGTGACTGCCCGCAAGGAAGTCGCCACCTGCGCGATTTCGGGCGCGGTCGGCACCTTCGCGCAGATCGATCCACGGGTGGAAGCGCATGTCGCCAAGGCGATGGGGCTCACGCCGGAGCCGATCTCCACCCAGGTGATTCCGCGCGACCGCCACGCGATGTATTTTGCGACCCTTGGCGTGATCGCCTCCTCGGTCGAGCGGCTCGCCACCGAGATCCGGCATTTGCAACGCACCGAGGTGCTGGAGGCCGAAGAGTTCTTCTCCGAGGGCCAGAAGGGTTCGTCGGCGATGCCGCACAAGCGCAACCCGGTACTGTCGGAAAATCTCACCGGCCTTTCCCGCATGGTGCGCGCCTATGTGACGCCGGCAATGGAGAACGTCGTATTGTGGCATGAGCGCGATATCTCGCATTCCTCCGCCGAGCGCATGATCGCGCCCGATGCCACGGTGACGCTGGATTTTGCCCTCAACCGCCTCGCGGGCCTGATCGACAAGCTCCTGATCTACCCCGCGAACATGCAGAAGAACCTGGACCGGCTCGGCGGCCTCATCCATTCGCAGCGGCTTCTGATCGCGCTGACGCAGAAAGGCTGCAGTCGCGAGGACGCCTACAGGCTGGTACAACGCAACGCGATGCCGGTGTGGCGCGGCGAGGGCGATTTCCAGACGCTGCTGAAACAGGACCCCGAAGTGAAGAAATACCTCAGCGACGCCGAGATTTCACAGCAGTTTGACCTCGGGTATCACTTCAAACATGTCGACACGATCTTCAGGCGCGTGTTCGGCGCGGCGTGAAGCGAAACGGAGGTACCCCTCCGCAACAATTCGGACGCCTATTCAATCCTGCAAAAGCTCGAGCGTGAGATTGGCGCTTCCCTTGTTGTTCAGCGTGTAGAAGTAATCAAAATATCCGGGGATGCCGATGACGGCGTCGTTGACGTAGACGAATAGCTCGCCGGACTTTTTGGCCTTGAACTTCGCGCTATAGCTCGTCGTGGCCGGACATTGGCAGCGCGGCGAATCTTTGCGATCGTACGACAACACGATCTCGCCCAGGCCCCTATTGCCGATGCGAATGATGGTCGCGAACCAGTTGGACGCGACCAACCGCCGGATCGGCAGACCCAGCCACATGACCGGGATCATCTTTTCCGCACCAAAGCCGTGCGGATCGGTTTCGATCCCCTTCGCCTTTTCCGGATCGGGCTCGTTGAACTTGTGAGCGTCTTCCCAGGGGTCGGTGACCGTGATGGTTATGCGATAGGACTTGTTCCGCTCCACGGCGAGTCCCGTCGCCGTACACAGCGTCACGGTTTCGAACGGCTTCGAGGCGCTGCCGGTAACGGGCCGCGCGGGCGGATTTTGGCTCGCAGCGCACACCCTGCCCGCAAGATCGAACGCCGCGAACGACACACGGTTGACCAGCGTCACGATCGCGGCCGACAGCAGGATGAAAATCAAAAGCGCGAAAACGCTCGGCAAAATCCAGTGCTTGAGCAGGTAAAAAAACGCACGATACGGTCCCGCCAAACGCAGCCTGTAAACGATGCCCTCAGGCTCAGCGGCCGGGGCTCCCGCGGTTCGCCAGATATTGCGCATGATGTCGCGGATGAGCCCCTGCATCCAGCCGCCGGCATACATCAACAGACCGACCAGCAGAACCCCGACAAGGAATCGTCCAGGCGAGTTTCTAAACGCATCAAGCCAGGGCTTTACAAGGGTTGGCAGAAACGCTGCGACCAGATCGACGACCGGCACAACGACTTCGGCCGGGCTGGCAGGTCCGCGTGACGGCTTCCATTTTTCGATCAGCGGGAACGCCGCGAGAAACAACGAGGCGAATACGGTGAGGAAATATATGACGCGGCGCGCCCAGACCCAGTCCCAAACCTTCTCCTGTCGGATCGCGCGCGAGGCGGCTCCGGTCTCCGCAGCCACGGTATTCATGGTAATCGTGCCGTCGTTGCCGACGACGTAATAATTCTCCGGCAACACGATCGGGCTGTAGCCGTCGGTTCCCGCGCGGATCCGGTCAATTACGCTTCGATGGACCTTTGGCGCGGGTCGCTCGACATAGGAGTCGGGCAGTGCGAGTTCGGCTCTGACTTCATGCTCAGGGTCCGGCCGGCTTCTCAACAGATTGAAGATATGTCGCGCGTCTTCGACCAGCGACAGCTTGTAAGGTGGCTGGCTGTAGACATCGGCGAGCTTGCGAGGCCGATAGCGATAGTAACCGGCAAGTCCGCGCCGTGAATCGTTCAGCTTGTCGTATGGACTGACGAAGCTTTTGAGCGAGCTTTCGCGTATCGGCAGATACGTCAAGCCGTAAACGGCCGCGCGCTCCATGATCCACGCCAGGGTACAATAGGCCAGACCGTCTCGCGAATAGCCGCCGCCGACATCGGAATGTACCCCGACAAACCACAGCTGACTGATGCGCTCGCGATCGATCTCGGCCAAGGGCTTGTTGGGGTCGGCTGGCGCCAGTTTCCAGTCGTGATCGGCGGGATAGAGCCTGTCGCCGTCCCGCACGTAACGATCGTCCCAGAGCACCGGCTGGAACGAGTCGCGTTCCTCCTCGAGCGCCAGCGCGTGGCATGCCCGGACGATCTTGTGACTCATGAACTGGTCGGGCATCGAAAGCGGCCAATACCAGTAATCGATGGCTCGCGTGATCTCGTCGATCGGACCTCCATAAGCGCCGACGGTGTCCCAGACGCCGAGAAAGTCGATTTCCTCGACCTTGATCAGATCGAGCTGCTGGAAGGTCGGCTTGCGGAAGATGACGTGGCTCGCCCAGTCGCGCAGCGCACGCAGCGGCCCGATCAGGATATTGGCGCCTGAGCGGAAATTCCTGATCTTGCGATAGGCCCGATAGGCGATCTCGGCATCGCGCGCCAGATTCGCCTCGCTGCCGTCGTAATTGACCAGCCCGACGCGCGCGATGAAGCCCGCAACGACGCGAATTGTGAACGCGCCGCGGCTGAAGCCGAAGCCAAAGATCTTGTCGCCTTTCTGGTAGTTGCGGCAGCAGAAGGAGTAGATGTCGATAACGTTACGCTTCAGGCCAAACCCGAAAATTCCGCCGAGGATGGCGAACGGCTTGAATGACGACGTACCGACACCGTCGTCGTAATAGGCGACCTGCTTCGCAGGATCGGTGAGATCGAGCGCCTGAAACAGCCGCCAGACGTTGGTCCGGAAAACTTTCGCCGAACTGTTGCCGGTTCCGTCGGACAGCAAAATGATGTTTTTCGGCAATGATGCCTCCGCCCGGATGCCGTAAAATCACCAAACTCGTCCCAAATTGCGGCTTTCACAAGATACAATCAGTGCGCGAACCGACGGCTGGCCATTCCCCGGCTATTCCGTTTGGCAGGACCGCGTTTCGCCATGGCCTGACCTTGCCGCGAATAACAACGGAATGGTAACCCACGATCAGCTAAGGTAATTTTCGTGTCAGCACCCCCGACGATTCTGGTATTCGATTCCGGCCTTGGCGGTCTCACGGTATTGCGTGAGGTCGTCAAGGCACGGCCTGACGCGCATTATATTTATGTCGCGGATGACGCCTTCTTTCCCTACGGCCACCATGGCGAGGAACAGATCATCGCCCGGGTGGTGCCGATGATCGGCGAATTGATCGCCGCCCATAGCCCCGACCTGATCGTGATCGCCTGCAATACAATCTCGACCCTGGTGTTGTCGCATCTTCGCGAGGCATACAGGATGCCCTTTGTCGGGACCGTCCCGGCGATCAAGCCGGCCTGCACACGCTCCCGGACAAAGCGCGTCTCGGTGCTCGGCACCAAGGGAACCGTCAAGCGCGAATACACCCGGGCGCTGATCCGCGATTTTGCGCAAGGCTGCGACGTGACGCTGGTGGGCTCGGCGGAGCTCGCCTCGCTGGCCGAAGCGGCGCTGCGCGGCGGCGAAATAAGCGATGCCGAGATATCAGCCGAAATCGCGCCGTGTTTTGTCGGAAACAGCCCGAGCGATGCAGCCCGCACCGACACCGTCGTGCTGGCCTGCACCCATTACCCGCTGCTGATGGACCGGCTGGTCAACCTTGCGCCATGGCCGGTGGACTGGATTGATCCGGCGCCAGCGATCGCCCGGCGGGTTGCGGATTTGCTTGGGCCGGCCGGCAGCGCGGCCGATCGCGCCCGCGCCGAAATTATCTTCACGTCCAGGCGATCGCACGCGCTGATCCCGACCCTGATGCCGTTTTTCGGCGGGCGCGTTCCGGCCTGAACAGGCTATGGATATCGATCTTTTCGACACCCTGCCGCGCTGCTAGCTTTTCAAGCGGCCGCATTTCCCCGGGGCCTGCCCCAACGGAGCTTCTGTCTTGACACAAGCGACGCCTGCCCCCCTCAACCGTCTGCGCAAACAATGGCGGGAGGGACGTCCGACCTTTGGCGCGATTGCGACCATCCCCAGCATTCAGACCGTGCAGATCATGGCCCGGTCGGGGCTCGACTGGATCATCGTCGACCTCGAGCACGGTCCGATCGACCTCGGCTCCGCGCACGGGATGATCATGGCGACATCGGGCACGTCATGCGTGCCGCTGGCGCGGATCGCCGCCAACGAGCCCTGGCTTGCGAAGGCGCCGATGGACATCGGCGCGCTCGGGATCAATTTCCCGATGATCTGCAGCCGTGGCGATGCCGAAAAAGCCGTGCGCAGCGTACGCTACCCGCCGCGCGGCGAACGGCTCTGGGGTCCGTTCCACGCGCCGTTTCGCTGGGGCGTCTCGATGCCAGACTATATGGCGACCGCGGATGATGACATGATCTGCATGATCACCATTGAGCATGTCGAAGCCGTCAACCGCATCGACGAGATCATGGCGACCCCCGGTGTCGACGTCGCCGTGATCGGCCCCGGCGACCTCGCGACGTCCATCAACAAGCATGGTCGCGTCGATGACCCCGAAGTGCAGGCCCTGATGGCGCGCGCGGAAGCCGGCATCCTGAAGAGCGGCGTGCCGATCGGGGGCGTGGCGCGTACGGCCGAACAAGCCAATCAGATGATCGACCGGGGCTATCTGGCGCTGGCGCTCGGCTTCGACTGGTCGCTGTTCCAACGCGGCATCGCTTGTGCTTTCGAAGGGATCAAGCGCTGATATCACCCGCCCGTTGAATCAAGCCGTTGAAAATACTGGGATTTATCCGATGGATAAAAACGGCAGCTCGCCTCGCCCACGTCCTAAATGCCGAACCATCTGTCGCCGGTTCGTGCTAGATGAGGGGCTGGCGGACCGGCATTCCAGTCCGCCGATCTGCTGTTGCGGGAACTTGTGAACGATGCGCGGTACGGTTCGAAAAATCTCAATACCGCGCCGTCTCGTCGCCGACCTCATGCATGCGTCAATCCGCGTCCCCTTTGTTTCGCTCTCGCGGCCGCTCGACCTCCGCCAGCTGTTAGAGGCCCGCGCGCTTGCCGCGCGACCGCCCGGCTGGGCGGCGATTTTCGTCAAGGCGTTCGCGCTGGTGGCAAAGGAGCAGCCGATTCTGCGCACGCTCTACGTCAAATGGCCATGGCCTGGCTTTTATGAGCTGCCGCGCAGCATCGCGATGGTCGCGATCGCCCGCGTCGAAGACGGCGAGGATTGCGTCCTGCCGCAGAAGGTCACGGCCGCCGACGAATTGCCGTTGCGCGAAGTCGATGCGCAGATCCGGCTTGCGAAGGATGCGCCGGTCAGCGCGGTGCCGGCCTTTCGCAAGATGTTGCGGGTGACGGGGATGCCGCTGCTGCTTCGCCGCGCGATGTGGCAGATCGGCCTCAATTTCGGACGCCAGCGCGCCAACTGGTTCGGCAGCTTCGGGATCACCTCGGTTGCCGCCTACGGCGCGGGCGAATTGCATGCGCTCAGCCCGGGACCGTTTATCCTCAGCTATGGCGCGGTGAAGGACCGGACCATCGATGTCGTGATCCGCTGGGATCACCGGATTACCGACGCGGCCCTGATTGCAAAGGCCCTGACCCGGCTGGAACAGGTGTTGAACGGCGAAATCGCGACTGAATTGCGCGGCCAAAGGCAGCAGCCCGAGCCAAAGCCGGTGCGGGCCGTTGCGACTTGAGGGCTTCTTGGCCGTCATTCCGGGGCGATGCGAAGCATCTGACCCGGACTCTCGAGATTTCGGGTCCGTCGCTACCGCGACGCCCCGGAATGACACCCTGAAATCCGGCCCCTTTTGATTGACAGGATGAGGGTTTCTTCCTAGAAACCCCCTGCTCGCGGGCCGCTTTCGGCCCGCGATGCGTTTCGCGACCCGTGGTCCGTTCCTTCAAGCTTGAGGACCGGGCCTGTCGGCTCCGGGAAATTCCCGGCGCACAGGAGGGCGCGTTTCCTCAAAATTCAAACTTTGGAAAGAGGACGCGATGACAAAGCGCAGTGAGGCGAAATACAAGATCGATCGCCGCTTGGGCCAGAATATCTGGGGCCGCCCGAAGAGCCCCGTGAACCGCAGGGAATACGGCCCCGGCCAGCACGGCCAGCGCCGCAAGGGAAAGCTCTCCGACTTCGGCGTGCAGCTGCGCGCCAAGCAGAAACTGAAGGGCTACTACGCCAACATTTCCGAACGCCAGTTCCACGGCATTTATGTCGAAGCCGGCCGGATGAAGGGCGATACCGGCGAAAACCTGATTGGCCTCCTGGAGCGCCGTCTCGACACCGTGGTCTATCGCGCCAAGTTCGTCGCCACCATGTTCGCCGCGCGCCAGTTCATCAATCACGGCCACGTCAAGGTGAACGGCCGCCGCGTCAACATCTCAAGCTACAAGCTGAAGGTCGGCGACGTGGTCGAGGTCAAGGAATCCTCCAAACAGCTCACCGTCGTGCTGGAAGCCAACCAGCTTGCCGAGCGCGACGTGCCCGACTTCCTCGAAGTCGATCACTCCAAAATGACGGCGAAGTTTGCCCGTATCCCCGCTCTCTCCGACGTGCCGTTCGCGGTGCAGATGGAGCCGCATCTGATCGTCGAATTCTATTCGCGCTGATTTTTTTGCACCCGCTTGCTCAAGATCAAGGCCCCGGTTTTGCCGGGGCCTTTTTCTATGCTCAACTGTCGGTCGGGATCCTGGATGCAGCCCAGCCATGGCCTTGAACCGATCTGGAGGACAACATGCGCCTGAGCGACTGTCATAACTTTCATGATTTCCGCAAGCTGGCCCAGCGACGACTGCCCGGTCCGATCTTCGATTACATCGACGGAGCGGCCGACGACGAGGTGACCTATCGCCAGAATACCGCGAGCTTCGAGCGCTGTGACCTGGTGCCCAACGTGCTGCGCGGCGTGGAAACCGTCGATATGTCGGTGACAGTCATGGGCCAGAAGCTCGCCATGCCGGTCTATTGTTCCCCCACCGCGCTGCAACGCCTGTTTCACCACAAGGGCGAGCGCGCCGTAGCAGCCGCGGCGGCGAAGTACGGCACGATGTTCGGCGTATCCTCGCTCGGCACGGTCAGCCTCGAGGAACTGCGCAAGGCGCACGATACGCCGCAGGTCTATCAGTTCTATTATCACCGGGATCGCGGCCTCAACCGCGCCATGATGCAACGGGCGAAAGAAGCCGGCGTCGAGGTGATGATGCTCACGGTGGACAGCATCACGGGCGGTAATCGCGAGCGCGACCTGCGCACCGGGTTTTCCATTCCGTTCAGGCTGACGCTTGCCGGGATGTTCCAGTTCGCGATCAAGCCCATGTGGGGCATCAACTATGTCACGCATGAGCGCTTCAAATTGCCTCAGCTCGACCAGCACGTCGACATGGGCGGCGGGACCGTTTCGATCGGCCGGTATTTCACCGAAATGCTGGATCCGTCGATGGATTGGAATGATGTGGCCGAGATGGTCCAGCTGTGGAATGGGCAATTCTGCCTGAAGGGTATCATGTCGGTGGCGGATGCCCGGCGCGCCGTTGAAATTGGTTGCACCGGAATCGTGCTATCCAACCACGGTGGCCGGCAACTGGATGGTTCACGCGCCGCCTTCGACCAGCTGGCGGAAATCGTCGATGCCGTGGGGGATCGAATCGATGTGATCATGGACGGCGGAATCCACCGCGGAACCCACGTATTGAAGGCGCTGTCGCTTGGCGCCAAGGCCGTTGGAGTTGGACGGTTTTATCTCTATCCTCTCGCGGCGGCGGGCGAGGCCGGCGTTGATCGGGCTCTTGGCCTGATGCGGGCGGAGATCGAGCGGGGCATGAAGCTGATGGGATGCACGGCGATCGGTCAGCTTTCGCGCGAAAATCTGCGATTCAGATAATTGCCTTTTGTCCCCTACCACGCTGCAAGTGACGAGAACTCGCCATGACCTATACCCCTCCTCCGCGCGATCCCCGGGCGCCGCCGGTGCGCATCAACCTGTTGTCGGACACCCAGACCCGCCCGACGCCTGGTATGCGCGAGGCGATCGCGCGGGCCGAGGTCGGCGACGAGCAGATCGGCGACGATCCGACCGTGAATGTGCTGTGCGAGCGCGTGGCCGACCTGCTCGGCAAGCAGGCCGCGGTGTTCATGCCTTCCGGCACCATGTGCAACGTCGCGGCGACGCTGGTGCACTGCCGGCCCGGCGACGAGATCCTGGCGCACGAGACCGCGCATATCATCGCCCGCGAAGGCGGCGCGCATGCCGCGCTGGGCGGATTCCAGATCACGGCGCTTGAGGGCGCCGATGGACAATTCTCGCCCGACACGCTTCGTAACGCGCTTCACCCGCGTTCCCGCTACCAGCCGCCGCAGACGGTCGTCAGTGTCGAGCAGACCGCCAATATCGGCGGCGGCACGATCTGGAAGAAGGCCGCGCTCGATGAAGTCGTGAAAATCGCGAAGGCGAACGGGCTTGCCACCCACATGGACGGCGCGCGGTTGTTGAACTCCACCGTCGCCGCCGGGATTGCCGCGCGCGACATGGCGCTGGGGTGGGATTCGGCCTGGATCGATTTCTCCAAAGGGCTGGGCGCACCGGTCGGCGCGGTCATCGCGGGCTCCCGCGATTTCATCGACGAGGTCTGGCGCTGGAAACAGAGGCTCGGCGGCTCGATGCGCCAGGCCGGCATTTGCGCCGCGGCCTGCGTTTATGCGCTCGACCACCATGTCGACCGGCTGGCGGAGGATCACGCCAATGCACGCGCGCTGGCGCGCGGGCTAGCGCAAATCGCCGGGGTGGAAGTGCAGCAGCCCGAAACCAATCTTGTTTTCTTCAAGCCCGACGGCGCCGGCATCAGCGGGCATGCCATGGTGAAGGCCCTGGGCCATCGGGGCGTGCTGCTCGCCATGATGGACGGCCGCATTCGTGCCTGCACCCATCTCGACGTCTCCACCGGCATGATCGAGGAGACGGTCGGGCTGGTGCGGGAGATCGTGCGCGGGGCGTAGAAAAGCGATCAACGATCAGTCGGGTTTCCGCGCGGCGATCAGACTCCAACGATGGAAAAAACTGATCGCCTCGCCGTCGAGCGCCAGTCCGATTCCGGCCGACACCCCGGCGCACGCCAGCGCCCGCACCACCGCGCGCAGCGGCGGGACGCGCGAGGCGTCGTTGACAATACCCATCCATTCCTCGAACTCGCGCGGCTTTTCCCAGGTCGTCTGGGTTTCGACGGCGAAGCCGGCTTGCCTGACCAGCGACGTCAGTTCGGAGCCCGGCAACATCCGCACATGGGAGGGATCGCGCAGGATTTCGATGGCGTTCTGCAATTGCGCCTCGGCCGGTACTTCCGAGGAAATTACGTCGGCAATGACAAAATGGCCCCCTCGCCGCAGCACGCGAAAAATCTCCGACATCACGCGACCGGGGCGGTCGAAATGGTGCACCGACAGCCGCGTCACCACGGCGTCGAAAGCGCCGTTCGCAAACGGCAGCTCGGTCGCATTGCCTTCGAGGAAGCTGACATTGGCCAGCCCGGTCTCGCTGCAGCGTTGCCTTGCCTTCTTCAGCATCTCGGGCGTGAGATCGAACGCCACGACCTCGCGGGCGGTTTTCGCGATCGCGGCACTCAGGATGCCCGGGCCGCAGGCGACGTCGAGCACAGCGCCCTGCGCCGCTCCGCCCAGCGCCGTGACAAAACGTTGCGTCAAGCCAGCGTCGGTGATCGCGCTCGAGGCCGAAAACGTTTCCGCCTGCCGGGTGAATTCATCGCGGACGCGGTTGTCGTGGCTCAGCATGGCACGTGATACCTTCGCATAGGGCCGTCAGTTCTCCATCGCTTCATGATCATTTTCTTCACTGCGGACCCAAAGCGCAGCGGAGTTTAGCCGCCGGCTCATTCGCCACAAGGCCGGCCGAACGCCGCCATCGACTGCGCATGCAGCGCCGCGCTGTCGTCCGAGAAGCAGCAGAAGATCACCCGGCGGATCGCCGGCGCCGCAGCCAGCGCGCCAGCTGCTGTCGACACCGCAATCCGCGCCGCGCGATCGGCGGGGAAACGATAAATGCCGGTGGAGATGGCGGGAAAGGCGACCGAGGCAAGTCCGTGGCCCTGGCACAGCTCGATCGCACGGGCATAGCAGGACGCCAGCGCTCCATCTTCGCCCTCGGCTCCGCCAGCCCAGACCGGACCGACGGCATGAATTACGTGCCGTGCCGGAAGTCGATAGGCGCCGGTGATCTTGGCGCTGCCGGTCTCGCAACCATGGAGCGTGCGGCACTCGGCCAGAAGCTCCGGCCCGGCCGCGCGATGGATCGCCCCATCCACGCCGCCACCGCCGCGCAATGAGGCGTTCGCGGCGTTGACGATCGCGTCAACGCGCAAACTGGTAATATCGGCGACGATGACTTCCAGCCGCGCCGTGCCGATCTGGCGCGCGGCGAAATTCAGGCCGAGGCCGCCGCGTTGACTGTTACGCCCTTGTCGGCGAACAGCTGCTGCAACTCGCCGGCCTGGAACATCTCGCGGATGATATCGCAGCCGCCGACGAACTCGCCCTTGACGTAAAGCTGCGGGATGGTCGGCCAGTTGGAATAGGTCTTGATTCCGTTGCGCAGATCGGCCGACTCCAGGACATTGAGACCCTTATAGCCGACCCCGACGTGGTCGAGGATCTGCACCACCTGCCCGGAAAAGCCGCACTGGGGAAACTGCGGCGTTCCCTTCATGAACAGCACGACGTCGTTCGACTTCACTTCGTTGTCGATAAATTGCTCGATGCTCATATTCTCTTTCCTTCGGGGCATGGCCCCCTGCGGCAAGCCTCGCGGGCCGGAGCCCGTCTAACCCGATACTGTCATATATGTATCCCAAACCGTTGTGCATCCAAAGTAAAATGGCGGGGAGCTGACCTGCGTGGGGGGCGGCTCCGGCCGGATATCCTCCGCTCCGGGCATTGCCGGCGCCGGCCAACATCGTCGCCGCCAGAGGCTTTTATCCCCGGCGGGAACCCCTATCTAGGACGGACTGTTCGTGGGGAACCCGGCGGCCAGAATCACGTTCTTTTTCCCAACCGGAGACACCAGTGACGAAACCATCCGCTGCGGCCGCGCTGGCCGCCCCTTGCCCGTCATTATTCTCCGATTCCGGCAGCCTCGCCCAGGATTTGGTGGAAGCCTATCTCGCGGTCCGCAACGAAACCGAGCACCGGGCCGCGCCACTGACACCGGAGGATCAACTGATCCAGTCGATGCCGGACGCCAGCCCGGCCAAATGGCACCGCGCCCATACCACCTGGTTCTTCGAGCAATTCCTGCTCGGCGCACATTGCCAGGGATACAAGACGTTTCACCCGGATTATGCGTACCTCTTCAACTCCTATTACGTCAGCGCCGGCCCGCGGCACGCCCGCCACCAGCGCGGCCACCTGACCCGTCCCGGCGCCGATGAGATCACCGCCTACCGCCGGCATGTCGACGCGGCGATGGTAAAATTCTTTCGCGAGGCCGGAGAAACAACCCTCAAGGCGATCGCGCCGCTGGTGGACGTCGGCCTCAATCACGAGCAGCAGCATCAGGAATTGATGTTGACCGACATCCTGCACGCCTTCGCGCAGAACCCAATTCCGCCGGCTTACGATCCGCAGTGGCAATTTCCGGCTTCCACCCGCAGCGGCGACGAATGGATCGCGCTCAACGAGGGCATCCACACCATCGGGCACGCCGGCGACAGCTTTCATTTCGACAATGAAAAGCCGACCCACCGCGCGCTGGTCGGCCCGGTCCGGCTCAAGCGCCATCTCGTCACCAACGCCGAGTGGCTCGCCTTCATGCAGGACGGCGGCTATGCGACGCCGACGCTCTGGCTCATGGACGGTTTTGCCACGGTCGGCAACGAAGCATGGCAAGCGCCCGGCCACTGGCGTGAGGTCGATGGCGCGTGGCAAGTGATGACCCTGGCCGGACTGCGGCCGGTCGATCCAGCCGCCCCGGTCTGCCATGTGAGCTACTTCGAGGCGGATGCGTTCGCGCGCTGGAGTGGCAAGCACTTGCCGACCGAAATGGAATGGGAAGTCGCAGCCAGAGCCGGTCAGCTCAACGACGCCTTCGGGATCGTCTGGCAATGGACCCGCAGCGCCTATGCCGCCTACCCCGGCTATCGGGCGATCGATGGCGCGCTCGGCGAATACAACGGCAAGTTCATGGTCAACCAACTGGTGCTGCGCGGGTCCTCGCTTGCAACCCCGGACGGTCATAGCCGTATTACCTATCGCAACTTCTTTTATCCGCATCATCGCTGGCAATTCACGGGACTTCGCCTCGCCGACTACGCCACCTGATTTTTCAAATTCAAGCGTGCCGAAAAGCGCGTTCAGGAGACTGTCATGAATGTGCACGCCTCCGCTTTGGCCAAAGCGCGTCGTTTCGACGAACAGACCTCGGCGTTTGCCGGCGATGTGCTCGATGATTTGTCGCAGCAGCCGAAACGGCTGTCGCCAAAATATTTCTATGACGCTGCGGGATCGGAACTGTTCGAGCAGATCACGCTATTGCCGGAATATTATCCCACCCGTACCGAGCTTTCGATCCTGCGCGACCGCGGCGGGGCGATCGCGGCGATCCTCCCCAAGGGCGCCGCGCTCGTGGAGTTCGGTGCCGGCGCGACGACAAAGGTCCGGTTGCTGCTGAACAAGTGCGCCTTCAGCGCCTACGTCCCCGTGGATATTTCCGGCGAATTCCTCAAGGCGCAGGCCGATGCCTTGCGTCAGGACTTTCCAGGGCTCGACGTCTGCCCGGTCGCGGCGGATTTCACCGCACCGTTCGCCTTGCCCGAGGCCATCAAGGGGATGCCAAAGGTCGGATTTTTTCCGGGATCGACGCTCGGCAATTTCGAGCCGCATGAGGCCTGCAGCTTCCTGCGCAGCGCCCGCGACATTCTGGGTCAGGGCGCGCAGATGGTGATCGGCGTCGACCTCGAAAAAGACGATCGCGTGCTGTACGACGCCTATAACGATTCAGCCGGCGTCACCGCGCGCTTCAATCTCAACGTGCTCCAGCGCATCAACCGCGAGCTCGGCGGCAATTTTGACCTTTCCGCCTTCACCCATCGCGCAATCTATAATCGCGACCGTCACCGCATCGAGATGCACCTGATCAGCCGCAAGGCGCAGACCGTGCGCGTGCTCGGCCACAGTTTCTCGTTCCGTGCCGGCGAAAGCATTCACACCGAGAACAGCTACAAATACAGTATCGGGCGTTTTGTCGCGCTGGCGCGCGGTTCGGGCTGGAGGCCGCGGGAGTGCTGGACCGACATGGCCGGCATGTTCTCGGTTCACGCGCTGGTGGCCTCGGACTGAGGTTTTTCAGGCCGGTTGGCGCCCGACCTGAGCGACAGCGACTCCCACACCGCGACCATGATCATGATCGCCGATGTCAGCATCGACAGCATCAGCGGCGATAGCTCGCTTGCGAACCAGGCCAGGATCGCGAGCATGACGATGCCGACGCCATGGGAGAGCTGAAGAAAGCCTCTGAAGGTGTGCTTGAACAGGATGGTTCCGATCAGAAACAGTAACGGTCCGCCGATCGCGCTTAGCACCGTCTTCGGATCGGAACGATCCGCCGGATGCGTCAGCACCAGCTCATTGGCGACCGCCGAGATGATGATGCCGGCGACAATCGGCATATGCAGGTAGGTGTAGGCCAGCCGCGCCAGCCGCCCCGGCTCGCTGGATCTTGAAATCTGCTCGGAGCCGGCTTCGGCGCCCTTGTGGAAATAGATCCACCACATCGCCAGCGCGCCGATGAAGGCCGAGGCGAAGGCGCTGACGGTCTCGCGGGTCCAGGCCAGATCGGCAAAGGTGGCCCCGGTCACGACGATGGATTCGCCGAGCGCGATGATGATGAAGCCGGCACAGCGCTCGGCCATGTGACCGCCTTCGACGACCCAGTCCGAGACCTGCGACGCGCCATATTTCGGGATCCAGAACCGCACCGCCGGTGAGATATATTCGATTGCCAGCGCCACGGCCCAGAGCACCAGCCGCGAACGGCCCTGCGCAGAGCCGCCGGCGATCCAGAAGATCGCCGACATCGACAGCCAGGCCGTGATGCGGACCGCGTTCATGCGCGCCAGGGTTCGGGAAGGCGGGGTCGAGACCCACAGAAACACCGTCTTTCCGACCTGCATCGCCGCGTAGGCGATCGCGAACCACAGTCCCCGGGATTCGAAAGCCATTGGGATAGAGGTCGAGAGTACGAGCCCGCCGAGCATCAGCAAAAACAGCAGTACCCGGACCGGCGTCGTTTCGGGATTGAGCCAGTTGGTGATCCAGGAGGTGTAAACCCACACCCACCAGACCGCCAGGAATAGCAGAGTCGTCTGCAAGGCGCCGAGCGGGGTGAAACGGCCAAGCAGCGTGTGGGAAACCTGCGTGACCGCGAAAACGAACACCAGATCGAAAAACAGTTCGGCGTAGGTGACGCGGCTATGCTGGTTCGGCACAATGGGGCGAAACAGCGCGCCGCGTTCGTTGTCCCCCGCCATGGCAACCGTCCCCAGCCCCGGAACTAACCCTCCGGCACTCCGGTCTGCAGCGCCAGCGCATGCAGCACCCCGCCCATCTGGCCCTGCAGCGATTGATAGACGATCTGGTGCTGCTGGACGCGGGATTTGCCGCGGAACGACTCCGAGATCACGGTCGCCGCATAGTGATCGCCATCGCCGGCCAGATCACGGATCGTCACCTCAGCGTCGGGAATTGCCGCCTTGATCATCGATTCGATATCGTGGGCGTCCATCGGCATCCCGGTATTTCTCCAATCCGGCGTTTCGAATCGCGGCAGGCCGGCGCCGCGGGTGCCCCATAACTTAGCGTGAACACCCTTCTACGTCACGCTCCGTCACACTATATTTGGGATGCGATCGTTGCAAAACCGATGGACCCAATCGCCCGATCACTGCGGGCTGACCGAAAATAAGGGCTGACCATGAGACTCCCTGGTCCTGACCACCCGATCACCATTACCGCGAATCCGAAGCGCGTCCGCGTCTCCGCCGGTGGCGTCGTCATTGCCGACACCACCCATGCCCTGACGCTGAAGGAAGCGAACTATCCGGCCGTGCAATATGTGCCGCGCAAGGACGCCAATCTGGCCTTGCTGGCGCGTACCGACCGGGTGACGCATTGCCCCTACAAGGGGGATGCGAATTATTTCAGTATCAAAGCCGACGGCAGAGCCATCGAAAACGCGATCTGGAGCTACGAGACGCCGTTCCCGGCGATGGCGGAGATCAGGAACCACCTAGCGTTCTATCCCGACAAGGTCACCATCGAGGAGGTCGCCTGAAGCCGCCTATCCAGTCCAGCTTTCCGCTCACACCCTGAAGATGGTGAGCCCGAGAATCAACAGGACCAGGAAGATCACGACAAAGACATAGAACAGGAAGCGGGCGACATCCGCCGATGCCGCCGATATCCCGGTGAAGCCGAGGATGCCGGCAACGATCGACACCAGGAAGAAGATCAGCGCCCATTTGAGAATTGTCATCGCCATACCTCCGTAAAATCGCTGTTCTAACATCGGACGATGGAACTGGTTCCCTTGAGGCAGCTGGAGACGGACTGGGGCGCGACCACAAGGCTACGGATGATTCCGGGCAACCCGCGCATGGTGAACGGCGTCAGGCTGCGCTGCCGTTCATATAGCTGGGGAACCAGCCCTCGAAGCCGGCCTTGAGCGCGGCAATCGACACCGGCGGCTCGCCGGCGATCGCAATCGTGCCGCCGCCGGTAGTGCCGATGCGAACGCAGGGCACGTCCGCGCCCTTCATCTTCGCCAGCACCCGGCCGGCCTCTTCCGCGCGCACCGTCACGACGTAGCGGGCCTGATCTTCGCCGAACCAGTACGCCTGCGGCACGATTGCTGCAGGCGGGGCCAGCAGTTCTGCGCCGATGCCGCCGGCCATCGCCATCTCCGCCAGCGCGACCAGGAGGCCGCCGTCGGAGACATCGTGCACCGCGGTCGCAGTGCCGGCGTGGATCATGCCGCGCACCACGTCGCCGTTGCGTTTTTCGGCCGTGAGGTCGACCGGCGGCGGCGCGCCCTCTTCGCGGCCACAGACGTCGCGCAAGTAGACCGACTGGCCAAGCCAGCCATGGGTTTCGCCGATCAGAAGGATCGCCTCGCCCTCCGCCTTGAACGAAAGCGTCGCCGATTTGGTGAAGTCATCGAGCAGGCCGACGCCGCCGATCGACGGCGTCGGCAGGATGCCGCGGCCGTTGGTCTCGTTGTAGAGCGAGACGTTGCCGGAAACGACGGGGAAATCGAGCGCGCGGCAGGCTTCCGCGATGCCCTTCAGGCAGCCGACGAACTGGCCCATGATCTCCGGCCGCTCCGGATTGCCGAAATTGAGATTGTCGGTGATGGCGAGCGGCCGACCGCCGACCGCCGTGATATTGCGCCAGGCCTCGGCCACCGCCTGCATGCCGCCCTGATAAGGATCCGCCTCGCAATAGCGCGGCGTGACGTCCACCGTCAGCGCCAGCCCCTTCGGTCCGTCCTGGACCCGCACCACGGCGGCGTCGCCGCCCGGACGCTGCACGGTATTGCCAAGAATAACGTGGTCGTATTGCTCCCAGACCCAGCGCCTGGAGCAAAGCTCCGGCGTTGCGATCAGTTTTTCCAGCGCCGCCGGGATAGCGATCGGCGCCTTGACGTCGCGCGCATGGATCACAGGCAGCGGCGGCGAGGCCACATGTGGACGATCATACAGCGGCGCCTCGTCGCCCAACTCCTTGATCGGCAGGTCCGCCATGACGTCGCCGCCATGTTTCACGACAAAACGCTTGCTCGGCGTGGTGTAGCCCACCACCGCAAAATCCAGTCCCCATTTGCGGAAGATCGCCTCGGCCTGCTTTTCCTTTTCGGGCTTCAGCACCATGAGCATGCGCTCCTGGCTTTCCGACAACATCATCTCGTAGGCGCTCATGCCGGTCTCGCGGGTCGGGACGCGATCGAGATCGAGGTCGACGCCGAGATCGCCCTTGG
Organism: Bradyrhizobium sp.; assembly: GCA_036266415.1. Classification (GTDB taxonomy): domain Bacteria; phylum Pseudomonadota; class Alphaproteobacteria; order Rhizobiales; family Xanthobacteraceae; genus Bradyrhizobium. The sequence continues at coordinate 18,641 of DATANB010000152.1, read as the reverse complement.
CGCCCATCTCCACCGCCGAGCAGGTCAGGCCCGCCGCGCCCATGTCCTGGATCGCGATCACGCAATCGGCCTGCATGATCTCGAGGCAGGCTTCCAGCAGCAGCTTTTCCGCAAAGGGATCGCCGACCTGCACCGTCGGGCGCTTCTCGGCGGAGTCCTCGTCGAATTCCGCCGACGCCATCGAGGCGCCGTGAATGCCGTCGCGGCCAGTCTTGGAGCCCAGATAGACGATCGGCATGTTCACGCCCGACGCCGCCGCATAGAAAATCTTGTCGGTATCGGCGAGGCCGACCGCCATCGCGTTGACCAGAATGTTGCCGTCATAGCGGGTGTGGAAGCGCACTTGCCCGCCGACCGTCGGCACGCCGAAGGAATTGCCGTAGCCGCCCACCCCGGCGACCACGCCGGAGACGAGATGGCGCGTTTTGGGATGTTCCGGCGCGCCAAAACTCAGGGCATTGAGGCACGCGATCGGCCGCGCCCCCATCGTGAACACATCGCGCAGAATGCCGCCGACGCCAGTGGTCGCGCCCTGGTAGGGCTCAATGTAGCTCGGATGGTTGTGGCTCTCCATCTTGAACACCACCGCCTGGCCGTCGCCGATATCGATGACGCCTGCGTTCTCGCCCGGCCCCTGGATCACCCAGGGCGCCTTAGTCGGCAACCCGCGCAGATGCAGCCGCGAGGATTTGTACGAGCAATGCTCGTTCCACATCGCCGAGAAAATCCCAAGCTCGGTCAAGCTCGGCACCCGGCCGATCAGCTTCAGGATGCGCTCATATTCGTCCGGCTTCAGCCCGTGGCTGGCGACGAGTTCGGGGGTAATTTGCGGCTGGTTCATGAGGCTCTTGAAGCGCGATTGAGGTCCCTTATTAGGGAGATCGGCAGGGCTGGAAAAGGCCTTTTATGGCGCAATTTCCCGCTGTCCATAGCTTTGCGCGCGCGAGGGGTTTGCACTTCCGGTGTGGATCGGATTTAAGGACTTAAATCCCTCAAATGAAGGCCCAATCGCGTGGACGACCTGATCAAATCCGCATTCCACAACCGACCCGATCTGCACGTCGAAGCCGAGGGCGAATTCAGGGGTTGGCGCACCTGGAGCCGCGACAATTTCGAGACGCATAACGGCCCGTTCTATCACCGGATGGAGGACGATGGCCGCATCCGCTGCGCGTTCCGGGTGGCAAAGAAGCATCTCAATGGCGCCAACAACGTCCATGGCGGCTGCTTCATGTCGTTTGCCGATTACAGCCTGTTCGCCATTGCCGCACCCGTCCTGCAAGGGCCGGGGGTGACGGTGGCGTTCAGTTGCGAATTCCTCGATGCCGCGCGCGAAGGCGAACTGGTCGAGGGATCAGGTGAAATCACCCGCGCCGGCGGCTCGCTGATCTTCCTGCGCGGTCAATTGAGAGCCGGCGAGCGCACCGTGTTCACATTCTCCGGCACCATCAAGCGCGTGAAACGGAAAACGCCAGCCGACGCGATGGTCGATTCCAGATAAGCCTCCGCTTCTCATGTTTTGATTTTACGCGTTATGGCAGCTTACGCCGCGCGTTCCAGATGCGCCACGAGGCCGGCGAACAGGCCGCGGCCGTCGGTGCAACCCATGATGTCCTCGACGTGGTTTTCCGGATGCGGCATCATGCCGAGCACGTTGCCGCGCTCGTTCACGATGCCGGCGATCGAATGCGCGGCACCGTTGATGTTGGAGGACTCGTCCAGGGTGCCTTCCGCGGAGCAGTAGCGGTAGAGGACCCTGCCCTCGCCCTCCAGCCGCTTGAGCGTCTCTTCGTCGGCCTCGTAATTGCCCTCGCCATGGGCGATCGGCACGCGAATGATCTGCCCGGCATTATAGCCGCGCGTAAACGGCGTATCGGAGCGTTCGACCCGCAGATGCACGTCGTGGCAGATGAATTTCAGCCGCGCGTTGCGCATGAGCACGCCGGGCAGAAGTCCGGCTTCGCAGAGAATCTGAAAACCGTTGCAGACGCCGAGCACGAGGCCGCCTTGTGCCGCAAACGTCCGCACCGCGTCCATCACGGGCGCGCGCGCGGCAATCGCCCCGCAGCGCAGGTAATCGCCGTAGGAAAATCCGCCGGGCACCACCACGAGGTCGGTCCCCTTGGGCAGCGAGGTCTCGGCATGCCAGACCATCGCGGGCGCATGGCCCGACGCCAGCCGCAGCGCGCGCGCCATGTCGCGCTCGCGATTGATTCCGGGAAAGACGACGACGGCGGATTTCATCAGTAGCGCTTGCCTAGCCGAGAACCTCAACCCGGTAATTCTCGATCACCGTGTTGGCCAGCAGCTTGTCGGCGGCGTCTTTCAATGCCGCTTCGGCCCTGGCCTTGTCGGAGCCCGCGAGCTCGATGTCGAACACCTTGCCCTGGCGCACGCTGGCGACACCATCGACGCCGAGCGATTTCAGCGCGCCTTCGATCGCCTTGCCCTGGGGATCGAGAATGCCTGATTTCAGTGTAACGGTAACGCGCGCTTTCACGTTGGCCCTCAGCTTTTCACCAGTACCGGACCGGAGCCCGCGGGCCGCTCGTTTTCCATCAGGATGCCCAGCCGTTTCGCCACTTCGGTATAGGCCTCCAGCAGGCCGCCGAGATCCCGGCGAAATCGGTCCTTGTCGAGCTTCTCGTTCGACTTGATGTCCCACAGCCGGCATGAATCCGGGGAAATCTCGTCGGCGACGATGATTCGCATCATCTCGTTCTCGAACAGTCGGCCGCATTCCATCTTGAAATCGACCAGGCGGATGCCGATGCCCAAAAACAGCCCGGTGAGGAAGTCGTTGACGCGTATCGCCAGCGCCATGATGTCGTCGATTTCCTGCGGCGTGGCCCAGCCGAACGCGGTGATATGCTCCTCGGAGACCATGGGGTCGTTGAGCTGGTCGTTCTTGTAGTAGAATTCGATGATCGAGCGCGGCAGCTGGGTGCCTTCCTCGATTCCCAGGCGCTGTGACAGCGATCCCGCCGCCACATTCCGCACCACCACCTCCAGCGGCACGATCTCGACTTCGCGAATCAGCTGCTCGCGCATGTTGAGGCGGCGGATGAAGTGGGTGGGCACCCCGATGTCGTTGAGGTGCTGGAACAGGTACTCCGAAATCCGGTTGTTGAGGACTCCCTTACCCTCGATTACCTGGTGTTTCTTGGCATTGAACGCGGTCGCATCGTCCTTGAAGTGCTGGATCAGGGTACCCGGCTCCGGACCTTCGTAAAGGACCTTGGCCTTGCCTTCATAAATGCGGCGCCGACGGCTCATTGGGATGTACCGTGTGTTGTTGAAATCCATGAATTTGGTGTGCTCCGGATGACCTAGGGATTGCGACCCACGACGGAGCTGCCGTGAAGGCCTGGGACGGGAAACAGAACGAGAACCGGGCCTGGGGTCAACCTATCCGATTGGCCTGCCCGGCACAATCGATCCGGCCGAGTTTTACCGCGCTGCCTGCGGCTTCGAAGCTGTTGTTTTAACCATTTGCTCCAGATATCTAGGCACCCAGGAAGGCTGCCGCAACGAGGCCGCCACCACCATTTCGGCATCGAGATCGGAACCCCGGAAATGACCACATTCGACAAGCGCGAGGAAGGTTTCGAGAAGAAGTTCGCCCTCGACGAGGAGCAGAAATTCAAGGCCGAGGCGCGCCGTAACCGGCTGCTCGGAATGTGGACGGCGGCCAAGCTCGGCCTGTCGGGCGAGGCCGCCAATGCCTATGCCAGGGAAATCGTCGCGGCCGAATTCGGCGAGGGCGGCGACGCCGACGTGATCCGCAAGGTGATCGGCGATCTCGGCGCCAAGGGCGTTACTGTGACGGAAACGCAGGTCCGCACCCAGATGGGCGAACTGATGGCCCAGGCCGTCGCGCAGGTGAAGGCCGGGACGTAACGCTCAACGTCATTCCGGGACGCGCGAAGCGCGAACCCGGAATCTCGAGATTCCGGATCGTCGCTTCGCGCCGTCCGGAACGACGTTTTTCGTCGCGCCGCGGCGGCAACGCTATCCCTCCTTGAAACCGTATTCCGGGACGTTGCCGCTGGCGCCGTAATACTTGTACGGCAGGAATTTACCCGACATCGTGATCTTGACCCGGTCCCCCTTCGGATTCGGCAGCCGCTCCATCACCATGTCGAAATCGATCGCCGACATGATGCCGTCGCCATATTCCTCCTCGATCAGCGCCTTCCAGGCCGGACCGTTGACCATCACCAGTTCGTAGAATCGGTAGATCAGGGGATCGGTCGGCGGCATCGGCGTCCCCTGCCCGCGCATCGGTACCTCGTTGAGCATCGCGATCTCGGATTTCGACAGCCCAAACAGCTCGCCGGCATTGGCGGCTTGCGGCTTTGTCAGTTTCATCTGGCCGAGGATGGCGCCGACGATCAGGACTTCGGAATAGCCGCCGATCTTTTCGCAGATATGTTTCCAGCTCCAGCCCTTCTCGCGCTTGATGTCGAGCAGCTTTTCGGTGAGGTCTTCTCGTTTCATGTCTCGTCTCCCAGTACTCGTCGTGCCCGTCCTCCCATCATGCAGGTTTTATGCCGCTTTGGCAGTTCGGCGCCATCGACATGCGACACAGGAAAGTCGGGCTCGCACAAATTGAGAATTCGCAGGCCGCCGCCGAAGCTGAAAAACGGGAACGCCGCCGCCACGCAAGCCGATCGCGGCGTGAAGCGACGTCTGGCGAAGGAGACGCGCGGCAGAGCCGCGTCTTCTGTCAAGAGGTTATGGTTTACTTCAGCGCGTCCGCGACTTTGGCGATACCGGCAAGAATGCAGGCTTCATCCTTTTCACCGCCCGGCGCGCCGGAGGCACCGGCGGCGCCGATCACCTCATTGCCGACCTTGATCGGAACGCCGCCGCCGACCGCGACGACATTCGGAATCTGGCGGAGGTAAGTCATCGCCGGGTCCGAAGTGAGCTTCATGAATTCAAGCGAGGTCTGACCGCGGGTGCGGGCGGTGTAGGCCTTCAGCCGGCTGAACTCCATGGTGTGGGGATTGGTGCCGTCGCCGCGAACCGAGGCCGCGACATTGCCGGCCTTGTCCACGATCGTGACCGAAACCTTGTAACCATCCTTGGCGCACTGCTCGAGGGTGCCCTGAATGATCGCGAGCGACATGGCCATCGACACATTCTTTTCGACGAGAGGCGCCTGCGCGCAGGCAGGTCCGACGACAAGGATTGACGCCGAGGCGAGTATGGCAAGTCTGACAAGACGCATGTTGGAACGCTCCCTGATTGATGGTAATGCATGCTGTTGAACCCTCATCCCCGCGAATTAATCCCCGGCCGCCGAATGAAATTGACGGATCGGGTGCCAAAGCTGCAGAGGATTAGCGCCGCTCCAGCAGACCGGATTCCAGCCGGTCGAGCTCTTTGGCAAGATCGCTCTCGATATCCGCGACCGGTAGATTGATGACCCGGTAGCCGCGCGCTTCCAGCCACGCCTGCCGCGCTGCGCGGTCCTTGGCGATGACCTCCGTCTCATCCGCATTGATCAATTCGACCGCGAGGCGATGCACGAAGGAGACAAAATCCGGAATGTGGCGGCCGACCGGGGTCTGGCGCTTGAACTGGCCGGCGAAGCGGCGGTCGGTGGTCAAGGCCCGCCACAGGATGCGTTCGGCGTCGGTCGGATTCCGCCGCAACAGCCGCGCCAACCCGCGCACCGTGCCGCTTTCGGACGGCAGGGCGCCCTGCCCGTGCTCGGCGAGCAGCGCGCGCAGCCTGGTCGCCTGCTCGCTGTCGAGTACGCCGCCCTTGGCAGGGCCCTTGCGTCCCTCCACGATCGCCATCACCACGCCGTGCAGCGTATGCATGTCCTGCTTGGTCGGGTCCATGCGCGAGAAGATGTTGCGCAAATTGACCAGCATGGTCTCCCGCTTTTCCGCCGGGCGAAGGAATTCGACCTTGTCGAGTTCGCGCACCAGATTGTCGAAGAACGCCTGCATCTGGTGCTGCGAGGCGGGCTCGGAGCGCTCGGGCATCGCGAACGGCAATGCGCCTGCGGTGCAATGCTTGAACCATTCATAACCGATCAGCAGCACAGCCTGCGCCAGATTGAGGGATGCAAAGCCGGGATTGACCGGAAAGGTGATGATGCGGTTGGCGAGCGCCACCTCCTCGTTCTGCAACCCGTAGCGTTCCCGGCCAAAAAGGATGCCGACCGTACCGCCACCTTCGATGCCAGCCGCGATCTGCTGCGCGGCCGCTTCCGGCGCCACCACCGGCTTGGCCTGGTCGTGGGCACGGGCGGTGGTCGCAAACAACAGCGAGCAGTCGGCGACCGCCTGCTCGACGGTGTCGAATAATTCCGCACGATCCAGGATATGATCGGCGCCGGCGGCCGCGCGCTGGGCGCTCACGTTCGGCCAGCCGTCGCGCGGATTGACGATGCGCAGGTTCGTCAGCCCGAAATTGCCCATCGCGCGCGCGGTCATGCCGATATTCTCGCCGAGCTGCGGCTCAACCAGGATCACGACGGGCCCAGTGAGGTTCACGCCTGATTTGGTCTTGTCGGTGCCCGAGCCGGACATCTCGCTTCGCTTTCTGATTCAAGGTCCTGAAGGTTCTAAATCAAGCTCTGCAAGAGCCTCATTCAACGCCTCAAGCGCGGCTGCTACTCGATCGCCGGTCTTCTCAAGCAATATAATGGGGTTAGTGATGCTCTTTGACGCTCGCCCGGAACTTCAAATGCGGCTTCTGACGCGCACGTTGCAAGCGGTCGCGGATTTCGTATCGCATCAATCACAAACTCAACAAGAGGCTGGCTCTTGCCGGGCGCCCGAACGCGCGGCCGGCGCTCGTCGTCGGGCCGCCAGCGTGACCGCGCCAGCCACCGCCCTCCTCGATCATGCCGTCCGATAGCCGGCCGATCTCGCGTTCGGAATCGATTGCCGGTCCTGGATCGTTGCGACATGCGAATGGCAAGCAACGGACGGCGTTTCAAGCCAAACGATGGGCTGAAACTGCATGGCGCCTTGGCTTTCGCCAGCGCGCCCGCGGTGCTATAGCGCGGATACATCACCCCATCCTCCCGAAACGCGCTATTTCCAAAAAGGCCCGATCTGCCATGGCAAAAATCAAGGTGACCAACCCCGTCGTCGAGCTCGATGGCGACGAGATGACCCGGATCATCTGGCAATACATCAAGGACAAACTGATCACCCCCTTCCTCGATATCAACCTGATGTATTTCGACCTCGGGATGGAATACCGCGACAAGACCAACGATCAGGTCACTGTGGACGCCGCCAACGCGATCAAGAAGGTCGGCGTCGGCGTCAAATGCGCCACCATTACCCCCGACGAAGCCCGGGTGAAGGAATTCGGCCTCAAGGAGATGTGGAAATCGCCGAACGGCACCATTCGCAACATTCTCGGCGGCGTGGTGTTTCGCGAGCCCATCATCTGCAAGAACGTGCCGCGGCTGGTGCCGGGCTGGACCAAGCCGATCATCATCGGCCGTCACGCCTTCGGCGACCAGTACCGCGCCACCGACTTCAGATTTCCGGGCAAGGGCACGCTGACGATGAAATTCGTCGGTGACGACGGCAAGGTGATCGAGCGCGAAGTCTACAAATCCCCGAGCGCCGGCGTCGCGCTGGCGATGTATAATCTCGACGACTCCATCGCCGATTTCGCCCGCGCCTCGATGAACCAGGGCCTGGCCAAGGGCTATTCGGTCTATCTCTCGACCAAGAACACCATCCTCAAGGTCTATGACGGACGCTTCAAGGACATCTTCCAGGAGATCTACGACAACGAATTCAAGCCCCAGTTCGAAGCCAGGAAGATCACCTACGAACATCGGCTGATCGACGACATGGTCGCGGCCGCGATGAAGTGGTCGGGCGGTTACGTCTGGGCCTGCAAGAACTACGACGGCGACGTGCAGTCGGACACCATCGCGCAAGGATACGGCTCGCTCGGCCTGATGACCTCGGTGCTGATGACCCCGGACGGCAAAACGGTCGAAGCCGAGGCCGCCCACGGCACAGTGACGCGCCATTACCGCGAGCATCAGAAGGGCAAGGAGACCTCGACCAACTCGATCGCCTCGATCTTCGCCTGGAGCCGGGGGCTGTCGCATCGCGCCAAGCTCGACAACAATGCGGAGTTGGAAAAATTCGCGGCTACGCTGGAGAAGGTCTGCGTCGACACCGTCGAAGCCGGCTTCATGACCAAGGATCTCGCGCTCCTGGTCGGCGCCGACCAGCGCTGGCTGTCCACCACCGGCTTCCTCGACAAGGTGGCGGAGAACCTGACCAGGGCGACGGCGGCGTAAGCGCAGTCACGGGCTTATCACCTGAATGTTGGAACACCATGATTGTGCAGATCGTTCGATATATCGCGTTGGCCTTGCTTCCGTTGTTTGGTGTCATCATGAACGCAAGCGCCGCCGAGACGCCGGTTCCCGACACCATCGCGGCGCCGGGAGAAACCATCGTGCTCACCGTTCATGCCGAAGGCGCGCAGGTTTACGAATGCAAGGCCGGCGTCGACGGCAAGCTCGCCTGGGCATTCCGCGAACCGATCGCGACCTTGCTGGCCGACGGCAGAACCGTCGGCCGTCACTATGCCGGACCGAACTGGGAGCACAGCGATGGCAGCGCCATCGTCGGCAAAGCCGCCGCCAGCGTCCCGGGTACGACCGCGAACGATATTCCCTGGCTGAGGCTTGAGGTGATTTCCCGGCGCGGCAGCGGCATCCTTGCCGGCGTCACGACGGTGCAGCGGATCAACACGCAAGGCGGCAAGCTCGACGGGGCCTGCGACAAGGCCGGCAGCTTCCGCAGCGCGCCCTACTCCGCCGATTATATCTTCCTGCGCAAGGGTTGAAGCGCCGCGCCAACGGCGCGACAATTGTCGATCGACAGGGGCTGGCCATGCTGTTCATGGTGATCGAACGCTTTGGGGATCGCGACCCTATCCCGGTCTACCGGCGCGTGCGTGATTCCGGGATCAAATTTCCCGAAGGGCTGAAATATGTCGGGAGCTGGATCGAGCCCAACTTCGAGCGCTGCTTTCAGCTGATGGAATGTGACGACGCGCGGCTGCTGCAGGAGTGGATCCTGAACTGTCGGGGGCTCGGCATGACCTTCGAGATCGTGCCTGTCGTGCCGAGCAAGGAAACGCGGGAAGTGGTCGCGCCGTTTCTGGATCAGAAATAGAATTGCGGCTTGCGGATTTAGCAAGGTGCAGCGTTGCCCGGTCAGTCTATTTCTCCGCGGGCGGCTGATCGTCGTGAACGGCCTGCGCGATTTCAGCCGCCGCGAGATCGCCCTTCTGCGCCTCCGCGGTATCGGCAAGCCGCGCCTTGACGGTCTTGTGGACATGGGCGGCAAGCGCCGGCATGCGTTCGATCAGCGCGTGGAAATCCTGGGCATCGAGCGCCAGCAACCGGGTCTTGCGCGTCGCCGTCACTGTGCCGCTGCGCTTGCTACGGTGCAGAAGCGCGATTTCACCGAAGAACGTTCCGTCGGCAAGCCGGACGCGCTGGTTCGGCAGCTCGATCTCGACCTCCCCGGCGGTGATGAAATACATCGAGGACGCGGCATCGCCGCGCCGCATCAGGATTTCGCCGGCTTCGATGGTCCGGGCCCGCAGCAGCCGCATGATGTCGGCAATTTCAGTGGCACTGAGATGCGAGAATAGCGGCACCCGCGCCAGCATTCCCCAGGTCACGACGAAATCGCGCCGCCGGACCTCGTCGGCAAAGGCGGTGGAGATGATCGCCACCGGCAGCGCGATCATCGTCAGCCCGCCGATGATGGCGAACACCGAGACCAGCTTGCCGAGCGAGGTGACCGGAACGACGTCGCCGTAGCCGACGGTACCAAGCGTTACGATCGCCCACCACATCGCCTGCGGAATGGTGCCGAACTTGTCGGGCTGCACATCGTGCTCGATGGCATAGAGCAGCGAGGCGAACACCAGCACCGCGCCTGCCAGAATCACCAGGCAGCCGGCCAGCGTTCGTCGCTCGGCGTGAAGCGCTGACAGCAGCGAGCGCATCGCCGGCGAATAACGCACCAGCTTGAAAAACGGCAGGACGCCGAGCAGCGCCAGCAAGGCGTGGTCACCGGCGGCCAGCGCGACCGACGCGGGCAGGAAGGCGAGGAGATCGATGATGCCGAGAGTTGAGAACACGTATTCGAGCCGGTCCTGCGCCGGCGACAATTTCCGCGGCGAATGGCCGACCACGCTCCAGAGCCGGGCCGCGTATTCCAGCGCAAACACGATAACCGCGCCAACCTTGATGACGGTGAGCACGGTGCCGAAGCGCGCGTCATATTCCGGAACCGACGCCAGGATCATCGCCAGCACGTCGATAATGACGATGGAAACGATCAGCCGGACGAAGCGCGAGCCGACCGAGTAAGGCAGGTGATCGTGCTCGAGCAGTTCGTAGAGGCGGTCCCGCAAATCGGGATCGTTGAGCCGCCTTCTGCGCGCCAGGATCGCCAAGGTCAGTGTCCCGATTGAAGCAGTTCGCTGTTCTCGCGGCGCCCTCTGAAGCGAACCTTTTAAATCAAAGGGACGCTGTAAATATAGGCCGCGGCGCGGTTTCCGGATTTGAGGTGCCTCAAGGTCCGTCCGGTCGACGGGATAGGAATTTCAACCCGGCACTAGGCGCCAGCCATCGCTTTTTCGATCGCCAAGAGTGCCGCCTCGGCCTTGGCGCCGTCGGGCCCGCCGGCCTGCGCCATGTCGGGCCGCCCGCCGCCACCCTTGCCGCCGAGCACCTGGGAAGCGACGCGCGCCAGCTCGACCGCGTTATAGCGGGAGGTGAGATCGCTGGTGACGCCGACAACGACGCCGGCCTTGCCGTCCCCGGTGATGCCGACGATCGCGACCACGCCGGAGCCCAACTGTTTCTTGCCGTCGTCGACAAGGCTCTTGAGATCCCTGGGCTCGATGCCTTCGACCGCGCGCGCCATCAGCTTGACGTCGCCGACATGGCGCACGCCGTTGGCGCCAGCCGCGGCGCCGTGGGATGCCGAAGCGCCGCCGCCCATCGCCAGCTTCTTGCGCGCATCCGACAAATCGCGCTCCAGTTTCTTGCGCTCTTCCATCAGCGAGGCGATGCGCGCCGGCATGTCATCGAGCGTGGTGCGCAGCTCGCCGGCTGCCGTCCTCGCCAGCGTCATGGTGTCGTTGGCGTGCTTGCGGGCATGGCGTCCGGTCAGTGCCTCGATGCGGCGAACGCCCGAGGCGACCGCGCTTTCGCCGGTCACCGAGATCAGGCCGATATCGCCGGTGCGGCGGACGTGGGTACCGCCGCACAACTCCACCGACCAGCCGAGCGCGTTGCTGCCGTGATCGCGCGCGCCCCTGCCCATCGAGACCACGCGGACCTCGTCACCGTATTTCTCGCCAAACAGCGCGCGCGCGCCGGCGTCACGGGCGTCATCCACGGCCATCAGGCGCGTAGTTACCTCGTCATTCTCCAGCACCACGTCGTTGGCAATATCCTCGACGCGGGCGAGCTCGTCCGGCGTGATCGGCTTAGGATGCACGAAGTCGAAACGCAGCCGGTCCGGCGCCACCAGCGAGCCGCGCTGGGCGATGTGGTCGCCGAGCACCTGCCGCAAGGCCTCGTGCAGCAGGTGCGTCGCCGAGTGATGGGCGCGGATCGAGCTCCGCCTGGCATGATCGACGTCGAGCAGCAGCGCGGTGCCCGGCTTCAGCGTGCCCTGCTCGAGGGTGCCGACATGCACAAAGAGGTCGCCGGCTTTCTTCTGGGTATCGGTGACGCGGAAACGCAGACCGTCGCCGGTCATCATGCCGGTGTCGCCGACCTGGCCGCCGGACTCCGCATAAAACGGCGTCTGGTTCAGAACGATGGCACCGGTTTCGCCAGCTTTCAGGCTCTCGACCTCGTTACCGTCTTTCACCAGCGCTGCCACCACGCCTTCGGCGGTCTCGGTCTCATAGCCGAGGAATTCGGTGGCGCCGAGTTTCTCGCGCAAGCCGAACCACACATTCTCGGTTGCAGTATCGCCGCTTCCGGCCCATGCCGCACGCGCCTTCGCACGCTGTCGCTCCATCGCGTCGGTAAACGAGGCGATATCGACGCCGATGCCGCGGTTGCGCAGCGCGTCCTGGGTGAGATCGAGCGGAAAGCCATAGGTGTCGTACAGCGTAAACGCGGTGTCGCCGTCGAACATGTCGCCCTTTTTCAGCGAACTGCTTTTCTCGTCGAGGATCGACAGCCCCCGCTCCAGCGTCTTGCGGAATCGCGTCTCCTCCAGCCGCAAGGTTTCCTCGATCAGGTTCTCGGCGCGCACCAGCTCCGGATAGGCCTGGCCCATCTCGCGCACCAGCGCCCACACCAGGCGATACATCAGCGGTTCTCTGGCGCCGAGTAACTGCGCATGGCGCATGGCGCGGCGCATGATCCGCCGCAGCACGTAGCCGCGCCCTTCGTTCGACGGCAATACGCCGTCGGCGATCAGGAACGACACCGCGCGCAGGTGATCGGCGATGACGCGCAGCGACGCCTTCTGATCGCCTTGCGGATCGGCGCCGGTCAATTCGGCAATGGCGCGGATCAGCGCCGCGAAAAGATCGATCTCATAGCTGTCGTGCTTGCCCTGCAGCACCGCCGCGATGCGCTCCAGCCCCATGCCGGTGTCGATCGAGGGCTTCGGCAGATTGTGGCGCGCGCCGCCCTCGAGCTGCTCGAACTGCATGAACACGAGATTCCAGATCTCGACGAAGCGGTCGCCATCCTGCTCGGGCGAACCCGGTGGGCCACCCCAGATCTTGTCGCCGTGATCGTAGAAGATTTCCGAACAGGGACCGCAGGGGCCGGTGTCGCCCATCTGCCAGAAATTGTCGGAACCCGAGATGCGGATAATGCGGGACTCCGGGAGGCCGGCGATCTTCTTCCAGAGATTGAAGGCCTCGTCGTCGTCGACATAGACGGTCGCCGTCAACTTGTCCTTCGGCAGGCCGAATTCCCTGGTGACCAGATTCCAGGCGAGCTCGATGGCGCGATCCTTGAAATAGTCGCCGAACGAGAAATTGCCCAGCATCTCGAAGAAGGTGTTGTGGCGGGTCGTGTAGCCGACATTGTCGAGGTCGTTGTGCTTGCCGCCGGCGCGCACGCATTTCTGCGAGGTGACGGCGCGCTGATAGGGGCGCTTCTCGACCCCGGTAAAGACGTTCTTGAACTGCACCATGCCGGCATTGGTGAACATCAGCGTCGGGTCGTTGCGCGGCACCAGCGGCGATGACGGCACGATTTCGTGGCCGTTGTCGGCGAAGAACTTCAGAAAAGTCGACCTGATCTCGTTTACGCCGCTCATGTCAGTCCAATCGCAAAACCACCCGGAATCGGCCCGCAAAAGGGGCCGTCGTCCCGCGCACCGCTTTTAGACAAGGGGGATGGCGGTGTCCAGAAAGTGTGCTTGGGATCAGGGGCTTGCCGCACCCGCCGCAAGAGCCGTTGATAGATGCTGCGGCTGCGTTGACAGGCTTGGCGCGGCCGTGTTTTTCTCCTATCTGTTTAAGGACAGCCACGTCGGGAGAGATCGGCTTAAGCGCCGGCGCCGAAGGAGCAACCGCCCCGGAAACTCTCAGGCAAACGGACCGCGTGACTTGCTAGCATCTGGAAAGAGACGCCGAAGGGCTTGAGGCCCGGACGTGTCCGCCGACGGGATAATACTCTCAGGCACAGCGACAGATGGGGCTTCGACGGGTTTTTCGAGGAATCCTCCTCGGGAAACCGCGAGGGCCCGATGGATGCTTGCGCACAACGACCAGTTCCCGCTGAAACGCACCCCCCTGCACGCGCTGCATGTGGCCAGCGGCGGCAAAATGGTGCCGTTTGCGGGTTATGAGATGCCGGTGCAATACGCACCCGGCGTGCTTCGGGAACACCTGCATACCCGGGCGGGTGCCGGCCTGTTCGACGTCTCGCATATGGGCCAGATCGCGCTGCGTCCGAAATCCGGCAGGATAGAGGATGCGGCGCTGGCGCTGGAGCGGCTGGTGGCGCAGGACATCCTTGGCGTGCCGCCGGGGCGGCAGCGCTACGCCCAGTTCACCAATGGGGCCGGCGGCATTCTCGACGACCTGATGGTGGCCAATTTCGGCAGTCATTTGTTCCTGGTGGTCAACGCCGCCTGCAAGGAGGAAGACGAGGCGCATCTGCGCGCCGGCCTGCAGGACGTTTGCGTGATCGAGCCGCTGGCCGACCGCGCGCTGATCGCGCTGCAGGGGCCGAAAGCCGAAGCGGTGCTGGCAGGGCTTTGTCCTGATGTTTCGGCGATGCGGTTCATGGACGCCGGTCCCCGCCGCCTCGACGGCATCGACTGCTTCGTCTCGCGCTCGGGCTATACCGGCGAGGACGGCTTTGAGATTTCGGTTCCGGCCGAACAGGCGGAACGACTTGCCCGGAGGCTGCTCGAAAACGCCGATGTGCTGCCAATCGGTCTGGGTGCGCGCGACAGCCTGCGGCTCGAGGCCGGGCTTTGCCTGTATGGCCATGACATCGACACGTCGACGACGCCGGTCGAGGGCGCGCTGGAATGGTCGATCCAGAAGAGCCGCCGCCACGGCGGGGCACGCGCCGGCGGTTTTCCCGGCGGCGACAAGATTCTTGCACAGCTTCAGGACGGAGCGCCGCGCCGCCGCATCGGATTGAGGCCGCAAGGCCGCGCTCCGGTGCGCGAAGGCGCGCCAATATTCCCGGACGCGGTTTCGACCGATCAAATCGGCGCGGTCACCTCGGGCGGCTTCGGCCCCAGCCTCAACGCCCCGGTCGCAATGGGCTATCTGCCGTCGCCGCGCGCTGCCCTCGGTGGCACCGTGTTTGCCGAAGTGCGCGGCCAGCGATTGCCGCTGCAGGTCGCTGCCATGCCCTTCGTTCCCAATCGCTACAAACGCTGAAGGAATTTCGCATGACGACGACGACGCTGTTCACATCAGACCACGAATGGCTCCGCATCGAGGGCGACGTCGCCACCATCGGCGTCACCGATTATGCGCAGTCGCAGCTCGGCGATGTCGTGTTCGTCGAGTTGCCGAAGGTCGGCCGCAGCCTGAAGAAGGCCGAAGCCGCCGCGGTTGTCGAATCCGTCAAGGCGGCCTCCGACGTCTACGCGCCGATTTCGGGCGAGGTGCTCGAAGTGAACGAGGCGCTCGCCAACGAGCCGGCGCTGGTCAATTCCGACGCCGCCGGCAAGGCCTGGTTTTTCAAGATGAAGATATCGGACAAGCGAGAACTCGGCGGCCTGATGGACGAGGCCGCCTACAAAAAGCACACCGCCTGATCGCGAGGACACAAATGACCGCGCACCGCAAACCCGCCGATGAAGCAGCAAGCACCTTCGTCCGCCGCCACATCGGCCCCTCGCCCGGCGATATATCGGCGATGCTGGAGACCGTGGGCGCCGCAAGCCTCGGCGCGCTGATGGCCGAAACCCTGCCGTCGTCGATCCGGCAGACGGCGCCGCTCGATCTCGGCACTCCGCTCAGCGAAACCGACGCGCTCGCCCACATGCGCGAGCTGGCGTCACAAAACCGGATCTTCACCTCGCTGATCGGCCAGGGCTATTCCGGCACCGTCCTGCCGGCGGTGATCCAGCGCAACATCCTGGAGAATCCGGCCTGGTACACCGCCTACACGCCGTACCAGCCCGAGATCAGCCAAGGCCGGCTGGAAGCCTTGTTCAACTTCCAGACCATGATCTGCGATCTCACCGGGCTCGACGTCGCCAACGCCTCGCTGCTCGATGAGGCCACCGCCGCGGCCGAAGCGATGGCGCTCGCCGAGCGCGCCGCGCAGCTAAAGACGAAATCGTTCTTCGTCGATTCCGAGGTGCACCCGCAGACGCTGGCGGTGCTGCGCACGCGCGCCGAGCCGCTGGGGTGGCATCTCGTCATCGGCGATCCCCTGAGCGACATTGACAAAGCGGACGTGTTCGGCGCCCTGCTGCAATATCCGGGAACATCGGGCGCGGTGCGCGACCTCAGGCCCGCGATCGCGGCGCTGCGGGCGAAAGGCGCACTGGCGATCGTTGCCGCCGATCTGCTGGCGCTGACGCTTTTGGCCTCGCCGGGCGAACTCGGCGCCGACATCGCGATCGGATCGGCGCAGCGCTTCGGGGTGCCGATGGGATATGGCGGACCGCATGCGGCCTATATGGCGGTGCGCGAGCCGCTGAAGCGCTCGCTACCCGGTCGCATTGTCGGCTTGTCGATCGATTCGCGCGGGCAGCCCGCTTTTCGGCTGGCGCTGCAAACCCGCGAGCAGCATATCCGCCGCGAAAAGGCGACCTCCAACATCTGCACCGCGCAGGTGCTGCTGGCGGTGATCGCCTCGATGTATGCGGTCTATCACGGGCCGGAGGGGCTGACCCACATCGCGCGCAATGTGCATCGCCGCGCCGCCGTGCTGGCGGCGGGGCTGCGCAAGCTCGGCTTTGCGCCGCGGTCGGAAGCATTTTTCGACACGGTCACGGTGGACGCCGGCGCGAGGCAAAACGACATCGTCGCCCGCGCCTTGGCCGAGAAGATCAACCTGCGGATCACCGACCGCATGCTCGGCATCGCGGTGGACGAGACCACGACGCCTGCGGTGGTGGAGGCGGTGTGGCGCGCGTTCGGCGGCAAATTGGCTTACGCCGAGATCGATGCGAGCGCGCGCGAGGCGCTGCCCTCGGAGTTGAAGCGCGCAACCGCGTTCCTCACCCATCCCGTATTCCACGCCCACCGCTCCGAGACGGAACTCTTGCGATACATGCGCAAGCTGGCCGACCGCGACCTCGCGCTCGACCGCGCGATGATTCCGCTGGGCTCCTGCACCATGAAGCTCAACGCCACCGCCGAGATGATCCCGCTGACCTGGCCGGAATTCGGCGCGCTGCATCCGTTCGCGCCGCGCGAGCAGGGACAAGGCTATCACGCGCTGTTTGAGCGGCTGCAACGATGGCTGTGCGATATCACGGGCTATGACGCGATCTCGCTGCAGCCGAATTCCGGCGCGCAGGGCGAATATGCCGGGCTGTTGGCGATCCGCGGCTATCACGCCGCGCGCGGCGAGCCGAAGCGCAAGGTGTGTCTGATCCCCTCCTCCGCGCATGGCACCAATCCGGCCTCCGCCCATATGGCCGGCATGGAGGTCGTGGTGGTGGCCTGCGATATCAGGGGCGACGTCGACGTCAAGGATTTGCGCGCCAAGGCGGCGCAGCACGCCAAGAACCTCGCCGCGATCATGATCACCTATCCCTCCACCCACGGCGTGTTCGAGGAGCACGTCAGCGAGATCTGCGACATCGTTCACGGCCATGGCGGACAGGTCTATCTCGACGGCGCCAATTTGAATGCGCAGGTTGGGCTGTCGCGGCCCGGCGATTACGGCGCCGATGTCAGCCATCTCAACCTGCACAAGACCTTCTGCATCCCGCATGGCGGCGGCGGCCCCGGCATGGGGCCAATCGGCGTCAGGGCGCATCTTGCGCCGTTCCTGCCGGGCCACCCCATGGCCGATGGCGCTGGGAAAGGCGCGGTCGGGCCGGTGTCGGCCGCCCCCTTCGGCTCGGCGTCGATCCTGACGATTTCCTACATCTACATTCTGATGATGGGCGGCGAAGGCCTTACCCGGGCAACCGAAATCGCCATCCTGAACGCCAATTACATCGCGGCCAAACTCGATCCGCACTTCCCGGTGCTGTACCGCAACGCCAAAGGGCGCGTTGCCCATGAATGCATCGTCGATCCCCGTCCCATGAAGGCGTCGGCCGGCGTCACCGTTGACGACATCGCCAAACGGCTGATCGATTACGGCTTCCATGCGCCGACCATGAGTTTCCCGGTACCGGGCACGCTGATGATCGAGCCGACCGAATCGGAGTCGAAAGCCGAGATCGATCGCTTCTGCGACGCCATGATCGCGATCCGGCGCGAAATCGCCGAGATCGAAGCCGGCCGCTGGAAGGTCGAGGCCTCGCCGCTGCGCCATGCGCCGCACACCGTGCATGACATCGCCGACGACGGGTGGGCGCGGGCCTATAGCCGCGCGGAAGGCTGTTTTCCGGCCGGCACGTCCCGGTCGGACAAATACTGGTCTCCGGTGGGGCGCGTGGACAATGTTTACGGAGACCGCAATCTGGTTTGCTCGTGCCCGCCGGTCACCGACTACGCGCAGGCGGCGGAATAGCAGAACGCCGCAATCATCGTGTCCCGGACGCGGTGCAGCGTCCTTCACGATGCACCGCGTCCGGGACACGAGTGACGGTTATTCCTCCACCGGCTCATCACCCTCGGCGTCGCGCTCGGGGGAGCCTGCCAGGATCTGCTCCGCGATCAGGCCGGAGTTCTGCCGGATCGAGGCTTCGATTTTCGCGGTCATGTCGGGATTGGCCTTGAGGAAGGCCTTCGAGTTTTCGCGGCCCTGGCCGAGGCGCTGGCTGTCATAGGAGAACCAGGCGCCGGACTTCTCGACAATGCCGGCCTTGACGCCGAGATCGAGAATTTCGCCCATCTTGGAGACGCCCTCGCCATACATGATGTCGAATTCGACCTGCTTGAACGGCGGCGCCAGCTTGTTCTTCACCACCTTGACGCGGGTCTGGTTGCCGACCACCTCGTCGCGCTCCTTGATCGCGCCGATG
>DATANB010000151.1:0-10731 GCA_036266415.1 Bradyrhizobium sp. | reverse complement strand
CCCGAGCCTCCAGGTCCACATAACTGAAAAGCGAGCCAGACCGTTCGTCACTTCCCCGCATCGCGCTACCCCAGCAAAATCCTGCTCTAGGGAATCACGATCCAAAACGCTTCGCTAGAGACTTTTTCAACAGCCTGCTAGCCGCTTCTCTTGGATTTTGTCGACCAGCTGAACGAAGGCGTTATAGAGTTGCGCGGCATCGACGGCGATCTCCTTGTCCTCCAGAATAATCCTCTGGGTCAGCCTGTCGCCAGCCGTAAGATCGAGATCACAATAGTTCGTCGTGGCAGCAAGCTTTGTACCGAGCCGTGAGCCATGTTCTTCGCCGAACCGCTCTGCTTGGTCAAACAGGATGTCATGGACGTCACCCACGGCATTCGATGTCTCGGAGAATTTGTACCCAAAAGCGCGAAGGCTCGCGGCTTCATCAAGGGCGTCCGCCTCCATCTTCTCAGCTTTAGCCAGAAACCGAATGCCTGAATTGACTACTGCTTTGGCTTCTCGGACCCGGCTGGATGCGACGCCCGCGTCCATGTCGAACTCCTCGTACCGCGATGCCAGCCATTTCTTGTAATACTCTTCCAGGCTGTTCCAATCCGCGCCAGGCGCGTAGGTCCAGCCGTGGGCGTGCTGCACGCTTTCAGCGGCAAAGGCGTTCGGGAAAGCCTTGCGGGCGGTTTCGAGTTTCGTCCTGTGGTTTCGCGGTGGCTCTTGCCCGCCGTGGATTAAGAGCGCCGAGAGCATGGCGTCCACGGCCGAATAGCCATCGGCTACCGCTTGGCGCGGCGTTCCAGAAAATCTGGCGTGGTGCGCGTACTGCTTGGCAAGCGCAAGCTGCAGCAAAACTTCCTCTTTCATGGCGGCAATCCAATGGAGGGAGGTGGTAGTGGCGAAGAAAGCAATTAGAAGTCATGACACGATCGGCGCGCAGTGCTAGCTCGGAATTCCCAATTTCCCGACGGCAGAGGCGGAGAAATTGGCGAGTTTTGCACTGTAAGCCCGGCCACGCAGTGTAGATCGAACCCGGTCTCCGGCCGCAATCTCCCAAAAACGGGAATTTTCCGAGTGTCGGCCGGAGACTATCGGCAATTTTGCCTTGAGAACGCTCAAAATCGGAGCCAGGAGACCGGTGGCTAATTCGTAAAAGCCCGCCATTGGCGGGCCTTTATGCCGGTATCAGGGGCACCTTCTCTGAACGCCCGACTGCCTGGCTGGGGCGGGAGGATTCGAACCTCCGCATGGTGGAATCAAAATCCACTGCCTTACCACTTGGCGACGCCCCAAAAGACTGTCTGGAAAGCGGCGGGGCTGACCTCGCGCGGATTCCTCTGGCAACGCCGGTCTATAGAGGGAGTTGAGCCATTTCAACAGGCTGTAATCAGAATAAGGGCCGGCCTTTTCGCCGGGCAATGCGCCGGCTCCGGTGCCGTGGCGCCTATTACAGCATCGGAGAGTTGAGAGAGCCGCGGTTTCGTGGGAAGACGGCAGCCCGCTGTTCCCCGCCAGACGCGAGACACCGTCATGACCTACCGCGCGCCGATCAACGACATGCTGCTGGCCCTCAACCATGGCGCAGGCCTGCAGGCCGCGGTGAAAGCCGGCCATTACGGCGATTTCGACGCCGACATCACCGCCGCGGTGCTGGAGGAGGCCGGACGCTTTGCCTCTGACGTGCTGGCGCCGCTCAATCGCGTGGGCGACGAAAATGGCATCAAGCTCGACGGCGGCAGGGTGACCACCGCTCCCGGCTGGCCCGATGCCTACCACCGCTGGACGGCGGCAGGCTGGAACGCGGTGTCCGGACCGGAAGCGTTCGGCGGCCAGGGCCTCCCGCTCGCGATCAACGCGGCCTGCACCGAAATCTGGAGCGCGTCGAATATCGCCTTCGGCCTCTGCCCGCTGTTGACGCTGAGCGCGATCGAGGCGCTCGATGCGCATGGCAGCAGTGAGCTGAAAAACATCTATCTGGAAAAGCTGGTGTCCGGCGAGTGGCCCGGCACCATGCAGCTCACCGAGCCGCAGGCCGGATCGGATGTCGGCGCGCTGCGCACCCGCGCCGAACGCGCGGTCGATGGCAGCTATCGCATCAAAGGCACAAAAATCTTCATCACCTATGGCGATCACGACATGAGCGAGAACATCGTGCATTTCGTGCTGGCGCGATTGCCCGACGCGCCCGCGGGCACCAAAGGCATTTCGCTTTTTCTGATCCCGAAATTCCTGGTCAACGCCGATGGCTCGCTGGGGCAACGCAACGACATTTACGCCAGCGGCATCGAGCACAAGCTCGGCATGCACGCTGCGCCGACCTGCACCATGACGATGGGCGATCAGGGCGGCGCGGTCGGTTACCTGATCGGCGAGGAAAACCGCGGCATGCAGTGCATGTTCACGATGATGAACCAGGCGCGGCTTGGCGTCGGTCTCGAAGGCGTCGGCATTGCCGACCGCGCCTACCAGCAGGCGCTTGCCTTCGCGCAGGAGCGTCGCCAGGGCCGCGCGGTCGGCAAAGCCGCCAGTGAATCGGAGCCCATCATCGTGCATCCGGACGTCAGGCGGATGCTGATGCAGATGCGCGCGCTGACCGCGGCGGCGCGTACCATCTGCTACGCCACCGCGGTCGCACTCGATATTTCGGTGCGGGCGGCCGACGCCAGGACCCGCGCTTTCGCCGCCGCCCGCGGTGCCCTGCTGACGCCTATCGCAAAGGCGTTCTCCACCGACGTCGGCAACGAGGTCGCCTCGCTGGGCGTCCAGATTCACGGCGGCATGGGATTTATCGAGGAAACCGGCGCCGCGCAGCATCTTCGCGATGCGCGCATCACCCCGATCTACGAAGGCACCAACGGCATCCAGTCAATCGATCTGGTGACGCGCAAGCTCGCGGCCGATGGCGGCGCATCGGTCTGGGCGCTGCTCGGCGAATTGTCAGAAATCGTCGGGCGGGTCGAGGCCTCGAACGATCCCGCCTTCGGCACCACGGGCGCAAAACTGCGCGACGCGCTTGTGTCGCTTGAGCGCACCAGCCGATGGCTGCTGGAGCGCGTCGCCGCGGCCCCGAACGATGCCCTGGCGGGCGCAACCCCGTATCTGCGGCTGTTCGGATCGACGCTGGGCGGATGCGTGCTGGCCGGCGAAGCGCTGGCTGCGCGCGATCTCGGCGAAGCCGCCGGCGATCCGCAGCGCTATGTCACGCTGGCGCGGTTCTTCGCCGAGAACATTTCGGTGCAGGCTGGCTCGCTGGAACGGACGGTGATTGACAGCGCCGAGGCTGTAAATGGCGCCGATGCGGTTCTGCTGGCGTAACCATAACCTGAGCGGGGCCGATTGCGCGGTGCCCATCCGTCCCATGCGCCGAAGCTCTACTGCGGCTGAAATTTCGTGATCGTCTTGACGCCGCCCGCTTGCGCAGCAGAAAAGGTGACCTTGTCGCCGGCATGCAACGCGTCCAGCGACAAGCCGTCCTGAACTTTGAACTCTTCGGCCGCGCCGCCCGTATTTGCCCCGACAGTGCCGGCCTGCGCTTGCCTGACCACGACGGTGCGATGGATCCGGTCTACCTGGGTAAGCGTTCCCGTAAGCGCTTCCTGGGCCAAAGCCGCCGAGCTTATGATGGTGAGCGCTGTGCCAGCCAAAATGATTCTGGGGATCTTCATGGCAGTCTCCCGGATTTCGAAAGATGCGCGACAAGTCGCGATCGCCGGATTGGTTCCTGTAATTGATCCGGCCCGCGCGATCCGTCCCGGTCAGCCACCCGGCGAAAGAACCTCACTTAGCGCACGGGCATCGGCGGCCGCGGCACCGATGACAATTCCGGGTCGCTCAGCGACTGAACCGGCGCTTGCGGTTGGAGTTCAGGTTGCCGCGCCATGTAAGGCGCAGCGGCTTCCGGCAACACCGGAGCCGTCGATGCTTGCTGGGGCGGATATGATGGCAACGGCTTGCGCGCCCGCGCGGCGGCCGGCCGCGGCGGAAGCGCCGAGATCCTGGGCCGCAGGTTCTGCTCGGAAGCCTTGATCTCGGAGGCCTTGGCCACATCGCGGGACATTTGTTGCTGGCTGGCCCTGAGCTGTTCGATGCTGGCCTTGAGCTGCTCGACCTCCTGCCCCAGGCTTGCGAGATCTCGCGTCATCGACTGGAGCAATTTCGCTGAATCGGGTGAAGGGGCGGCGGCGGTCGGCGGGACGGATTCCGCTGTACTCTGCGCCGGAGCGACTGGTTGCGCAGGTTCTGCATTCGCTGTGTCGGCCTGAACGGCAGGCGCGGCCGGTTGCGCGGCGAACCCCGGCTTTTCCGGCCATGAAATCAGGGCGAGCTGCGTGGTCAACTTGACGACCTGCTTTATCGCGGTATCGCCGTAGGACCGCCACGCCACGGCGGCGATGCCGATGCATGTCGCCAGGAGCAGCGCGATGCAGGCGCGCAGGGCACGCCTGACCATCGACCCGCCTTTGCCCGGGACATCGTTGACGGCCGCGGGGCGGAATGTCGTATCGACCGGCCGAACCATGGGGCCGGCGGGGAAGTCCGCGCCCGCACGGGGCTGCGAATCCGAGCGATAGCGCGCCGCGGCTTCGTGCAACAGTTCGGAAATCTGATCCTCCGCAGGCACGACCCGAGCGACATCGGGCGCGACCACGAGGATGTCGTGTGGATCATCGTTTTGCTTCGAGTTCGGGGTGGAATGCATTGGCGCTCCGTATTCAGTCCCATGTCACCCGCATAGGGCGGCCGGCGATTTACGCGAGGTCGATGACGTCCTGCCCACACTTCATTCCGGTTTGACCAAAGCAAGGCGGCACGATGGAGAGTATGAGGCCGCTGCCAATAGCCCCTCGGGAACTCGTGCTCCCTGCCGCTCGGAAATGTTGCCTTCGCCCGCCGGCGTTGGCCCCAATTCGCTCACGCCGATTCAATCCAATCCTGCCCGGTTCTATTCCAGCGGCTTCAACCCCGCCTCGATCGCGGCACGGCGCGGTTCCAGGAACGGCGGCAGCGCCAGCCGCTCGCCGAGCTGATCCATCGGCTCGTCGGTGGCGAAGCCGGGGCCGTCGGTGGCGATCTCGAACAGAATGCCGTTCGGCTCACGGAAATAAAGGCTGCGAAAATAGAACCGGTCGATCTCGCCGGAGTTGCGCACGCCGAGCTCGTTCAGCCGCCGCGCCCACGCATGATATTGCTCCGCGTTCGGCGTGCGAAACGCGACGTGATGCGCGCCGCCCGCGCCTTGCCGTGCCACCGGCAAATCCCCCCTCTCGATCACGTGCAGCTCGGCTGCCGGGCCGCCCTCGCCCATCGCGAACACGTGAACTCGCGCATCGGCGTCCGGGGCAGGATAATCGCGCGCACGCCGCATGTTCATGACACGGGTGAGCACCTCCTCGGCGCGCGCGAGATCGTGCACGTTGAGCTCGATCGGACCGAGGCCGCGAATTTGGTGCTCAGCCGGCACCGCGCTCTTTTCCCACGGCGACGCCGGCCCCGCCCCGCCGTCATCGACCAGCACCAGCCGCTGGCCTTCGCCGTCCTCAAACGGCAGCGTCAGCCGGCCGTCGATCTCCCTGACTTCGCCGGTGTGGCCGCCCGCCTTCTTCAGCCGGGCCCGCCAGTAGCCGAGGGTCTTCTCGCCGGCGACGCGCAATGAGGTGGCGGAGATGCTGTTGCTTCCACGCCGCTCCGGAGCCATCGGAAAATCGAAGAAGGTGAGATCGGTGCCGGGATTGGCGTTGCCGTCGGCATAGAACAGATGATAGGCGCTGACGTCGTCCTGGTTGACGGTCTTCTTGACCAGCCGCATGCCGAGCAGGCCGGTATAAAATGCCAGATTCTGCCGCGGTTTGGCCGAAATCGCGGTCAGATGGTGAATCCCCGTCAACTGCATCGCATCTTCCCCCTACGCGTCATTGCGTCGCCGTTGAAAACTGGCGGCGCCGGTTTGGGACCCCGTGGAGATGATGTAGGGTATGCCTTGAAGACTCGCCAGCGGCAGCCTTTGCCGCTCGTTGTAAGGACGGCTTCATGACCGGGCACCTGATAGTCACCGACGAGGGCGCAACGCGCATGATCAAGCTGCGGCGGCCCGAAAAGAAGAACGCGATCACCCAGGACATGTATCGCGCGATGAGCGACGCCATCGACACCGCGCAGAACAATCCGGAGATCCGCTGCATGATCATCACCGGCGGCTCAGGGGTATTTACCGCCGGCAACGATCTCGAGGACTTTCTGAAGGACGGCACCTCCAATTCAGACGCGCCGAGGGCATCCAACGCCACCAAGTTTCTGTATTCGCTCGCCCACAACGTCAAGCCGATCATCGCCGCGGTCGACGGCATCGCGATCGGCATCGGCACCACCATGCTGTTCCACTGCGATTACGTTCTCGCCTCTACGACGGCGACGTTCTCCACGCCTTTCATCCATCTGGGGCTGGTTCCGGAGGGCGCCTCCAGCCTGCTGATGCCCCGCACCATGGGACACCAGCGCGCATTCGCGATGCTGGTGATGGGACGCACGTTCAGCGCCGACGATGCGCATGTCGCGGGCTTCGTCAACGTGGTGGTGGCGCCCGGCCACACCGAGGCCGAGGCGCGTAAGGTGGCGCGCGAAATTGACGCGTTACCGGCCGAAGCGGTCGCGATTTCGCGAAAGCTCCTGAAACTGCCGCCCGAAGATCTGACCCGCAGGATCGACCAGGAAAGCCATCTGTTCGGCGAACGGATGCGCTCCAACGAGGCGGTGGCCGCCTTCAAGGCGTTTTTCGCGCGCAAGAAGGCTTGAAGCAAAGCGATCGCTAGATCGTTGCGCGGCCCGCTTTATTGTGAAGGTCGTGAGACACAGCAGTTGCGACGCGCAACCGACCGCATCGTGCGATCGAACGGAATTGCAGAGCCCTATTCCAGGCATGGCTCTTTCCGAGCGGCTGGCGACCCCTTAAGTTAGCCCTTATCGAAAAGCGCGGGTCACGCGCCAGGACATTGCATGACGACCCTGCTTCTAACTCACCCGGCCTGTCTCGACCACGCGACGCCCGAGGGACATCCGGAACGCGCCGACCGGCTGCGCGCGGTCGATCTGGTGCTGGCGCAGAAGCGCTTCGGCAAACTGGTGCGCGGCGAAGCGCCGGAAGGCAGCCTGGATTCGGTCACGCTCTGTCACAACGAGCATTACGTCGGGGAACTGCGGCATATCGCGCCCTCGAGTGGCCTGATCTATCTCGACGGCGACACCTCGATGTCGCCAGGCACCTGGGAAGCGGTGATGCGCGGCGTCGGAGGCGCGGTAGCCGCGACCGACTCCGTCATGTCGGGCAGCCATCATAATGCGTTCGTCGCGATCCGCCCTCCAGGCCATCACGCCGAAATCAACAAGCCGATGGGCTTTTGCTTTTTCGACAACGCCGCCATTGCCGCGCGTCATGCCCAGCGCAAGTACGGCATCGCCCGCGCGGCGATCGTCGATTTCGACGTCCATCACGGCAACGGCACTCAGGATATTTTCTGGGCCGATCCGACGGTGATGTATTGCTCGACGCACCAGATGCCGCTGTTTCCCGGCACCGGCGCCAGCGGCGAGCGCGGCGAGCATGACACCATCGTCAATGCGCCGCTGGCCTCGGAAGACGGCAGCGCCAAATTCCGCGCCGCCTTCGAAAACGTAATCCTGCCGCAGTTGCAGAAGTTCAGCCCCGAATTGATCATCGTCTCGGCCGGCTTCGATGCACACTATCGAGACCCGCTGGCCTCGCTCAATCTCAAGGCGGAGGATTTCGGGTGGGTCACGCGCAAACTGATGGACCTCGCCGATACCAGCGCCGGTGGCCGAATTGTCTCGGTGCTTGAGGGCGGCTATGATCTGCAAGGCTTGCAGGAGTCGGTCGCGGCCCACGTCACCGCGTTGATGGGCGCTTGAATTCCCGCCACAACCACAAACATTGATCAAGTCTGCGCCGGCGAAGGCGCGCATCTGGGAAAGCAATATGGCCGAAAACATCCAAGTGGACGTCAAGAAGCTCAGCTTCGAGCGCGCGCTCGAGGAACTTGAATCGATCGTGAAGCGGCTCGAGGACGGCAAGGTGCCGCTGGAGGAATCCGTCGCCATTTACGAGCGCGGCGAGTCGCTGAAACGGCGGTGCGAGGAACTGCTGCGGCAAGCGGAAGTCCGGGTCGACAAGATCACCACCGACGCCACCGGGCAGGTGACCGGTACCGAGCCGCTGGACGTGCAATGACGCCCTGGCCAGGCCTGGGCAGCGGTGCACCTCGTTCCCTGGCAACAGTAGAGAATATTAGGCGAATCCGGCGCCGAGCCACCCCGGCGAGGACCGAAATAGCTCTTGGCGCGTTCCGCGGCCTGATATAGTCCCCCCGATTAATCTGGGGATCATGAGTTAAGTGCGCGTTCAGCACCGCCATATCATCTATGTGCAGGGATACGATCCGCGCGGCCTGGCGCAGTATTACCGCATGTTCCGAACCGAACTGCGGAAGTTTGGCCGGTTGTACCAGCTCAGCGCCACCATTAGCCGCCCGCAGAGCGCCCCTGACGGCGAGCGCGCGTCCTGGGCCATCGAGACCAAGGCCAGCGACTGGCAGACCCGTACCAGTTACGATTTCCTGCGATTCGAGGATCTGATCCAGCGCGACCTTGCCGCACCGATCTGGGGCACGGTTTTCCAGGCGATCTGGATTTACTGGCGCCTGGTGTTCGGCGGTACCATTGCACGATTCTGGAAGGCGCATTGGCGGTTCGCAACCTTCATCACCTATCCGCATCTGCTGCTGCTCGTCGAAGCCCTCTGCAGCTTCGCTATCGCGGCCGTCTTCGCCAAAGGACTCGATGCGCTCGGCATCCCCGACCTGTTCAGCGTTGCCGCGGCGATAGCCTTATTCGTCGCGCTGCTCGGTACTGTGCTGAAATACAGCGAAAACCAGACCTATCTGCTCTATCTGCTGTCGGACACGATCTGGACCTGGGAGTTCTCCCACCGCCAGCGGCCGGAATGGGACCAGCGTATCGACCGTTTTGCCCAGCACCTCGTAAGTGTGGCGCGCTCCAGCGATGCCGAGGAAATCGTCGTCGTCGGCCACAGTTCGGGGTCGTTTTTGGGCGCCGAGATTCTGGCGCGCGCGCTCAAGCTCGATCCGTCGCTGGGGCGGCACGGACCACGCATCGTCCTGCTTACGATCGGCGGCAATTTCCCGATCGTCGGATTTCATGCGGCGTCGCAGGATTTCCGCGACCACCTTGGCCTGCTGGCGGTCGAGCCTTCGATCGACTGGATCGACTGCCAGTCGCGCAAGGATGTGATGAATTTCTATCCGTTTGACCCGATCGCCGGCCATGGCATCGACGTCGGCGTCTCCAGACGCAACCCGACGATCGTGCCGGTCCGGTTCCGTGAAATCATCAAGCCCGAGCATTACAACCTGTTCCGCTGGAAGTTCTTCCGGGTCCATTTCCAGTTCGTCATGGCTAACGAGCGGCCGCACGCCTACGATTTCTTCATGATCGTCTGCGGACCGATCCCATTGGCCGAACGGATGGCTCGCCCGGATGCGGCGCTGGCGATCGCGACTGGAGACACGGCCGCGCGGGAATCGGCCTGGAAAAGGCTCGAAACCGCCCCGGCCAGCCGCGCGGATGCTGCCGGTCTAGTCGAAATGGAACCATCGGCCCGGCGCCGGGGTTGAAATCCGTCGCCTACGCTGACTATTTCCGAGGCAGCTTCCGGTTCCCGGCGGGTTGGCTTTAACCGGCGATTTGGTGTAAGGATTTAGCGGCTATGGGCCGTCGAAAGCGGCCTTCTGTCGTTTTTTGACGGGGAGTAAGCGCTTCAAATAGCTAACAAAAATAGCTGGGAGGGGTGAAATCGCCAAAGGTGATGCATATCACACTGACCGACCGGGAGCGCATCCAGGCTAACAATTAAGGCTTCGGCCTCCTCAGGTGGCGCCCGGCATCTGGATTTTCGCTGCGCGAGTTAATGCGCAACCCACCTCACGTCGGACGCCTTGTCCCGACATGCAAAATTGGAATATCGCCGTGACCGTATTCAGTAAAACGCCGCTTCTCGACACGATCCGGACCCCGGACGACCTGCGCCGGCTCAAGGTGGAACAGGTCCGGCAGGTCGCCGACGAGCTGCGTCTGGAAACCATCGACGCCGTCTCGGTCACGGGCGGACATTTCGGCGCGGGCCTCGGCGTCGTCGAGTTGACCACCGCCCTGCACTACGTATTCGACACCCCGCGCGATCGCCTGGTCTGGGACGTCGGCCATCAGGCCTACCCGCACAAGATCCTGACAGGCCGCAGGGATCGCATTCGGACCCTGCGCACTGGCGGCGGGCTGTCCGGCTTCACCAAGCGGACCGAGAGCGATTACGACCCGTTCGGCGCCGCCCACTCCTCGACCTCGATCTCCGCGGCGCTCGGCATGGCGGTGGCGCGCGACCTCTCCGGCCGCAAGAATAACGTCATCGCCGTGATCGGCGACGGCGCGATGTCCGCGGGCATGGCCTACGAGGCCATGAACAATGCCGGCGCGATGAATTCCCGGCTGATCGTCATTCTCAACGACAACGACATGTCGATCGCGCCGCCGGTCGGCGCGATGTCGGCCTATCTGTCGCGGCTCTATTCCGGCAAGACCTACCGCTCGCTGCGCGAGGCGGCCAAGCAGATCAACAAGCGTCTGCCGAAGATCCTCGCCAACCGCGCCAACCGCGTC
>DATANB010000150.1:0-19975 GCA_036266415.1 Bradyrhizobium sp. | reverse complement strand
CACGCAGGTCGCTTGCAAGCTTCAATACCCAATCTTTGTGGGCTGAAGAGTCGTGGGAGTATGAAATAAATGCCTTAGGTGCCATAAATCTTCCCGACCGCTCTTCTCGTGTACCGTGCAAGGCCTTGCGCGCCGCCCGTTCTAGAGCAGCGTCAATTTTTTTTTCGTCTAATTTTTGGCTCATTTTGGTTCCGAAGAGTTAACGCGTATAAACCGGCCCTCACGACTTTCCCATTCATACCAGACATTGACTATCGGTTTGTAGATTCTCTCGAAGTAGTCGATGCTCTTGCCGAAGCGCCTCTCGATTGTTTCTGATGGGATATTATGGCCGCCAGCTTCAACGCGCCTGCGAACTCTAACTAACGATTCGGCGACTGAATTCAGGCGTAAGTAGACTAGCGACACGTTATATCCACGCTCACGCCAAAGAGGAATCTTGCGGGCGTATGTTAGGGTAGCCAGCGTGGTCTCAATCACTAAATCGGCGCCCGCGCTGACAAGCTCGTCAATCCGATCAAGCATCATTCTACCGGCACGAATATCGGAGCGACCTTGTGTGCCGACCTCAAGGGCCAAGGTTCGCGATATTTCATCTGCGTTGACAAATTCGAAGCGGACTTCACCCGCCGAAAGATATTCTTTCGCGAACGTAGTTTTTCCCGCGCCGTTCGGGCCCGCGATGATGATCAGGTCCGGCACAAATTTCTCAACTACAACACCCTGTTACTCTCCTTCACCTTCTCCGCATCCAGATACAC
Organism: Bradyrhizobium sp.; assembly: GCA_036266415.1. GTDB lineage: Bacteria > Pseudomonadota > Alphaproteobacteria > Rhizobiales > Xanthobacteraceae > Bradyrhizobium. The sequence continues at coordinate 19,214 of DATANB010000150.1, read as the reverse complement.
CTGCGACCCCATCTCCTTGAATTTTTGCGACATCTGCGCCATGCCTTTCTCGGCTTCATCCTTCGAGACGGCGCTGCGCGCCTCCTCAGGATGAGGAGCGGTGCGGGGCGCCATCCCATCCTCGATGGTGCCGTTCATGCTCATCCCAACCGCCGAGGGATCGTTCAGCGTCGCCGCATAGTCGCGCACGTCCTGGGTGATCTTCATCGAGCAGAATTTTGGGCCGCACATCGAGCAGAAATGCGCGACCTTGTGGGCTTCCTTCGGCAAGGTCTCGTCGTGGAAGCTGCGCGCGGTTTCGGGGTCCAGCCCGAGGTTGAACTGGTCCTCCCAGCGGAAGTCGAAGCGCGCCCTTGAAAGCGCGTCGTCGCGCAGTTGCGCCGCCGGGTGGCCCTTGCCGAGATCGGACGCATGCGCGGCGATCTTGTAGGTGATGACGCCGGTCTTGACGTCGTCGCGGTTGGGCAGCCCGAGATGCTCCTTCGGCGTGACGTAACAGAGCATGGCGCAGCCGAACCAGCCGATCATGGCCGCGCCGATGCCGGAGGTGATGTGGTCGTAGCCCGGCGCGATATCCGTGGTCAGCGGCCCCAGCGTATAGAACGGCGCCTCGCCGCACTCCTTGAGCTGCTTGTCCATGTTGATCTTGATCTTGTGCAGCGGCACATGGCCGGGGCCCTCGATCATGACCTGGCAGCCCTTCTTCCAGGCGATCTGCGTGAGCTCGCCCAGCGTCTCCAGTTCCGCGAATTGCGCGCGGTCGTTGGCGTCGGCGATCGAGCCCGGTCGCAGGCCGTCGCCGAGCGAGAACGACACGTCGTATTTGCGCATGAGGTCGCAGATCTCCTCGAAATGCGTGTAGAGGAAGCTCTCCTTGTGATGCGCCAGGCACCACTTCGCCATGATCGAGCCGCCTCGAGAGACGATGCCGGTGACGCGGTTGGCGGTGAGGTGGATGTAGGGCAGCCGCACGCCGGCGTGGATGGTGAAATAGTCGACGCCCTGTTCGCACTGCTCGACCAGCGTGTCCTTGTAGAGTTCCCAGGTCAGCTTCACCGGATCGCCTTCGCACTTCTCGAGCGCCTGATAAATCGGAACGGTGCCGATTGGAACCGGCGCGTTGCGAAGAATCCATTCCCGGGTGGTGTGGATGTTGCGCCCGGTGGAGAGGTCCATCACGGTGTCGGCGCCCCAGCGGATCGCCCACACCATCTTGTCGACTTCCTCCTCGACTGAGGAGGTGACGGCGGAGTTGCCGATATTGGCGTTGATCTTGGTGAGGAAATTGCGGCCGATGATCATCGGCTCGAGTTCGCCGTGGTTGATGTTGCAGGGGATGATGGCACGTCCCCTTGCAATTTCGCTGCGCACGAATTCCGGGGTGACGAAGGCCGGCACCGAGGCGCCAAAGCTTTCGCCGTCTGATATCGCGGCTTCCGCGCGCTCGAGCTGGACCTTGCGGCCGAGATTTTCTCTTGCGGCGACGTAGATCATCTCCTTGGTGATGATGCCGGCGCGGGCGAATTCGAGCTGGGTGATTTTGTGGCCGTCGAGCCCGCGCAGGGGCTTGTGGTGCGCGGTGAAGGATTTCGCCGCATGCGAGGCGCCGACATTGCCGTTGTCTTCCGGCTTGATCTCGCGTCCCTCATATTCCTCAACGCCGCCGCGCTCCCTGACCCAGGCCATGCGGTTGCGCGGCAAACCCCTGTTGACGTCGATGGTCACATCCGGATCGGTGTAGGGACCGGAGGTGTCATAGACCGGCAGGTTCGGCTCGCCGGCGCCTTCGCTGAGCATGATCTCGCGCAAGGGCACGCGCAGATTGGGCGCCTGGTCCGGGCTGACGAAGATCTTGCGCGAGGCGGGCAGCGGCCCTGTGGTGACGGCGGGTTTCAGTTCGTCGGATGCGATGGGTCTATTCATGGTGGTGCTCCCTTCCGGAGATCAAGTTTCTTTCAGTGCCGGTATCCAAAAAAGCAAAACAGCAATCCGATCACGACCCAGATCGCGGCGGCGATCGCTGTGAAATGCGGCTGCTTCAGCATGGTCCTGCCGGTCTTCAACAAAAGCGGCGGAGCGAACATTCGCAAGGTTCCGCCGATCACGTTGAGCCAGCCGAAGATGGTGATCAGCACGCGCCAGTCCGCGGTCCACACATTGTGCACCAGCACGATGGCGAGGCCGGCCGGCATCAGCAGGAAGCCCGAGAGGAACAACAGCGCCCGGCTGGCCATGAATTCCTCAGCCATGTCGCGGAAGCTGCGCTGGTTGACGAACACCGCGAGCCCGACCACGAGCATCACCGGCCCGATCAGCCTTGCGAGAAACAGCGAGGTCGACATCGGTTATCCCTTTCCCGTCATCGGCAGCCGCGCGGGCCCCCACCCGTCGCGCTCTGACGAGCGCGCCACCCTCCCCCGCAAGCGGGAGAGGGAAGACAAGAGCGCGCCGCGCTCCCTCTCCCGCGCTTGCGGGGGAGGGTTGGGGTGGGGGTGGTTCGGCGAGCACCGGCCCATCATGCCGCCTCCACATTCAATCCGAGCCAGGCGCGCACTCGCGCGTCGGGCTCGGCATTCTGGGTGACGTCGCTGACGACAGCGATGGAATCGGCGCCGGCGGCGAAAATCTCGCGCGCCTGTTCGAGCTTGATGCCGCCGATCGCCACCAGCGGGATGTCGCCGATGCGCTTCTTCCATTCGGCGATTTTGGCGATGCCCTGCGGCGCAAACCGCATCGATTTGAGCGTGGTCGGAAAGATCGGGCCGAGCGCGATGTAATCGGGTTTTGCGCGCAGCGCGGTTTCCAGCTCGGCGTCGTCATGGGTGGAAAGCCCGAGCGTCAGTCCGGCCTTGCGGATCGCCTCGAGGTCGGTTGCCGCGAGATCGGCCAGGTCTTCCTGGCCGAGATGCAGATGCCCGGCGCCGGCGATGATCGCGGCGCGCCAGTAGTCGTTGACCACCAGCTTGGCCGGCGTGCCCCGGATGATTTCGAGGGCGTCGCGGACCATCTGCAGCGCCTCGTCATCGCCGAGGTTTTTCGCGCGCAGCTGGATGGTGCCGACGCCAAGCAGCGCCAGCCGCGCCACCCAGGCGACGCTGTCGACCACAGGATAGAATCGATCAGGATACGGCATGCCAGAACGGGGTCCCGACGACAGGGGTTGAAGGGGAGGCGAAATCGCGGGCTTCCATCAGCCCGGCCTCATACGCGGTACGTCCGGCCTCGACACCGGCGCGAAATGCTTTGGCCATCGCGACGGGGTCGGCGGCCTTGGCAATGGCGGTATTGAGCAGCACCGCGTCGTAGCCGAGTTCGAGGGCTTGCGCCGCGTGGCTGGGCGCGCCCAATCCGGCATCGACCACCAGCGCGATGTCGGGCAGCCGGTCGCGCAACAATTTCAGGCCATCGCGGTTGATGATGCCGCGGGCCGAGCCGATCGGCGCCGCCCATGGCATGACAACCCTGCAGCCGGCGTCCACCAGCCGCAGCGCGACAGAGAAGTCCTCGGTGCAATAGGGGAATACTTCAAACCCGTCCTTGATCAGGATATCGGCGGCCTCGACCAGGCCGACCAGGTCGGGCTGCAGCGTGTCGTTGTCGGCGATCACCTCGAGCTTGATCCAGGAGGTGCCGAACAATTCGCGCGCCAGCTTCGCTGTCGTCACGGCCTCGCGCACGCTGCGGCAGCCGGCGGTGTTGGGCAGCACTGACACGTCGAGCTCGCGGATCAGCGACCAGAACGCATCGCCGGTCTTGCCGCCGGCCGCCTCGCGGCGCAGCGACACCGTGACGATCTCGGCGCCCGAGGCGCGGATCGCGCCCTGCATGATCGCCGGCGACGGATACAGCGCGCTGCCGATCAGGAGGCGGGAGGAGAATTCGCGGTCGTAGAATTTGATCATGGTTGCGTCCGTACAAATAACCCGTCGTCCCCGCGAACGCGGGGACCCATACGCCGTGCCGTCTCGTTTGAGCACTCGGGGAGTTGCCTTTCGCAGCAACGAAGGCCGGTGGTTATGGGTCCCCGCGTTCGCGGGGACGACGGGAGAAAATTTGCGCGCATGGTTTCCATCACCCTCCCTGCCGCGGCGTGATGATCTCGATCTCGTCGCCGTTCCTGAGCTTCGTCTCCGCCCATTTGCTCTTCGGCAGCACATCGAAATTCACGGCAATGGCGAAATGCGTGCCCTCATAGTCGAGCTCGCCGAGCAGCGCATCGACGCTGGCTGAGGAGATTTCCCGCGGCTCGCCGTTGACGGTCACACGCATTGCATCACCTCGTTGTCGATCTGGCCGCGTTCGACAAAGGCGAGCGTCAATTCCGCCAGCGCCGGGGCAATCAGGAAACCGTGGCGGTAGAGGCCGTTCACCGCGATGTGGTTGTTCTTGCCGATGGTGACGCGCGGCAGATTGTCGGGAAATGCCGGGCGCAGGCCGGAGCCGAATTCGACGATGCGCGCTTCGGCGAACGCCGGATGCACCGCATAGGCCGCGCCCAGCAGTTCCAGCGCGGAGCGGACGCTGACGCCGGTGTCCTCAGCCTCGATCGAGGTGGCGCCCAGCATGAACAGATGGTCCTCGCGCGGAATCACATAGAGCGGCCAGCGCGGATGGATCAGCCGCACCGGGCGCGCCAATTGCACCTCGCTGCTTTCGATCAGGATCAGCTCGCCCTTGACGCCACGCAGTTCCGTTTGCGCGTCGCGCGCGGAAAGCCCGCGGCAGTCGATCACCAGGCCCTCGATGTCAGATGGCGCCGGCTCGCTGTTGAAGCGGATGGTGCCGCCGGCGGCGATGATGCGCTCGTGCAGTCTCGGCAGCACGCGGCGCGGCTCGACATGGCCTTCGGCGGCGAAGAACAGGGCGTCGCGGAAGCGCCCCTCGAGCGAGGGCTCGAGTTCGGCGAGCCCGCGCGCGTCCAGCCGCCGGTGGCCGGAGGTGAGCCTGGCAAAACGCTCGAAATCACTGCGGTCGCGGCTATGGGCCACCACCAGCGAGCCGTTGAACGGGGTATCCGGCAATTCCCGGCGCCACAGATCGAGCGCGCGCAGGCCGAGCCGGCTGATGATCGGTTCGGATGCCTCCCTCTCGCACCACGGCGCCAGCATGCCGCCGGCCCAGTGGCTGGTGGAGAGCATCATCGCCTCGTCGCTGCGCTCGTGCAGCGTGACGGCATGACCGGCCTGCGCGAACAACAGCGCCTGCCACGCGCCGGCAATGCCTGCGCCGATGATTGAGACGTGCGAATCCCCCTTCGGGGCTTTTGAACTCTGGTACATCCCTGTCCCTTCGCCGGCATGACCCGGATCAGGTTCAAAGGGTCACCGCGGTCCGGACCGAAAAACAGGTCCCTGGCTTGCGGTATCTCAGCTCCTCGTCAGAGCTCCCCTCGGAACAGACTTAATGTAGGCCGATGGCGGGGAGTGTCAACGCGGGCGGCGCCGGTTTGCACCGCACCGGGATGACTTTTCCTCGAATCGTCATCCCGCTCTATCTTTTTGTTTGAGCATGATCTTTTCGGAAAACCGGTTCCCACTTTTCCGGATCATGCTCTAGCGCGCGGGAACCTGCTGGGCGCGGGCGTCGGCGGGGTTTCGGCCGTAATGTTTCGAGCGCACGATGACGAGCGCGGGTTGCGGGTTTCCCCAGGGTTCGAATGTCCAGGACACGTTGTGCGCAAGCCGCTGGCGCTTGGCGACCCCGTAATATCCGCTGGCGTAATAGTGAACGGCGCGGGCGTGGTCGCCGTTGGCGGCGCGGTAGGCGCCGGCAAGATATTTGATCCCATAGGTGAGATTGGTGTTGGGATCGCGCAGCCCCGCAGCGTCGCCGGTGTAGCCGAGACCGCGCGCGGTCGGCAGCTTGATCTGCATCAGGCCGATGGTGCCGCCGCGGCCAACCAGGCCCGGCTGGTAGCGGCTCTCGCGCACGATCACGCGATGCACCAGCACCGCCGGCACGCCGTTGGCCGCGGCAAGGCTGGCGACCAGCGCATCATATTCGGCGCGCTGCGCCCGGGCGGTTTGCGGCAAACAGAGCGCGGTGATGGCGGCGAGGCAGCCGAGCATTAGCAGATGTTTCATGCGGAATGGCCTCCAGGGCACGGAATGTGTGCCCGGTCGAACGCGTAAGGTCCCCGTTTGTTGCATCGGCCGGGCATTGATGTGGCAAAAACCGGGCTTTCCCGGGCTTTTTACCCCCTTTGGCCGCCGGCGGCTTTACCAAGAATTATGCCCTGGCGTGCTTCGATCCCCGGGAAAACGCTGAAAACCCGGTCGCGCCGATGACCATGTCCGTCGCCCATACCGCCGAAGCCACAAGCCCAATGCGCGGCCTGCTGCCGCTGTGGGTCGGCGTCGGCATCTATGCGTTGTTTCTCCTGGCCGGAAACCGGCTTTTGATCGATCCCGATACGTTATGGCAGATCACCGTCGGCCAATGGATCCTCGATCACCGCGCGGTGCCGGAAACCGACGTGTTTTCCTTCACCATGCGCGGCCAGCCCTGGATCTCGACGCAGTGGCTGGCGCAGGCGCTCTTTGCAAAGACCTATGCGGCCTTCGGCTGGAGCGGGCCGGTGGTGCTTTCCGCGGCCGCGATCGCCGCCGCTTTCGCGCTGTTCGCGAAATTCCTGAGCCGGCGCCTGAGCGAAAGCACGACGCTGGTGTTCGTCGCCGCGGCGCTGGCGCTGACGGCGCCGCATCTGCTGGCGCGGCCGCATGTGTTGGCCATGCCGGTCATGGTGGCGTGGGTCGGCGGACTGATCGCCGCCGCCGATCGCCGCGGCGCGCCGTCGTTCCGGCTACTTCCCTTGATGGCTCTGTGGGCCAACCTGCACGGCGGTTTTGTGTTCGGCCTGGTGCTGATCGCGCCGATCGCGCTCGATGCCGTGCTGGGCGCGGAGGTGCAGGCGCGCAGATCGCTTGCCCTGCGCTGGGCGGCATTCGCGCTCGCCGCGCTGCTGGCAAGCGGCTGCACGCCCTATGGCTGGAATTCGCTGCTGGCCTCGCAAAGGATTCTCGCGCTCGGCGGCGCGTTGCCGCTGATCATGGAGTGGAAGCCCGCGGATTTCGGCAGCGTCGGGCCGCTCGAGATTTGCCTGCTCTCGGGAATTGGGCTTTCGCTGTGGCGCGGCATCAAACTGCCGCCGCTGCGCATCGCGCTGCTGCTCGGTCTGCTTCACATGGCGCTCGCGCAAGGCCGCGCCGGCGAAATTCTGGCGCTGCTGGCGCCGCTGGTTCTTGCCGCCCCGCTCGCAGGGCAGATTGGCGGCGCCGGAGCGTCAGCCGCCGCGCCGCCCGCGCGCGGGGTGCTGTTCGCAGGCCTCGCCGTCCTCTTGATGGCGGCAACCGTTGCCTATGCGTCGGTGCATCGCTTCGAGCCGCATAGCCACGGCGCGCCGGTCGCGGCCGTCGCCGCGCTGAAGAAAATGAATGTCGAGCGCGTCTTCAACGACTACGATTTCGGCGGCTATCTGATTGCGAGCGGCGTGGCGCCGTTCATCGACGGCCGCACCGAACTCTACGGCGAGAAATTCTTCGTCGACCATAACGCCGCCTCCGGCTTGATGGAGCCGGAAAACCTGTTCCGGCTGCTGGCGCAGTACCGGATCGAAGCGACGCTGATGCGCACGCAAAGCGCCGCCACAAAGCTGCTCGATCACATCGACGGCTGGCAGAAGGTGTATGCCGACGACATCGCCACGATCCATGTCCGAAAAGCCGCAGCCGCGCATACTGCAGAGCCTGCGGTCGATCCCGGCGCGAAGTAGCAGCGAGCCATCGCAAGCGGCCGGCAGCGGCGACAAAAAAATGCGGGGCCGAAAGGCCCCGCAGATGGTTTGAATTCCCGAGCGAGTGCTTAGGTTTTCGAGAGCACCTTTGCGTCCTCGTCCCAGATGCTCATCTTGCGGGTCTCGGGCATCAGGAACAGCGAGAGCACGAGGCACACCGCGGGAACCGCGATCGGGTAGATCAGCGCATAGGCGAGACTGCCCGTCGACGCGTAAGCCGCGGTGGTGATGAATGGCACCAGCCCGCCGCCCCAGCCATTGCCGATCATGTAGGGCATGGATACCGAGGTGTAGCGAATCCTGCTGGGGAAAAATTCAGCGAGGAACGCGCCGATCGGTCCGTAGACCATCCCGACATAGGCGACCAGAATGGCGACAATCAAAATCGCAATCGGCATGTTGACGTGGCCCGGCTGGGTGACCGCCCCGAGCCAGGAATACAGTGGATAATAGGTAATCGCCGCCAGAAAGAATCCACCCAGGATCACTGGCTTGCGGCCGATCAGGTCGGACAGCCAGCCGAACAGGATGAGCGTCGGCGTCCCGATGACAAGTCCGATTCCCACGATCAGGGAGCTGGTGAGCGTGTCCACCTTGGAAACCGTCTGCAGGTAGAATAGCGCCCAGAACTGGCTCGAGTACCAGACCACGCCCTCGCCCAATACGACGATGGTGGCGATGACAACGTATTTGAGGTTTTGCGGATTGAGAAAGGCCTCGCGCCACGGGTTCTTGCTGGTGTGCCCCTTGGCCTTGATCTCCGCATAGACCGGCGACTCCTCGAAATTGGCGCGCATGTACATGGTGACGAACACCAGCAGGAAGGAGAACAGGAACGGAATCCGCCAGGCCCAATCGTTGAACACGGCTTCGCCAAAGTAGCCGCGGGTCGCGATGATCACGATGAGCGACAGCACGATTCCAAGGGTCGGCGAGGTCTGCAGCCAGCCGGTATAGTAGCCGCGGCGGTCTTCCGGCACGTGCTCGGCGACATAGGTGATGGCGCCGCCATAGGAGCCGCCCAGGCAAAGCCCCTGGATCATCCGCAAACTGAACAGGATGATCGCGGCACTGAGGCCGATCTGGTCGAAGGTCGGAATCAAGCCGATCGCCCCGGTTCCTATCGCCATGCCGACGAGCGTCAGGATGAAGGTATACTTGCGGCCGACCACGTCTCCCAGCCAGCCGAACACAAATGCCCCCAGGGGGCGGACCAGGAAGCCGGCGGTGAACAGCGCGATCGTGCTGAGCAGGGCGGCGACGGGGTGGCTCTTTTCGAAGAATTTGACCGACAAGATCGTCGCCAGGCTTCCGAAAATATAAAAGTCATACCATTCGATAACGTTTCCTCCCGCCGCGGCGGTTATGACGCGCCGGAAGTTCGCAGGAATGCGCTCAGCCATGGTTTACCTCCTGTGTTATCGGTGGAGCACATTCCATGGCCGCGGAAATCCCGCCGGATTTCAGACGGCATATTGCCCCCCGGTTGATTAAGTTAGGTTAGTTCACGCCTCCATTCGTCTTGGACAGAAAACTATATGCGGCCGAAAGGCGGCAGCTCCTTGATTTGTGTCAACGCCGTCTTCCGATTAAAGTTTGGTATACTTGGCGTACAGTTGCGGCCACCAGCGATAGCTCGTCGTCGTTGTTTCGGCGTACGCTTCAGGGAGCCACAGTCAACGGCCCAGTCTTTCGCATCGCAGTATTGTTCCAAATCAATTCGTCTCTCATCGCATGAGATAGATTTGCTTTGACCGGCAATCCCTCGGATTCGCCGGCACCTCGAACAATACAGCAAATATAAGGGAGGGACCCATGACAAATGCTGCGCAAGCTTTTTTATCCGCCGGCGAATTGCTTTGCCTCTCCTTTGCCGCGATCGCACTGTTCTATTTTGCCGACAAGTTACGATCCGGCTTCCTGGGGAAGCCCTGATCCGGGCTTGCGCAGAGGCGACATCGTTGTCCGAATGACAAAAGGCCGCTGTAGAGTTATAAATGCGATGACAGGGCGCTATTATCCGGCAGCAATCCTGTCCCATTCGCCAGAGAAAAAACAGCAAAGGGAGGCGCGCCATGGCCAGATTCAATTTCAGCTCTTTGCCTCAAGGAAATCCCTGCGCCCAATGCGGCAAGCCGATCGCCACCCCCGAATGGATTGAAAACGGCCCGCGCCGCATCTCGTATCTCTGGCATTGCCGCGCCTGCGACTACGAGTTCGAGGCGGTGGCTTTCTTCGAGGAATCGGATTCCGAAGCGCTGGCGGCCTGAGGGAACCGCCTGTCGGGGCAAACCGTTGGTTTAGCTTCATCAACCCAACAGGAGGGTGATGATGACTGACGTCATGGCAAAACCGCATCAGCTGATTGCGAGCGACCGCGTTGAGGGTACCGCGGTTCGGCGACCGAACGGCGACAGGATCGGCCACATCGAACGCCTGATGATCGACAAGGTTTCCGGCAAAGTGTCCTACGCGATCCTCAGCTTCGGCGGGTTTCTCGGCATGGGAACCAACCTGCTCCCGCTGCCCTGGGCGCGCCTCGCCTACAACCCGGCATTTGAAGCCTATGAGCTCGACATCGGCGATGACGAACTTAGGCGCGCGCCGTCATTCCGCGCGGACAAGGATTTCGACTGGGGCGATCGCTCGCAGGAAGCGGCATTGCATCGCTACTACGGAATACCGCCGTACTGGGGTGGGTTCTGACTGCGCGTCGAAAGACGTTGCCAGCAAAGACCCGCCGCTAACGGCGTTGCGCAAAACCTGCCGATGTTGCGCTGCGTAACGGCCGAAAAAGTTCCCGCATTCCGGAACGGTCGGCAGCGTGGGGTGTTTTCCCCTGACCAGTTTTTCATCAGGGAGAAGACACATGCTAGCCAAATATATCAAATATATTACGGCAGGTGTGACCGCGTCCGCGTTGCTTGCGACCGTTGCGTCTGCACAAACTCCGACGCCAACCACCGACCGGGCCAACACGGCGCCGGCTGCCGCCTCGGATTCGTCGTTCCAGGGCGACTGGCGCGCCTCCAAGATCGTCGGCCTCAATGTCTACAACGACAACAATGAGAGTATCGGCTCGATCAACGATCTCCTGACCGACAAGAAAGGAAGCATCAAGGCGGTGGTGATCGGCGTCGGCGGGTTCCTCGGCGTCGGCTCGCATCTGGTCGCGGTTGCCTTCGACAAAATCAAGTTCGTCGATCAGCCGGTCGCCTATACCGGCACGGCCGGGGGGCCGAATGCCATGGGCCGGCCGGCGCCTTCGACCACCACGGGTACGAGCACCAACACCGCACCGGCGAGCACGTCGAAGCCCAATCCGTGGTACCCGGATCATGCGGTGTTCAACGCCACCAAGGATGAGCTTAAGGCGATGCCCGAGTTCAAGTATTCGACGTAAGGCGCGGGCGAAGGTTGCCACCCCGATCGCACAAGGCCGGACGGCATCATTGCCGCCCGGTCATTTTTGGATCCGCGCGGGCAGAGCGCGGCATCATGCGTCGCATCCTTTTAGCCCGGATGGCGCGATGTTAGATTTCCCGGCGGCGGGACCACCTGCGTCCTGCCTGCCACGAACGGGAGGACGACATGCCTGAGAGCGTCTACAAAGTCATCGAACTGGTCGGTACCAGCAAGGAATCCTGGGAAAAGGCGGCGTCAGCGGCTGTCGCCCGAGCCGGAAAATCCCTACGGGATCTTCGCGTCGCCGAGGTCGTCGAGCTCGATCTGCAACTGGATGCCAAGGGCAAGGTCGAAGCCTATCGCGCCAAGCTCAAGGTCTCGTTCAAGTTCGAGGACTGACGAGGCGATCGCGGCGCGCCCACTTTGCCTCTCTCCCGTCGCATCCCGCGGGAGAGAGGCAGCTACAGCCCCGGCAGCGAGGTGACGTAAACATTGATCGCGCCCTCGGCCACCGCGATCACGCGCAGCGTCCTGGAATCGAAGGCGATGTCGTCGAGCCGCAGGCTCGTGATGTCGGTCGTCACGCGCACGCCTTCCTCGTTCTTTTGAAAGTCCGAAATCGCCGCGGCGATCTTCTTCTGCGCATTTGTCGCGAACGGCTTGAGGTCGATGGTGGCCTTTTCGGCAAGCGCCTTTTGCAGATGCGGCATGACCGCCCGCGCCGCGGCCCCGAGCAGCCCGAACGCGGCCTCCGATTCGACGGCAAGTTCGACATTGCTAAGCCGCAGCGTCTGGTGTGTCTGATCGAGCACCGGCTTGCCCCAGATATGCACCATGGCCTCGCCACCCAGCCCGAAGAAGCTCTTTTTCTCCTTGGCATGCACCAGCAGCGAAATCAGCAGGCGATCGCCCGACGCCCTGACGCTTGCGCGCTTGACGGTGACGTCGACCGAGCCCGAACCGTCCTCCGGAAATGTCCGGCCGGCGAACTGCGCTTCCACGATCTTGTTGATCTCGGTGAACGGCACGTCGATCGGCACGCCGATGTTGACCCCGCCGGGCGTCGGGGGGACGATGACGATCCTGGCGGGAAACGGGCAGTCCGGCCTGGTCTCCACCGACGTGATGCGCGTCTCCGCCTCGATGCCAAGCGCCAGCGTGACCGCCGAAGCATCGACGCGAGGCTGCGCCGCGACCGCGCGGGTCGGCCGCAACTCCAGCCAGAGCGGCGGCAATGTCGAGCCGGCGCCGGTGCCCTGCAGCGGAAACGAACGGCAGGCCTTGGCCCATTGCGCCCGCGCGCTCTGCTCGAAGGTGCGGTCATTGCGAATCCGCGTCTCCGCCGCGGCGACCTGAGCTGCGACGGTCTTTTCGATCAGGGGCTTGACCTGCGCCGGGACGTTGACGCGCGCACCGGCCGCGATGAGGCTGGTGTCGCCGAGCGTTACCTGGGCAGCCAGATTCGGCTCCAGGTGCCAGGCCGCCGCGAGCTTAGGCCGCGAGGTGAAGGTGACATTACCCTTGATCTCCGCGCTGGCATTGAGCGACTTGATGTTCACGCTGCCGATCTGCTTGCCGAGGTTGCCGCCCAAAAGGCCGCCGATCGCATCCCCGACCGCGCCCGTCGCCTTCGACGACAGCGAACCGGTCACGTTCAGATTGCCCGTCAGCGGCATCGCCAGCGACAGCACGTCCTGGGCGCCGCTCGCCGCGATCGGTCCGCGCGACGCGGTCCAGCCGATATCGGCATCCTGCAGCAGCTGCGACACCGGATTGTCGGCTTTGCCCGCGAAGCTGCGCGGTGCGCCGCGGTCGGCGGCGTCGCGAATGGCAGCAAGCGCAATCGTAACCGGCGCAACGATGCTGGAAACGCGGGCGGCGGTTGGCAGCGGAGGCAGTTCCACCAGTACTGGCGCGGCACCGCCGCGCGGCGACAGCCAGTCCATCGTCTTCAGGCTGACGAAAAACGAGACCACGACGACGGCGATCCCGAGCAGGATATTCTTGATGCTCACCGCCGCTCGCATCGTCCCCCCGGACTGATTCAGCCGGGGAGTCTACAGGGCGGGTTGGTGACGCGCCAGAGCTGGCCTTGCCTCACCAAAAAAGCAGCCAATGAAACAGTTGCTCTTATGGCGAATGCCGTCATGCCCGGCCTTGTGGCGGGCATCCACGTTCTTGGCAGCATTATGCAAGGGTCGAGCCCGGCCATGACGCAAAATGACTCATTTTCAAGCTGTTAGGCAAGGCCCGATAACGCTGGCTGCTTTTCGGTCGGACTATCCGGATGAGGCTAACCGATATCGTGTCAATGGATCGGCCGGAACTTCAGCCACAAAAAAATGGCGCGGAAACCGCGCCATTTCTTGATGAAGTTCGTCGGCAATTTCAGCGGATCAACCCCGCTTGCCGACCGCATTGTCGGCGCGGCGATCCATCGGCAGTACGATCACTTTGGTGCCGACGTTGACCCGCGAATAGAGGTCGGTGACGTCCTGGTTGGTGAGGCGGATGCAGCCGGACGACACGTGGGTGCCGATAGTTTGCGGCGCGTTGGTGCCGTGAATGCGATACACCGTGCCGCCGAGATACATCGCGCGGGCGCCGAGCGGATTGCCGGGGCCGCCGGCCATTTGGCGCGGCAGATAGGGCTGGCGCGCGATCATTTCCGGGGGCGGCGTCCAATCCGGCCACTCGGCCTTCCTGGTCACCGACTGCACCCCCGACCAGGTGAAGCCGTCGCGGCCGACACCGATGCCGTAGCGGATCGCCTGACCGCCGCCGAGCACGTAATAAAGATAGGTGTTGGGCGTATCGATGATGATGGTGCCGGGTGCCTCGCGGGTGGCGTAGCTGACGATCTGGCGTTTCAGCCGCGCCGGCATCTCGACCGCCGTGCCTTCGTCTTCGGACGGTGCTGCCTGCAGCGGCGGCGCCGCCGATGGCGCTGGCGGTGCCATGATGAAGGGAAACAGCTGCAGCGGCGCGGCCGCGGCGGAGCCGGAAAATGCGATGGCGCCGAGCGCCAGCGCCCCGAGGGCGACGGCACGGCGGGAATTCAGCTTCAATGCATCCCGATGGAACATGGTCGCCCCCTGTTTTCAGTCTGTTTTTCGCGCCCTGGCGCCATTTTGGCGCTTCGTTGGGGTCGACCAGTACAGGGCGAGGGTTTCAGAACGTTTGCGTCGAAACCGCAAAATGGTTTCATCGCGGTAAGGAATGTTTCGTCAACATGTCGTGCGCGGCGAAATACTTCGAAGCCGGCGCGCCTCGGGATCGGCCGTCGGGGACGGGGCGCCGCCCTTGTGCGGCGCCCAAACTAACTTTCGCGTCAGAAACTGTCGCATTTTTCATTTAAAGACAGGGACCCTTTCGGTCTTCTGATCGTCTTCTTCTTGCGACGATATCCGTCGCGGCAATGAAACCACGGAGGAGATTGGGATGAACAACAAGGTCGTTGGTTGCCTCACCGCGGCTGTGCTGGGGACGGCGCTTGCACTGGCGTCACCGGCGATGGCTCGCGGCGGCGGTGGCGGCATGGGAGGCGGTGGCGGCATGGGAGGCGGTGGCGGCATGGGCATGGGAGGCGGTGGTGGCATCGGAGGAGGCCATGCCAGCTTCGCAGGAGCGCCCGGTGGCATGAGCGGCGCTGCTCATGCCAGCGGTATGGCCGGCGTCAGCGGTATGAGCGGTGGCCCGCGCTTCAGCGCCATGAGCGGCCCGCAATTCAGCGGCAGCCGTTTTGCGAGTGCGCCGTTTGCGCATTCTGCGTTCTCGCCCCGGTCTTCAAGATTCGCGTTCCATGACCGGGACCGCTTTTTCCATCACCGCTTCCATCGCTTCGCGTTTGTTGGCGCGCCCTTCGTCTACGCCGCCTATGATAGCTGCTGGCGCAGGGTGTGGACGCACTACGGACTGCGGTGGGTCAACGTCTGCGATGCCTACGGTTATTACTAGCCCGGGCGTCGCATCGCGATCGGCGTGACGCCATGCCGATATTGATCTGGCGAGTTGCTTGAGAACACTTGCGCGTTTGTCCCGCCGCGCCGGCGCAGTTCGTGAGCAGCGACCCAGGCCATCATGATGGTCGCCATCCCCGGCGCTTTCCGGTTCGGCTGGCGACCATCACGCCCGTTTGGGGCTCTGCTGACGCAACTTCCGGATCACGTGTGAATTGATCTCGGCCCATTGATCTCGGTCCCTGGACTTCCGATTTTGCTAAGTGACTTCGGCTTTTGGCCAGTCGTTCGGAGACGGAACCCATGACGGGAGGTCACCGCCGTATTCTGGTCGTCGAAGACGACCCGGAAACCGCCGGCCAGCTCCTGGAGTCGCTCACGACCAGCGGTTACCAGGTGGATTTGGCCGCCAGCGGCAGTGAGGCGCTGAGCCGCGGCGTCGCCAGCGACTATGCCGTGATCACGATCGACCGCATGCTTCCGGACATCGACGGCATCGCGGTCATGCGGCAATTGCGCGACGACGGCATCGCGGCGCCCGTGCTGATCATCAGCGCGCTGGGCGAAGTCGACGATCGGGTGCGCGGCTTGCGGGCCGGCGGCGACGACTATCTGGTCAAGCCATTTTCATTCGTCGAACTGCTGGCGCGCGTCGAGGCGCTTGGCCGACGCAGTGACACCATCGTCAAGGAGACCATTCTGCGCGTCGGCGATCTCGCGATCGACCTGGTATCGCGGACCGCCAGCCGGCGCGGCAAGGACATTTCGCTTTTTCCCCGGGAATTCCAGCTTCTGGAGTATCTGGTGCGCAACGAGGGCCACGTGGTGTCCCGGGCAATGTTGCTGCAGCACGTCTGGGATCTGCATTTCGATCCGTCCACCAATATTATCGACGTCTATGTCGGGCGTGTGCGTCGCAAGGTCGACGGCCAGCAGGCTTATCCGCTGATTCATACGGTTCGCGGCATCGGGTACTGTCTCCGTGCTCCTGACTAAGACCCTGACGTCATCGACTTTCAAGTTGGCGCTGATCGCGATCGGTACCTTCGGCGTAATCGTGTCGGCCATCCTGAGCTACGTCTATTTGTCCACCTCCGCCTATGTGCGCAGCCGGTCGGACCGCGCAATCATGACCGAGTATTCGAGCTTGCGGGGCGCCTACGAGCGATCGGGCCGCGAGGCGCTGATCGCCCTGATTCAGCGCCGCATCGCCGACCCGAGTTTTGCCGGGAACGTCTATCTCCTCGTCGATTCCACATCGGCCGTGCTTGGCGGCAATCTCGAGGCGTGGCCCTCGACGGTCACCGCGGCCGGAGGGTGGGCGGAGTTTCGCGCACCGTCGCGCGGAGCGGCCGGCCCGCCGCTGCTGCGGGCGATGATCGCGACGTTTCCGGGCGGGGATCGTCTGCTGGTGGGAAAGGACATCAGCGACCTCGACAGCTTTACCGATCAGATCAAGACCGCCGTGATCTCCAGCGTTGCACTGATATTCGCGGTCGCAGGCGTCGCCAGCATCCTTGTGACGCGCCGGACCGTGGGACGCATCGAATCGATCAACGCCACCAGTCGGGCCATCATGCGCAGCGGCCTCGACCAACGCATCCCGCTGCGCGGCACCCACGACGAATGGGATCGCGTTGCGGAGAACCTCAACCTGATGCTGGATCGCATCGAAACGTTGATGGGAGAGGTCAAGCAGGTGAGCGACAACGTCGCGCATGATCTGCGCACCCCCTTGACGCGGATGCGCGGACGGCTGGAGAAGGCCTATCACGGCCGGCGCAGCGCCGAGGACGATCAATCGCTGATCGGCGACACCATTGCCGATCTCGATGCCGTGTTGCGGATATTCGCCTCGCTGACGCGGATCGCCCATATCGAGACCCAGGCGCGAAAGGGCGCGTTCCGCAGCGTCAATCTGGTCGACATCGCCAATGAGGTCGTCGAACTGTACGACGCCGCGGCCGAGCAGGACGGCACGAGTCTCGCGGTGACCGGCGATCCCGAGGTGCTGGTGACCGGCGATCGCGACCTGATCTTCGATGCCATCGCCAATCTCGTGGACAATGCGATCAAGCATGGCCGCCCCGGAGGGCACGTCGTCGTCGCCAACGAAAACATTGACGGCCGGCCGGTCGTTTCGATCGCCGATGACGGGCCCGGAATTCCCGCCGGGCAATACGAGCACGTCTTCAAGCGCTTTTACCGGCTCGAGCACAGCCGCTACACGCCGGGAAACGGTCTCGGGCTCAGCCTGGTCGCCGCCGTCGCCCGGCTTCATGGCGCGCGGATCGAAATGCTCGACAACGCGCCCGGTCTCAGGTTCACGCTGTGGTTTTCGGCGCCGGCCGGCTAGACCGGAATGACTTTTCCTCGAATCGTCATCGCGCTCCATCTTCTCGTTTGAGCATCATCTCTTCGCAAACGCTTCGCGTTTGTCCGAGGGAAAACCGGCTCACGCATTTCCGGATCATGCCCTAACGTTTGTCCTGCTGCCGCTTTCCCTTCGGCGCGGGCAGGAGCGGCCGCCGCGGCGATAACGCAGGCCGGTTCTGCAGCCCGGGCTGCCGCAGGCCGGGCGCGTTGGGCCGCTGCGGCAAGCTGTTCTGTCGCGGCACGCCGGGCGGACGCGCCGGATTATTCCGGTTCGGATTTTGCAGGCGCTGGATTCGGCGTTGGGTGACGATCTGGCGGCCGACGTTCTGCGCGGCGTGGACCTGGCGCACGATACCGCGGTCGCGCAGCGCCTGTTGCGGCGAGATGACAAGCGGCAAGGCGGCAAAGCGCCCGCCTGCGCCGGGCCGTATCGCAAAGCCGCTCGCGCCCTGGGTGAGAAAGCCAAGCCGGGTGCCGGCGCGGTCGTTGATCTCGATCCGGCCGACGCTGCCGTCGGGGTCGGGATAAAGCTTGATCGCCACGTTGTTCGCGCTGCCGGCGGCGGCGCCTTCCGGCACCTCGACGAGGCCGGTGGTGCCGCGAATGCCCAGCGTCGCCGATGGCGTCGATATCTTCATGTCGCCGGTCTTGGCGACCGCGGCGGCGACGAAGGCCACCGTTCCTCTGGCGACGTCGAACAGCGCGGCGTTCTGCTTGCCGCCATCCTCATAGACATAATTGTCCACGGTGATGCTGGCATTGGCGGTGAGATTGAATGTGGTGGCGTCATTGAAGGTGACGCCGAGCGTGGAATTTGCCGATGTTTGCAACACGTCGTTGAGGAAGATGTCGTCCTGCAGCTTGAGTGCAATCGAATTCTTGTCGCGGGTCACGGTCGCGGTGCCGGTGAGCGTGGCGACGTTTCCGATCGGCTCGTCGGCGCCGGCTGGCGCAGGCGAGGGCGCCGCGGCCGGCGCTTGCGCCGGTCGGGTCTGCGCAAGTTTTGTCAGGCCGCGCATCGCCTGCGCCGATACCGGCGCCGATGCGGGCCCTGGCTCCAGGACGGTGGGCTTCGCCAGAACATCTGTGCCGGCCAGCACCAGCCAACCCAGCAGCGAGAGTATCAGTGAAAACCGTTGCGGCGTCACGATGAGTCCGATGCCGGGAAGGAGACAGCGACAAGCAGCCCCGCGATTTGGCGGCCGCGCGGCTGAACGGTGGCTGAACGTATCAGCATATCGCCGGCAGGAGGGAAAATCGGTGGCCCGCAACCGCATCGGAGCGGCACTGTGAGGATCACAGGGTGATTTGGCCTGCGGATTTCCAGAGCACGAGCCGGCGGTGCCGGTCTAGCTCCAGCGGCCAAGCTCCAGCGCAATGGCCATTGCGGCCTCGCGCAGCTCATAGCCGAGCGATTGGTCTTCGATCGATCGGGCCAGCACCATGGCGCCCACGCAAAGCGAAGTGAGCGCAAGCGCCCGTTGCCTGGCCGGCTGCGCGGACGGCGTCACGCCATGCTCGAAGGTTTCGATCATCGTCCTGAGCGCAGTTTCCTGCGCCGCTCTGACCAATGGGTTGCTTCGCGCCAGATCATTGGGCAGGCCGAGCAGCGGACAGCTGGTCTCGAAGTCGCCAAAGTGCCCGAGAGACAGATAATCGCGCACGATCTCCGCCGCGCGATC
>DATANB010000149.1:0-7065 GCA_036266415.1 Bradyrhizobium sp. | reverse complement strand
CGAGGACGGGTTGCTGGGCGAGAACGACAGATAATCAACGACATTGCGTTCGTCGGCCTCTTGGTAGACCTCATAAAAGCTCGCGCTGACGCCCGCGGTCAGCAACGCGGAATCCCACTCATTGGTCTTGCCGATATAGGCGTTGGGTAGCGCGGTGACGCGCAGCGTCGCCTCGATGGTGCGCGCGAGATATTCCGCGCGTTCGACGTAGCGGGCGAGCCAGTACAGGTTTTCGGCAGTGCGCGACAGCATGCGGGATGTATTGCTCTCTTGTGCCTAATCTACTCGTCCAGAACCCATGTGTCCTTGGTGCCGCCGCCCTGGCTTGAATTCACCACCAGCGAGCCTTCCTTCAGCGCCACGCGCGTCAGCCCGCCCGGCACGATGGTGACGCGATCGCTGCCGGTGAGCACGAACGGCCGCAGGTCGACGTGACGCGGCGCCAAGCCGGATTCGGTGCAGGTCGGGCAGGTCGACAGCGCCAGCGTCGGCTGGGCGATGAAACCCTCGGGCTCGCGCTTGAGCTTGTCGCGAAAGGCCTCGATCGTCGCCTTGGTCGCGGCCGGGCCGATCAGCATGCCGTAGCCGCCGGAGCCGTGCACTTCCTTCACCACCAATTCACCGAGATTATCGAGCACGTACGCCAAATCCTTGGGCTCGCGGCAGCGCCAGGTCGGCACATTCTTCAGGATCGGTTCTTCGCCGAGATAGAATTTCACGATCTCGGGCATGTAGGAGTAGACCGCCTTGTCGTCGGCGATGCCGGTCCCGACCGCGTTGGCCAGGGTGATGTTGCCGGCCGCATAGGCCGACATCAGCCCGGGCACGCCGAGCGCCGAATCCGGGCGGAAGGTGAGGGGATCGAGGAAATCGTCATCGACCCGGCGGTAGATGACGTCGACGCGCTTGAGGCCCTCGGTGGTGCGCATGAACACCTCGTCGTTCTTGACGATGAGGTCGCGGCCCTCGACCAGTTCGATACCGAGCTTGTCGGCGAGAAATGAATGCTCGTAATAGGCGGAGTTGTAGACCCCAGGCGTCATCAGCGCCACCGTCGGCTCGGCCGCCGCGCCGAGCGGCGCCACCGACCGCAGCGCCGACAACAGTTCGTCCGGATATCTTTCCACCGGCGCGACGCGGTGCCGGGCAAACAGGTCCGGAAACAGCCGCATCATGATTTCGCGGTTTTCCAGCATGTAGGACACGCCGGACGGCGTGCGCGCATTGTCCTCCAGCACGAAGAAGTTTTCCGGGTTGATGCGGACAATGTCGATGCCGGCGATGTGGACGTAGACGTCATGCGGCACATCCTGGCCGTTCATCTCCGGCCGAAACACCGGGTTCTGGAAGATCAGGTCGTCGGGAATGATGTTGGCGCGCAGGATATCGCGGCCGTGATAGATGTCGCGCAGGAACATGTTGAGCGCGCGCACCCGCTGCTTCAGGCCTTTTTCGAGCACGGCCCACTCTTTTGCCGACATGATCCGCGGGATCACGTCGAAGGGGATCAGCCGTTCCTGGGCTTCGGCGTCGCCATAGACGGCAAAGGTGATGCCGATCCGGCGGAACAGCAGCTCCGCCTCCTGACGGCGGTATTCCAGAGCATCTGGCGGCGTCTCCTTCAGCCAGCGGGAAAGCTCCAGATAGGCCGGGCGGAGGTCGCCGCCGGGCCCGTTCATTTCATCGAACGCAACTGCCATATATCCCGACGCTTTTTCGAGGCCATGCGGGACAGTGCATGACTGAAAGGGATGGTAGCAAGGCCCGGGCCAGCGCGATATGCATTCCCGGAGAGCATTTGGTATGGACGGTCGCGGTGCTGCCTGAAAAAATGGCTGCCGGGTGCTTATTTCGGCGGCAAACCCCGTGTTGCTTGAGCTGGGTCACGAACATGCAGGGCAAGGAGAGGTCATGAGCGATATCGTCACCGCGGGAATTCTGGTGATCGGCGACGAGATCCTGTCCGGGCGGACCAAGGACAAGAACATCGGCTTTATCGCGGAATACCTGACCAATATCGGGATCGACCTCAAGGAAGTGCGCGTCGTCGCCGACGACGAGGCCGATATCATCGCGGCGCTGGACGCGCTGCGCGGCCGCTATAGCTATATCTTCACCACCGGCGGTATCGGGCCGACCCATGACGACATCACGGCCGACGCGGTCGCCAAGGCGTTCGGCGTCGGCATCGACCATCATCCCGACGTGGTGGCGCGGTTTCGCGAGCGCTTCCAGGGTGCCGGTGAGCTGAACGAGGCGCGGCTGCGCATGGCGCGGATTCCCGATGGCGCCGAACTGATCCAGAGCGCGACCATCCTCGCGCCCGGCTTCAAGATCGGCAATGTTATCGTCATGGCCGGGGTGCCCTCGATCATGCAGGCCATGATGGACATTGTCGCGCCGAAGCTGAAATCCGGGGTCCGGATGCTGTCGGACTCGGTTCGCGCTAATGCAAGGGAAGGCGACATCGGCGGTCCCCTTCGCGAAATCGCCAGCGCGCATCCGGACACGATTA
The DNA here is from genome assembly GCA_036266415.1 of Bradyrhizobium sp. GTDB lineage: Bacteria > Pseudomonadota > Alphaproteobacteria > Rhizobiales > Xanthobacteraceae > Bradyrhizobium. The sequence continues at coordinate 4,550 of DATANB010000149.1, read as the reverse complement.
TCGGCAGCTATCCGTTTCAGGACGAAGACAAGAAGCCCAACACCAATCTGGTCGTCCGCTCACGCGATCCCGAAAAGCTCAACGCCGCGATGAACGCGGTGAAGGAGATGCTGGCGGGATTGAACGTGGTCCGGTAGCGGATCGATCATTCGGGGCAGAGCGAGAGCGGCATGGTGGACAAGAATTCGTTTTTCTGGAAGATCGTTGATGGCCGGTTGCCACCGCCTCCTTGCGCGGCGACGCTGGGCATCGAATTCGCCAAGATCGACGGCGAGCGCGGCACGGTCGAAGTCAAATTCAAAGCGAAGCCGGAATTCCTGAACCCGGCGGGGAACGTGCAGGGCGGATTTCTCGCGGCGATGCTCGACGACACCATGGGACCGGCGCTGACCGCGACGCTGGACGCCGGCGAATTCGCGCCGACCGTTAATCTCAACGTGCAGTTTCACCGGCCTGCGAAAGTAGGTTCGCTGAGAGGCATCGGGCGCGTGCTGCTTCGCGGCAAGGAAGTTTGCCAACTCAGCAGTGAACTGTTTCAGAACGACAAGATCGTCGCGACCGCGACGGCCACGGCTGTGATCCGGAAAATGCAGGAGAAATGATGATGGCGGAGCATCCCGAACTGAGCGCGCAGGAGCGGGCGGGCAAGGCCTTTCCGGTCTCATGGGACCAGTTTCACCGCGATTGCCGGGCGCTGACCTGGCGGCTGAACGAAGTCGGGCCGTTTCATGCCGTGATCGCCATCACCCGCGGCGGGCTGGTGCCGGCGGCCATCGTGGCGCGCGAACTTGGCGTGCGGATCATCGATACCGTTTGTATTGCCAGCTACGATCATACCAAACAGGGCGACCTGAAGGTTCTCAAGGGCATTTCAGCCGACACCGCCAAGCTCGGCGGCGGCACCGGCAAGGGACTATTGATCGTCGATGATCTCGTCGACACCGGCAAGACCGGGCGGCTGGTGCGCCAGATGATTCCCGACGCGCATTTCGCAACGGTTTATGCCAAACCGATGGGGCGGCCGTTGGTCGACACTTTCATTACCGAAGTGTCGCAGGACACCTGGATCTTCTTTCCGTGGGATACCGCGCTGTCGTTCCAGCCGCCGATCCGCGAAGGCGCGGCGTGATTTGTCCGTCATTGCGAGGAGCGTTAGCGACGAAGCAATCCAGCTTTCCACGGGCCTTAGTGTCTGGATTGCTTCGCTTCGCTCGCAATGACGCAAAAAGCTGAACGACGAGTCTGCCTATGCCGCTGCAAAACCGCGTTACGCCCACCGGCGACATCATTGCGACGCCGCATCGCGGCCTGTTCACCGGCAATCGCGGCATCATTCACGACCCCGAAACCAAGACCTTGCTGACGCGGCGCTGGGCGAGCCAGGCATGGCTCACTTGCGTCTGCGAATTCAGGGGACGGCGGCGCGAGGTGATGGGCGGCCGCAGCTGGACCGAATTGTTCTTTCTCGACGAGGCGACGGCGCTGGCGGCGGGGCATCGCCCGTGCTTCTTCTGCCGCCGCGACGACGCCATCAGGTTTCGCGCGGCGTGGGAGGAGGGCAATGGCGTCGCACGGGTTCGCGCCCGCGACATCGACGCCGTGCTGCATCGCGAGCGGCTCTCAGGCGGCAAGAAGCGGTTGCATCCGAGCACCATGCCATTGAAGGAGTTGCCCGATGGCGCGATGGTGCAGCAGGGAACGGAGAGTTTTCTGATGGTGCGGGGTCGGGCGCTATTGTGGTCGCCGGCCGGCTATCGCCAGGCGTCAAACGCGCCTCAAGACGCGATGTTGCTGACCCCGCCCTCGACGGTGCGCGCGTTAGGTGCGGGGTACCAGCCGTTGCTGCATCCGAGCGCGGTGAAGTTGATGGAGTAAGCTTCGACGTGCCCTATCGTTCGTCATGCCCGGGCTTGTTGCCGATACCCGAGACGTGGATGGCCGGGACATCTAGCGCGAAGACGCGCTTCGCGCTTTTGCCCGGCCATGACGGTGGAAAGGGATGCAACCTCACCCCATTCGCTGCCGCGCCAGCTTCGCGCCGGCGCCGAGCGCCATCAGCTTGGCTTCGGCGATCGTGCGATGCATCGGCGCCATGCCGCAATTGGTGGTCGCGACGATGTTGCTGTTCGGCACGAATTTCGAGACATCATCGATCACCTTGGCGACATCCTCCGCGGTCTCGACCGTGTCGCTGGCGACGTCGATCACGCCGGCCTGAACGATCTTGCCGGTGAGCAGGCCGAGCAACTCCAGCGGCACCTTCGAATTGCGGCATTCGATCGCGACCTGCTGGATCGGGCTTTTGGCGATCGCCGGAAAAATATCCTCATACTGCCGCCACTCGCTGCCCAAAGTCTGCTTCCAGTCGGTATTGGCCTTGATGCCGTAGCCGTAGCAGATGTGGACGGCGGTGGCGCAGGTCAGCCCTTCGGCGGCGCGCTCCAGCGCTCTGATGCCCCAGTCGCTGACCTCGTCCATGTAGACGTTGAAGGCGGGCTCGTCGAACTGGATCACGTCGACGCCGTCGGCCTGCAATGCCTTGGCTTCCTCATTCAACAGTTCGGCAAAGGCGAACGCCATTTTCACGCGATCGCCGTAATACTGGTCGGCGATGGTATCGATGATGGTCATCGGGCCGGGCAGGGTGAATTTCAGCTTGCGCGTGGTGTGGGAACGGGCGATGCGGGCTTCGTCGGCATGGACGCGGCCCTTCAACCGCAGCGGCGCCACCACCTGCGGCACCATCGCCTTGTAGCGGTCTTTGCGGATTCCCATCTCGACCTTGTGGGCGAAGTCGATGCCCTCGATCTTCTCCAGAAAACCGTGGACGAAATGCTGGCGCGACTGCTCGCCCTCGGTGACGATATCAACGCCGGCGTCTTCCTGCAGTTTTATGGCCAGCATGGTGGCGTCGCGCTTGGCGTGCGCCAGTTCATCGCCTTTGGATTTCCAGGGCGCCCACAGCGTATTGGGTTCGGCCAGCCATTCCGGTTTCGGCAGCGAGCCGGCGATTGTGGTTGGAAACAGCATTTGGGCCTCCCGGTCGGTCCTGATTGAGCGCCTGTGTGCCATGTTCGCCATGCGTCCCACAAGACCGGAAGCCGACTGGAACGCGGTAGCGCCGCAGGCTAGGATCCGGGCGCCTCCCTCTGGATGACCCCATGATCGACCTCTATTACGCGCCGACGCCGAACGGCTGGAAAATCTCGATCATGCTGGAGGAGCTCAGCCTTCCCTATACCGTTATTCCCGTCAACATCCGGGCCGGTGAGCAATTCAAGCCGGAATTTCTCGCGATTAGTCCCAATAATCGCATTCCGGCGATTGTGGATCGTGCGCCCCCCGATGGCGGCGAGCCGTTTCCGGTATTCGAAACCGGCGCGATCCTGATCTATCTGGCCGACAAGACCGGCCGGTTTTTGCCGATGGACATGCGAGGTCGCTCCCGGGTGGTGCAATGGGTGATGTGGCAGATGAGCGGGCTCGGTCCGATGCTCGGCCAGCACGGCCATTTCGCGCTCTATGCGCCCGAGAAAATCCCCTATGCGATCGAACGCTATCGCGACGAGGCGGCGCGGCTTTATCGGGTGCTTGATACCCAACTCGGCAAGACCGGCGCTTACGTCGCCGGCGACTATTCGATTGCCGACATCGCCTGCTTTCCCTGGACCATGACCCATAAAGCACAAGGCTTTACGCTCGACGATTATCCGAACGTGAAGCGCTGGTACGCCGAGGTCCGCGCCCGGCCGCAGGTGCAGGCGGGACTGGCGATCGGCAAATTCGTGAAGGAGCCGTTCGACGAGGAGGCGCGCAAGAACATGTTCGGGCAGGTCGCGAAGGAGATGGCGAAGCAGAAATGAGACGTCATCCTGAGGTGCGAGCACTTGCGAGCCTCGAAGGATGAGGAGATCGAATGCCGCCCTTCGAGGCCGCCGCTTCGCGACGGCACCTCAGGGTGACGGGAGCCTGCTAAATAAGACAACGCCGCGAACGCGGCATAACGAGGAAACGCCATGATCGAATTCTTCTTCGACTGCTCCAGCCCATGGACCTATCTCGCCTTCCACAACATCCAGCCCTTGGCGAAGGAATTCGGCGCCGAGATTTCGTGGCGGCCGATCCTTGTCGGCGGCATCTTCAACACTATCAACCCGAGCGTCTATGCGTCGCGGGAAAAGCCTGTTGCGGCCAAGGTCAACTACCAGAAGAAAGACATTGCGGACTGGGCACGCTCGGCGGGGCTGGCGATCAAGATGCGGCCGACGGTGTTTCCGGTCAACAGCGTCAAAGCGATGCGCGGCTGCATCTGGCTGGGCAAGGACATGGTGCCGTTCGCGCGTGCGGTGTTCGAGGCCTATTGGGGCGGCGACAAGGACATTTCGCAGGATGCGGTGCTGACCGAGGTCTGCAAGGGCCTCGGTATCGATCCGCAAAAGTTCTTCGCCGGGGTCGGCAATCAAGCGATCAAGGATCAACTCAAGGCCAACACCGATGAGGTCATGGCGCGCGGCGGGTTCGGCTCGCCGACCATTTTCATCGACAAGACC
>DATANB010000148.1:0-2708 GCA_036266415.1 Bradyrhizobium sp. | reverse complement strand
ATGGATGAACTTCAGCACGTGGCCGAAGCTGGTCGTCAGCTGCAATCCGCTGACCCACAGGGGCCAGAATCGATCCGAGATCAGCGCAGCGTAGGTGAAGGCGAGGAAGCAGGTGACGTCGACGATGAAGATACCAGATTCGAGCGAGGAATAGCCGCCGCCGGAGCGAGTCCGCAGCGCGAACGTCGCGAAATTGCCGATGAAGAACGCCGCCGCGACGATTCGCGCATCGACCTTGCCGCGCCAGAACGCGTAGCCGCACGCGCTGAACAGCAGCAGGTTGTAAAGGATCAGGCGAACCATGGCGTGGAGACCGGACACGCGTGGGCGTGCCCGGTCAATCCCGTTTCAGCGCGTCAGGCGACGATACGCAGGTCAGTGCGGCCGGTCGTCGGCGGGCAGTCGCCCTCATCGCCAATCATCACCGTACGTGCACCCGGAATCGATTGCTTGGTCTCGGCCAGCGCGACGTGACAATTGGCGATACCGCCGCGCGCGGAAATCAGGCTGGTCGTCGTCGCCCCCAGCTGCTCGAACGCGGCGTGGCTGGTGACCATTCCGGCCCTGGTTACGCCGCGCGCGCGGACCATGCGGCTCTGCAGCTCGGCGATTTCAGCGAGGGCCGCCTCGATGCTGTCCTCGACCGCGCGGACTTGTGTGGCGACATCGTAAACGGCGTTTTCGATCATCTGTTTGCGCATGACTACTCCTTCCCCGGCGCACCCGCCGGAGTGGCTGTCGGCCTGATCTGGAGTCGGTCGGCGGGTCTAACCCTTGAGAAGCCGCGAAAGGCTTTCCAGTCCGGCGAGATACATGCCCGCCGAGAACGCTGCCCCGATCGCGATCGCCGCGATCCAGAACAGCCGCTGGCCGACGCTCATCTCATTCCGGGGGTTGCTCCTCGTTGCGAACGGCGGTTGCAGGGAAGACCAGGATAGTGCGGGCCTCTGCTCGGTTAGGAAACCAGCTCCCCCAATCTCCCCTGCGCGGTCAGCGTGCCGAATCTGATGACTGACCGCGGCCTCTGGGTGAACCGATTGGGGCTCGCCGGAAATGTACGGCGATTGATGTATCAATCGCTGATATGGGTCCTTGTACCGCGCAACGATGCGGGCGGCATGGTTGCGCCGATCGACCCCGAGGATCTGCAGCGCCTGACGGATGCGCTGGTCGACGGTATGCGGGGAAATCTTGAGCTCGGCCGCGATCTCCTTGGAGGAGAGCAGTTGGTCGACGAGGAGCAGGCAATCAAGTTGGGCCTGAGTAAGTTTCCCGACACGCTGGGCCATAACGTCCGCCGCGCCGGCACCATGAGCCCCACCGGGCGCACCGTGCGCTCCGCCTGAATCGTCCAATGAAACTCCCACCCCGCTCAACATGCGGTACTCCCGAGCCGAGTCCGAGAGACCTTTAGGTCATCTTGGAAGCTTTAGCCAGTTTTCCGCTGATTTCACGCCATTTTGGATGTTAACCAAAGTTAGGCAGGGCGGCCTTGGTACATGACGATGCATGTAACCGCCCGCCGCGCTCAGGGAGGGGCCGCGCGGCGGGCGTGAGGGACGGGCAGGTTAGTCGTTGTTGTTGCGCCGTTCCTCGTGGCGGCGACCGCTGCCGCCTTGGCTACCAGCGGAAGGGCTGGCGGCCGCCATCCGGCTTTGTCTGCTGCTCGAAGCGCCGCCACTGCTGCTCGTCGGAGTCATCCCGAGCGAGGCTAGCTGGGCTTGGGTCAATGGCTTGCCGTCGGGACCGCATGGCACTCCGTTGATCATTTGGATCCCGTTGCGGAGAGGGAGCGCACCATTGCCGAGACCAACTCCGCCGTTGCCGAGGCTTAGAGCGCCGTTGCCGGATCCATTAGCCGAGGCCGAGCCGCTGGCGTTCGCCTTGTGATGCTTGGCGCTTGCGCTCGCGCTGGCGTTACCATTGGCCGAGCCGCTGCCGTTCCCCGTCAGGTTGAGCCCCTGTCCGCCGGTGCCGGTAACGGAGGATGCGGCGTTCGCAAGACCATTGTCCGCGCCCGCAAGCCCGAAGCCGTTGCCATTGTTAGATCCGCTGACCGAGCCCGCGAGCGAGCCGGCGCCGTTCGTCGCGCCATTGACAACCCCGGCGAGGCGGAGGCCCTGACCGCTCACGCCGCCAGCAGTCGAGGTGGCGCTGCCGACAGTGCCGGCAAGTGTTCCGGCGAGGCCGACGCCCTGTCCGCTCCCCGAACCATTCAGGCTCCCTGAGGCCAGGCCGGTAACGCTATTGGCGACTGAGCCGGCGCCGCTGAGGCCGCTAGTGACCTGGCCGACTGTGCCGCAGAGGCAGCTTGCAGGACTCCCCGAGCCGAGGCTTCCAACTGTTCCATTTAGCGCTCCGCCGAGCGTGCCGTTGAGCGTCCCGCCGACGGCACCGCCGACGTTGCCGAGTAATTGCGCGTGTGCGGGGGCCGCGCCGAGCGCGAGTGCCGAGGCGGCGGCCAGCATGAACTTGGTCATGTCATTCTCCTTTGAATCATTGGGGAGCTTCAACTGGCTCCTGGGTTGAGAACGACAGTGGTTCGGGACTTCATCCCGCCGGCGTAATTTATCGAGCGCCGACACTTCTTGGGTCGATGCGGCAGGCGCCGCAGACGATGCCGCGGCCGACACGGCCTTTGCCTGGACGGGCTTCAGTAGCTAGCGCGCCGGGGGAGCCATCGGCGAGGAGCCGGGCGGCGACCAGAG
>DATANB010000147.1:0-4853 GCA_036266415.1 Bradyrhizobium sp. | reverse complement strand
CATGGGCTATGGCTACGACAAGGAAGGCAAGACGTTTTCCTACAAGATGGGCACCAACAATGCCGGCCTGCTGCTGAAGGGCGCCAAGAAGGTGCCCAAGGGCACGTTGTTTTTCATCGGCCACAACGGACAGCTCTACATGCGGACCGGCCCGTACCTCGAAGGCGACGGCAAGTTCATGTTCGGGCCGGGTTGAGATGCGAGCTTAGTCTCACCGCGAGTCGTCCCGGCGAACGCCGGGACCCATAACCACCGGCGTTCGTTGCTAAACGGGATAGCCGCTCCAGCTTTTTTCAGAATCGAAGCCGGTGGCCATGGGTCCCGGCTCGCGCGGAGCCTGTCATCGAGTGCGCATTCGCGCGACCCGTTGGCGGCTTGGCCGGGACGGGATGAGCTAAAACGCCGCCGCCAGCTCCTTGGCGCCCGGCAGATTGCTGTTGCTGTCCATCCGCGAGTCCGTGACATCAAGCAGTTTCGCCACCGTGTTGTTGCGGATCGCCACCGGATTGCGCTCGTAACCTGAGCGCTGAAAGAAATTCGAGGTCGGCACCTGCTCGCGCATCGCCTGCGGCATCGTCACCATGTCGAGCCCGGTGCTGTCGCCGGTTAAATTCATCATCTCAAGTTCGGCGGCGGTCAGCGGGCGCATAAAACCCTTGGCGCGGGCAAAGATCACCGAGGTCAGCAGCTTGTGGGTCTGCAGCAGCGGGCCGACGTCGATATCCAGCACCATGGCATGGATGGCCCAGCCCTGCGGCGTATCCCCGAGCTTCTCGTGCTGCGCCCACTCGTCCGGCACCGAGCGCGCCAATGCCACCATCCGCTTCAGCACCGCGATCTTGTGGTCCATCGCCGTGCGCGGCGCCCCGGACAATCGCGCGGCCTTTTCCGTCAGCGCCTTGACGATCTCGTGGCCCTGCTCGGCGACCAATTCAACGCTGTTGGTGGTGAGCAGCTGATTGTAGCCGATTGCGGTCGAGATCGCGCGCGAACCCCGCCGCGAGGCGCTCAACCCCGATTGCATGTCGTGATTGCCGTTGCCGCCGGTCTCGAACGAGTAGACCCGCACCGCCTGCTCGCGCGTCAGCCCCGCCGCCGCTGCGACACGGGCGTAGGCGCGCTTGAATTCGACCTCGCTCGTGGGCCGCTGCGGGATAAACTGGAAATGCTCCGCGGCCGCTTTCAAGAGATCGGCGACCACCGGAATATGTTTGCGGACGCGCGGCTCAGCCGGTTCGGACGGCGTCGGCGACGGATTCACCGGCCGCTTTGGCCCAATATAAACCGGCGGCTGCGTCAGCACATAATCATCGAGCGTGATGGTTTGGCGTTCGCGCCGCTTGGCGTTGCGGCCGCGCCGCTTCTCGGCAATCGAGTTCCAATAGGCGCTCGCCTCCTGCTCGAACGCCGCGCGGGCTTCCTGATATTCCCCGAGCTTGCGGCGATATTCGGCGAGCGCCTGGGGCGACGCTCCTTGCGCCATCGCGTCGGCCGTCGCCGCAGGCAAAGCGGCGGCATCCATGGCCAGCGCCTGCTGCGGCGCCATCAGCAGCAGCGCGAGCGCGAGACATCCGGGAGTGCGAATCGGTTGAGAGCGCATCGGTTCGTTGTAGCAAGGGAAACGTGCAAGTCAGCCCCCCAAGCCACGCCGGCGCAGGGACTACTTCCAGGCAAATACCGGCTGCTCCAGATCGGCAACGCGGGTATCGCGGCCCCCCAGCACCTCGTGGAACTGGTAGATCAGGGCTGCCGTCGGCGCGTGGATGAACCGGCCGGCGTGACGAAACCGGATCACGCGCCGCGTGCTTTCGGGAATAGTGGCGAAGCTGAAGGCATCTTCGCTCTCGATATCATCAAGCGCGATGCGATGCACGGAGGCGACCTCTTGGGGATTGGGCGAGATGACCGCACTCCTCGCCGCCCACACCACAACCGGCGTGATGAGATAGCCGGAGCGGGTCGGATAATCGTCAAGCAGGCCCAGGACGTCGACGGGCGTAAGCTCAAGGCCGAGTTCCTCGTGCAGCTCGCGCAGCGCCGCCATCACAGGCGTCTCGCCCTCGTCGCAGCGGCCGCCCGGCAGCGCCCACTGACCGCGATGGGCGCGCAAGCCCGCCGCGCGCAGCGTCAACAGCAACGCCGTTCCATCAGAGCCATCGCCGGCTTCGACGAGCGCGATCGCGACAGCGGCCCGCTTCAGCGCCGGCGCCGGCCCGCTGGCCGGCAGGCGCGCGAATGCCGCGCAGCGCTCTGCGATATTCCGCCGGGTGGTATCATCAAATGGCTGAACCATCCCGCTTGACTACAACACGTCAGCACTCGATGAAATGCCGATGACCGTCGTCCCGGCCAAGCGGGCGTTCGCCGGGACGACCCGGAGTGCGCAACCGAAAGAAAACGATATGACCGACAAGGCCACGGAGAAACTCAAAGCCTCCGGCTGGACCATCGTTGAAACCTCCGGCTTCATCAGCCTTGTCGGACCGCTGTGGCAACGGGTCGTCAACGGCGAGCACGAATATGCGCTGCTAGCCCAGGACAAGCATCATAACCGCCGCGGCCTGGTGCAGGGCGGGCTGTTGATGACGTTCGCGGACCGCACCTGCGGCATGACCGCGCGATACGTGTCGGGCCGGCCGACGCTGGCGACGGTCCAGATGGACACCCACTTTGTCGATAGCGCCAAGATCGGCGAGATTTTGGTGTCGAAGCCACACGTGGTCCGCTCGACCCGCAGTCTGATTTTCACGACCACCGAGGTGACGGCGGGCGAGCGCTGTATCGCCATGGCCAGCGGCGTGTTTAAGGTGCTGAAGAATGAGTAAGGACACTGGGATTATCATCATTGCGAGCGCAGCGAAGCAATCCATATTTTAGCGTGACCGGCGAAAAGCTGGATTGCTTCGTCGGGCCTGTAAGTTTTTTGCGTTTCGATAGAAGCGATAAGTCGATGCGCTGTCGCTTTTTGGCGGTTCGGGTTCTGTACAGCATTGGGCGGCATATGGGGTTGCACGGTTTCAGGCGGGCTGCGCTTCGCGGCGGCTGATTGCCCATATGATATTGTGGGTGATGGCGTGGAGCAAACAGACGACGTGGACCTTGCGCAGCCCGCGCAGGACCATGCGGCCGAACCCTCGGTTCTTCATGCGACCATGCACATGCTCGGTGTTGCTGCGGCGTTTGTAGACCGCTTGTCCGTCCGCGCTTTCCATACGCGCGCGCCAGTCCTTCAGACATTGCGGATCAGCGGCGCGGTTGCGTTCGTATCGCGCCTTGCTTTCCGGCTTGGAGGTCTCTTTGCAGGCGGGTGGGGGGCTGAACACCTCCATCGCCGGATGGGTGTCGGCAAATCCGACGATATCAGTTGCGGTCATCGCGCCGATGTCGGCCAGCAATCGCAAAGGTGGCTTGCCGCAGCGCCGTTCGACCTGCGCCACCATCGTGGGCGCCAGACCTCGATCGTTGCGCCGCTCCATCGGTTCGATCGCGACCACGAAGCCGCAGGCGCTTGTCACCTGCACGTTATAGGCGGGCCGCACTGCGCCATCTGCCATTCGCATCAGCTGCGCATCCGGATCGGTCGTCGAGATGCGCAGTTGCTTCTGGTTCTTCCGCTTCGTCCCGGGCGGATCGTCCCCTTCCGTCTGATGCTCCTCGCTCTCCTGCACCGCGGCAGGACGCTTGGCCAGCGCCGCCGTCACCCGGCGCGCGCGATCCTCGGCGGCCGACAGGCGACGATTCAAGAGCCGCCGTTCGCTCGCCGTCGGATCGGCATCGAGTTCTTGCCGCAGGTTGGCAACCCGCTCACGCGCCTGCGCCTCCAACTCCGTCAGACGCTCTACCCGTCGCATCGACGAGCGGCTGGCCGCAGCCCGCACCTTGGTTCCATCGGTAATAACCTCATCCAGCGTGATCAAACCCTCCGCCATCAAAGCCGCCAGGCTCTGCGTCAGAAGCCCATCGAGGTACCCACCGCTATCGGTACGGAACGCCGACAACATCGTGTGGTTGACGCCAACCCCGCCGCAAATCCAGCGATAGACCGAATGATGCACGCACAATCGGTCAAGCGCGCGCGCCGAACCAACCCCGTCAACCGTTGCATAAAGCCAAAGCGCAAGCAGAATGCCCGGATCGGTCGCCGGACGGCCCGGCGTCTCGCCCCGAGCCTTGATCCGGTCGTAAAACCAGCCAAGGTCCAAGCCTTCGACAAACGACCACACCGCCCGTACCGGGTGGTCCTCCACCACCAGGCTCTCAAGGTCAACCAGTTCAAAGCCAGGCTGCCCACGCTCCGCCTGTCGAATCCGAATTTCCATCATGCGCTCCAAATCAAACGCAATCAGTGAATCACAAATCGGCGCCATTTCGTAAAAAATGACAGGCCCGACGCTTCGCTCCTCGCAATGACGATCTAGCCGAATCTGGAAGGAACCCACCAACGTGGACACATCAAGCCCGAGAGACCTGCACTATTACGAGCCGGCGAACGGCCACGGCCTCAAGCACGATCCCTTCAATGCCATTATCGCCCCGCGCCCGATCGGCTGGATTTCGTCGCGAGACTCTAGGGGCAACATCAACCTTGCACCCTACAGCTTCTTTAACGGCTTCTGCTACCATCCTCCCATCATCGGCTTTTCCTCCACCTCCTGGAAGGACAGCGTCGCCAATATCCAGGAGACCGGAGAATTCGTCTGGAATCTCGCGACCATCGATTTGGCGCAGCAGATGAACGCCACCGCGGCGCATGTGGCCCGCGACGTCAGTGAATTCAATATCTCCGGGCTGACGGCGGCCCCGAGCAAGCGCGTCAACGTGCCCCGGGTGGCTGAAAGCCCGGTCGCGTTCGA
>DATANB010000146.1:0-1532 GCA_036266415.1 Bradyrhizobium sp. | reverse complement strand
CGCGGCATGGCGGCCTGAACGGCCTCATACCAACCGCCCGAAGTCCTGGCCCGTCAGGCAAGCAAGGCGGGGGGCTTTGCCCCCTGTTTAGACCGGAGACAAGGGTGACACCTGTTCGGAGACATGTGCGACAGGTTGTTGCATTTGCGTTTTGTCATCGCGCAGATCGATCTGGCCCACAGCAAAGCGACTGAAGTAGATGGTCCAGAGGCCATCCAGTTGGGTCGGCCGGATCGCCACATGATGGCCGGCAAAGGCCTGCGACATTTTGTGCTGACGGCCACGGAACCGCACGTAGCCGTCCGACGACACCCGCCGCACCTCATCGCTCTCGGCATATTCCGCGGCAGCCAGTCGTTCAGGCAACGAGCGTGCACTTGGCTGATAGCGGCTCGCCGGCACCGCCAGCCCAAGCGCTTCATGCGGGCGCTCCTCATTATAGATGCGCCGCCAGTGGTCGAACGCCGCCTGGCAGGCAGCCAGATCGGCAAACCGATTGTGCTGCAGCACCTCGCGATCCAGCGTGCGATGGAACCGCTCCTCCTTGCCTTGCGTCTGCGGGTGACGCGGCCGGCCATGACGCAGCTCGATCCCCAGTTGCATCAGCCAAACCCCGAGCGCCGTGTAGCGGGCTGCCGAATGGCCGCTGCCCCAGGGCGAACCATTGTCCGCCAGCATCATCTCCGGCAGCCCGTAGCGCTGGAACAACCTCGTCAGTTCTCCACGAACCGTCCGATCCTGCTCGTCGCCGCAAGCACGCACCCCAAGCGAATACCGGCAGTGATCGTCCAGAACCGTCAGCGGATGGCAGCGCCCCCGGTCGAGCGCGAAGTGACCTTTGAAGTCCATCTGCCAAAGCTCGTTCGGCCGCGAACGCTCGAAACGATGGAACGGGCGATGCCGAGCGCTCTCCGACGGGTCCAGCCGATCGTGACGGCGCAATATCTCCGTCACTGTCGATGCCACGGGCACCTCAGCGAGCTCAAGATCACGCAGGCGCCGCGCGATCTTGCGCCCGCCCCACGCAGGGTGCTGCTCGCGCATCGCCAACACCTGCGCCTCCATCCCTGCCGCAACCCGGCGAGGGCTCGTGTGCGGACGCCGAGAACGATCCGAAAGCCCGGCTTCGCCATCCGCCTCAAAGCGACGCAGCAAACGGTAGCCGGTCTGCCGGCTGATGCCGAAACGCCGACAAAGCTCCGACATCGCTATCCTGCCGCTACTCGCCAGGCGAACGAACTCGCCGCGTTGCTCCAGCATAGACATCGTCCTCCAGGGCATCGCGTTGCTCCCACAGCGCTCCACCCAAAAGTGTCAACGATGTCTCCGAACAGCTGTCACTCATGTCTCCAGTCTATACACCCGGCCGGCACCGATGCGACCGCCAGCGTCGGCGTCACTAAGAGGTCCCAGTCGCGATAGAAAAAATTCATGTGCCGCGCCAGCGCCGCACGCTGCATGCCGGCGACCATGAGCTGTTCAGCGGTGTACTGCCGGCCCGCCTTGCCGGTCGCGACGTAGCCGGGATCCAT
>DATANB010000145.1:0-41185 GCA_036266415.1 Bradyrhizobium sp. | reverse complement strand
AAACAGTGTTTCGTGATCGGGCAACCAGTGCAGTGCCGCATTGGAATAAATCACGTCGTATTTTCGCGCAGGCCGCCATGTCCCCAAATCCTGGTGCAGCCACTCGATCCCGGGAGCGGCCTTGCTGCCGGCGGCGACCATTTCGGCCGAGCCCTCGACGCTGACGACCGCGGCGTCCGGCCATCTTTCCGTGATCAATTTGGTGACGTTGCCTGCGCCCGCGCCAAGGTCGGCTATGTGTTGGACCGGAAAATCCGGAATCCGCATCAGCAGATCGATCGCAGGCCTCAACCGGTGGCCGGAAAATTTCAGATATTGCTGCGGATTCCATACCATCGCTTTTTCTTCTTTCATTGAACGACGGCCGGGTTAATACAGGCGTCAGCTGGCCAAATCCATCCCAACATGCGTGCATGTTGTTAACAGAAAGAGAGACCTCGAATATGGACCTCGATCTCAAGTCCAAAACCGCCGTCGTCAGCGGAGCCTCCATCGGGATTGGCCGCGCGATCGCCAAGGGGCTCGCGCTGGAGGGGGTGCGCGTCATCGGCGTTGCCCGGCGCAAGGATCTGCTCGATCAGCTCGCGCAGGAGATCAAGGCAGCGGGCGGCACGCTGATCCCGGTGACGCAGGACATCATGGAGGAAGACGCCGCGAAGAAACTGGCGGCCGCCGCGATCGCCGAACTCGGCCACGTCGACATCCTCGTCAACAATGCCGGCGGCAGCCGGCCGCTGCCGGTTGACGCGCCCGACAGCGATTGGGACGAAGCCATTGCGTTGAATTTTACCCGTTACCGGCAGGTCACGCATGCGCTGCTGCCGCAAATGATCGAACGCCGATGGGGACGCGTCATCAACATCACCGGCAAGTCCGAACCGGAGGGGCTTAATGCGGCGTTTGCCGCGAAGGCCGCCGTGCATGCCTGGGCGAAGGGACTGTCCCGCGAGATCGGAAAACACGGCATTACCGTCAACTCAATTCCGCCGGGCCGGATCATGAGCGAGCAAATTCGCCGCAACTATCCGGAAGACTATCGCAAGCATTTCGCCGAGGAAGAAATTCCGGTGGGCTTTTGGGGCGAGCCCGAGGATCTCGCAGCACTTGCGATATTCCTCGCCTCGCCGGTGGCGCGCTACATTACCGGTACCGTCATTCCCGTCGATGGCGGGCTGCGGCGTTATCAATTCTAAGGGCGCGCGATTCTTTTTTCGTGATGGCCGGGCTTCGTCCCGGCCATCCACGTCTTACTTTCTTAGCTGCGGCAAAGACGTGGATGCCGGTCAAGCCCGGGCATGACGAGGTTTGCATTCAGAACGAGCTACTCATAGGACGATGGTCCGGTGTCACGATAGGCCCAGCAACCTTCGCGCGGCAGCACCACCGACGTTTCGACCCCGACCTGATGGCGGGCTGCGGTGCCGAGCTCGAGCACCTCCAGCCGGCGGCCGAGCAGATCGATGTCGTAGACGGTCTGTGTGCCCTGATAGCGGCGATCGACCACCCGGGCCGGAAACAGGTTGGCGC
Organism: Bradyrhizobium sp.; assembly: GCA_036266415.1. Classification (GTDB taxonomy): domain Bacteria; phylum Pseudomonadota; class Alphaproteobacteria; order Rhizobiales; family Xanthobacteraceae; genus Bradyrhizobium. Next base: position 39,658 of record DATANB010000145.1, on the reverse strand, counting down.
CATCCTGCCTGCCAATGTTGATGTTCTCCGGCCGCAGCGCGATCCGCACCTTCTCACCCAGTTCAAGCCTGTGCAGCAACGCCGCCTCCCCGCGCCGCCCATCGCCGAAGTCGACTACGCCGAACTCGCCGCTGCGTCCGACCAAGGTGCCGGTGAGTTCGTTGGTGGCGCCGGTGAAATTGGCGACGAACAGATCGGCCGGCCGGTTATAGATCTGGTCCGGCGTGCCGATCTGCAACAGCTTGCCGTCGCGCATCACGCCAATGCGGTCGCCCAGCACCACCGCCTCGGCCTGGTCGTGGGTGACGTAGAGCGCGGTCATGCCGGTCTGCTTGAGAATGACCCGGAGATCGTCGCGCAGCCGCAGGCGCAATTTGGCGTCGAGATTGGACAAGGGTTCGTCGAGCAACAACAGCTGCGGCCGGTAGACGATGCTGCGCGCCAGTGCGACGCGCTGCATTTGACCGCCCGACAACGCCACCACCGGCCGGTCGGCATATTCCGACAACCCGACCAGTTCCAGCACCTCGTCGACTTTGCGGTTGGCCTCGCCGCGCGCGATGTCGCGGTGTTTCAGCGGATAGACCACGTTCTGGCGCACCGTCATGTGCGGCCACACCGCGTAGGACTGAAACACCATGCCGAGATCGCGTGAGCGCGGCGGCACCAGAATGCCGCGTTCGGGCGACGACACCACACGACCGGAAATGCTGATTTCGCCCGATGTCGGATGCTCGAGCCCGGCGACGCAGCGCAAGGTCGTGGTCTTGCCGCAGCCGGAAGGGCCGAGCAGAACCACGATCTCGCCGGCCGGCACGGCAAAGCTGACGCCGTCGATCGCCGGCCGGCCGATCGAAAACTGCTTGCGCAGGTCGGTAACTTCGAGCGTGGCCGTCATGATTTCACTGGCTTCATCGGCGCGCCGATCACTGCCGGTAGCCGAAGGTCTTGTCCCAATCGGCGACCCATGGCCCGTGCAGCTTGACGTACTCGTCGAACTTCGGGAACCAGACTTTGACCACCTTGGGATCGAAACCCTCGGGGTATACAGGCGCCACCTTCAGCGAAGTGAGGTTGCCGAGTTCCTTGATCATGAAGGTCTGACCTTCTTTCGACAGGCACCAGTTGAGGAACAGTTTCGCCGCATTGGGATGGGCTGCCGTTTTCGGAATCCCGGATGCATAGGGATTGACCGGAGTGCCCTCGGGCGGGAAGAAAATCTTGATCGGCGCGCCGTCCTTCTGTTTCGGGTAAATCGCATTGTAGAGCAAGGGGCCCATCGCGACTTCGCCGCGCACCATCGAGTCCGCCATCGGCGCGCCGGAGGGATAGAGGATCGGATGGGTCGAGGCCTGCTTCGCCCACAATAATCCTCACCTAGCACCTGGCGCTCGAACATGATCCGGGTCCATGTGGTGCCGCCGGACTGGGCGAAAACCTGCCCTGTCATCTTGTCGTATTCCGGCTTGGTCAGATCCCACCAGGTTTTTGGCGGATTTTTCACGAGCTCGGTGGTGTAGGCGATCGACCATACCAGCGTGACGCGCGGCCACAATTTCGGGGAAATCTGCGCATCGGGATTGTAGTCGGCGGCATTCGGCGGCGCATAGTCCTGGAACAGGTCGGCCAGCGGCAGCATCAGCGCGCGGTCGGAATGATCGACCACGTCGGCGATCAGCTTGCCGGCGGCGGCCTCGGTCCTGACGCGGGTGATAAGCTGGCCGCCGGGTGCGCGCACCATCTCGACCCTGATCTCGGGAAAGCGCTTGTTGAACTCCTTGATGACCTGCTGTTCGACTTCGGCGAAATTCGCGGTGTAGTAGACCAGCTTGCCTTCCGCTTTCGCCGCCGCGATCAATTCGGGCGATCCGAATTCCTGCTGCGCCGATGCAGGCGACGCGTTCAGCGCCATGCCGAGACCGGCGATACCGGCGAGTGCAATAATCCTGGCAACGATTTTTCCGTTCATAACCGATCCTCCCTTGATGTCATCTTATTCGCTGCGCAACGTTGCCCTGGGCTGCCCCTCGCGACAGCCAGTTCGCGCCGCCGATCAGCACGCCGAGCAGAACCGTCTGCACCAGACTGAACGCAGCGGTTTTTCCCAGATTTCCGCCCTCGTAGTAGTCGAGCAGCAGCACCGACATCACCATGGTGTTGCTGGTGTAGAGAAACAGCGACGATCCCAGTTCGCGGATCGCCAGCACGAACAACAGCGTCATCGAGGCGATCACGCCCGGCCGCGCCAGCGGCAGCACGATGGTTCTGATGGTGCCGAGCATGCCCTTGCCGCAGACCCAGGCCGCTTCCTCGAGCTCACGATGGATCTGCAGGAACGAGGTCGACAGTGCCTTGACGGTATCGGGCATGAAGCGCGCGATGAACGCCAGCGCCAGAATCCAGATGGTGCCGTACAGGCCACCGGGAATGCCGATCCAGGCCCACAAATAGGCGACGCCGATCACCAGGCCCGGAATCGCCACAGGCAAGGTCGACACCAGATCGATGCTGCGACGGCCTCCAACACGGGTGCGATGAATGGTGTAGCCGATCGCGAAGGCGAGCGCGCCGCCGACGATCGCCGTGATGACGCCGACCTCGACCGCGTTGTAGATCGAGTTCATGGTCAGCGGATTGTCGAAGATGCTGTAGAAGTGCATCAGCGAGTATTGCCGCATGTCGAACAGACTGGCGGCATCGCGGATGAACATGAACTTTCGGAACGCCGCCACGATCAGCGCCAGTGTCGGCAGGATCACCACCACCAGCAGGTAGACGAGGCCGAGCCCAAAGGTGAACCAGCGCCACGGCCCGAGATCGAGATTGCGCGGCCGGAAGGCTTTGCCGGCGACCGTGGTGTAGCTGCGTCCGCTCAGCACCTTCTGCTGCAGGAACACCAGCGCGCCGGTGACCACCATCAGGATGATCGCGACCGCGGCTGCGGTGTTGTAAAGCGGCGGCGACCAGTTGGTGAGCTTGAAGATATAGGTGGTCAGCACGCTGATATTGGTCGGCGCGCCAAGCACCGCCGGAATGCCGTAAATGCCGAGCATCACGATGAACGACAGCAGCATGCCCGACACGATCGCCGGCATGATCAGCGGGAACGTCACCGAGAACAATGTCGCGAACGCGCTGGCGCCGGAAATTTCCGCAGCCTCCTCCAGGCTCGGGTCCATGTTGCGCAGCGCCGAGGAGGTGAACATGTAGACATAGGGCGCGTAGTAGATGCCGAACACGAACACCAACCCCCACAGCGAATAGAAATCGACGTGCCAGTCGAGATGCGCCCATTTGAACATGGTGTTGATGAGGCCGGTTTTCGGCGAACCGAGGATGCTCCACGCCACGCCCGCCACCAGCGGCGGCGCGAACAGCGGCAGGATGCTGGCCGCCGCGATAAACCCCTTGAACGGCGTATTGGTGCGCACCACGATCCAGGAAAACGCCAGCCCGATCACGACCGCGATCAGGGTTCCGCCGCCGCAGGCGACGAGCGTGTTGAACAAGGCCTCGGCCACGTTCGGATTGGCCAGCACGGCGAGGAAGTTCGTGATCGCGAGATGGCGCAGGCTGAAGCCGTCGACCACCGGATTGGTATCGGTCAGCGCCCCCAAGAGCAGTGTGAGCAGGGGATAGATGACCAGAAACGTCAGGATCGCCAGTAGCAGCGCGACCCACAGACCAGCCCAGACACGCCGATGCATGTCCTCGCCGCCGCTGCGCGTGACCTCAGTGCGCCGGCCCGCCTGTCCGTTCAAAGCGTCTTCCCCTCCGCCCGCGACCCCCGCCTATTCATTATTATCATGGCCGCATTGCATCCAAAGCCTAGGTGATCGCGCCGGGGCCGAAAAGCTAGCAGAAAGTCGGTCGGCACGGTGACCACAGAGCGCGGCGATTTATTCCCCACCGCCAACGCAGATTCTTTATTTGAACAAATCCACTTTTCGGTCCAGCCTCCGGTCCCAAGGGCGGGGTTCAAGCCCATTTTGGGGAGAGACGATGGCAAGCCTCACAATCAACGGCAAAGCTTTCGACGTCGACGTTGAATCGGATACGCCACTACTATGGGCGATCCGGGAAAATATCGGCCTGACCGGCACCAAATACGGTTGCGGCATTGCACAATGCGGGGCCTGTACCGTCCATATCGACGGCGTTGCGACGCGCTCGTGCAGCGTCCCGGTCAGCGAAGCCGTCGGCAAACAGATCACCACCATCGAGGGGCTCGCGTCCAATGGCGCCCTGCACAAGGTGCAGCAGGCCTGGATCGCCAACGACGTTCCGCAATGCGGCTATTGCCAGAGCGGCATGATCATGGCGGTGGCAGCCCTTCTCAAGGACAAGCCGAAGCCGACCGACCAGGATATCGACGAGGCCATCACCAATATCTGCCGCTGCGGCACCTTCCAGCAGGTGCGCGAGGCGATCCACGCCGCCGCGAACGCATGAGGAGGCAGCCATGAACCATATGCCCAAACTCAACCGCCGCGCCTTTGTGATCGGCACCGCCGCTGCCGGCGCCGGCCTCGTGCTCGGCCTCGATCTTCCCTTCGGCGGCCCCACCGTGGTGCGCGCGGCCGACGGCTCGCCTGAGGTCAACGCCTGGGTCGTGATCAGGCCCGACGACACCGTCGTTATCCGCATCGCCCGGTCGGAAATGGGCCAGGGTACCCTCACCGGGCTTGCCCAACTGGTCGCCGAAGAACTCGAATGCGACTGGTCGAAAGTCACCACCGAATATCCGACGCCGGGCCAAAGCGTGGCCCGCAAGCGCGCCTGGGGCGATTTTTCCACCGGCGGCAGCCGCGGCATCCGGGCCTCGCAGGAATATGTCCGCAAGGGCGGCGCGACCGCGCGCATGATGCTGATCCAGGCCGCGGCCAACGACTGGAAGGTGCCGGCTTCGGAATGTACCGCCGCCAACAGCGTCATCACCCATAGCCCGTCCGGCCGCACGACGACCTATGGCAAGGTGGTGGAGGCCGCCGCCAAGCTGGAGCCGCCTGCGGATGTCAAGCTGAAGGATCCGAAGGACTGGAAGCTCGCCGGCAAGGCGCTCATGCGCCTCGACACCGCTGACAAGACCACCGGCAAGATGACCTACGGCATCGACGTAAAATTGCCGGGCATGCTGAACGCCGCGATCAAGGATTGCCCGGTAACCGGCGGCAAGCTGAAGAGCTTTGACGAAGCCAAGATCGCAAACATGAAAGGCGTCAAGAAGGTGGTGCGGGTCGGCGACACCGCCGTGGCCGTCGTCGCCGATACCTGGTGGCACGCCAAGTCCGCGCTTGATGCCCTGCCGATCGTCTGGGACGAAGGCGAGAACGCCAAGGTGACGTCGGCGTCAATCGCAGCGTGGCTCAAGGAAGGTCTCGATTCCGGACCCGCCTATGTCGGCAACGAGAATGGCGACGCCAAAGCCGCACTCGGCAATGCCGTCAAGAAGATCGAGGCGAGCTACAACTATCCGTACCAGAATCACGCCACGATGGAGCCGCTGAACGCCACAGCGCTCTATACATCGGACAAATGCGAGGTCTGGTGCGGAACGCAGAACGGCGAAGCCGCCTTCGCCGCAACGCTCGAAGCCTCCGGCCTGCCGGCCGACAAATGCGACGTCCACAAGCAGATCCTCGGCGGCGGCTTCGGCCGCCGCGGCCAGACCGACTATGTCAAGCAGGCGGTTACCATCGCCAAGCAGATACCGGGCACGCCGGTCAAGCTGCTGTGGTCGCGCGAAGAGGACATGACGCACGGTCGCTATCATCCGATTACCCAGTGCAAGATGGTTGGCGGCCTCGATGCCGACAATAACCTGACCGCGCTGCATATTCGGATATCCGGTCAGTCGATCCTGTTCAGCCTTCGCCCCGAAGCGTTGGTCAACGGCAAGGATCCCGCCTCCTTTGCCGGGCTTAACCCGAGCGGGGAGGCCGCGTTCTCATATTCGGTGCCAAATCTCCTGGTCGAACATTCGATGCGCAATCCGCACATCATTCCCGGTTTCTGGCGCGGGGTTAACGTCAATCACAACGCTATCTATGTCGAATGTTTCATGGATGAACTGGCCCATGCCGCGGGGCAGGACCCGCTCGCGTTCCGGCGCAAGCTGATGGCCAAGAATCCAAAGAACCTTGCCGTGCTCAATGCGGTCGCCGAGAAGATCGGCTGGGACAAACCGCCGCCGCAGGGCGTCTACCGCGGCTTCGCCCAGCTGCATGCCTATGCCAGCTATGTCGCGGCAGCCGCCGAAATCTCCGTTACCGACGGCAACAAGATCAAGGTGCATCGTATCGTCGCCGGCACCGATCCGGGCTATGCCGTCAATCCCGCGCAGATCGAGCGGCAGATCGCGGGCTCCTTCGTCTATGGCCTGAGCGGGCTGATCTATGGCGGGTGCACGGTGAACGATGGCCGCATCGAGCAGACCAATTTCGACACCTACAATTCGATGCGGATCCGCGAGATGCCGAAGGTCGAATCGATCGTGATGCCGAGCGGCGGCTTCTGGGGCGGAGTCGGCGAGCCCACCATCGGCGTGGCGGCGCCCGCGGTGCTCAACGCCTATTTCGCGGCGACGGGAAAACGGATCCGGTCGGTGCCGCTGAGGGATCACGACATCACCTTCGCCTGATCGAGCATGCGGCCGTCGCCAGCGGCCGCCGCACCATTCTTTCGGATAATGCTGATGGACGCGCGGCGCCTGATGACGCGGAGAAACGTCGTTCGTGGCATCGCGGCGTCGGCAGCAGCGTTTGCCTTTCTGCGTCCTTCGATCGCGCAATCCGCCGCCCGCGTTGTCGTGATCGGCGGCGGTTTTGCCGGCGCCAGCTGCGCCCGCGCCCTGCGGCGGATCGATGCGAAGCTGCAGGTCACGCTGATCGAACCGAACCGGACCTTCACCGCTTGCCCGTTCAGCAACCAGGTGATCGCGGGCCTGCGCGAAATCGAGGCGCAGCAATTCACCTATCAGCGGATTATCAGCGAAGGCGTGAGCGTCGTCGCGCAGGCAGCGGCGAGGATCGATCCACGGGCGCGCACGGTCGGTCTCGCCGACGGCATGTCGCTAGGTTATGAGCGTCTGGTGCTCGCGCCCGGCATCGACCTCAAATTCGATGCGCTGCCCGGCTATGACGAGGCCGCCGCGACAAAAATGCCTCATGCCTGGAAGGCCGGCGAGCAGACGACCGTGTTGCGCAGACAGTTGGAGGCCATGGACGACGGCGGCCTCGTCGTGCTTGCGGTGCCCGCAGGTCCCTCGCGCTGTCCGCCGGCGCCGTACGAACGCGCCAGCTTGATCGCGCATTATCTGAAGACCCGAAAGCCGCGCTCCAAGGTCCTCATCCTCGACGCCAGGGATACTTTTCCACTTCAGCGCCTGTTCGAGAATGCCTGGAAGGAACTTTATCCAGGGATGATCGAGCGGGTGTCGCTGTCGCAGGGCGGGCGCGTGACATCGGTCGATCCCGCGACCCGCACCATCGTCACCGATTTCGGCAACTACACCGCTGATGTCGCAAACGTCATCCCCCCGCAGCAGGCCGGCCATATCGCAGCCGTCGCCGGCGCGATCGACAACACCGGCTGGTGCCCGATCGACCCCGTGACTTTTGCCTCGAAACTGGTGCCCGATATTCATGTGATCGGGGACGCCTGCTTTGGCGGCACCATCCCGAAATCCGCATCCGCGGCGAATGCGCAGGCAACGGCCTGCGCCGCGGCGGTGGCAAACCTGATTTCCGGCAAAACGCCGGACATACCGAGGCTGGTTGGAGCCTGTTACAACACGGTCGCGCCCGGGTACGCGTTCTCGCAATCCGGCGTTTATCAAGCCCGGGACGGCCGGTTCGCCGAGATCGAGGCTGTCATCACAAGCCCAGTCGATGCGCCGCGCGACGTGCGAGCGCGTGAGGCCGACAATGCGCAATCCTGGTACAAGACCGTCACGGTGGAAGCCTTTGGCTAGGTCGGCGATATCAGTGGCGAGCCTATGGCTCGCGGCGGCGACGCTCGCCCTGCCCTGCGCGGCGGGCGCGCAGGGATTGCGCGCCTTTGTCGTCAGCGGAGATGCCATTGCGGAATCGCTGACGGGCGCGCCCGGGGATGTGGCGCGGGGACGCGCGCTGGTGCTGGAGCGCACCAGTACCTGCATCCTTTGTCACTCCGGGCCGTTTCCGGAAGCGAAATTTCAGGGCGATCTGGCGCCGAGCCTTGCCGGCGCCGGCAGCCGCTGGTCGGCCGGCCAGCTTCGGCTGCGGCTGGTCGACGCCTCCCGCCTCAATCCCGCGACCATCATGCCGTCCTACTATCGCCTCGATGGGCTGGTGCGCGTCGGCCCGGCATGGCGGGGCAAACCGATCCTTTCGGCGGAACAAATCGAGGATATGGTGGCATATCTCGCAAGCTTGCGTGAATAGGAAAGCGGAACCCGCGATGCACAGGCAAGATCAATCCACGCGCCGCCAGTTTTTTGGGCTCGCCGGCGGCGCGGCGATGCTGGGCGCGGTTCCCGTCCTGACGCTGCGGCCCGCCGGGGCGACACCGGCGATGCTCGCGGCCGCGATCCGGAATGTCGTCGGTACCGCCGTGGTGCGGACCGGCAAGGTCAAGCTCGACGTGCCGCCGCTGGTCGAAAATGGCAACACCGTGCCGATGACCGTCAGTGTCGCAAGCCCGATGACACCGGATGATCACGTCAAGAGCATCCACATCTTCAACGAGAAGAACCCGCAGCCGAATATCGGCAACTTCCATCTCGGCCCGAGCTGCGGCCGCGCCCAGGTGTCGACACGCATTCGCCTTGCCGACAGCCAGAAGATCGTCGCCATCGCGCGGCTTTCCGACGGCTCGTTCTGGTCCGCCAGCATCGACGTGGTGGTGACGTTGGCCGCCTGCACCGATGAGGTGATCTGATGGCCTCCGCCCTGATCAACGTTCCGCCCCGCGCCAGGCGCGGCGACGTCATCGAGATCAAGACCCTGATGTCGCATATCATGGAGACCGGCTTCCGCCGGACCGCCGAAGGCGAACTCGTTCCACGCAATATCATCACCAGCCTTACCTGCCGTTACAACGGCGTGGAGGTTTTCCGCGCTGACCTGTTTCCGGCGATTGCGGCAAATCCGTTCATCACCTTCTTCACGGTCGCGACGGAGAGCGGCAAGTTCGATTTCGAGTGGGTCGGCGACAACGGTTTCGCGGAAACCGCCTCGGCATTCATCACTGTTGAATGAAACATGCCCGGACGATAAGCGTCGCGCTGCTGCTGACCGCGGCTGATATCGCCGCCTCTCCCCTCCGCGCCAATGAGATCCCACAGGGGGAGCGGCGATCCGGCTACAGCTTCATGACGCCCGACACCAAGTCGATGCAGAACGAAGATACCGCCAATCCCGGCATGCTGTGGGTGCTCGACGGCGAAGCGCTATGGAAGAGCAAGACCGGCGCGGCCGGCAAAACCTGTTCCGATTGCCACGGTGACGCGCGCGCCAGCATGGACGGGGTCGCTGCGCGCTATCCCGCCTTCGACAAGACACTCGGTCGCCCCATCAACCTCGAACAGCGCATCAACATGTGCCGCGCCCGACATCAGCAGGCAACGCCGCTTGCCTACGAAAGCCGCGACCTGCTGGCGCTCACCGCCTTCGTCGCGCGGCAGTCGCGTGGCACCGCCATCGAGACCGGCGCCGACCCGCAACTGGAGCCGTTCATCTTCAAAGGACGCGAGTTGTACATGCAGCGCCAGGGTCAGCTCAATCTGGCTTGCGCGAATTGCCACGACGACAATTGGGACAAGCGGCTTGCGGGGTCTGCGATCACGCAAGGACATCCGACCGGTTATCCGCTTTACCGGCTGGAGTGGCAATCGCTAGGCTCACTGCAGCACCGCCTGCGCGGCTGCATCAGCGGCATCCGCGCTGAACCCTACGACTACGGCGCGCCGGAGCTGGTCGAACTCGAACTTTACCTGATGTGGCGCGCGCGAGGGATGCCGATCGAAACGCCGGCGGTGCGGCCCTGAGCTATCGCGGCACCGCCAGCGACTGCCACCCCGTCTTTTGCCGTGCGCTGGTTGTCGGGGTGCATATCCGTTGGCCAACGACATCGAATAGCGCCGCCTGATTCGGGGCGCGGATATAATCCCCGGGCACGTCAATGTGACAGCCGCGTTACCGGCCGTTTCGAACCCACCGCAATGCCAAAAGGCGACTTGGTCGGCGGACTGGTGGCGGCGCTGATTGCGCCCGTGCTGATCCTGATCACTGGCGTGCTGGTGCCGCTGGGTGTTCTCCACTTGCACTATGAAACGATTGCGGCGTTCGCGCACAACCCGATCGGCAAGCTGATCCTGTTCGGCGCGGTCGCGCTCCCGGCCTGGCATGCCGCGCATCGCTTGCGCATGACCGCGCACGATCTCGGGCTCGGAGGCGGTTTCGCAATCAAGGCCGCGTGTTATGGCACCGCCGGACTGCTGATCCTCGCTGCCGCCATCGCATTGGTCGTCATCTGACCGGCGACCGGAAAAAAGCAGGCGCGGCCGGGCCCGCCGCGCGGTCGTTTCAACGCCTGATGACGACCTTCTGATAGAGCCCGCCGTAAAAGGACTGCTTGCGCCATCCGGTCCGCGCGTCCACCGGCACCCAGCGGTCGATCTCGTCGCGCCACAGATCCAGCGCGAAGGGCTCGAGGGTGGCGAGCAAGGGCCGCCACAAATAGCGAAGCGGATGCCACCAGCGCGGCAGCGCATAGTCGACCACGACAATCTTGCCGCCGGGCCTGACCACCCGGAAGACTTCGCGCAGTGTTCGCTCGCGATAATCGGTGGGCTGTTCGTGCAAAAGGAAAAACAGCAGCGCCCGGTCGTAGCTGGCGTCCGGAAGCTTGAGATCGGCGGAATCCATGGTCAACAGCCGGGCTGGCGCGCCGGCTGGAAGCTTGTGGCGCAGGTTATCCAGCTGCATCGGCAGCACGTCGATGACATCCAGCCTGCCGCCGCCGGCAGCAACCCTTTGCACCAACTTGCCGGTTAGATCGCCATAGGCGCAGGCGACCTGCAAGGTCGCGCCGGGAAGCGCCTCCCCCAATTCCGTGACCGCCGCATTGCGCAGCCGCGCGTAGTTGCCCCACAGGATGAGGTTGACCAGCCACTGCCGCTCAAAAAACCATATGGCCTTCGGGTGCACATAGGCCCACCAGTAATAGGCGGTGAGATAGCATGGCGCCTTGATGCTGCGTTCGAACCGGGATTCGATAGTCGGGTGGTCGACAAGCGGTGTTGTCCCTGCGGTGATACTCGGGAACATCTGGCGCAACGAGATGCTCCCGCTGCGGCTCGTTGACTGTACTTGGGTCAAATGCCCTCCAGCCCTATAATTAAGACGGTCAACACCGTCTAAGGAAATATACGCCGGAAACCAGCGCTCTACCTTCGCGTCAACAAAACTCTGGCGTCCTTTTAAGGGCGCGCGAAGGTGTGAGCTTGATCTCTGTCAACAGCTCCCAAACTGCTGTTTCGTAGGAGAATTAAATGATCAGACGTACTGAACCATGGGATACCCGCTCCACCATCAGCCGGTTGGCGCATGTTCTGGAACGGTCCGGGCTTGCCGTGACCGGGGCCTCGTGCGGGCTGTTCGTTGCCGCGCATGTGGGAAGGGCCAACATCGGCCTGATCGGTTCGGCCGTCACCGTGCTGGCGATAATGCTTTACGGGGCCGCCGGCTTCTATCTCGGGATCGATCTGCCGCGCGCTCCTGCGGATCACCACATGCACCTGCCTCTGAAGCATGGGCTAGGCTCCGCGTGGGACACGGTGGAATTGCTCAGCGCGGCCGGCACTTTCCTCGCAGCTGTGGCGGCTGTGGTGTCTGTTTCCAGCATTGTCCTGGACGAAACGGCACGGGCTGGCACGGCTCTCCTGATCATTTCTTGCTGGGGGCTCGGCGCCACCATGCAAATTGCCGCCGGCATCATCGCGCGAAGGCGCACCGTAACCTCCACGGCATCATAGCAAGGGCCGGCAGCTTCCAGCCTCCGTGGCCCCTAATTGACGGGATGGCGCAGGCGCAGAACTATTGCAGCGGTCAATACCTGACCAGGAGACCATCCATGCGCGCGCATCAAATCGTGACGGCCGGCGCCGATGCGACCATGGCTGAAGCCGTCGATACGATGCCGCGGCACCATGCCTACATCGCCAAGCAACGAGACCGACGGCGGTGGCTGGCGTTGAATCATTATAGGCAGCGGTTTTATCTTTCCGTCGCGTTTGCCCTGTTCGGAGGCGCTACAGCGGCCTTCGCGCAGAATCTCGAAAACGGCCGGCGGTTGTCGGAGCGGTGGTGCTCGCAGTGCCACGCCATCGGAGCGGCTCCGGCCAAATTCGATCGCGCCCAATCATTTGCCTCGATCGCGGCCAAGGACAAGATCACTACCGAGATGATCGCCTCGTTCCTGCGGCTGCCGCACGCCACCATGCCGAACGTGCCGTTGAAGCGCAGCGACGCCCAGGATATCGCGGCGTTCATCATGGACATGAAGAAGTAGCGGCAAAACTCGCGCCAAAGCCGCGTTTTGCTGCTCCCGTAATCCCCTGACATGGCCGATGCCGTCCGGTTGCCGATCGCTTGGACTTTTCATCAAGCCGGGCCGGCGGTCAGTTCAGGTATCGACGATCGCGACCGCCCGGGTCCAGCCCGCGGACGCGCGCTCGATCTTGACCGGAAAACAGGACACGGTGAAACCCGTCGGCGGCAATTGCTCGAGATTATGCAGCTTTTCGATGTGGCAGTAGCCGATGTGACGGCCGGCCTTGTGCCCTTCCCAGATCAGGCCGGCGTCCCCGGTTTCGGCATATTTTTTGGCGGTGTGGACAAACGGCGCGTCCCAGCTCCAGCCGTCGATGCCGGTCAGCCGCACGCCGCGCTCGAGCATGTACATCGTCGCCTCATATCCCATGCCGCAGCCCGACGTGACATAATCCTGTCGGCCGTACTTGGCGCCGGCGCTGGTGTTGACCACGACGATCTCCAGCGGCGCAAGGGTGTGGCCAATGCGCTTGAGCTCGTTTTCGACATCTTTTGCCGTTGCCACACAGCCGTCCGGCAAATGCCGGAAGTCCAGCTTCACGCCCGGCTGCAGGCACCATTCCAGCGGCACTTCGTCGATGGTCCATGAGCGCTCGCCCCGGTTCATGGTGGGGTGAAAGTGCCAGGGCGCATCGAGATGGGTGCCGTTGTGGGTTGAGAGCTGCACCTGCTCGACCGCCCAGCCCTGCCCGTCCGGCAGATCTTCCGCCTTCAGGCCCGGGAAAAACTGCAGCATGCGCGGCAGGCCCTGTTGGTGATCGATATACTGGATCGTCGGATGACCTCCCGGCGGATCGGCCGGCACGTCGTTTTGGAGCGGCACGGAGATATCGATCAGTCGTCTGGCCATAGGCGCTTCCCTGAAGATTCTGTTTTTTGGTCAGGCCGGCTTGATACCGGAGATTATGCTGGAGCTTACGCCAATATCTCCCGTCAAGCCTCCCCGAAATCGGCGCGACCCAGCCCGTCGACCAATGGCGCTCAAGGAGCCTATCGTGTCCGAAGCTCTCATGCCGGTTCAGACACCCGCCATCGCAGTCGGGCAAGCGCCCGCAATCGGCAATCCGTCGATACGGAGCTTGAGGAAAACGTCGGAACCGCCTTCTCCAAGGTTCTCACGCCTAAACTGACGTATCAAGAATCTGAAGTGAATTTTGAGGCCCTGATATCCATGGAGATCAACGGCTTACGCCGCTATCGTAAATCGCAATTCGCACTTGAGGTCGCGGATCGAACCAGTTTCTCAACCTGGCTGGCTAGCGAAATTGCTAAGCGAGGGCGCCGTACCAGACCAGGCAAAGGCTGAGGGCCAGAAGAAACAGCAGCGACAGCGTCACCGCCGCGGTGACCCTTCCTCCGACCCGCCCGATCACGCGCAGGTCAACCCCGAGACCCAACGCCGCCATCGACATGATCGTGAGAAGACTTGCCGCCCGTTGCAGCGGGACAGCGGCGCCATCCGGCATCAGCGATAGCGAGCGAAGCGCAGCGAGCACGAAGAAACCCACGATGAACCAGGGCACCGTCTGAAAGAAGCCGTTCGTGCCGGCAACGGCCAACGATCGATCGCCCCGGAGGCCACTTGCGGACACCGCGATGCAGGCGACGACCGGGCCGAGCATCATCACCCTTACCAGCTTCACCAGGGTGCCGATCTGGGTGCTCACGAGACCCGCCGGCATGGTCGCCGCGAGCACTTGCGGAACCGCGTAAACCGTCATGCCGGCCAGGACTCCGTACTGCGTTTCCGAGAGGTGCAGAAGCGGGATCAAAAGCGGCAGTCCCAGCACCACAATGACGCCCAGCACCGCCGTAAAGGAAATCGAGGAGGCGATATCATCGGTGCTCGCTCCGATCACCGGCGCCACCGCGGCGATGGCCGAGTTGCCGCATATCGAGTTGCCGCAGGCGATCAGGATCGACAGGCGAACGGGTAAACCAAGCGAACGGCTTATGCCAAAGGAGACCGCGAGCGCGAGAATGACGATCATGACGGTCGCGCCGAGGAGGACAAGGCCCGACGCGGCGATCGCAGCAAACGTCAGCGAGGCCCCGAGCAGCGCGACGGCAATCTCCAGCAACTGTTTCGCGCTGAAAGCGATGCCCGCGCGCCACCGGTGGCCGGGTTCCCAGAACGTGCGAATCGCCGTTCCGAGCAGGATGGCGATCACAATGGACTCTATATAGGGGTGTCCGACGAGGGTCTCTTCAAGGACCTGTATCGCCGCCGCGGCAAGCGTGACCAGGGCGCAGAGCGCTAATCCCCAGCTCACGGTGACAGCTTTCGCGATCAATCCTGCAGAGAGCCGGCCATCGTCAGGAGAATCGACCCGATCTGCCACGCAATATCCTTCAAAGAGAAGGAATTATACGCCAAATCGCCGGAAATGCATCACGTCAATTCCGATTGGCCCGCAAAAAGAGGTTATCCGTCTCAACCCTCATCGACAGCAAATTGCATCAGGAGGCCGCTAACGGAGCACGGCGTGGTTGGCATCGCTGGCGCCGCCAAGCTCAAAGGCAGGAGCCGCCGGATAATACAACACCCGGGTGGAAACAATAATGATGACAAGCAGCCAGAAAACACACTGACCGATACGGCCCAGAACCACTGACGCGGCTGCTCCCGCATCGCGCTTGTCGCGCGCACCATCCGGCAATACCTCGCCATAGGCATCGAATTTGTCGGTCAGCATCGCTATTTTCCAGCGTCATCCCAGCCATGATCTATGTCGCAAGACCCCGGCGGCAAAACAATGGTCGGAATTTTCAAAGTTCAACCGGGAACGAATACTTTGTTTTATGTTATGGGCCACCGGCAGGGGGTTTTGATATCCGGGCCTTGCCGGGAGCGCGGCGCCGGCAGAGACTGCGGCCGCTATATGCCGAAATCGGGGAAGCGACCATGAACCGCGCAAGGTTGAAGCATTATGGCTGGGGCCGCGAGGGCGAAGGCATGACGGCTGCCGAGCAGGCCTTTATATTGGGCCGCTACCGCACGAAATTTTCGCGCGATGCCTTCGACACAATACCGGTCCCGCGCCTCGAGGATCTCACGCTGCGCGCGCCGCGCGCGACGCCGCCGCCCTCACTTGCCGCTTTCTGCACGAGCGAACGCTACGACCGCGCGGCGCATACTTTCGGCAAATCCTACCCGGATTATGTGCGCGCCATGCTCGGCGACTACGATTGCGCGCCCGACGTCGTCGCCTACCCCCGCAACGAGGCGGAAATCTCCGCCGTGATGGACTGGGCCGGCGGAATCAGCGCCTCACTGACACCGTTCGGAGGCGGGTCGAGCGTTTGCGGCGGCGTCGAGCCGCGGGCCGACGGCATTCGTTACAGGGCAGCCGTCACACTCGACCTGCGCAATCTCGGCAAGGTCGTCGAGGTCGACCAGACATCGCGCGCCGCGCTGATCGAAGGCGGCGTCTATGGCCCGTCTCTGGAAAACCAGCTCAGGCCACATGGCGTCACCTTGCGGCATTTTCCGCAGAGTTTCGAATATTCAACCCTTGGCGGCTGGATCGCGACCCGCTCGGGCGGCCATTTCGCCAGCCTCTACACTCATATCGACGATTTCGTAGAGAACCTGCGTGTCGTGACGCCACGCGGGGTCATGGAAACGCGCCGCCTGCCGGGTTCCGGTGCCGGGCCGAGCCCCGACCGGATGCTGATCGGCTCGGAAGGAACGCTCGGGGTGATCTCGCGCGCCTGGATGCGGTTGCAGCCGCGCCCGAAATTCCGGGCCGGCGCGTCGGTCTGTTTCGATACGTTCTTCGCCGCCGCGCGCGCCGTGCGCGCCATCGCGCAAGCAGGCCTCTATCCATCGAATTGCCGAATTCTCGACGCGCAGGAGGCCTTCAACACCGGCGCGGCGGACGGCAGCGTCGCGATCATGGTGCTCGGCTTTGAATCCGGCGACCATGCACCGGACGCCTGGATGGCCCGCGCGCTGGAATGCTGCGCCGATCATGGCGGGACGCCGGAGGCCGCGAAAGCCGGCGACGCGCATCTCGAAGGCGCGGCGGGCATCTGGCGCAACGCGTTTATCCGCATGCCCTATGCGCGCGAGTTCCTGACGCCGGCGGGTCTCATCAATGACACTTTCGAGACCGCCATCACCTGGGACCGATTCGAAAGTTTCCACGACAAGGTCAAGGCGGCGACGGAGCGCGCGATCCTCGCGGCGACCGGCGTGAAGGGCGAGGTCACTTGCCGCTTCACCCACGTCTATCCGGACGGGCCCGCACCCTATTTCTCCTTCCACGCGCTCGGCCGTCACGGCGCGCTGCTGGAGCAGTGGCAGGCGATCAAGAATGCTGCCAGCGACGCGCTGATCGAAGCGGGCGGCACCATCACCCATCATCACGCCGTCGGCCGCGATCACCGACCCTGGTACGACCGTCAGCGCCCGGAGCTTTTCGCGGCGGCGTTTCAGGCGGCAAAAAGAGAACTCGACCCGCAGGGCATGCTCAATCCGGGGGTGCTCATCGATCCCTGAGGGCTCGGAGTTGTCGAGGAATTTTGGTTTGGCGCCGGGTTGGGAGGTCCATGGGGACGACGCGAATTTGTCCAGTTGCCCGGTCTGCGCGGCCTGGCTGTGCCAACAATGGCGGAAACATTTCTTTCATGACGTGAAGGGGGACTGACAACCATGGGAAAGCAAGCCATCGCAGCCGCGCTGTTTATCGGCGGGGTTATCGCAGGAGTGGGATCATCAGAGATGATCCACGCTCAAGCACCCGCATATGCGACCAAGCAGATCGCGAAGACGGACTTACAAAACCTTCCCGGTCAGGAAGCGCTGATTTTCGCCTCCGAGTGGCAGCCGGGGTTCCGGCTGCCATGGCACGTGCACCCAAACGGCCATGAATTCACGTACGTCATCGAAGGCGAGCAGACGTTTGAGATTGAAGGCGTCGGCACACGGATAGTCAAAGCCGGCGAGGTTCTCTACACGCCGCCTAACACTGCGCACTACGGGCGCAACGCCACCGACAAGGTATCGAAGACGCTGGTGGTACGCATCAAGGATAAGGACAAGCCTGTGATGACCGAAGTCACGCGCTAGCGAGCCCCGTCCGACTGCCCTGATTTGAGGATCGAGGCAGCATAACCGGCTCTCAGGGGCAAAGCGGCAAACATTTTGCTCGCATTGAGCTTTTTGCGCTTTGACCAGCCGAGTTTCACAAACCAACGGGGAAATAGGACCCACCCCCGTGGTGTTAGTGAACGACAAGGCCGCCCCGCGCGGACATTGCACGAGGCCTATTCTCGGGGGGATACATGCACCGGCGCCAGTTCATTGCCGTTCTCGGCGGCACGGCCGTTGCGGGGCCGCTTGCAGCCCGCGCCCAGCAGCCTGAGCGGCCGCGCCGGATCGGCGTCCTGATGTTGTACCCCGAGAACGATCCGCAGGGACAGCTCCGCGCCACGGCATTCCAGCGCGAGCTCGAAAAGGCCGGCTGGACGGTCGGCGGAAATCTTCAAATCAACTATCACTGGGGCACGGGCGACGCCGACTGGGTTCGATCTGCCACCGCGCAGGTGTTGCGCGAGGCGCCGGATGTGATGGTGGCCAACGGCGATGTGGCGGTAAAAGCGGCGCAGCAGTTGACCCGGTCGGTTCCAGTCATCTTCATCGCCAGTGGCGATCCGGTCGGAGATGGCCTGGTGCAGAGCCTGGCACATCCAGGTGGCAACTTGACCGGCTTCGCCGTGATGGAGCCGAGCCTGGGTGCGAAATTGCTTGGAATGCTCAAGCAGGTCGCACCGCGCGTCGCCCGTGTCGCCATCCTGATAAACCCGGACAGTGCCACACACAAAGTGATTTCCGCTTTGGTGGTGGCCGCCGCTCCGAGCGTGGCCGTTGCGGTCGTGACGGTGCCCGTGCGCGACCCAGCCGGGATAGAGACGGCGATGACGCAGTTGGGGCGAGAGTCGAACTACGGTTTGATCGTGCCGTCGGATCCCTCGACCAATTCCCAACGCAAACTCATCATCGAACTGGCGGCACGTTACCGGCTGCCGGCAGTCTATGCATTGCGTGCCGCCACCGCCGATGGCGGGCTGATGTCCTACGGCGTGGACATTCCCGATCTGTTTCGACAGGCTGGAATATATGCCGATCGCATCCTCAAGGGCGAGAAGCCTGCCAGTCTGCCGGTTCAATTGCCGACCAAATTTGAACTGGTAATCAACCAGAAGACAGCCAAAGCGATGGGTTTCGAAATACCCTCGACGCTGCTCACGACCGCCGACGAAGTGATCGAATGAACGCGGTCACTGGTGAGCGGAAAACGGAGTCGCGGGCGCGCCATGTGACGGCCGTTTACCTTCTTTGAAGCGCGCAGTATCAATTTTGCAATTATGGTGTAGTCTGACTGCATGCATGTCGCGTCTTGACTTGCATTGAACCAACTTTTGGGACCATGGAGGGAAATATGGCCAAGAAAGCGAAGAAGGCGAAGAAGGCAAAGAAGTCAGCCAAGAAGAAAAAGAAGTAACCGTTCAACGCGAAATCCTCATACGCTCATAAGCGTCTGAGTTACGCCTTGCGGACAGCGGCAGCTCTCTGACAGATGTCCGCCCAACAAATAGTTCAGGCCGGACCCTTATGCAGATGGCTGCTGCATAACGGTCCGGTTTTTCGTTGGGATTTTCATCAAGCCGGACCTGAACCGGCGAACGCCGCCCGTCCTTCACGTCGACCCTGCCCTCGCTTCAAGGCGCCGGCTATAGCGTGACATGGCAAAGCAGAAAACGAAATATATCAATCCAACGAACAGGTAGACCTCGACACTGAACGACTGCCACGCCGGATCGACGATGGCGGTCTTCGCCGTTGTCAGCAGGTCGAAGATGCCGATGATCAGCACCAGGCTGGTATCCTTGAAGAACGCGAGGAACGTATTCACCAGTGGCGGGATCACGTGCCGGATGGCCTGCGGCAAAATGATCAGGCCGTTTTTCTTCCAGTAGGAAAGGCCTAGCGCGTTGGCTGCCTCATGCTGTCCGATCGGAACGGCCTGCAGGCCGCCGCGCACAACTTCCGCAAGATAGGCGCCGGCAAACAGCACGAACGCGATCTGGGCCCGCAGCAGCTTGTCGATGTTGACACCGTCAGGCATGAACAGCGGAAACATGACGCTCGCCATGAACAGCAGGCTGATCAGAGGAACGCCACGGATGAGTTCGACATAAAGCACGCAAATTGACCGGATCGCAGGCAGTTTGGACCGGCGGCCGAGCGCGACGACGATCCCGAGCGGAAAGCCGAAGGCAAGCCCGAATGTCGCCAGGATCAGCGTTACCGGCAGCCCGCCCCAGCGATCCTGGGAAACAAAAGACAGCCCGAAGAGGCCGCCCCACATCAGCAAGCCAATCACGGCCAGCGCTGCGACCCACACCAGAACAAGCTCCTTGCGCCACCATCTGGGTCGGCTCGACAGGAAGAACAGCGCGATGAATGTCAGGGTGGCGAGGCCGGGTCGCCACTGCTGATCAAAAGGATAGGTGCCGAACATGATGAAACGAAACTTCTCGGGGATAACGGCCCAGCAGGCGCCAATTCCACGGATCGCCCGACAGGCGCCGGTCTGATTGCCCGTGACCGTCCAGATCGCGTTCCAGAAACCCCATTGCACGAAGCTCACGCTCGCCTTTGCGAGCAGAAAGATCAGCAGCAGGGAGATGACGCTCGAAGGAATCGACCGGAACAGATTGGCGCGCAGCCATCCGATCACGCGACCGCTTCCGGCCCTGCGCGAACGCGACCGAGCGAAGGGAAGCGGATTTTCGGGCGCATCCGTCACCGAGGTCATCGATCAGCGCTCCACCAGCGCGATGCGCGCATTATACCAGTTCATGAACAGGCTGATGCCAAGGCTGATGGTCAAAAACACCAGCATGATGAGCGCGATAGCCTCGATGGCCTGACCGGTTTGGTTCAGCGTCGTATTGGCAATCGACACGATGTCCTGATAGCCGACCGCGACAGCCAGCGAGGAATTCTTGGTCAGATTCAGATATTGGCTGGTCAAGGGCGGAATGATGACGCGAAGCGCCTGCGGCAAGACAATCTGCTGAAGGACGAAGCTCCGGCGCAGACCGAGCGCCATGGCGGCATCCCATTGACCCCTGGGAACGGCCTGTATGCCGCTGCGCACGATTTCGGCGATGAAGGCCGAGGTATAGGTGACGAGCGCCACCAGAAGCGCGAAGTACTCCGGCGTCAACGTCAATCCGCCGACAAAATTGAACCCGCGCAGCTCGGGCATGGTGATGGTCCAGATTGCGCCGAGGCTCCACGATACCAGCGCCGGTATTCCGACCACCAGAACAAGCGCGTAAGGCCAGAGGCGACGCGGCCGGCCATCCAGCAACTGCCGCGCGATCAATTGCCGACGCAGCGCATACAAAGCGATCAACCCGACCGCGGCCGTACCGATCACCCAAAGGTTTCCTTCCGCGATCGGAATCGACGGGAGCACCAGACCTCGATTTGAGAGATATACGCCGTCTACCGGCATCCAAGCGGCGCGGGCCGCTGGAAGTCCTTGCATCACCACGTACCAGAACAAGAGCTGCAGCAGCAGCGGAAGATCACGGAGCACTTCGACATAGACCGCCGCGAGCCGGGACAGCAGCCAATTGGAGGACAACCGCGCGATGCCGATCATCGTCCCGAGCACCGTGGCCAGCACGATGCCGAGGACAGCGACACGCAGTGTGTTGACGATGCCAACCATGAATGCGCGCAGATAGGTGTTCTTCGGACTGTAGGCGAGCCAGGCGTCGGCAATCGGCATCCCGGCCTCGCGGCCGAGAAAGGCAAAGCCGGTCGAGATGCGGCGCACCGACAGGTTATGAATGGCGTTGGACCATAGCCAGGCGACGACGGCGATCGCGATTCCCACCACCACGATCTGCCAGAAAAGTCCGCTCAGGCGCTGCTTGCTCAGGGAGCCGCGCGACCGCTTGCGGCGAGCAGGTTCGGACGTGGCTATCGTCACAGCACAAGGATCCTTCCGGCAGCAGCGTCCTTCGGCCATGCGCTCACGGCGCGTTTCATATGTTGCACGAAATGACATTTCATGCAACATATGTTGCATGATCCAGCCGGAGTCGAAGTCCCTGCCCCTCAATGAACTCTGCAGCGCCTTGCCGTCGCTGCCGATGCGGCTGCGGGAAGTCGGACGGTTTGTTGCCGCCAATGAGTATGACGCGATGACGCGTTCGATGCGCGAGCTGGCTGCGGTGGCGGGTGCCGATCCCGCGTCCTTCACCCGGCTGGCGAAGGCGCTGGGTTATTCAGGATGGGACGGACTCCGCGCTGCCCTGACCGAGGCGCGCCGGCCCGCGCAGCCCTCTCCCTTCTCAGGCCGAACCAAGGGGCGCCACCGGGGTCCCAATTCCGACATCACACTGGTCGCCGATAAGCTCGAAGCCGAAGCGGCGGGCCTTGCTCGCATTTCGTCGGGCGCCGTGGCCAGGGCAGCCAGGACGCTGCACGCGGCGCAACGGATCTGGATCGCCGGATTTCGAAGCTGCCGAAGCGTGGCGGAATTGCTCAATTACCAGCTTCGACTGTTCCGGCCCGACGCGGTGCAGCTGGTCGGCGGCTCGGGTCCCGAGGATCTTGACCTCGGCGCATTCCGTGCCGGCGACGCCGTCGTCGTCATCGGGTTTGCGCCCTATTCGGCGGCAAGCGTGTCATCGGCGCGCGCGGCGCATCGTTGCGGCGCTGCGCTGATCGCGATTGCCGACTCGGCCGCCGCACCGATGGCCGAGCGCGCCGATCACCTGCTTCTGTTCGAGGCAGCCACCTCGCCTGGATTCTTTCCGAGCCTGACCGGCGCGATTGCGATCGCGCAGTCGCTGGCCGCCGTCACGTTCGTGCTGGGTGGCGTGGGCTCGAAGCGGCGTCTCGAAGTGACCGAAGTCCGCCTCGCCGCGATGTCACAATATGTTGCCGAGAAAGGTTGAGCCTGATGGGCGTTAGCCACAGCCGCCTGCTGCATCGAAGCCTGCGCGAAACGCCGCCAAAGGCCGTCGGCGGCGACGGCATGTGGCTCATTGCCGAGGATGGCCGCCGGATTCTCGACGGCTCCGGCGGTGCTGCCGTTTCCTGTCTCGGACATCAACATCCGCGCGTGATCGAGGCCATCTCCAGGCAGGCCTCGAAGCTCGCTTATGCGCATACCGGTTTCTTCTCGTCGGAGCCAGCCGAGGCGCTGGCCGACCGGCTTGTCGGGGATCAGCCCGGCGGCCTCGCCTATGCTTACTTCGTCAGCGGCGGGTCGGAAGCGATCGAAGCCAGCATCAAACTGGCGCGGCAGTATTTTATCGAAATCGGTCAACCGCAACGCCAGCGCTTCATCGCCCGTCGCCAGAGCTACCATGGCAATACGCTCGGGGCGCTGTCGGCAGGCGGAAACGCCTGGCGCCGCGAACCTTATGCGCCGCTGCTGTCGCCAGCGTTCAGCCATGTGACGCCTGCGTTCGCCTATCACGAGCAACACGAGGGCGAATCCGAAGCGGATTTCGTCGCGCGGCTGGCAGCCGAGCTGGAGGCTGAATTTCAGCGCCTCGGTCCCGACACGGTGGCCGCATTCATGGCCGAGCCGGTGGTTGGGGCCACCGCCGGATGCGTGACGCCGCCCGAAGGTTACTTCAGGGCCGTGCGCGACATCTGCAACCGGCACGGCGCCCTGCTCATCCTGGACGAAGTGATGTGCGGCATGGGCCGCACCGGCACGCTTCACGCGTGGGAACAGGAGGGCATTGCGCCCGACATCCAGGCCATCGCCAAGGGATTAGGCGGCGGCTATCAGCCGATCGGCGCGATGCTCGCAAGCGCTGATATCATCGACACCATCCGGCAGGGTTCGGGAGCTTTCCAGCACGGACACACCTATCTCGCGCACCCCCTCGCCTGCGCCGCGGCGCTTGAGGTGCAGCGGATCATCGATGAAGAGAACCTGCTCGAGCGCGTCAGGGAGCTCGGCAGTCTGCTCGAGCGACGGTTGACCGAGCGCTTCGGCAATCACCGGCACGTCGGCGATATCCGCGGGCGCGGCCTGTTCCAGGCCATCGAGCTGGTCGTCGACCGCGCCAGCCGCGAGCCGTTCGATCCCGGCCTCAAGCTCAACCAGCGGATCAAGGCGGCGGCGTTCGAACGCGGCCTCGCCTGTTATCCCGCGGGCGGCACGGTGGATGGCCGCAGCGGCGACCATGTCCTGCTCGCGCCGCCCTACATCGCGACATCGGACGACATCGACATGATCGTCGACAGGCTCGGCACTGCGGTAGACAGTGCATTGAAAACGGTTGGACACTAGAGGAGGAACGCAATGAAGAGAATTGTCATTACCACGGGATTGCTCGCGGCGTGGGTTTCGGGGGCAACCGCCGGAACGCTCGACACGGTCAAGCAGCGCGGCACGCTCGTGTGCGGCGTCAGCGCAGGCTTTGCAGGGTTTTCCGCTCCGGATTCCCAGGGTAACTACAAGGGGCTCGACGTCGATTACTGCCGGGCGCTGGCGGCGGGGGTTCTCGGCGACGCCAACAAGGTGCGCTATGTCGCGCTCACGGCGCAAAACCGGTTCACCGCGCTGCAATCGGGCGAGATCGACGTGCTGTATCGTAATTCGACACAGACCTATCTGCGCGGTGTGACCCTCGGCCTGCGGCAGGGGCCGGTCAATTTCTACGATGGCCAGGGTTTTGTCGTCCGTCGTGACAGCGGCGTGAAGGATCTGAAGGGCTTGAATGGCGCCACCGTCTGCGTCGCGCAGGGAACAACCCATGAAGTGACGCTCGGCGACTACGGCCGCGCCAACGGGATCGAATGGAAGCCGCTGGTGTTCGATCGCACGGATACGATGTTGCAGACCTTCTTCGGCGGGCGTTGCGATGCCATGACCCAGGACGCCTCGGCACTGGCCGGGTCTGTAACAACTGCGGCGCCGAATGCCGCGGACTACACGATTCTGCAGCAGACCATCAGCAAGGAGCCGCTCGGGCCGTTCACGCGCAATGGCGACGAGGTGTGGACCGATATCATCGCCTGGCTGCACTACGGCCTGATCGAGGCCGAGGAACTCGGCGTGACCGCGGCCAATGCCGACGAAATGACAAAATCCACCACGCCCGCGATCCAGCGCCTGCTCGGCTCTGCCGGCGATCTCGGCTCGCGCCTCGGCCTCGACAACAAATGGATGTTGCAGGCCATCAAGGCCGGTGGCAATTACGCCGAGATCTTCGAGCGCAACGTCGGCCAGGCGAGCCCGTTGAAGCTCGAACGCGGCCTCAACGCGACCTGGACCAAGGGCGGCTTGATGTACGCCATCCCCTTCAAGTGAGAGGCTGACGCTTCGACCGGCCGTCCTGTCACGACGGCGGGCATGGTTGCCCCGGAAAAGATGCAGTGCGGGATGACGATTCGAAAAAAGTCATCTCGGCCTGCGCGCAAACATCGATGTGAGCGGCGAGCGGATTGCCGCGCAACGATCAGGCATCTATCTGCGTGTCGCGCGCTCAAGGAATTGCACGAGCGCGGCACGGTCCTGTTCCGAACCGATGCGCTGCTCGGGCATCTTGGTGCCCGGCGTGTAGGCCATCGGGCCGATCTCGAACAATCTGGAGACCGTCTGCGGCGTCCAGACGATGTCGAGGCGCTTGAGAGCTTCGGAAAAATTATAACCCGGCAGGGTTGCGATCCGTCGGCCGAAGATGCCGGCCAGAGTCGGGCCCGCCCTGTTGGCCTGCTCGGCGCCAAGGGTATGGCAGGCGACGCAGGCGCGGAAGATTTCGGCGCCGCGATCGCCGGCATAGGCGGCCAGCGGATCGCCCGCCGCCTCCAGAACAACGGGATCGACAGGCTCGCCCGTCACCACATTCCAGCGGCGGATGATGTTGTCGGCACCGCCGGTGAGCAAAGTGCGGCCATCCGGCAGAAACGCGACCGACCACACCGGTAACCCCGGGCCGACCAGACTATGCTCCAGGGCGCGCGTCTTGCGATCGATCACAGCTACCGATCCGCCAACGCTCGCAGCGGCAACCAACGCACCGTCCGGTGAGACCGCAATCGAGATCACCGGTCTCGGCCCGGCTGCGACCTCGCCTGCGGCCGCGCCCGCTCCCGTCAGAAAATAAAGCTTGCCGTCGGCGCCTCCGGCCGCGATCTCGCCGTCGCCGGCGACCGCTACAGCGTTGAGCGGGCTCGGCGTTGCAACGACAGTCGGCGCGGACCGGCCAGAGAGCGGCCAGATGCGAACGCTCTGATCGTAGCTGACGCTGACCAGCGTGCGCCCATCCGCAGCGAACGCCACGCCATTGACGTTTTGGGTATGCCCTTCAAGCACGCGCGGCGCGCCGCCTGCGAGCGGCCACACCCGTACCGTTCGATCCCACGATGCCGAGGCCAATGCTGCGCCGTCAGGCGACACGGCGAGCGCCGCGATCGGCGCGGTATGGCCTTCCAGCACGACGTCGGGCTCGGCCTTGCCAGCAGTCCAGATGGCGATGCGCCCGTCGGCGCCTGCGGTCGCCGCGCGTCCATCCCTGAGCAGGGCCACCGCGTTGACGGCGTCGGCATGGAAGCGCAGCACCTGTTCGGCCGCATTGCGCAACAGCGACCAGCGGATCGCCGTTGAATCAAAGCTTCCCGAGATCGCGGTTTTTCCGTCGGACGAAACAGCCAGCGCCCGCACCGGGCCGCCATGACCACGCAGCTGCGCGTAGGCGGTGGCGAGCGGCACAATGACCAGCAGGGCCGCCAACGCTTGAAATGCCAGGCGGCGACGCCTGCGAGAGCGAGCATTTGCAGCGATCGTCCGCTCCATCTGCATCGCCCTTAGCGTACGCCCGGTCGCTCACGGTCCAGGCCCTTGGCCTGGAGATCGTCGAGGTAATCCTGAAGACGCCGCTCGGCGTTCACGCCAAGGTCGCGCAGAAACGCCCAGGAGTAGATGCCGGTGTCGTGGATATCGTCGAATCCAATCCGCACCGCATAATTGCCGACCGGATCGACGGAGAGAATCGTCACATTGCGCTTTCCGCCAACCGTCTTGCGTTGCGCTTCGGAATGGCCCTGCACTTCGGCCGAGGGGCTCGTCACGCGGAGCAATTCCGCGGAGAGAGCGAAGATCTTGCCGTCGTCAAAGGTGACATGCAGCGCGCGACGGTCCTTCGCGAGCCGGATCTCGACCGGCCAGGCCGGCGTGGTGTTCGGCACGCCCAAATGAGGGCCCTGTGCCGGAATTAGCTCGGCCCGATCAGGTTATTGCCGGGATCGCCGACCCTGGCGCCGCCGGTCGTGAATGCGACCGAGCTCGGCTCCTGGATGGTGCTGAGCAATACCGACATGCCAAACGCGACAATCGCCGCGAACAACAGGGCCGCAAGAAAGACTTTCATGGCGCTACTCCAAGACTGACTTTGTCCGGGCCGAATTATTCGGCCGGCATGGTCCGCGGAGTCCTTCCCGGCGGCACATGGCCTTTTGCCCGCTCTTCCTCGACCCAGAGCGGGTGATGCTCCCTCGCCCAGTTAATATCCACTTCACCCGTTCCCATCGCCTCGAACGCACCCTCCATCCCGATGGTGCCGATGTAGATGTGCGCCAGCATGACGGCGATGAACAGAACCGCCACAACCGAGTGCACGATCTGGGCAAGCTGCATTCCTTCAATTCCGGAAAAGTAGAACGGGAACATCAGCTGATAACCGGTGACGGCAATCGCCCCGCCACCTATGACGACGATCCAATAGATCGCTTTTTGACCTGCATTAAAACGATAGGCTGGCGGATGGTCGTGACCGACGATTCCGCCACCCCTCTTGAGCCAGTTGACATCGACCATGTTTGGAATATTGCCGGCGATCCATATCAGGAAGATCAGCACAACGCCGATGGTGAAGGGGAAACTCAAATAGTTGTGCGCATATTTCGCCCATTGCGACCATTCGGAGAATGCTTCGAATCCAATCAGCGGCAGGAGCAGTGGACGGCCGAAAGTGATGTTCAATCCCGAGATGGCCAGTACAATGAAGCAGCTCGCGGTCGTCCAGTGCAAGAAGCGCTCGAACGCCGTGAAGCGCACGATGGTGCGGCCGGAGCGGCCGCTCTCGAGCCTAACCATGCCGCGCGTGAGAAAAAAGATGACAAGCACGGCGAGCATGCCGAGGATGGCGATCCCGCCGATCCAGCGCAGGGTCACGTTGCGGAACTCGCGCCAATCGCGGCCGGCCGGCTGCTCCAGAAGGCCGGAGCGCTGATCGGGAATGCTGACGCGTCCCTGAATTCGATTGAGCTCCTGCAGAAGCTGCTGTTCCTTCACCGAGCTTGCGGTCGGATTAACCTGCTGGGCGTTGCAGGGCACCGATGCGGCGATGATCAGCACGAAGGCAAAGGCGCCCACAGCCAGGCGGACAAATCTTCCAAAAGACGCCATGAACTCCTCCCGATATTATTTGCGTGATCGCCGCCTATGCCGCCCTCAGGACCCGATCGTCTCGCGATAGGCGGTCTTCCAGCCCCACGCCCCGGAGCCGTAGCCGCGCCTCATCACCCGCTCCTTGTAGATCTGAGCGATGATCTCGCCATCACCGGCAAGCAACGACTTGGTCGAGCACATCTCGGCGCACAAAGGCAGCTTGCCTTCGGCGAGACGGTTCGCGCCATACTTCTCGTATTCTTCCTTGCTGCCGTCGGCCTCCGGACCGCCAGCGCAGAAAGTGCACTTGTCCATCTTGCCGCGCGAGCCGAAGTTGCCAACCTTCGGATATTGCGGTGCACCGAAGGGACAGGCGTAGAAGCAGTAGCCACAGCCTATGCACAAATCCTTGGAGTGAAGCACGACGCCGTCGGCCGTCGTGTAGAAGCAGTTCACCGGGCAAACCGCCGCGCAGGGCGCATCGGTGCAATGCATGCAGGCCATCGACACCGAGCGTTCGCCGGGCTTGCCGTCGTTGATGGTGACGACGCGGCGGCGATTGATGCCCCACGGCACCTCGTGCTCGTTCTTGCAAGCAGTCACGCAGGCATTGCATTCGATGCAACGGTCGGCGTCGCAGAGGAATTTCATACGTGCCATGGTCGTTGCTCCTTATGCCGCCGCGATTTGGCAGAGAGTGACTTTGGGCTCCTGCATGCCGGTCGCCGGATCATATCCATAGGTGGTGATGGTGTTCGCGCTTTCGCCGAGAACGATCGGGTCGGTGCCCGCAGGGTAGTTGCCGCGAAGATCCCGGCCTGCGAACCAGCCGCCGAAATGGAAAGGCATCCAGGCTACCCCCTTGCCTACACGCTCGGTGACCAGCGCCTTCATCTTGGCCTTGGATTTGTTCTCGGCGCCGGTGACCCAGACCCAGCCACCGTCCTTGATGCCGCGATCGGCAGCGTCGGCCGGGCTGATCTCGATGAACATGTCCTGCTGCAGTTCCGCGAGCCATGGATTGGTTCGCGTCTCCTCCCCGCCGCCCTCGTATTCGACGAGCCGCCCCGTGGAAAGGACGAGGGGGAATTGCTTGGCGATCCCCTTCTCCACAGCGGCCTTCTGCACGGAGAAGCCGATATTGGGCAGGCGGAACTGCTTGGCGTCGGGCAGCGTCGGATATTTCGACACCAGATCGACCCGCGGCGTGTAGATCGGCTCGCGGTGAACCGGAATCGGATCCGGCAGGCCGAACGCATTCATGCGCGCCTTGCCGTTACCGTAGGGAACGCAGCCGTGCTTCAGCGCCACCCGCTGAATGCCGCCCGACAGGTCGAGCGCCCACGACACCGCATCGGGATTGGCGGAATTGACCCTGGTGATGGTGGCCATTTCCGCTTCCGTCAGATCCTTGTCCCAGCCGAGCTTCTTCAGGCTCGCCAGCGTGAATTCCGGATAGCCGTCCTGAATCTCTGAATCCTTGGAATAGGAGCCATCCGCCAGCAGGCTCACCTTTCGCGTCGTGCCGTCGGCAAGCTTCTCCTCGCGCTCGATTCCGAAGCGCGGCCGGAATGTGCCGCCGCCGTCCATTACGGCGAGATTTGTATTGTAGAGCAGCGGCGTACCGGGATGCCTGACTTGCGGTGAGCCCCAGCACGGCCAGGGCAGACCGTAATAGTCGCCGCCGATTTCAGGATCGTCCTTGGGCGCTCGCATCGTCAACATGTCGAACTTCGCCTGGTTCTTCATGTGCGCCTTGAGCCGCTCCGGCGATTGCCCGCAATAGCCGGTAGACCAGCTGCCGCGGTTCATTTCCCGAAGCACATCCTCCGCAACCGGCAGATTGTTCTCGACCTTGATGTTTTTGAACATCTTGTCGGCGAATCCGAACTTCTTCGCCATCAGATAGAGGACCTCGAGGTCATCCTTGGATTCGAACACCGGCTTGACGATCTGCTCGCCCCATTGCAGCGAGCGGTTCGAGGCAACGCGCGAACCCTTGCACTCGAATTGCGTGGCAACCGGGAGAATGTAGACGCCGTCCTTGCGCCCGGCTTCCACGGCGAGCGAGGCCCAGGTGGTCGGATGCGGGTCGGCGATGACCAGCAGTTCGAGCGCCTTTAGACCGTTCAGGGATTCCGGAATGCGGGTGATGCTGTTGCTGGCATGGCCCTGCACGAATACCGCGCGCACGTTGTCTTTCTGCGCGACCTGGTCTTTCGGCAGCGTCGCCGCGTCGAACCAGCGGGTGAGCGGGATACCGGGGGTTTCCATGATCTGCTTTGAGTCGAAGCGCGACTGCAGATAATCGTAGTCGACCTCCCAAACCCGCGACCAGTGCTTCCATGCACCTTCGGCGAGGCCGTAATAGAACGGCAGCGTGACGATATCGAGCCCGACGTCGGTCGCTCCTTGCACATTGTCATGGCCACGGAAGATGTTGGCGCCGGCGCCGGCCCTGCCGACATTGCCGGTCATCAACAGCGCGATGCAACTCGCCCGCACGTTGGCGGTGCCCACGGTCTTCTGGGTCTGACCCATGGCCCAGATCAGCGTTGACGGCTTCTCCGTGGCAAACATCTTGGCGACGCGCTTGAGCTGTTCGCCGGGAACGCCGCTGACGCGCTCGACTTCTTCCGGATTCCACTTCTCCACTTCCTTGCGCAGATCGTCGAAACCGTAGACGCGCCGTTTGATGAATTCCTTGTCCTCCCAGCCGTTCTGGAGGATGTGCCACATCATGCCGTAGAGAACCGGGATGTCGGTGCCCGGCCGCATGCGCACATATTCGGTCGCATGAGCGGCGGTCCGCGTCAGGCGCGGGTCGATGACGATGAAGTTGGCCTTTTGAAGCTCCTTGCCCTCAAGCAAATGTTGCAATGAGACCGGATGCGCCTCGGCCGGATTCCCGCCCATGATGATCTGGGTCTTGGCATTGCGAATGTCATTGAAGCTGTTGGTCATCGCGCCATAGCCCCAGGTATTGGCAACGCCGGTGACGGTCGTCGAGTGGCAGATGCGCGCCTGATGGTCGGTGTTATTGGTGCCCCAGAAGGCGCCAAACTTGCGGAACAGATAGGAGCCTTCATTCGTCATCTTGGCCGATCCGAGCCAGTAGACGGAGTCGCCGCCCGACTTCGCGCGAACTTCGAGCAGCTTGTCGCCGATCTCGTTGATTGCGGTATCCCAGGAGAGGCGCGTCCACTGCCCGTTGACGAGCTTCATTGGATAGCGCAGTCGCCGAACGCTGTGCACGAGTTCGCGCACTGATGCGCCCTTCGCGCAATGCGAGCCGCGATTGATCGGGGATTCCCAGCTCGGCTCCTGGCCGACCCATACCCCGTTCAGCACTTCCGCAGTCACCGTGCATCCGACCGCGCAATGCGTGCAGATGCTCTTGCGGATGGTTGCGCCCGCGGAGAGCGGACCTACCGCCGCGGCTTCCGCCTTGCGAACGCTGCCGACCGGCAGCGTACTCAGCGCGGCAAGAGCCCCGCTGGCAACGCCGGCCCGGCGCAGGAATGCGCGGCGGTCGAGACCGCCGGTTCGCCCGGCGAGAGCCTCCGCGAACGATCCGCGGCGGTCAGAGCCGGAACGCTGGCTTTGTGTTCTCTTGATCAGCACGGCCGCCTCCCTTCAACCCGGATAACGATTGACGCGGTAATACGCCTTGACGTGATCGGTTTCCTTGTAGCGCGCCTTGCGCTTCTCGTTGTCGTTCTCGCTGTCGGCCTGCGCCGTTCCCACCAACGGCGTCGCCAGCGCCGCGCCGGCGCCGGCCGCGCCGATGCCGACCTTGCGAAGGAAATCGCGGCGACCAACCCTGGTTTTCTTTTCGTCCCTCATCACATCTCTCCCGGACCAACGGCCGTTGGTCAGTTGGCGAACGTAAATGCTTCGGTTTCGATTTTCAGAAACAGGCGGCCAAGCGATCCGACCGATCTGTAGAATTTGGCGCTTGCGGCAGTCTCCATGTCGGCAAACAGACGCCCCATCCACGGCGCCACATGCTTCTCGTAGAATCGACGCTGCATTTCTGCCGATGCCGGGAAGCGGCCGGCGGCAAGGCCCGCCATGATCTCGCACAGCGTCGCCGCGTGATCCTCCGGTTCGAAGTCGTCCGCAACCCGCTCGACGCCGAGCGCGGCGAGGTCGTCGCGCAGGCGCGACAGCGGACGCTCATTGAGAAAACCGGTCAGATAGTAAGACCCGTACGGTAAAAGTTCGCCGCGTCCGAGGCCGACGAACAGGTCGAAATACTCGCGTTCGACCTGGGCTGTGGCTTCCGACGCAGCTTCGGCCAGCGCGGCATGGGCACGGCCAAGCTGCGTGGCGTCGCCGCGCAACTGCGCGATCTCACCAAGCAGTTCGTTCGACGGCGGGCTTGAAAGCAATGCGGCGAGCAACGCGTATTCCCGGGCGCGCGCCGCATCGACGGGATCGACCGCGTCATCCTTCATGTCAGACTCGCTATAGAGATCGGGACGAAGTTGTTGACGCGACACGCCGGTCGCGGCTTCGACGGCGATCACCCGCTCTGCAGGAACGCGGTTCCAGTTCGAAATGGAAGGTTGGGCAATGCCTATTTTGCGGGCAAGCTGGACCACGCCGCCTGCCGCGTCGATCGCGCGATTGAGTCCGGGATCACGCACGTTGGACCTCCCACCCCCCGCCGCCAAGCGCTTGATTATCCCTTAATTCAGCAAAGATTATGCGGCGGTTCGGGGGCGGTCAATCATAGTCATAGTGTGAGGCTATAACTTGAAGCTACAACTTTTGGTCGATTGGCTACCGCGGCAGCGCTCCGCCATGGGTGCGGCGCCTAATAAGAGTCTGGTCCGGGCCCGTTCCTTGAGCGGGTTCCGGTTGCGGTGCAGCAAGAGATTGAGGCGATTCCTCGACTATGGGCTCTTCTGTCGAGCGGAGGTCAGCGATTGCTTCTGCGGAGCAGGATTTCGGCGCTGTATCGTCCACTGAATCAGCCCGTGGACCATCATCCCTGGATTCGGCGAGCGGATTCGGAAGGCTTTCGGCAGCCCGCCGCACACCTCCGATGATCCTGTCAACGAGTTCACCAAGCTCCGCTTCCGAACAGTCAAGCGGCCCGAAGCCGGGCATCGCGTTCGGATCGTTGAAGTCCCAGGCGTTCTCGGCCAGTCCGACGAAGTCCCGGATCGCAGGGTCGGCACTCCAGGCGCGACGAAGCGCCGCACGGCTTAACTCCTGCGGAATGCCCTTGCGAAGAAAAGCCGTAATATCGGTGGCAGCGTCAATCGACTCGATCGGGGGCAAGCTCGACAAATCCACCGCCGGGTTGGGAGGGCCTTGGGCGGCGCCGGGGGATGGCGCCGGGTCGTGCGCCTCGATCGGCTCAGCCGGTTCGGGAGCAGGGTTGTCGGACCTCGCCTCTCGCTTGCGACGAGACCAGCGAGCCAGAAATTCTTCATCGCTCATTGGTACCGCCTCCGTCCGGACGCCGCCGCGCCAGCGCCTCGGGATCGGCACGGCGCCGCTTGCGCTTGAAGAACTCCCGTTCGACGTGGTGTTCGGCGACGAAAGTTTCAATCGCCTCGCGAAGAACTTCAGGCATCGGCACTGCCTCGACCAGATTGGCGCCCGCTTCCGTGAAAGCTTCTCCTTCCGCGGGATCGGCGGTAACCGCCGCCACGGCGTAGGGCCAGGCGCCTTCCGAGGGGCTCAGCACGATCCAGATGTCGGGGGTGCCGGAGGCAATATTCTCGCGGTAGCGTGCGGTTTCCGAGCGATAGAGATCGACCGTAGCGCTGCCCGCATAATAAACCGTCGACTCCTCCTGCTCGCGAAGAATTGTCCATGGCTTCATCTGCGGCTCATCCGGCAATACGCCGACGCCGTGCCAGGTGAAATCGATCCACGGCGAGGCCGCCTTGCAGCGTTCGACCACGACGCCGACGGGGACGCGCAACAAGGGTATCGCGGCAGGGGTCAACTTGCGGCCTCCAGTTGCTTGATCGGCAATCCCGTCAAGAGATTCTGCGGCTTCATCCGCAGGCAATGGTCGGATGTCATGGCCATGATCAGATAGACTGGTTTGTCGCCGACACGTTCGTCGACCAGCCGCATGTCCTCGATGTGCAGGCGCATCAGGGCGACGATGCTCTTTGCCGCATTGTCATCCAGCGCCGCGCCCTCCCATAAGGCGTTGCCGATCCGGGTGCCTTCACTGTCGAGACCGATGAACCAGCGCCAGTCGCGATCTTCGATCGATGCAACCGTCTCCACCTTGACGGCAACGCCCAGGAGATGGGCGACCCATCGCTCGATGACCCGGCATAGCCCGGCACGAGCCTTCGGATTGCCGCCGATGTTCATGACCATCGCATGCGCGTCCGAACGCGACCAATAGGTCCAGGCGTTTTCGTCGTCCATCACGTCCATTTCACCGAACGCCTTTGGCGCAAGCATGGCCGTGAGCGGCGACGAATGCATGTCGTGCTGGGCGTGCTGCTGGGCCTCGATGACTTCCGCATCGGCCAGCAACAACGTACCGTCGTGGACCGTCGCCTGCTGGCTGCGATAGAACAGTTCGGCGGCGCGCAGCGTGTAGGGATCGTCGCACCCCTCGAGCGCGTTGCGCAGGATCAGATGGCAAAGCTGCGACAGAAAGATCGGCGGCAGATCGGCTGCGCCGTTGCGGGCCAGCGCTACATACACAGCCTCGAGCGATGGCGCGGCGACCAGCCGGTCGCGAAAACTCATCATGAAGGTCCAATTCTCTCGCGCGTCTGCATCGGCGAGAGCGGCAATGTCCGCCTTTGCGACCGGGCGCAGAGGATCGGCCAGCAGGCTTGCATGCAGGTCGCGCTCGGCCTCGCAGGCGTCGGCCGGCGGCATCAATTCGGGCCGCGCCAGATAGGCCATGATCAGTTCCGGCGTTGCGACAAGTCCGCCATGATCGGCACGGCGCGTAAGGTGATGGCCCGAGGCGACCCAGAACTCTCTCATCTACGGTCCCCGCTTATGCGCTCAGCCCTGATCAATCCGAGAAGATCGACCTCCTCGGCGGGCCCAATGTCGCCTTCGACCTCGTGAAAGGTAAAGGCGCTGGCATGCGCGTGCAACCGATCGGCGCCCGGCGCGGCTTCACGCGGCTTGAGGGTGCGAAAGCGCTCGCGGATTGCACCGTGCTCGATGCTCCGCTGTACGGCGAGCAGGGTTTGCAGCGGATGCTCGCACAGCGAGGCCGCGAACGCGAGTTCTTCTTCGGCGGCAAGGCGCGCGGCTTCGAAATCCGGTGCGCCGAACCTCTCCAGCAATTGGCCTGCGAGGCGTTCAGCCATGGCTTGTCTCTCCGCTTCCGTCGCCTCGGTGACGATGGCAAGGGTCGACCAGCCGAGGCTGTCGATCCCCAGAAAGCCGGAACGCAGCGCCACGCGCTGCTTCTGGCTGAGCGTGGCGGCGTCCTGGTTCCAGAACACGAATGCGCCTGACACGGCCCATTCCCCCGGCTCCGCAGCCCGCTCGAAAACAAAAGTATCCGATGGGTCGAGCCTGATGGTCCGCGGAAATTTCAACATGTCCGCCTCATCCGAGTTTCGGACCGCGCGCCCGCGGATCATACCAGCTCACCCCGGCAAGCGCATCCATGAGGCCCGTCCGGTCGGGCGCCCCGCTGCCGTTGGGCGGCCTGACCAGCAGATCGCCGTTGAGGTCGATCGCGCGCCGCTCGCCGGCCTTGCGTTTGGGAAGCCGCTCCAGGTAATCGCGTGCGATCGCCTCGAATCCGCGCTCGTTCCAGCGGTCGAACGCGGTCATGAGATGACGTGCAAAACTTTCGATGATCGCATCGGTGTCGACCAGCTCGAAGCCCTCGCTCAGCAGCGAAACGCCAGCGGCAACCTGCACCTCCTCGACATGCGCCATATCCACGGCGCGCAGAATGACAGCGAAGACCAGCCACCCCGGCACGTCGGTCTCGGCGCAGTCCGCCGGCCAACCCAGCCGCGCGCCGCCAAGCAATCCGCCATCGAACCTGATCGCATCAGGCCAGTCGAATGTCACCTCGCGCTCGGGCGGGCAATGCGCGGCAATCGCGTCCGCTGTCGCATTCATGCCGGCGAAGAACGCCCGGCGCGCCGACAGCAGCGGCTCGTCAGGCTCCAACACCACGGCGAATTCGACCAGATCGTAGCGCCGCACCCAGACCAGCGTCCCGGCGCCGGCCTCGGCGGCGATATCGCAGCCATGCGCGAACGCGTCGCCCAGCTCACGCAGCGCGACCAAAGTATAGCCGGGGGGCAGATCGAGGGTCTGTTCCACGCCCGCGAGACGCGACATCGAAGAAGGCATCCTTATGCTTTGCAATTCCGCATAGTATGCTATCCCGCTCGGGGCGGCGATGCGAGTGGTCTTGGCCTTGCATCCGCCGGGGAGGTACCGCGCAACCGTCGAACAAGGCAGCCGCGTGGTCGACGGTTCAGGGTCATTAGCCATGCGTTCGACATCGAATCTCCTGATCTGCAGTTGCGAGAAGACGATGCCGCTCGATGCGCAGGCGATCGGCCGCGGCTGCCCGGCAAGGATCACGCAGGCGAACCAGCTCTGCGGCCATGACCTTGAGCGGTTCAAGGAAGCCCTTGCCGACGGCGCGCCGATCACGGTCGCCTGCACCCAGCAAGCCCCGCTGTTTCGGGAAGTCGCGGAGAATTTCCCACAAGCCCAGCTCACCTTTGTCAACATTCGCGAGACCGGCGGCTGGTCAAACGATGCGGCCGCCGCCGGTCCGAAGGCCGCGGCCTTGATTGCCGCGGCCGAAGAAGACATGCCGCCGATTTCAATGGTGACGCTCGAGAGCGACGGCGTCGCACTGATCTATGGCCGGGACGAGATTGCGATTGAGGCGGCGCAGCGCCTCGTCGACCGTCTCGACATCACCGTGCTTCTCACCAGGCCCGGCGACGTGACCCCGCGGCGCACCAACGAGTATCCGGTTCTCAAGGGCACGATCCGCAATGCGCGTGGGCATCTCGGCCGGTTTGAACTTGACGTCGACGACTACGCGCTGCCGCTGCCCTCCTCGCGCGCCAAATTGGTGTTCGGACCGTCGCGAGATGGAGCGACCTCGACCTGCGATCTAATTCTCGATCTCAGCGGCGGCGTGCCGATGTTTCCCGGGCATGAATTGCGTCCGGGATATCTGCGGGCCGACCCGCGCGACCGCGCCGCGGTCGAACGCGCAATTGCCGATGCCGGCGGCCTGGTCGGAACGTTCGACAAGCCGCGCTTTGTTCACTTCGAGGAGTCGCTCTGCGCACATTCGCGCTCTTCCATCACCGGATGCACCCGCTGCCTCGATTTGTGCCCGACCGGCGCGATCACGCCGAACGGAAATTCGGTCGCGATCGACGCCAATATATGCGCGGGCTGCGGCTCGTGCGCGTCGATATGCCCGACCGGGGCGGCATCGTATTCGTTGCCGAGCGCGGACGCGCTGATGCGGCGGTTGCGCACGCTGCTGCAGATCTATCGCAAGGCGGGTGGCGCAAACGCTATCGTCCTGTTTCACGACGGCGAACACGGCGAGGCTATCATCGACGCCCTGGCGCGATTCGGAAATGGTTTGCCGGCCAATGTGCTTCCGCTGCGCGTCAATGAAGTAACGCAGCTCGGACCGGAGACGATCGGGGCCGTCTTTGCCTATGGCGGCAGCGGCGTCGCCATGGTGACGCGCGCCAGGCCGAAGCACGACATTTCAGCGCTTCGCCAAGCGGCGGAAACGTCGGACGCCATCATTTCGGCGCTCGGCTTCGGCGCGGGCCTGGTGCGAATCCTCGAGACCGACGATCCCGATGAGCTCCGCGCCATGCTCGATGCGGCGCCTGCCGGCGTCACGACGCAAAAACCCGCCGGCTTTGTCCCGCGCGGCGCCAAGCGCGGCGTGCTGGAGACCACATTTCGTGAACTCCACCTCGCCGCGCCCGCGCCCGTCGACGTCGTGCCGCTGGCGCCGGGGGCGCCGTTCGGCGGCATAAAACTCAACGTCGAGGGGTGCACGCTCTGCCATGCCTGCGTCGCCGCCTGCCCGACCGGGGCGCTGTCGGACAATCCCGATCGCGCGATGCTGCGCTTTACCGAAAGCCTCTGCGTGCAATGCGGGCTTTGTGAATCCACCTGCCCCGAGAGCGTCATCGCGCTCGAGCCACGGCTCGATTTCAAGGCATGGAACGCGCCGCTGCAGGTGCTGAAGGAAGAAGAGCCTTTCAATTGCATCGTCTGCGGCAAGCCCTTCGGCACCAAAAGCTCGATCGACCGGGTGCTCGCCAAACTCGGCGAAAAGCACTGGATGTTCCAGGGCGCCAACACCAGGCGTATCGATGTCATCAAGATGTGCGCGGATTGCCGCGTCGAAGCCGTGGTCAACGAAGGCTTCGACCCGCACGCAGCCCCGCAGCGCCCGCCCGTCATGACAACAGAGGACTATTTGCGGGCGCGCGATGCCAAGAAGGACGATCCTCTGGGATCGTAGGGAACAGGTCGTGTCCGCTACCCAGCCAACCATGCAAGCCCGTGCCACTTCGAAAGCAGCAGGCATTCCCGGCGTCAAGCACCTTATCGCGGTTGCCTCCGGCAAGGGCGGCGTCGGCAAGTCCACCACCTCGTGCAACCTCGCGCTCGGCTTTGCCGCGATCGGACTGAAGACTGGCATCCTCGACGCCGACATTTACGGTCCTTCGCAACCAAAACTGCTCGGCCTGCGCGGCAAGCCGCGCCAGGTGGGCCCGCGCATGCTTGAGCCGATGGAACGCTTCGGCGTCAGCGTGATGTCCATCGGCTTTCTCGTCGAGGAAGACCTTGCGATGATCTGGCGCGGGCCGATGGTGATCTCGGCCATCACCCAGATGCTGCGCGAAGTGGCGTGGGGCGATCTCGATATTCTGGTCGTCGACCTGCCGCCGGGCACCGGCGATGCGCAGCTCACCATGGCGCAGCAAGCGCCGCTCTCCGGCGCCGTCATCGTCTCGACCCCGCAGGACATCGCACTGATCGATGCGCGGCGCGGCATCGCCATGTTTGAGAAAGTGAACGTGCCGCTGCTGGGACTGATCGAAAACATGTCGGGCTTCTGTTGCCAGACCTGTAATCATGTCACGCCGATCTTCGGCCACGGCGGCGCGCGGCTTGAGGCCGAAAGGCGCGGGATCCCGTTCCTGGGCGAAATCCCGCTCGATATGCGGATCCGCGAAACCTCGGACGACGGGCGCCCGATTGTCGCGACCGAGCCTGACGGTGTTCATGCAATGCGCTACATCGCTATCGCCCGCGACGTCTGGACGGCGGTCGTCTCGGGCACCGCAACCAGGCAGGCACCTCGCATCGTCATCGAGTGAACCGCGCATTAGATCGTCATTGGCGAGGGCGACAATTCATCGGCGGCCTAGCGGCGGATATCAGGGACGGTTGCTCCAGGCGCCGGACGGGCCGGCTTGAGTGAGTGCCCAATGCCAAGCATAAATGTTGCGCCGCACAGTGGGATATCTGGCGCAAGCCAGAGCGTTTGTCGTGATCGTAGTCATGATCTCGACGCAGATGACGCACTGGTAAATTCTTCGAATAAGCGAGTGCGCGGAATTTGCAAAGGAT
>DATANB010000144.1:0-1741 GCA_036266415.1 Bradyrhizobium sp. | reverse complement strand
GCAGCTGCCGCGGCGCACCGGCCGCATCGAGGCCGTGGCGCGGACGCCGATCATGGGATTTCGCGAGGACGTTTCGATCCGCGTCACGCCCGACGGCGATGGCTCGCGGGTCGATATCCGCTCGGCGTCCCGCTATTTCGAGAGCGATCTCGGCAGCAACGCCTCGCGCGTCAGCCGGCTGATCGATGACATCTACAGCGCCGCCGACACCGCTAACCTCAAGCCGGTGAAGAAGCCGCAGGCGCCGGCGAAGCTGCCGCCCAAGGTGGTGAAGAAGTGACCTCTTCGTCATTCCGGGGCGACGCGCAGCGTCGAACCCGGAATCCTGGGATTCCGGGTCTGGCCCTTCGGGCCATCCCGGAATGACAACCCTACGCACTCGCCAGCCGGTACG
The DNA here is from genome assembly GCA_036266415.1 of Bradyrhizobium sp. Lineage (GTDB taxonomy): Bacteria > Pseudomonadota > Alphaproteobacteria > Rhizobiales > Xanthobacteraceae > Bradyrhizobium. The sequence continues at coordinate 1,347 of DATANB010000144.1, read as the reverse complement.
TCCCTGAAATCACGGGGTCACCATCGGTCGCGACGATCCCGCGCCCGACCAGATCCTCCAGATGCGCCAGCACCGAATAGCCGGCCGCCGTGGTCAGCCGCGGGTCGATGCCGATATAGATCGCGCGCACCATGGTCGGAATATCGGCCTCCCCCTTGGCGAGGCGATGCAGGATCGAGGCTTCGCGCGCCTGGCGGTGGCGGATCAGGAAGCGCACATAGCGCGGCCCTTCCGCGATCTCCGGCCCGTGGCCCGAGAAATACAAATCCTCGGGCCGGTGCGTCAGCCGTTCGAGAGAAGCCATATAATCGATCATCGATCCGTCCGGCGGCGCCACGATCGATGTCGACCAGCCCATCACATGATCGCCCACGAAGGACGTTTTGCGGTCTCGCCATGCGAACGCCAGATGGTTGGCGGTGTGGCCCGGCGTCGCCACCGCCTCCAGCGCCCAATCGGCGCCTTCGATGACATCACCGTCCTTCACTTCGATGTCGGGCCTGAAGTCGCGATCAGCGCCGGATTCAGGACTGTGCTTCTCGCTCTCGAACCGCGGACGCGAGGCGCGGTGCGGACCCTCGGCATAAACGGTTGCGCCGGTCAACGCCTTGATCCGCGCCGTATTGGGCGAATGGTCGCGGTGGGTGTGGGTAACCAGGATATGCGTGACGGTCTCGTTGCGCACCGCGTCGAGCAACGCGGCTGCGTGTTCCTCATTGTCGGGGCCGGGATCGATGATCGCGACCTTGCCCTTGCCGACAATGTAACTCACCGTGCCGGTGAAGGTGAACGGGCTCGGATTGTTGCAGAGAATCCTGCGAACGCCTGGGCGGGCCTCGTCGACCACGCCGGGCTTTAAGGGAAAATCGCGGTTGAAGGGAACGTCGTCGTTGTCGGCCATGGGGTGATGCCTGTGTAGTGCTGCGCGCTTGCCACCGAACCCTCATGCTGAGGAGGCCCGCAGGGCCGTCTCGAAGCATCAGGCACGGCCTGTCGCGCGGCCATCCTTAGCGACGCCCGCAAAGGCGCGGGCTCCTCAGGATGAGGTCGGGGTATGTCTACGAAAACGCCTGAATGCCCGTGATCGCCCGCCCCAGGATCAGGGCGTGGACGTCGTGGGTGCCTTCATAGGTGTTGACGGTTTCCAGGTGCGCGGCGTGGCGCAGCACATGATATTCGATCTGGATGCCGTTGCCGCCGTGCATGTCGCGGGCCATGCGGGCGATGTCGAGCGCCTTGCCGCAATTGTTGCGCTTGACGATGGAAATCATCTCCGGAGCCATCTGTCCCTCATCCATCAACCGTCCGACCCGCAAGCTCGCCTGCAGGCCGAGCGCGATGTCGGTC
>DATANB010000143.1:0-62437 GCA_036266415.1 Bradyrhizobium sp. | reverse complement strand
TGCTCAAGGCCGGCGATCTCGATCTCGTGGTCGGCAGCCGATACATCGAGGGCGGCAGCGCCGACGGCTTTGACCGCAAGCGGGCAGGGTTCAGCGCACTCGCCACCGAAGTGGCAAAACGTGTGCTGCGGGTGAAGGTCGCCGACCCCATGAGCGGTCTCTTCATGATCCGCCGCGACCGCTTCGAGCAACTGGCGCCGCAGCTCTCGACCCAGGGCTTCAAGATACTGCTCGATATCGTCGCCACCGCGCGAGGCGGCCTGCGCGTCAAGGAAATTCCCTACAGCTTCGGCGCGCGGCTGCATGGCGAGAGCAAGCTGGATTCGATGGTGGCCCTGGACTTCGTGGGGTTGGTGCTGGCGAAGCTGACCCGCGATGCGGTGTCGCTGCGCTTCCTGCTGTTTGCGACGGTGGGATCGATCGGCCTGCTCGTGCATTTCGTCGTGCTCTACACGGCGCTTGAGGCTTTCGATCTGCCGTTTCCGCAAGCGCAGGCTTCTGCCGCGCTTTGCGCCATGACCAGCAATTTCATCCTGAACAATTTTCTCACCTACCGCGACCAGCGGCTGAAGGGTTTTGCGATCCTGCGCGGGCTCTTGCTGTTCTATCTCGTGTGCAGCGTCGGCCTGCTCGCCAATGTCGGCGTGGCGTTCTCGGTCTACGACCAGGAGCCGATCTGGTGGCTCGCGGGTGCCGCGGGCGCGCTAATGGGCGTGGTCTGGAACTACGCGATGTCCGGGCTGTTCGTCTGGCGCAGGCGATGACGCTGCGATGAGTCCGAACGAGGCACGGCTCGTCCGCAACACGGGGCTGACGGTGCTGGCGCTGGTGGCGCTAAGGCTGGTCGCCGCCGCCTGGACGCCGCTGACCTTCGACGAAGCCTATTACTGGATGTGGTCGAAGCATCTGGCAGGCGGCTACTACGACCATCCGCCCGCGGTCGCGGTGGTGATTCGATCGGGGACCATGATTGCCGGCGACACCGAACTCGGGGTGCGCCTGGTGTCGGTATTGCTGGCGCTGCCGATGAGCTGGGCCCTGTATCGCGCCGCTGCTATCCTGTTTGGCGGCCAGCGCGTCGCGGCAACCGCGACCATCCTGCTCAACGTCACCCTGATGGCGGCGGTCGGCACCCTGATCGTCACGCCGGATTCGCCGCTTTTGGTGGCTTCGAGCTTCGTGCTGTTTTACCTCGCCAAGGTGCTGGAGACCGGGCGCGGCGCGTGGTGGCTCGCGGTCGGCGCCGCGGTCGGCGCGGCGTTACTGTCAAAATACACCGCGCTGTTTTTCGGCCCGGCGATCCTGATCTGGCTGGTGAGCGTTCCGAAGCTGCGGCGATGGCTGGTCTCGCCCTGGCCCTATCTTGGTGGCCTCGTTGCAATGGCGATGTTTTCGCCGGTCCTGCTCTGGAACGCCGATCATCACTGGGCCTCCTTCGTCAAGCAGATCGGTCGCGCCAGGATCGAGGACTTCCGCCCGACCTTCATCCTCGAATTGATCCCGACCCAGATCGCATTTGCGACGCCGTTGATATGGATTCTCGGCGCAATGGGCCTTTACGCACTGATCAGGCGCAACACCGGCGCATTCGCCGCGCGCATGCTGATCAATGCGACGTTCTGGACCATCGCGCTGTATTTCACCTGGCATTCGCTGCACGCCCGCGTCGAGGCCAACTGGTTCGCTCCGGTCTATCCTGCCTTCGCGGTAGCCGCCGCCGTCGCCGCCCACCTCGCGCGCTGGGAGATGCATCAGCAGCGCACCGTCGATTTTTGTCTGCGCTGGGCCTCGCCCGTGGGCATCCTGATATTTGTGCTGCTGATCGTGCAGGCCGACACCGGCTTGCTGACAGGCTTTCGCCGCGACGCCACGGTGCGCAGCGTCGGCGTCGGCTGGCGCGAACTGGCCGCCGAGATAGAGGCGGTGCGCGTACGCGTCGGCGCGGCGTGCATACTGGCGCCGGATTACGGCACCACCGGCTGGCTTGCCTTCTATCTGCCGAAAGGCACCTGCGTGGTGCAGCCCACGCAACGAATCCGCTGGGTCAATATTCCGGAACCCGCAGCGGCGCAATTGTCCGGCAAGCTGCTCTACGTCGATGAGGCGCGACCCGGCGGCCGGCCATATCTGCAGGACGTCTTCGCGCGGGTCGAGCGGGTCGCGGAGTTCACGCGCAAGCGCGGGCCGCTCACCATCGAGACCTACGCGATCGATCTGCTGCAGGATCCGAAGGGCGAGGTGCTCGAACGCATCCCGCCGGAAATGGAGTAAGGGCGAGGCGACGGTGACGCGGCGTTCAGTCCGCCAAAAGCGCCCACTATCCCGAGGTCACTGTGCGAGCGAGGCCTCAACGATCGTTTCCTCGTGGCGCTTCACTTGCTCAATTTTCGGTCCGGTAACCTTGAGGAATTCAAGATTAACCTCAGTCGTCTCATAGGGCAGCAAGCGTGGAAGCTGTGTCGTGCCATTAGCCTCGCCAAGGAGGGAGCCCTCGGCGTCGAATACCTTACCAGCCACCGTGATTTTGCCGATGGGCGCAGCGGACCGATTCTGCACCGTTGCCCTGATGTGGAGATGTCCCTCGCCGCAGATGAAGAAACCCTTAGGCAGGTCGGGGTCTAGCCCGACGCTCAAGACTTCCAGCTTCAGCTTATCCTTGAGCAGTGTCGATTGCGCGGACGCGGTGGAAAGCCCCACGCAAACCATCGCCACCATCACCAGACCGTAAAGCGCGTTCATGACCATTCTCCGTCAAAATAATGTGCAGGTTATTCAATAATGCGATCCGCCCGAACCAGACTCTGCGGGGGGATCGAGAGCCCCAGATGCTTAGCCGTTTTGAGGTTGAGAGTGAATACGAAACGCTCGGCCTGTTCAACGGGAATGTCAGCCGGCCGCACCCCCATCACAATCTTATGCGCCATCCGCGCGGCCTGGCGACCCTGCACATAGACGTCCGGGCCATAAGTGGCGAGCGCGCCGACTTCACCCCACAGTGTGTTCATATACATGGTGGGAATTTTGCGAGCAAAGGCAACCTCGAAACTGCGCCCGGGAATGTTGAGATTTGTTCCGGCCTGAACGATGAGAATACCATCGGAGCCGCCTCCTTGGAGTGACGTCAGCCCCGGCTCGATATCGAATCTATCGGTGATCGGCTGCTCGATGAGCGTCAGGCCGAGGCTGGACGCAGCGCTCCGTGCCGAGGCAACCGACTGCACTTCGCCGGTCTCGCGCGGATCGTAGCTGACGAGCACGCGTTTGAGCGAGGGAAGGAGTTCCCTGAAGAGTTCGAGCCGTTTGGCTGTCATCTCAGCGCGCAGGTCCGACACGCCGGTGATGTTCCCCTCCGGCCGCGCAATATTGCGGACGAGCCCGCGAGGCAGGGGATCAATCTGAAGGAAGACCATCGGAATGAGTCCATTTTCCTTCTTGCAAGTGTCCGCCACGCAAACGAGAAGATCAGACTTCTGGGCGCGCAGTTCGTCGTAAATCGCTAGAACGCGATCGGGATCGCCGCGCGTCGGGCGTGCGTCAAGAATGATGTCCTTGCCTTCAATCAGTCCCTCATCCTTAAGCCCGTCACGAAAGCCCTGTGTAGCATCGTGCCAGGGCACCATGGCGTCGGTGATGATGCCGATTTTGACGGGCGTTCGAACGGGCGCCTGCGCTTCTGCTCCGTCGGTGGCGGCGAATAAAAGAAACGCGAACAGCAGGCGCCAGGTCATTCGATTACCTCGCCAGCACCCCGCGCTGCGAGCCGCCAAGCCGCCGCCGCACCGCCGAAAACACTCAGTTATTCCCGCCACCTTATTTCCAGCTCCCATGCCCGAGACGCGGCATCTTATCGGCTCAAACGAGCATCGGCGGGGCCGATCGAACCAGCGCGGCCATCGGCGACGACCATAGAAGCATTTGAAGGACAGATAACCGGTTGGTTCCAATTGACCTTAGCGGTTCTATTAAGGCTTTCGACCCGAAAAGCTATAGAAATAGGGCATTTCCAGCCTTGGTTTACGGATCTTAACGGTCCTTAAAAAGACCGAAAGTAATCCGCATTTAACTAAAAGTCGCCTTAATGACGCTCTGCGCCTCTGCGAGATGCTCTGCGAGAACTTCCGCTGATCATCATGCGCGGGTCGACGTTCGCATGTGCCGGTGCAATGCACATCGTCGAACGCGGCCTGGAAGGGGAACACGGTGGGACCAGTGTGGATGCGGGGCGGATGAGTTTTAGTAAGAGTGCGTATTCTGATTTCGCGGCGTCCAAGGCAAGACGTTCATCCCGGAAAGCGATCGCTCACAATTTTCTCGGCGGTGCGGCCGCAGCCTGCCTTGTGCTTGGTTGCGCCTGGACCGTCTACGCCAATATTTTTGCGGCCACTGTCTATCCGACCCTCGGCAACGTCAACTTTGACTCACCTGTGATCAGACCGGCGGTGGCGCGCCGCGCGCCGTTGCCCGCTGACAGGGTGGTGGCTGCTTTTTCCGAACTGGCGCCGTCGACTTCCGCGCCCGCTGCGGCCCCGCCACGCCCGTTGCTTTCGTTCGACGACCGGTTCGCGGCGGCGGCGCCGCAAGCGGTCGACCCGAAGTCCGAAGCGCCGAAGCTGGCTGAAGCCGCAAGGCCGAAGGAAACTACGCCGGCGCCGCCGCGGGCACAGGTTGCCGCCATCGCGCCGCCGCCACGTCCAGCCGAAGCGGAGCCGGCGAAATCTCCGGGCGTTGCCGTGCGCGATATGGCGCAGCGCGCCAAGGCGGCGGTGATGTCGATTGCCGCGAATGAGAAGCAGACAGTTTTTGAGAAGCTGTGGGGCAAGCAGCCGTCGCGCGGGCTATTGTCCTTCGCCTCCGCAGACACCAGCGCCATTACCGGCAGCATCGGGCAAAACCAGAATCCGGCGCTCGGCGGATCGGCGCCCTACGATCGCTCGACCGCCGTTTACGATATCTCGGCGCATACCGTCTACCTGCCTGACGGCACCAAACTTGAAGCGCATTCCGGTCTTGGCGACAGGCTCGACGATCCGCGCTCGGCAAATATCAGAATGCGCGGTGTGACGCCGCCGCACGTTTACGAACTGACGCCGCGCGAGGCGCTGTTTCACGGCGTGCCGGCGTTGCGGCTGAACCCGATCGGCGGCGAGGATGCGATTTTTGGCCGATCCGGCCTGCTCGCGCATAGCTTCATGCTCGGCCCGAACGGCGATTCCAACGGCTGCGTCTCGTTCAGGGATTACAACGCTTTCCTGAACGCCTACCGCAATCAGGGGATCAAACGGCTCGCCGTGGTGGCGCGCATCGACTGAACCGAATTGCGAAACGATCTCCTGGAGCGACAAACAAAAACCCCGGCATCGCTGCCGGGGTTTTGCATTGTTGGATTGCCGCTTTGAACGGATGGATCAGAAATCCATGCCGCCCATGCCGCCGCCGCCCGGAGGCATGCCGGCGCCGGCGCCGCTGTTCTTCTTCGGCACTTCGGCCACCATGGCTTCGGTGGTGATCAAGAGCGCCGCAACCGAGGCCGCGTTCTGGATCGCCACGCGAACCACTTTGGTCGGGTCGATGATGCCCTTGGTGATCAGGTTGACGTATTCGCCAGTCTGCGAATCGAAGCCGTAGGCATACTGATCCTTCTCGAGGATCTTGCCGACGATAACGGAGCCGTCCTCGCCCGCGTTGATCGCGATCTGGCGAGCCGGCCAGGACAGGGCCTTGCGCACGATCTCGACGCCGGTCTTCTGGTCGTCGTTCTTGGTGCGAATTCCCTTCAGGTGCTCGGAGGCACGCAGCAGGGCGACGCCGCCGCCCGGAACGATGCCTTCCTCAACCGCCGCACGAGTCGCATGCATCGCGTCATCAACGCGATCCTTGCGCTCCTTGACCTCGACTTCGGTCGCGCCGCCGACGCGGATCACCGCGACACCGCCCGCGAGCTTGGCCAGACGCTCCTGCAGCTTCTCGCGGTCGTAGTCCGAGGTGGTTTCCTCGATCTGCGCCTTGATCTGCGTCACGCGTGCCTCGATGTCGGCCTTCTTGCCGGCGCCGTTGACGATGGTGGTGTTCTCCTTGTCGATCATCACCTTCTTGGCGCGGCCGAGCATGGCCAGCGTGACGTTCTCGAGCTTGATGCCGAGATCTTCCGAGATCGCCTGGCCGCCGGTCAGGACCGCGATGTCCTGCAGCATGGCCTTGCGGCGATCGCCGAAGCCCGGAGCCTTGACGGCTGCGACCTTCAGGCCGCCACGCAGACGGTTGACGACCAGGGTGGCGAGAGCTTCGCCTTCGACGTCTTCCGCGACGATCACCAGCGGCTTGCCGGTTTGCACCACGGCTTCGAGCAGCGGAAGCATTTCGTTCAGGTTGGAGAGTTTTTTCTCGTTGATGAGGATGTAGGCATCGTCGAATTCAACGCGCATCTTGTCGGCGTTGGTGACGAAGTAGGGCGAGATATAGCCGCGGTCGAACTGCATGCCCTCGACGACCTCGAGTTCGGTTTCGAGCGACTTGGCTTCCTCAACCGTGATGACGCCCTCGTTGCCGACCTTCTTCATGGCGTCGGAGAGGAACTTGCCGATTTCGGCATCGCCATTGGCGGAAATGGTGCCGACCTGGGCGATTTCATCGTTCGAGGTGACCTTCTTGGAGTTCTTGACGAGGTCGGCGACCACGGCTTCCACAGCCAGATCGATACCGCGCTTCAGATCCATCGGGTTCATGCCGGCGGCAACTGCCTTGGCGCCCTCACGGACGATCGCGGCCGCCAGCACGGTCGCGGTCGTGGTGCCGTCGCCGGCGGCGTCCGCCGACTTGGAGGCGACTTCGCGCACCATCTGGGCGCCCATGTTCTCGAACTTGTCCTCAAGCTCGACTTCCTTGGCGACGGTGACGCCGTCCTTGGTGACGCGGGGGGCGCCGAACGACTTGTCGAGCACGACGTTGCGGCCCTTGGGGCCGAGCGTCACCTTGACCGCGTTGTTGAGAATATCGACACCGCGCAGCATGCGATCGCGGGCATCGACGCCGAATTTGACTTCTTTAGCTGACATATTTTGCTTCCTTGAAATTTATGAACGGGGGAAAGGCGCTTAGGCAGCCTTCTTCTTGGCGGTGGGCAGATCGGTGAGAACGCCCATGATGTCGCTCTCCTTCATGATCAGGAGCTCCTGGCCGTCGAGCTTGACCTCGGTGCCCGACCATTTGCCGAAAAGCACGCGGTCGCCGACCTTGAGATCGATCGGGATCAACTTGCCAGCTTCGTCGCGGCCGCCGGGACCGACCGCCGTGATCTCGCCCTGCGAGGGCTTTTCCTTGGCGCTGTCGGGAATGATGATGCCGCCAGCTGTCTTTTCTTCGGCGTCGATGCGCTTGACCACAACGCGGTCGTGGAGCGGACGGAATTTCATGCAGTCCTCCTAAGTTTCTAAAGATGTTGTAGAGTTTCTGGAAATTGGCAGTCCCCGCCGGCGAGTGCCAGCGCGGCTGGACAGGACATAGTCGAGGTTTGCGCGGGGAACAAGGGCCTTTAGCAGAAAAATTGGCACTCAAATATGACGGCTGCCAAAATCTGAAGGCATCGTTAACGCTGATAGCCGGCACCGGCTCGACCGTTAGCAGATGCGGTAAGTCGCTGCCAATGCATGAAATATCAACAGTTCGTTAAACATTTAAGCTTGTGATGCGTTGGTATCGTGCGTCACATTTCTTTCATGTGAGCGCATCTCCACCGGGTGGCTCCCGGTCGGCGGCCACCCTCGTAGATGCGCTCCAGCAATGGAGGTTTGGCATGGTCACGCGGGTTGGGGTTTCCGAAGACTTCCGGAAACAGGTGCTTGGTTACGGGCTAACGACGGCGGAAATCCTGTATCGCATGCCGGATCATCCCTCGCTGCTGCAAACCTACGTCTGGCAGAACTACGATCTGTTTCCGAATTTCCCGGCGCTGAAGGATTTCCTCGCCTTCTGGCAGCAAACACTTGAAGGCCCGCTATACGCGGTCACCGTTGCGCATTCCAGGCTGATCAGGCCCGCCGAACTGCGCGCTGTCGATGGCGTATTCCGGCTGCATTGATTCGCACCTCGTAGGGCCGGACAAGAGCCGGCGACTCGCGTGAACGCGCGACCGGCCACGCATCCACCATCCGGCGGGCACGGCGCGAGGGCGCCTTTCGCACCCCACCATTGGCGATCTGTGCTAATCTTTCCCTGTCCAGTGGAAAGGGAGAACGTCGATGGCCAAGCAGAAGCCGACATCGCGGGCAGCAAGCCGTAGCGCCGCGCAGAAAAAATCGCCGGCGCACAAGACCGCCAGCAAACCCGCCGCCAAATCCACAGCGCGGAAAAAACTCAAGACCAAGGCGCGCGCGGCGGCTCCCGCCAGGCGCGCCCGCCCAAAACAGCGTATCGCCATCAGCCATCACCGCGACGAGGATTTCAAAGCCGACGGTTTACGCGCCTATGCGAAATATCGCGACCTCGGCATTGCCGAGGCGAGCCAGGGCCTGGCGCGGGCGCATGTGATCCGCCTGATCGGGCCGTGCGACCCGGCGGAGGTTTCAAAACTGCATTTCCACGACGTCGACTTTCAGATGGTCTATGTCCTCAAAGGCTGGGTCAAAACCTACATGGAAGGGCAGGGCGAGACCCTGATGAAACAGGGCAGCGCCTGGACCCAGCCGCCCCGGATCAGGCACCTGATCATGGACTATTCGGACGACGTCGAATTGTTGGAAGTGATCCTGCCCGCGGAGTTCAAGACCGTCGAACTCGCGACATGATGCTTGCGCGCCTCAACGCGCGCCCGCGATGCAGCCGGATAAAGGCGGCATTGCGATTGTGAGGCGCGCCTATCGCGAAGATATCGACTGGCTGCGCGCCATCGCCGTGCTCGCGGTGGTCGCCTTCCATTTCGAAGCGCCGGCGGTGTTCGGCGGATTTGTCGGTGTCGATATCTTCTTCGTCATCTCCGGCTATCTGATCACCGGGATCATCCAGTCGGAAGTGCAGGACGGCGGGTTTTCCTTCGCGCAATTCTACGAGCGGCGGATACGCCGGCTGCTGCCGGCGCTGTACGTGATGGTGGCGCTGACGACGATCCCGTCGTTGCACTATCTCCTGACCTCCGAACGAGCGGAGTTCTTCCGCTCCGCCACCGCGGTCGTGACCTTCACCTCGAATTTCTTCTTCTGGTTCCAGACCGGCTACTTCGACCACGCGGCAGTCGAGAAGCCGCTGTTGCACACCTGGTCGCTCGCGGTCGAGGAACAGTTTTATGTGGCGCTGCCGCTAATGCTGTGGGCGCTGCTGCGCTTTTCCCGCAGCCACCGCACCGTGTTGCCGGCTGCGCTTGGCGCGCTGGCGCTGGCGTCATTTGCGCTTTCGGTCTGGCTGATGCGCACAGATCGCTCGGCCAACGCCTTTTTCATGAGCCCGCCGCGGGCATGGGAATTCCTGCTCGGCGGCTTGATTGCAACCCCGGGCTTTCCGCTGCTTCGCAACGCGGTGGCGCTAAAGACCGCGCGCGGCATCGCGCTGGTGTTGATCGCGATCCCGATATTCTCGCTGCGGCAGGGACCGGGCTTTCCCGGCTTCAACGCGCTCGCGCCTTGCATCGGCGCGGCGATGTTCATCTGGAGCGGCATCGGTGTGCCGACGCTGAAGCGAAGTCCGTATTCCGCGCTCAGCGCGGCAAGATTCTTCGGACAGATCTCCTATTCGCTGTATCTCTGGCACTGGCCGCTATTCACCTTCGCGCGGTTCTCCAAAAGCGGTCTGCTGCTCGATCCCCTCGATAAAATTGCGCTGTTCGCGCTGACGGTGACCATCTCGTATCTGTCGTGGCGATTTGTCGAACAGCCATTCCGCGAGCGTGCCCTGGTGCCGGCACGCCGCGCCGCGTTCGGTGTCGCCGGTTTCAGCAGCGTGATTCTGCTCGCCGGCAGCGCCGGCGGAATGGTCTTGAGCCAGACGCCGTCGGATGCCGACCGCCTCGCGCTGCAACTGGACGCCTACAACACCTACAATTATCAGCCGCTGTATCGTTCCGGCAGCTGTTTCGCGCCCGTCGGGGATATGTTGAGCGATGCGTGCCTCAGGCTCGCGCCTGGTAAAACCAACGTGCTGCTCTGGGGCGACAGCCTGGCCGCGCACTATTTTCACGGGATGAACAAGCTAGCCGGCCTCGATTCTCTGAACATCCTCCAGGCGACGCTACCCGCATGCATGCCGACATTCAACGCGGCGGCGCAAGCTACCGCGTCCTGTCGCAGCCTTGCCGGGCAAATGGACACCTTCTTTGGCAATCGCAAGCCCGATCTTGTCATCCTCTCGGCGGACTGGCTGGAATACGCCCGTCCGCCGCGGTTCGACGGCATGATCGCCGACATCAGGCAAACGATCTCGAAACTCAATGGGCTGGGCATTCGCGTGGTGCTGCTCGGTCCCGCGGTGCAGTTCAGGTCGAGGTTGCCGTCGATGCTGATGCGCGCGCGTCTGCGGCGCGTCGATGCGCGGTCAGATGATCTGGTGCTGCCGGATATCTTTTCGCTCGACCAGGCGATGAACGCGGCACTGCCGGCACATGAGAGATTTAGCTACGCCTCGGTGGTCGATGCGGTCTGCCCCATGCGGCAATGTCCGCTCACGATCGACGGCGGCATTCCCTTGGCGTGGGATCACGCGCATCTCACCGCGGAGGGGTCGGACTATGTGGTGGACCGGATCGTGCCGCTGCTGGGGCTGAAACCGTCATTCCGGGGCGACGCGGAGCGTCGAACCCGGAATCTCGAGATTCCGGGCTCGCGCTAACGCGCGCCCCGGAATGACAGCTTACGTCAAAACCCCCACGATCGCGCCCATCAGGCAGGTCGTCAGCGTGCCCGACACGATCGATTTCAAGCCGAGCGAATTGATCTCGTCGCGGCGCTGCGGCGCCATGGTGCCGAGGCCGCCGATCATGATGCCGAGGCTGCCGAAATTGGCGAAGCCGCACATCGCATACAGCATGACCAGCCGTGAGCGTGAATCGAGCGTGTCGGCGTCGAGCCTGGACAAATCGACATAGGCGATCAGTTCGTTCAGCACGGTTTTGGTGCCCATCAGGCTGCCCGCGACGGTCGCCTGCGACCATGGCAGGCCCATCAGCCAGCATACCGGCGCCATGGCGTAACCGAGCATTCGCTGCAACGAAACGCGCGCGCCCCCGAAATCAGGCAGCAGTCCGAGGATGGCGTTGGCGAGATACACCAGTGCCACCAGCACGATCAGCATCGCGACGATATTGAGCAGGAGTTCGAGGCCGGCGACGGTGCCCTTGACGATCGCATCCATGGTGGAGGAGGCGTGCATGTCCGGATCTTCAAGCGCGCCGCCGGTCCTGATGTCGCTGGTCTCCGGCACCATGATCAGACTGACCAGGATGGCGGCCGGCGCCCCCAGCACCGAGGCGATGACAAAATGCGCGGCCGCATCGGGAATCAAAGGTGCCAGCAGCGTCGCGTAGAGCACCAGAACGGTGCCGGCGATCCCTGCCATGCCGCCGGTCATGACAAGGAACAATTCGCTGCGCGTCAGCTGCGCCAGATAGGGCCGAATGAACAAGGGTGCTTCCACCATGCCGAGAAAGATGTTGGCGGCGGTGGATAGCCCAACCGCGCCGCCGACGCCGAGGGTTCGTTCGAGCAGCCTCGCCATGCCGCGGACAACCGGCGGCAGAATGCGCCAGTAGAACAACAGCGTGGTGAGCACGCTCATGACCAGCACGACGGGCAGCGCCTGGAATGCCAGAATGAAATCCGCGCCCGGCGCTTTTAGGTCGAACGGCAACGCGCCGCCGCCGAGATAGCCGAACACGAAGGCCGCGCCCGCGCGCGAAGCCGCCGAGATGGTCCCGACCGCGTCGTTGATGACGCTGAATCCGCGCGCGACGAACGGCAGTTTTATCAGCGCCACGGCGGTGAGGAATGTGACGAAGAGACCGATGGCGGCCTGACGCAGCGAAACCGCGCGGCGACTTTCGCCAAATGCCCATGCGATCGCCAGCAACGCGAACACGCCGAACAAAGATTGCAGTTGAAGCATCATTCCCCCGAGCCCGGGGGATTATGAGGGCAGTAGTGTCCGGTCCGCAATGCGTTATGACAACAAGCGATCCGATCGAAAGACCGCGGCGTGTCTGGTCAGCCCACCGCAGTCAGACAATCGCCTTGCCCGGCATGGCCCGCGGTCGGCGCGAACAGCTTCAGCAACAGATAGGCTGCGAAGACAGGCGCGATAAATCCCGGTCCGGGAATTTGCAGATTTCCGAACAGCAATTGCAGCGCCGGCGTCCAGAAAACGAGCTGGGCAAGCCGTCGTCCCCTTGCATCGAGGTTCCCGTCCGCCAGCAGTGCTACCGCCGCGAACGTCAGCGGCAGCAGATCGTAGGCGCCCATGTAAGGCGAGGCGCTGACGGCGCAGGCGAAAAATAATGCCTGCAACAGCCGGGGATCGCTGCGGCCGCGATAGCGGAACGCTGCAACCACGGCGGCAACGGCGGCACCCGCGAAGGCAAGCTGAATCGCTTCGCCGATGCGATTTCCCGCAAGCCCGCGCACGTTCATGAACACGGTGGGCTGAAACGGCACGGCGGTGCCCGCGGCATCGCCCAGCACCTCTCGTTGCAGTGGAAGCGCCTTGACGATGTAATCGTGCCAGCTCTCCTGACCGCCGAGCGCGACGCTCATCGCGAGCAGCGCCAGCGCGGTGACCGCGGCCCAGCAAAAAACCCGCCAGCGTCCCGACGCGATCAGCATAAACGGAAATAATACGCCAAGTTGCGGTTTTACCGTCAGCAGTCCGATCAGGAGACCGGCGATAACAGGCCTCTTGTCGAGCCAGGCGAAGATGGCGAGAAGCGCGGCAGTCGTGAGGAACGAGCTCTGGCCCGAGATCACGCAAAGCAGCGCGGCCGGCGATACCAGAACCACGGCAAGAATGCGCGGGTCGGAAACCTCCCGACGTCCTGCAAGGTAGAACGCGAGAAAGCCGGTTGCAAACCACGCGATCAGGGCGGGGAAGTAGGCGAGCAAGCCGAACGGCGCCATCACGATGAGTGCGGTCGGCGGGTTCGGCCAGTTCTGTCCGGGATAGCCGGGGCCGAGCAGCCTTGCGAGTTCGCCATTGTAGGTCGCGAGGTCATAGAAACGGGCGGGATCGACGTCTCCGACCGCGCGCCCGTACATCCACAGATTCAGAAAATCGCGTCCCAGAACCAGCGTGGCCTTGTCGCGCGGAAACGGCCATAGCCAGCTGGTGGTGCAAAAATATGTCAGCAGCGTCAGCGTAAACAGCACGCCGCCGAGCAGCAGCAGGGCGCGCAAATATTCCGCGTTTTCCGGATCGCCGGTGTCCGGCGCCAGCGCTCTGAAAAACCGGCGCAGATCGGCAGCTACGGCCGCCCGCGGATGGTTTCGATCGGACAGGCTGTGGTCTTGCATCGGGATCCTGCCCATGAAGGGCGCAATGGCCGGCATGCGGCCGCCACGCATCGAAATCGGCTGAATCGGGGCCCAAAACGCGGCAGCGGACAGATTAAGTGCTGCCACTTAAGATATTATTTAGGGGAACGCAGCAAAGCTGCGGGATGGCCTGCACCGGGGCGCGTCTGACGCCCGTCGCCAGTAGCTCATTGAAGGGTGCGGCAGCGGATTAAATCCATGAATTGCGTTGTCATCCCGGCGTACCGCGCGGCAGCGACAATCCTGCCGGTCATCGAGGCGATCGGTCCCGAAATCGACCTGGTCGTGGTGGTCGATGACGCCTGCCCCGAGGGCACCGCGCTATCCGTCACGAACCGGTGTTGCGATCCGAGGGTCGTCGCGCTGATGCACGATGCCAACCAGGGTGTCGGCGGTGCATTTCTGACCGGGATGCGCTACGCGATCGAGCGCGGCGCCGACATCATTGTGAAGATCGATGCCGACGGCCAGATGGACCCATCACAGGTGCCCGCGCTGATCGACCCGATCGTCAGCGGGCGGGCCGACTACGTAAAGGGCGACCGCTTTTTCTTCCTCACCTACGCGGCTTCGATGCCGTCGGCCCGGTTGTTCGGCAATCTTGCGCTGTCGTTCATGGCCAAGTTGTCGAGCGGGTACTGGACCATCATGGATCCGACCAACGGCTTCTTTGCGATCCATGCGCGCGTTGCGGAACTGCTCGACGATGAGCGCATCGCGAAACGGTTCTTCTTCGAGACCGACCTGCTGTTTCATCTCGGCTTGATCCGCGCCAAGGTGGTCGAATTTCCGATGCACGCGTCGTACGGAGATGAAGTCTCGAATTTGCGGATTTCGCAACAGCTGGCGCCATTCCTCGCCGGGCATCTGCGCAATACGTTCTCGCGGATTCTCTATCGATACTTTTTTCGCGAATTCTCGCTGGCGTCAATTCAGCTTGTCGCCGGCGCCGCGCTGTTCGGCTTTGGCCTTTTGTTCGGGCTGTACCACTGGTGGTCGGCGCCACCGGATCAGCTGGTGCCGACCGGAACCATCATGATAGCGGCGCTGACTTTCTTGATCGGATTCCAGCTGCTTCTGTCGTTCCTCAACTACGACATCAGTTCGAGCTCTCGCGAACCCCTGCATCCGTTTCTCGGACAAGGCCGGCGCCTGGCCCCGACAGCCTCCGAACTTGCGAAAGCCGGCGCGCCGCAGGTCGGCAGCGACCAGCGGAAACCTGCCCGCCGAGCATAGAGCGTTACCCCCGTCCCACGAACGGCATCTTGCTCGCCATGACCGTCATGAACAGCACATTGGCGTCGAGCGGCAGGCTTGCCATATAGGCCACGGCGTCGCCGACCGCCTTGGCGTCCATGCGCGGCTCCGGAATCTTGCGGCCGTCGGGCTGCAATACGCCATCGACCATGCGATCGGTCATGGGGGTCGCGGCATTGCCGATGTCGATCTGGCCGACCGCGATGTCGTAGGCGCGGCCGTCGAGGTTGGTCGCCTTGGTAAGGCCGGTGATGGCATGCTTGGTGGAGGTGTAGGCCGAGGAAAACGGCCGCGGCGCGTGCGCGGAGATCGAGCCGTTGTTGATGATACGGCCGCCGCGCGGGGTCTGGTCCTTCATGATCCGGAAGGCGTGCTGGGTGCACAGAAATGGTGCGGTGAGATTGGTCGATACCACCGCCTGCCATTGCGCGAGACCGAGATCCTCGAACGGCACCGGCGGCGCACCCATGCCGGCATTGTTGAAGAGCACATCGAGCCGCCCATAAAGCTCCATCACTTTTGCAAAAAGCGCGCCGATCGACCCGGGATCGGTCATGTCGGCGGAGACGGGAAAACTCTTGCCGACATTGTCGCCGAGCTTCTGGGTCTCCTGCAACTTTTCGAGACGCCGTCCGGCGAGCACCACGGTGAAACCGGCCTTCATCAGCGCCAGCGAAGCCGCGCGTCCGACGCCGGTGCCGGCGCCCGTCACCAGCGCTATTCTGTTTGCTGCCTCGGTCATTGCTTCCTCGCCTTTCCGTGTTCTTGGTTATGATTCTGTCTTGTAGGGTGGTCGTGGAATATTTTGGTGCGCCGCGCGTAATGCCGCCGACCAGCGCGAACGCAGGTCGTGGAAATACGGCTCACCCGCCTCGATGCGATGGTTGAGATCGGCGTCGCAGACCTCCGTCCGCACCACCAGCACATCGATCGGCAGGCCGACGCCCAGATTGGAGCGCATCGTCGAATCCATCGAGATCAGGCTGGTCTTGAGCGCTTCGTACAATTCGACGTCGTAGTGCATGGCGCGGTCGAGCACCGGCTTGCCGTATTTGTGCTCGCCGATCTGCAGGTAGGGCGTATCGGTGGTGCATTCGATGAAATTGCCGGCCGGATAGACCATAAACAGCCGCATCCGCGAGCCCTTGATCTGGCCGCCGAACAGGAACGAGACGTCGAAATTGATGTCCTCGGACTGCAGCGCGACGCCTTCGGTGGCGTGAACGCTGCGGATCGCCCGGCCGATGCGCTGTGCCGCCTGGAACATGGTCGGCGCGTTCAGAAGTGTTTCGGTCTCGCCGGTATGAGGGTCCTCGAGCCCTTCGGTCAGGGTCGACAGCACCGACTGGCTGATCGCCAGATTGCCGGCGCTGGCAATCGCCATGATGCGCTCGCCCGGCTTTGAGAAGATATGCAGCTTGCGGAAGGTCGAGACGTTGTCGAGGCCGGCATTGGTCCTTGTATCCGCGATCATGACCAGGCCGTCACGCACCAGCACTCCGCAACAATAGGTCATTCCCGCTCCCCGAACGCATCAGCCGGCGTGAATTACTAGCCAATTTCGCTCGATGCTCCAACCCCATTCGGACGCTTCCGCCGCCGTTCGCGTCGATTCCGCGGTGGTGTTTGCAAATATTGGCCGGCTGGGTACGATCCGTTGAATCAAGGACGTGGCGAGGCATGAAAAAGCAAACGACGGTGGGCGGCTTGATGTTGGCGGCGCAAATGCTGGGCAGCGCCGTGGTTTTCGCAGGTCCCTGGGAGGACGGTATGGCGGCCTATAACCGCGGCGACTACGTGCCCGCGATCAAGGTGTTCCGGGCGATGGCGGCGGAGGGCAATGCGAAAGCCCAGAGCGCGCTCGGGGTGATGTACCGAAGGGGGCAGGGGGTCGCGCGCAGTCCGGCCCGCGCCTTCGTCTGGTTCAGCCGCGCCGCGGCGCGCGGTGACGCAAGAGCGAAAACGGAACTGCGCGAGGTATCGCAGACCATGACAGCGGATGAGTTGTCGCAGGCCCGCGAGATGGCGCAGGCCTGCGAGGCGTCGAACTACCGGAGTTGCGAGTATTGATGGCCGCCATCATTTCGGGAGGAGCGGCCCGGGCGCGGTAGCGTCGGACTACACCCTGGCGAGGATGATGTGAGCCTGAATCTTGGCGGCAACCTCGCCGCTGCCATGTCTTTGGGCGATGACCGATGCGGCGTGGGCGGTGGCTGTCTCCAGCATTCCCGCATCCCTGGCTTCGATCTCGTTGCGCAGCGGGGTTCCCTGACAGTAAGCGACGGCGGGATGGCGGGGCGAGGCGGCGCGACTCTGCTCGGCCCTGGTTTCGATGGCCACGCTGGAAAAACCTGCCTGCTCCAGTTCGCGGCGGATCAGCCCGGTGTCGTGATAGCCGTGCGGCGTGCGCGCCAGAAAGCGGGGAGCATCTTTCGGAAAGACTTCGGCGAGTGCGTTGGTCACGTCGTAGGCGAACACGTTCTCCTCGATGCGGTCCCATACGTTGAACAGGAAGCATCCGCCTGGCTTGAGGACGCGCTTTGCCTCGCGGTAGCCCAATAGGCGGTCGGGGAAGAACATGACGCCGAACTGGCAACACACGACATCGAAGGCGGCATCTTCGAACGGCAGCGCCTGCGCATCCGCCTGGCGCCAGCTGATGCGGCTGTCGGCGGCCTGTCGCGCGGCGGCGTGGTCGAGCATCGGCTGATTGAGATCGGTGACGAGGTAGCTGGCGTCGGGCGGAAGTCTTGGCGCCACCGCCCGGGCGACCACGCCGCTGCCGGCAGCGGTTTCCAGAACGCTATTCGGCGACATCCTGGCGGCTCGCCGTGCCAGATCCTCGGCATAACTCTCGAAGATCAACGGGACCAGGCAGCGATCATAGTTCTCCGGGATCGAGCCGGCGAACAGCTTGTCGGCTTCTGGCATGGCGTTTCTCCCTTCGACGGTTTTCGTTATGGCTTTTCGGACCTCACGACTGGCTCTGCGACTGCCCCTGCCGTCCGCCGGCCTGCTCGACCCTGACCGCGACCGCCAGCGTTTCCATCCCGCCGCCATAGCGGGTGCCGCGCACTGGGGCTGCGCCGAGATAGTCGAGGCCCATGGCGACTCGGGCATGGGCCTCGGTGGTGCAGATGCCGTTGGCCGGATCAAACCCGACCCAGCCGAGGTCAGGCACAAACGCCTCCGCCCAGGCATGGCCGGCCGGCTGATTGACCATGCCGTCGGAGCGCAGGAAATGCCCGGCGACGAAGCGCGCCGGCACGGCGCCGGAACGGGCGCAGGCGATAAAGATATGCGCGTAGTCCTGGCACACCCCGCGCTTCAGTCCGAAGGCTTCCACCGCCGAGGTGCCGCTATTGGTCGGGTCTTCGTCGAAGGTCATGTGCTCGTTGATCTGCATCATCAGCGCGTGCAGGAATCCGAGCACGTCGTCTTCGGATTCCGCGCGCAGCTCGCGCGCAAAATTCGCCATCGCCGGATTGACTTCGGTCAGCGAGGTCGAGCGCAGGAACAGGCTCGGCGGAAACCGCTCGTCGGTACCTCTGAGCACCCCGCCGGTGTCGTGGGTCTCGATCAGGCCTTCGACATTGATGGTAAGATCGGCGATCGATCCCTCGGTCAGCACATGCGTGACATTGCCGAACGCGTCCTGATGCACTTGGAGCCGTGAATCGGTGGAGACGTCGATCTGCCATTCGACGACGTATTGTCCGTCATGGCTGCCGGGCGTCATCCGCAGGATTTGAATGACGCCGGTGGCGGGCGGCTCGTAGCGATAGCTGGTGGTATGGGCAATTCGCAGGCGCATGAGTGGAATTTCCGAATCCGGTGGCAGCAGCCAAGGCTAGCCCTAAATCAGATATTGTCTGGAGATGATTTCGCCGAGCCTTGCGTTATCCGCAATGAATTCCTGGATGAATTCATGCACGCCATGCTGGAAGATATCGTCCATATGGCTGTGTTCCAGCCGATTGCGGACGCCGCGGGCATGGCGCTGGGCAGCGCCCTGGCGGCCATAGGCGACACCGATCTGGTCGAGATTGCGCACCAGATTCCCGTAACAGCTGGCCAGCGAGCGCGGCAGCGAATCGTTGAGGATCAGCAGGTCCGCGATCAGCCATGGCTTGAGGGTTTCCCGGTAGACCCAGTGGTAAGCGGTCAGCGCCGAGACCGAGCGCAGGATCGAGGTCCATTGATAGTAATCGAGCGGTCCGCCGACATGCTCCTCCTCGGGCAGCAATACGTGATACTTCACGTCAAGGATGCGGGCGGTATTGTCGGCGCGCTCCAGATGCAGGCCCAGCCGCGAGAACCAGTAGGCGTCGTTACGCAGCATGGTCCGGTAAGCCGAGCCGTCGAATCGCAGTGAGGTTTCCAGCACGAAGCGCAGGAACTTCGTCAGTTCCTCGCGGGTTTTGGCGCCCTTGCCCCAGACCTGCTGAAGATCGATCCAGGCCGAGTTGATGGTGTCCCACATCTCGCTTGTCAGCGCGGTTCGCACCGAGCGTGAGTTGAGGCGCGCGTTTTCGATGCAGTTGCGGATCGAGGACGGATTGCTCAGCGAGAACGAAAGATAATCGACGACGTTGTGCTCGTCGGCTTCCTGGTAAATCTCATAGAAGCTTTCGCTGACGCCCGCGGTCAGCAGCGCCGAATCCCACTCGTTGGTCTTGCCGATATAGGTGTTCGGCAGCGCGGTGACGCGCAGCGTCGCCTCGATGGTGCGCGCGAGGTATTCAGCGCGTTCGACATAGCGGGCGAGCCAGTACAGGTTTTCGGCGGTGCGCGACAGCATGTGGTCTTCAGTTCTTTTCCCACCCCCCTTGCGGGGGAGGGGCAGGGAAGCGGGTCAGCAGCGAAGATGGTCTTCGTCGAAACATCCTCATTCGTCCAATATCCAGGTGTCCTTGGTGCCGCCGCCCTGGCTCGAATTCACCACCAGCGAGCCCTCCTTCAGCGCCACGCGCGTCAGCCCGCCCGGCACGATGGTGACGTGGTTGCTTCCGGTCAGCACAAACGGCCTCAGGTCGACATGGCGCGGCGCAAGGCCGGATTCGACACAGGTCGGGCAGGTCGACAGCGCCAGCGTCGGTTGGGCGATGAAGCCCTCGGGCTCGCGCTTCAATTTGTCGCGAAATGCCTCGATGGTCGCCTTGGTCGCGGCCGGACCGATCAGCATGCCGTAGCCGCCGGAGCCGTGCACCTCCTTCACCACCAGTTCGCTCAGATGGTCGAGCACGTAAGCAAGGTCTCTGGCCTCGCGGCAGCGCCAGGTCGGCACGTTCTTCAGGATAGGTTCTTCGCCGAGATAGAACTTCACGATCTCGGGCATGTAGGAATAGACCGCCTTGTCGTCGGCGATGCCGGTGCCGACCGCGTTGGCCAATGTGACGTTGCCGGCCGCATAGGCCGACATCAACCCGGGGACGCCGAGCGCCGAATCCGGGCGGAAGGTGAGGGGATCGAGGAAGTCGTCATCGACCCGGCGGTAGATGACATCGACCCGCTTTAAGCCCTCGGTGGTGCGCATGTACACCTCATCGTTCTTGACGATGAGGTCGCGGCCCTCGACCAGTTCGATGCCGAGCTTGTCGGCGAGGAATGAATGCTCGTAATAGGCGGAATTGTAGACGCCGGGCGTCATCAGCGCCACGGTCGGCTCGCCCGAAGCGCCGAGCGGAGCCACCGAGCGCAACGCCGAAAGCAGCTCATCCGGGTATCTTTCCACAGGCGCGATGCGGTGGCGGGCGAACAGATCCGGAAAAAGCCGCATCATGATTTCGCGATTTTCCAGCATGTAGGACACGCCCGAGGGTGTGCGCGCATTGTCCTCCAGCACGAAGAAGTTTTCCGGATTGACGCGGACAATGTCGATGCCGGCGATGTGGACATAGACATCGTGCGGCACGTTCTGGCCGTTCATCTCCGGCCGGAACACCGGATTCTGGAAGATCAGGTCGTCGGGAATGACATTGGCGCGCAGCACCTCACGGCCGTGGTAGATGTCGCGCAGGAACATGTTGAGCGCGCGCACGCGCTGTTTCAGGCCTTTTTCGAGGATCGCCCACTCCTTCGCCGACATGATCCGCGGGATCACATCGAAGGGAATCAGCCGCTCCTGGGCCTCGGCGTCGCCATAGACGGCAAAGGTGATGCCGATCCGCCGGAACAAAAGCTCGGCTTCCTGACGGCGATATTCCAGGGCGTCCGGTGGCGTCTCATTCAGCCAGCGGGAGAGTTCCAGGTAGGCCGGCCGGACATCGCCGTCTGGCCCATTCATTTCATCGAACGCAACTGCCATATATCCCGACTGTTTTTCGAGCCTTACCCGGGGGCGCATGACCTGAAGGGATGGTAGCAAGGCTCGGGCCAGCGCGATATGCATTCCCGGCGGGCATTTGATATGGATGTCGTGGTACTGCCTGAAAAAACGGCTGCCGGGTGCTTATTTCGGCAGCAAAACCCCGTAACTCCAATGCCTTGCAGGCGCAAGGTTACGACAATGCAGGGCGAGGAGAGGTCGGTCATGAGCGAGATCGTCACCGCGGGAATTCTGGTGATCGGGGACGAGATCCTGTCCGGGCGGACCAAGGACAAGAACATCGGCTTTATCGCGGAATACCTGACCAATATCGGGATCGACCTCAAGGAGGTCCGCGTCGTCGCCGATGATGAGGCCGAGATCATCGCGGCACTCGACGCGCTGCGCCATCGCTACGACTACATCTTCACCACCGGCGGCATCGGACCGACCCATGACGACATCACCGCCGACAGCGTCGCCAAGGCATTCGGCGTCGGCATCGACCATCATCCGGAGGTGGTGGCGCGTTTCAAGGAGCGTTTCCAGGGCGCCGGCGAGTTGAACGAAGCACGGTTGCGCATGGCACGGATCCCGGACGGCGCCGAACTGATCCAGAGCGCGACCATCCTCGCTCCCGGATTCAAGATCGGCAATGTCATCGTGATGGCGGGCGTGCCCTCGATCATGCAGGCGATGATGGACATTGTCGCGCCGAAGCTGAAATCCGGCGTCCGGATGCTGTCGGATTCGGTGCGCGCCAACGCACGGGAAGGCGATATCGGCGGTCCCTTGCGTGAAATCGCCAACACCCATCCCGACACCATGATCGGCAGCTATCCGTTCCTTGACGACGACAAGAAGCCGAACACCAATCTCGTGGTTCGCTCGCGCGATCCCGAAAAGCTCAATGCCGCGATGACCGCGGTGAAGGAAATGCTGGCGGGATTGAACGCGGTCCGCTAGCGGATCGGCGATTCCAGACCGGGCGACGATCGCGGCGCCGCGACGGCTGCTGCCGCAATCCGGAAGATGCAGGGAGTGACGATGGCGGAGCATCCGGAACTGAGCGCGCTAGCGCGGGCGGGCAAGGCCTTTCCGGTCTCGTGGGACCAGTTTCACCGGGATTGCCGGGCGCTGACCTGGCGGCTGAACGAAGTCGGGCCATTTCATGCCGTGATCGCGATCACCCGCGGCGGGCTGGTGCCGGCGGCGATCGTCGCGCGCGAGCTTGGCGTGCGCGTCATCGATACCGTCTGCGTCGCGAGCTACGATCACACTGAACGCGGCGAGCTCAAGGTTCTGAAGGGCGTTTCGGCCGAAGTGGCAAAGCTCGGCGGCGGGACCGGCAAGGGACTGTTGATCGTCGATGATCTCGTCGATACCGGCCAGACCGCCCGGCTGGTCCGCGACTTATTGCCATCAGCGCATTTTGCGTCCGTCTACGCCAAGCCGCTGGGGCGCCCGCTGGTCGACACTTTCATCACGGAGGTATCGCAGGATACCTGGATTCACTTTCCGTGGGACACCGCGCTGTCGTACCAGCCACCGATCCGCGACGGCGCGGCGTGACGCAGCCGTCATTCCGGGGCGATGCGAAGCATCGAACTACGATGTGCAATTGCACATCGGAGAATCTCGAGATTCCGGGTCTGGTGCTAACGCACCATCCCGGAATGACGAGTCCGGATTGCTTCGTCGCTAACGCTCCTCGCAATGACGACTTGGGGGAGCAGGTGAACTTCAGATGCGATCGCCCCTGCAAAACCGAGTCACTCCCACCGGCGACATCATCGTCACCCCGCATCGCGGGATGTTCACCGGCAACCGCGGGATCATCCACGATCCCGCCACCAAAACCCTGACGCGGCGCTGGGCGAACAAGGCGTGGCTCACCTGCGTCTGCGAATTTAGGGGCCGGCGGCGCGAGGTGATGGGCGGCCGAAGCTGGACCGAGCTGTTCTTTCTCGACGAGGCGACCGCGCTGTCGGCGGGGCACCGCCCGTGCTTCTACTGCCGCCGCGACGCCGCCGTCAGGTTTCGCGCGGCCTGGGAAGCGGGCAATGGCGCTACGAACGTTTCGGCGCGCGATATCGACGCCGTGCTTCACGGCGAACGGTTGTCGGGCGGCAAGAAGCGCTTGCACCCGCTGCCAATGCCGCTGGAAGAACTTCCCGCTGGCGCCATGGTACAGCAAGGAAACGGCAGTTATCTGATCGCGCGGCGACGGGCGCTATCGTGGTCGCCGGCCGGCTACGGCCAGGCGCAGACTACGCTGCAGGACGCGATGCTGCTCACGCCACCCTCGACCTTGCGCGCGTTATCGGCGGGATACCGGCCTGTGCTGCATCCGAGCGCGACATAAGACGACGGCGATTGCCGTGAGTACGGTCTGCCCTCTCCCCCGCTTGCGGGGGAGAGCCGGAGTGGGGGCATCACGAGCACCGAGGGTGCCGCAGGCCCCCACCCTGACCCTCCCCCGCAAGCGGGGAGGGAACACTGCCGTCGCATGGTTTACCGGAGCGGACGGCCTTGCTCGTCGACGCTCATCCGGGATTCGCGCAGCGTCCAGTCGCGAATGATCAGCCGACAACGCTGAAGTGCCGCGTCGTCCCGACTTGTGCCAGGTGCGGCCGCATTCGGCGCCGATTGCGCCACGCGATCGATCATGGCCTGACAGGTCACAAACTCCGCGCGGCCATCGGCGTTCGCCGGCAGCAATGTCGCGGCCAGCGACGCAGCCAGGATCGCGACGGTCCATGTCGGGGCGACCGGCATCATCCGAAGCGCTGCCGCGCCAGTTTTGCGCCGGCGCCGAGCGCCATCAGTTTCGCCTCCGCGATATCGCGGCGCATCGGCGCCATCCCGCAATTGGTGGTGGCGACGATGTTGCTTTTCGGCACGAACTTCGACACCTCGTCGATCACTTTCGCCACATCCTCGGCAGTTTCCACGGTGTCGCTGGCGACGTCGATCACCCCGGCCTGCACGACCTTGCCCTTGAGGAGAGCGAGCAGGTCCAGCGGCACCTTCGAATTGCGGCATTCGATCGCGACCTGCTGGATCGAACTGTTGTCGATCGCCGGAAAAATCTTCTCGTATTGCCGCCACTCGGCTCCGAGCGTTTGCTTCCAGTCGGTATTGGCCTTGATGCCGTAGCCGTAGCAGATATGGACCGCGGTGGCGCAGGTCAGACCCTCGGCGGCGCGCTCCAGCGCCTTGATACCCCAGTCGGAAACCTCCTCCATGTAGACATTGAAGGCAGGCTCGTCGAACTGGATGACGTCGACGCCGTCGGCCTGCAAGGCTCTCGCTTCCTCGTTGAGCAGTTCGGCGAAGGCGAACGCCATCTTGACGCGGTCGCCGTAATATTTGTCGGCGATGGTGTCGATGATGGTCATCGGGCCGGGCAGGGTGAATTTCAGCTTGCGCGCGGTGTGGGTGCGGGCGACGCGGGCCTCCTCGGCATGGACGCGGCCGGCAAGCCGCAAGGGCGCGACCACCTGCGGCACCATCGCCTTGTAGCGGTCTTTGCGGATTCCCATTTCGACCTTGTGGGCGAAGTCGATGCCCTCGATTTTCTCCAGAAAACCATGAACAAAATGCTGGCGGGCCTGCTCGCCCTCGGTGACGATGTCGACGCCGGCGTCTTCCTGCAGCTTGAGCGCCAGCAGCGTGGCGTCGCGCTTGGCGCGCGCCAGTTCGGCGCCTTTCGATTTCCAGGGCGCCCAAAGCGTGTTGGGCTCGGCCAGCCACTCCGGCTTTGGCAGGGAGCCTGCGATTGTGGTCGGAAACAGCATGGGCGCATCCCCTGACTTTCTTGATTGGACGGTCTATCTGCCATGTCTCGTGATTGACGTACAGAACAACCAAAGTCGTCATGGCCGGGCCATGACGATTTCGCTTGGATCGATCATGTCCTGGGATAAGCTCGAAAGAACGGACGTTCCCAACAAGGCTTTCCATGATCGACCTGCATTACGCACCGACGCCGAATGGCTGGAAAATCTCGATTATGCTGGAGGAGCTCGGTCTTCCCTATACCGTCGTCCCCGTCAACATCCGGGCCGGCGAGCAGTTCAGGCCGGAATTCCTCGCGATCAGTCCGAACAACCGGATCCCGGCGATCGTCGATCATGCCCCCGCCGACGGCGGCGACCCGTTTTCGGTGTTCGAGACCGGCGCGATCCTGATCTACCTTGCCGAGAAGACCGGTCGCTTCCTGCCGCAGGATATGCGCGGACGGTCCAACGTCATTCAATGGGTGATGTGGCAGATGGGCGGGCTCGGCCCCATGCTCGGCCAGCACGGACATTTTGCGCTTTATGCGCCGGAGAAGATTCCCTACGCCATCGAGCGCTACCGCGACGAGGCCATCAGGCTCTATCGCGTGCTCGATACGCAGCTGGGCAAGACCGGAGCCTATGTCGCCGGCGGCTATTCGATCGCCGACATCGCCTGCTTTCCCTGGACCATGACCCACAAGGCGCAGGGCTTTACGCTCGACGATTATCCCAACATCAAGCGCTGGTACGCTTTGGTGCGCGCGCGGCCGCAGGTGCAGGCGGGGCTGGCGATCGGCAAATTCGTAAAAGAGCCGTTCGACGAGGAGGCGCGCAAGAACATGTTCGGACAGAAGGCGAAGGAGATGGCGGGGAGGAAGTGAACCGTCATCCGCATCGTCATTGCGAGGAGCGAAGCGACGAAGCAAGCCAGATACCGTCATTCCGGGATGGTGCGCCAGCACCAGACCCGGAATCTCGAGATTCTCCGATGTGCAATTGCACATCGTAGTTCGATGCGTCGTATCGCCCCGGAATCACCGAGTAAACCAAAAGCCGAGATGACAGAAGTCGTGAGACGCGGCAACAAAGGAAACGCCATGATCGAATTCTTCTTCGACTGCTCCAGTCCCTGGACCTATCTCGCCTTCCACAATATCCAGCCGCTGGCGAAGGAATTCGGCGCCGAGATTTCGTGGCGGCCGATCCTGGTCGGCGGCATCTTTAATACCATCAATCCGAGCGTCTATGCCTCGCGCGAACACCCCGTGCCGGCCAAGCTCAACTACCAGAAGAAGGACATGGCGGACTGGGCGCGCTCCGCCGGACTCGCGATAAAAATGCGGCCGACGGTGTTTCCGGTCAACAGCGTCAAGGCGATGCGCGGCTGCATCTTTTTGGGCAAGGACATGGTGCCGTTCGCGCGCGCGGTGTTCGAGATCTATTGGGGCGAGGATAAGGATATCTCTCAGGACGCGGTGCTGACGGAAGTCTGCAAGCGCGTCGGCGTCGATCCCGCGAAGTTCTTTGCAGGGATCGGCGAGCAGGCGATCAAGGATCAGCTCAAGGCCAATACCGACGAAGTCATGGCGCGCGGCGGCTTCGGCTCGCCGACCATCTTCATCGACAGGACCGATATGTATTTCGGCAATGACCGCATGCCGCTGATCCGCGAGGCGCTGCAGCGGCTCAAGGCGCGGGCGGCCTGATGCCGAAGAAGGTGGTCTGCCGCGAGCTTGGGCCGCCCGAGCGCTTGCGGCTCGAAAGCTTTGCCTCGGTGCCGCTGAAGCAGGGCGAGCTGCGGGTGGCCATTCATGCCGCGGGAATCAACTTTCCCGACATCCTGATGGCGGCCGGCGACTATCAGCTCAAGCCGGAATTGCCGTTCACGCCGGGCGTGGAGGCGGCGGGCGAGGTGAGCGAGGTCGCCGATGGCGTTGCCGGCGTCGCGGTCGGCGACCGCGTGATCGTCAGGATGCGGCACGGCGCCTACGCCGATGAGGCTGTGGTTACCCCATTGCAAACCATTCCGATGCCTGGGGCGTTCGACTACGCCGAGGGCGCGACATTTCTTGCCGCCCATGGCACGGCCTATCACGCGCTGATCGATCGCGGCCATGTCAGGTCGGGCGAGGTGCTGCTGGTGCATGGCGCCGGCGGCGGCGTGGGCTTGGCCGCGGTCGAGATGGGCAAGTTTTTGGGCGCCACCGTGATAGCGGCGGCCTCAAGCGAGGAAAAGCTTGGCGTCGCGCGCGCCAAGGGCGCCGATCATCTGGTGCTTTACCAGCGCGAACCGTTTCGCGACGCCGTGAAACGCATCACCGATGGCCGCGGCGCCGATGTGGTGTTCGATCCCGTCGGCGGCGCGATTTTTGAAGAGAGCATGCGCTGCATTGCCTGGGGCGCGCGACTGCTCGTCATCGGCTTTACCGGCGGCATCGGGCTTGCCCGCACCAATGTTCTGCTGATCAAGGGCGCCAGCGTGCTCGGCGTCCGCGCCGGCGAGGCGGTGCGGCGAAATCCTGACCTCGCCGAAGTGCGGATCAAGAAATTATTGGAGTGGGCGGAGGCCGGTAAAATCCGCCCCCACATTTCGTACCACCTGCCGCTCGAAGATTACGCGCGGGCGATGCGGCTATTGATCGACCGCAAGGCGATCGGGCGGGTGGCGCTGACGATGGGGTGATTTACTGCGCCCTCACTCATACGCCCGCTCGTCCCACCACGGGAAATAGTCGGGCATGTCGGCCGAGACCTTGTCCTTGAACACGGCCGGGCGCTTTTCCAGAAACGACACCACGCCTTCCTTCACGTCAGCCGAGCGGCCGCGGGCGTAGATGCCCCGGCTGTCGACCTTGTGCGCTTCCATCGGATCGTCGGCGCCGAGCATGCGCCACATCATCTGCCGGATCAGCGCCACCGACACCGGCGCGGTTTTTGCCGCGATTTCTTTCGCCAGCGCATGCGCGGTCGGCAGCAACTGGTCCGGCGGCACTACTTTTGAGACGAGGCGGCCGGCCAGCGCTTCCTGCGCGGCAAACACGCGGCCGGTGTAACACCACTCCAGCGCCTGCGCGATGCCGACAATGCGCGGCAGGAACCAGCTCGAGGCCGCCTCCGGCACGATGCCGCGCTGGGAGAATACAAAACCGAAGCGCGCGGCTTCGGAGGCGATGCGAATGTCCATCGCGAGCTGCATGGTGACGCCGATGCCGACCGCGGGGCCGTTCACCGCCGCGATCACGGGCTTCAGGCATTTGAAGATCCGCAGCGTCAGCTGGCCGCCGCCGTCGCGCACCTGCGGATCGCTGTAGTCGACCTTGCCGCTGGCGAGGCGCCTGACCGGGCCGCGCCGGACGTCGCGATCGAAAGTGTCGGCGCCGGCGGAAAGATCGGCGCCGGCGCAGAAGCCGCGCCCCGCGCCGGTGACGATGATGGCCCGGATATCGTCGTCGTTATCGGCGGCATCGAAGGCGTCGATCATTTCCTGCTGCATGACGCCGTTGAAGGCGTTGAGCTTATCGGGCCGGTTCAGCGTGATGGTGAGGATCTGCTCGGCGACCTCGTATTTGATCGTCTCATACGCCATCGGGGTATTCCTCTCTCGGTGTTCTTGATTATCGTCTCGGCATTGCGAGGAGCGAAGCGACGAAGCAATCCATTCTTTCTTGTTGCTTTGTGGATTGCTTCGCTTCGCTCGCAATGACGGGAGTAGCTACTTCCTCGGCGGGCTCGGCCACGGCCGTTGCGCGCCCCGCAGACCCTCGAACGCCTTCGCCATCGCGAGCACCCCTAGATCGTCGAAGCGACGGCCGATGATCTGCACCCCGATCGGAAAGCCTTTTGCGCTGAAGCCGCCATTGATCGACACCGCCGGGTTTTCCGACATATTCCACGGCACGGTGTAGGCGATGTGCTCGAACGGTTTTTCGGGATCGTTGATCGGGGAGGCGAGCTCGGCGGCGAAATTCACCACCGGGGATACCGGCGAGATCACGTAGTCGATCTCGGCAAACAGTTTTGCCGCGGCGGCCCGGATCGCCATGGTGGCATTAAAGCCCCTGATCACGTCGACGCCTGACAGTTTCGCACCGCGCTCCGCCCAATTGCAGATATAGGGCAGCGCCTTGGCGCGGTCGGCAGGGATAAGTCTGGAAAGATCGTCCCACATCCGGGCGCGCCAGAAATTGTCGAGGCCGTCGAGCATCTCGCGCGTCAGCACGCCCCCGACCTCGGCAATGGCGGCGCCGGCCGTCTCGAAGGCTTTCGCGGCCATGACGGCCACCGCGCGCACGTCTTTCTCCAGCGCCTGGCCGACGCCGGGATCGAGCATCAGCCCGATGCGCAATTTTCGTGAGGGCTTTTCCAGTCCCTTCCAGTTGATGCTATCGGGCGGCAGGCTCATGCCGTCGCGGCGGTCGGGACGCGACAGCACGCTCATCATCAGCGCGGCGTCATCGACGGTGCGGGTCATCGGACCCGCGACGCGGCCGACATAGGGCGGGTCGATCGGAATTCGCCCCAGGCTCGGCTTCAGGCCCACCAGGCCGCACCAGCACGACGGCAGCCGCACCGAGCCGCCGATATCGGTGCCGAGATGCAGCGGACCGTAGCCGGCGGCGCCGGCCGCGCCGGCCCCGGCGCTGGAGCCTCCGGGGTTCTTGCTGAGATCCCAGGGATTGCGGGTCAGGGGGTGAAAACTCGACAGCCCCGACGACAGCATGCCGTAATCCGGCATGGTGGTTTTGGAAAAGATCACCGCGCCCGCCTCGCGCAGTCGCGCCACCGGCGGCGCGTCGACCGGCGAAGGCACGAGCTTGACGCTGGCGGCACCGAGCGGCACCGGCACGCCCTTGGTGGCGATATTGTCCTTGATGGTGACCGGCACGCCATCGAGCGAGCCCGTCGGCTCGCCTTTCTGCCAGCGTTCGGTCGAGGCTCTGGCAGTGGCGCGCGCGCCATCGGGATCGAAGGCGTACAGCGCCTGGATGTGCGGCTCCCACACCGCGACATGCGAAAGTACGTCCTCCAGCACTTCGGACGGCGAGAATTGCCTGGCCCGAAAGCCGGCGATCAGGTCGACGGCGGAAAGATCGTGCAGCGACGTCACCGTTTCCCTCGATGCCGATTTATGCATGGGCGCCTGCCGGAAGCCGGGTTTCGATGATGCGCGCGAAAATGCTGGCGCCAACAGGCAGTATCTTGTCGTCCAGGACATAGCCGGGATTGTGCACCGGCACCGAGCCGTCGTGGCCGACCCAGAAATAGGCGCCGGGCACCGCCTGCATCATATCGGCAAAGTCCTCGCTGCCCATCTTCGGCTGCGTCCTGGTAATGACTTTCGCCGGGTCTACCACCGTACGCGCCGCCGCCTCGACCACGCGGGATTGCTCTTCCTGATTCACCAGCACGCTGAAGGTGTCGCGGATATCGGCTGTTATCTCGACATGGAAGGCGCTGGCGATGCCAGCGCAGAGCGCGCGCATCCGCTCACGGATCATCGCGCGCACCTCGTCGGAAAAGGCGCGGACGGTGCCGCAGAGTTTCGCTTCGCCGGGAATCACGTTGTAGGCGGAGCCGGCGTGGATCTGGGTGATCGACAGCACCGCCGATTTCAAGGGATCGACGTTGCGGCTGACGATGGTCTGCAGCGCCTGTCCGAGCGTCATCGCGATCACGATCGGGTCCTTCGATCGCTCGGGCATCGCGCCATGCGCGCCATAGCCCTGGATGGTGATGTCGAAGAAGTCGGCGCCGGCCATCGCCGGGCCTGGAAGGATCGCAACCTCGCCATGGTTGAGGTCGGGGGCATTGTGCAGGCCGTAGACCTCGTCGCAGGGAAATCTCTCGAACAACCCGTCCTTGATCATGGCGCGCGCGCCGCCGAGGCCTTCTTCGGCCGGCTGGAAGATGAAATGCACGGTGCCGTCGAAATTGCGGGTCTCGGCGAGATAGCGCGCGCTGCCGAGCAGCATGGTGGTATGGCCGTCATGGCCGCAGCCGTGGAAGCGGCCGGGGATGGTCGAGCGCCATTTGAGATTGGTGTTCTCTTCCATCGGCAGCGCGTCCATGTCGGCGCGCAAGCCGATGCGTTTTGTCCCGCTGCCCTTGCCCTTGAGCACGCCGACCACGCCGGTGCCGCCGAGGCCGCGATGCACCTCGATGCCCCATTGCTTCAGCTTGTCGGCGACGATCCCGGAGGTGCGGACTTCCTCGAAACCGATTTCGGGATGCGCGTGCAGATCCCGGCGGATCGCGGTGAGTTCGTCGGCATAGCCTTCGATGCGGTCGATGTTGGGCATGTCTGTTATCCGGTTGCAGCAGAGGTTGAACGTGACTTGGTCGCGGGAACGAAGGCGGGACCGTTCGGCCTGACGCGAATGCCCGGACGCAACCGCGTCCACGGCAGCGCGGCGGTATCGGCGGGCATCGCGCCCGGCGCGGCGCAGATCAGAAGCTGAGCGGCTATCGGCTCGAAATCGGCTCGGAAATGCACCGAGCTCTTGTTGACGAGGATAGCCTGCTCGGTCGGCTCGATGCCGACATAGCGGTACATCGCCTGATCGGCGAGCTGCGCCTTGTGGGAGGCGACGATGGCTCTGACATCGCCGATGCGCAGGCAAGCGGAGGGGCCCATTTCCATGGTGCGGCCGCCGAAATAGGGGCCGGGTGCAATGAACCTGCCGTCGGACAGTTCTTCAACGACGAAGGTTTCCTTATAAGGCTGGTCACCGGGGATGCCTGATTTGCCGCCGAGCGCGAGCGTGACCGTGGCGCCGACGCCGGCCGCATGCGCGGCCCTCGCGGATTCCGGATCCCAGATCACGCCGATCGCGGCCCTGGTGGCGCCGTTTCGCACCAGCGCGCGCAGCATGCCCGTGGTGTCGGAATCGGCGCCGGCGCCCGGATTGTCCTGGGTGTCGGCGATCACGATCGGCTTGCTCGCCGCCTTCGCCAGCTCCATCGCACGAAGCACGCCTTCGTCCGGCGAATAGATCTTGCCGTCGAAATCGTCTTCATGATTTTCGATGATCGCCGCGATCCTGTCGGCCGCGGCATCGGCGTCCGCCTGCGTGCGGCCATAGGCAAACACGCTCGGCCCGCAGTCTTTGAAATCGGCAGCGGGAAAACCGGGCGCAAAGGACAGCGTCGGTACCGCCTCGCCCTGCAGCGCCGCCAGCTTCTCGTAGATGCCCTTGGCCGGCTGGTCGATGGTGCATTGCCAGCTGATCGGAATCAGGAACGGCAATTGCCGGAAGGCTTTCGCAAAACGCTGCTTCGTGTTCAGCATCAGCGCCAGGTGCTCGGCGCAGGCGCGCCCGGTATCGGCCATGTCGACATGCGGATAGGTACGGTACGCGATCAGCGCATCCGCATGCTCCACCATCTCGGGCGTGACATTGGCGTGCAGGTCGAGGCTGACCACGAGCGGCAGGTCGCGGCCGATCACTTTGCGGACGCGGGCCAGGATCTCGCCTTCACCGTCGTCGAGATGCTCGGTCACCATCGCCCCGTGCAGGTCGAGATAGACGGCGTCGATCTGATCTGCTGCCGTGATGCCGTCGATCATCACCTTGGCGATGCGCTCGAACGCGTCTTCGGTAACATGTGCCGATGGCGTTGCCGCGGCGAAAATGGTCGGGACAAGGTCCCAGCCTTGTTCCTCCGCTGCCTCGATGAAGCCGGCAAGCCCGACATTGATGCTGCGAATATTCCTCGGGATGTCGGCTCCCAGTTCCATGCGCGGCCAGCCCCCGCCATGGATAAAGGCGTCATACCCCGCCTTCGTCGGCGCGAAGGTGTTGGTTTCGTGCAGGAAGCCGCCAACGGCGATGCGGGCCATCAATTCTCTCAGTCAGGTGTTCGCGCATCACGTTAGACTCCTCACTGCCGGAAGCGCAAGCGACGAAGCAACCCAGTTTTGCATGCCCGTGTGCGTCCCGTCATTGAGTGAAGCGACGCAATTTAGGATTCGTCATTCCGGGTTCGATGCATTGCATCGCCCCGGCATGACGGGAAGGCGGACTTATGTCGCCGTGGCTCCGGTCACCGCAACGGGCCTGAAATTCGCGAAATCCCACCCCCGTCCGGGGGCGGCGTCGAGCAGCTGCCTTGTATAGGCAACTTGCGGATTGGTCAGGATTTGCGCCGCCGGTCCCTGTTCGACGATGCGGCCATGCTGCATCACGGCGACGTCGTCGCAGATTTGCGCGGCGACCCGCAGATCGTGGGTGATGAACAACAGCGCGATGCCGAGCCGGGTCTGGATTTCGTCGAGCAGTTCCAGCACCTGCGCCTGCACGGATACGTCAAGCGCGGAAACTGCCTCATCCGCCACCAGCACGTCGGGATCGAGCGCCAGCGCCCGGGCAATAGCGATACGCTGGCGCTGGCCGCCGGAGAACTGGTGCGGATAGCGCGAGATCGCGTCGGTCGGCAGATCGACCAGTTCCAGGAGTTCGCGCGCCCTTTCCAGCGCATCCGCATGCGACATGCCGTAATTGATCGGGCCCTCGGCGATGGTCTCGCCGACCGTGATGCGCGGATTGAGCGAGCGATAGGGATCCTGGAAAATGATCTGGATGCGCTTGCGGTGCGGCTGCAGCAGCTGGCGCGACAGTTCGGAGATTTCGCGCCCGGCGAGACGAATGCCGCCGGAAGTCGGATCGATCAGCCGGACGATGCAGCGCGCCACCGTGGATTTGCCGGAGCCGCTTTCGCCGACAATGCCGAGGGTGCGGCCCTTATGCAGCGTCAGCGTGACGTTGTGAGCGGCGGCGACTTCGCGCCACCCGCCCAAGAAAGAGTGCTCGCGATAGACTTTGCCGAGTTCGTTGGTCTCCAGCACCACCGGTTCGGTTGAGTCCGCGCGTGGCAGCCGCGGCACCAGGCTCGGAACCGCCGAAAGCAGGTTGCGGGTGTATTCCATCGTGGGCGTGCGCAGGATGTCATGAAGAGTTCCGGTTTCCACCAGCTGCCCCTGACGCATCACCGCGACGCGGTCGGCGATCTCCGCGACCACGCCCATGTCATGGGTGATGAAGAGGACGGCGGTGTCGTGATCGCGCTGCAGATCGCGGATCAGCGTCAGAATTTGCTTTTGCGTCGTGACATCGAGCGCCGTGGTCGGCTCATCGGCGATCAAAAGCTTCGGCTCCAGCACCAGCGCCATCGCGATCATGATGCGCTGGCGCTGGCCGCCCGACAGCCGGTGCGGATAGGAGGCGAAAATGCGTTCGACCTCGGGCAGGCGCACCTGTTCCATCATGTCGAGGATGCGCCTGCGTCGGGTGCGCGCGTCGAGATCGGTATGGGCGCGCAGCACCTCGTCGATCTGGCGGCCAACCGGCACCACCGGATTGAGCGCCGTCATCGGCTCCTGGAAGATCATCGCCATGGTGGTGGCGCGCAGCTGCCGCAGCCGGCGGTCGCTGGCGGCGAGAAGTTCCTCGCCGACCAGTTTTATGCTGCCGCCGGTCGGCGCCAGCGAGCCCTTTTGCAATAGTCCCATCACGCTCAGCGCTGTGACCGATTTGCCTGACCCGCTTTCGCCGACCAGGCACAGGGTTTCACGCTCGCGCACTTGCAGCGAGACGCCGTCGATGACGCGCGCATTGCGGGAATCCTTGCCGAGGCTGACGACGAGATCGTCGATGTAAAGAACGGCGTTATTCATGCTCATCGCGCTCCGCCGTCATTGCGAGGCGCGTAGAACCAAGGCTGGTCATTCCGGGGCGATGCGAAGCATCGAACTGCGATGTGCAATTGCACATCGGAGAATCCTTGGATTCCGGGTCTGGTCCTTCGGACCATCCCGGAATGACAGAGTGTTGCTTCGTATCGCCCCGAAATGACGGATAGTTATAATGTGACATCACTTGCCGCCCTCGCGCTGCTTCATGCGGGGGTCGAGCGCGTCGCGCGCGGCGTCGCCGATCAGATTGACGCTGAGGATCGCGGTCGACAGCAACAGCCCCGGCCAGAAGATCAGCGACGGCTTGATCTGGAAATAGGCGCGTCCCTCCGCCATGATGTTGCCCCAGGTCGGGGTCTCCGGGCTGATGCCGGCGCCGAGAAACGACAGGATCGCCTCGGTGAGAATGGCGGACGCGCAGATGTAGGTGCCTTGCACGATCAGCGGCGCGACCGTGTTCGGCAAAAGATGCCGCCACATGATCTTGGGCAGGCTGGAGCCGACCGAGATGGCGGCTTCCACATAGGGTTCCTCGCGCGCCGAAAGCACCACCGAGCGCACCAGCCGCGCCACGATCGGAATTTGCGGAATGGTGATGGCGACCAGCACCGTCGTCAGGCTGGCGCCCGACAACGAGACCACGGCGATGGCGAGCAGAATGCTCGGGATCGCCATCAGCCCGTCCATGATCCGCATGATCACCGCGTCGAGCCATCGGAAGAATCCGGAGAAAAGCCCGATCAGAAGCCCGATGCCGACGCTGAATACCGCGGCGCCCAGACCGATCAGCAGCGAAATCCGCCCGCCATAGAGAATTCGCGACAGCACGTCGCGGCCGTAGCCGTCGGTGCCGAGCAGGAATTGTGCGCTGGACGGCTTCAGCCGCTGCGCCGGCGCCAGCATCAGGGGATCGTGCGGCGAAAGCCAGGGCGCCAGGATCGCCGAGGCAATAACCAGCGCAAGGCAGGTGGTGGCGGCGGCAATGATCGGCGTCGCCGTGAGGAATCCGAGTCCCGGCCGCAACGGCGCGGTGACGGGTATCGAGGGTTCGGGGAGGGTTTCGACCGCCATCAGTACCTGATCCTGGGATCGAGCAAGGTATA
The DNA here is from genome assembly GCA_036266415.1 of Bradyrhizobium sp. Lineage (GTDB taxonomy): Bacteria > Pseudomonadota > Alphaproteobacteria > Rhizobiales > Xanthobacteraceae > Bradyrhizobium. The sequence goes on along the minus strand of DATANB010000143.1, from coordinate 26,795 downwards.
GGCGATGTCGATCAAAAGATTGACCATGACATAGATACCCGAGGTCAGAAGAATCATCGCCTGAATCACCGGATAATCGCGCGCCAGCACGGCATCGACGGTGAGGCGGCCGACGCCGGGCAGGTTGAACACGCTTTCGGTGACGACGACGCCCGAGATCAACAACGCGAATCCGGTGCCGATCACGGTGATGACGGGCACGGCGGCGTTGCGCAGCGCGTGGCGCAGCAACACCGCGCTCTCCCGGATGCCCTTGGCCCGCGCGGTGCGCACATAATCCTCGCCCAGCACATCCAGCATCGATGCGCGGGTCATCCGCGCGATCAGGGCGACATAGATAAAGGACAGCGTGCAGGTCGGCAGAATGAGGCGCTCAAGGAACGGCGTGAGGCCCGCGCTGATGCTTTTGAAACCCTGCACCGGCAGCCAGTGCAGATCGATGGCGAAAACCTGGATCAGGACGTAACCGATCACGAATACCGGGACCGAGAAGCCGATCACCGACAACCCCATCACGAAGCGGTCGATCCAGGTGCCGTGTTTCCACGCCGCGATTACCCCGAGCGGCACCGCGATCAGAATCGAAAGCACGATGGTGGACAGCGCGATCGAGATCGACGGCTCGACGCGCTGGCCGATCATTTGCAGCACCGGCACATGCGAGATCAGGGAGACCCCGAGATCGCCATGCAGGAGCTTGCCGATCCAGTTGAAAAATTGCTCATAGAGCGGCTCGTTGAGGCCGAGCGAGGTGCGGATGCGCTCAAGCTGCTCGGGGGTCGCGTTGTCGCCGGCCAGGATCGCGGCGGGATCGCCGGGCGTCAGCCTCAGCAGCAGAAACACGAACAGCGCCACCACGCCCATCACGGGAATGGCGGCCAGCACGCGGCGGAGCAGGTATCCGAGCATCGGTGTCCATCGGATCATGCGGCAACCGGTCCTACGGCTGTCGCGGATTATGTTCCCGCCCGTACCGTAACAGGCGAGCAAATCCTATGCCATTGCGACCATTCTGGGCCGACGCGGGCAATCCGTCAAAGCACGTAGGCCACTGGCTAACTCCCTCGTCATGCCCGGGCTTGTCCTGGCTTGTCCCCACGTCTTTCTTGCTGTCTTGCGGTTGAAAGCAAGACGTGGATGGCCGGACGAAGCCCGGCCATGACGGAAGGGTTTCTCTGTCCTTGCCCTCACTCCAGCGTCGCCAGCAATCCCGCCATCAGGCGGCCGCGCTCGGCCAGGCTGTCGACCTCGATATGTTCGTTCAGCGTATGCGGATCGGCGCCGCGAACGCCCAATCCGTCGAGCGTGGGGATTCCCATCGCGCCGGTAAAATTGGCGTCGGAACCGCCGGCGGCGCTGGCATGAGGAAGCTCAAGGCCCATTGCCTTGGCCAAGCCGCGCGCCTTCTCATACAGCGCCATGGCGGCCGCGTCGGGCTCCCATACCGGCCGCGTCACGCCGCGCGTCACCTTGAACGTCACATCGTTGGCGGTCCCCGACAGCGCCAGCATCCGCTCGACGGCGCGGTCGAGATCGGGCTGGCGCTTGGCCATGCTGAGCGCTTCGCCGGTGCAGGTGGTGGCGACGCAATTGACCCATTGCCCGCCATGCACGACGCCGACGCTGAAGGTGCAGTCTTCCGTGGTCATGCCGTCGATGGCGATGATCTGGCGCGCCATCTCGCGGATGGCCGATCGTCCGGCCGACAGCAGGGCGCCGGCGTGGCTCGGTTTGCCGGTTGCCTCGAGGTTGAACCGCGCGATCGCGTAGCGCCCGGTGACGACGCCGTTATTGGCCCGGCCCGGTTCGGGCACCAGCACGAATTTGTTGCGCGCGGCCTCCGCCTCGATGATGTCGCGGGTGGAGGGGGTGCCGACTTCCTCGTCCGGCGTGAACAGCACGGTGATCGGCAGCGGCGTCGTGAAGGCCGCGCGCGCCAGTTGCCTTATCGCCTCCAGCGCGAGGTAACTGCCGCCTTTCATATCGAAGATGCCGGGACCGAAGCATTTGTTGCCCTCGCGCCGGAACGGCAATTTCTCGAGCGTGCCGACGGGGTGAACGGTATCGAAATGGCCGGCGATCAGGATCCCGGGTTCGCCCTGTTTCGGATGCGGGAACCGGGCGCGGACGCAACCGGCAAATCCCTGCCGCCCGGCGATGCGCTCGATCGACGCCCCCATGATCGCCATGTCGCGCGCGGCGATGTCGAGCATGCGCTCGACGGCGGATGCGTCCCAGGTCGGGCTTTCGCATTCCACCCAGGTGCGCAGTCCAGCCAGCATGGCTTCGGAATCGAAGGGAAGGTTGGCCGGGTTCATGTGTTTTCTCTTTGGGTTGCGGGCTGGCTTGAACGGCTGACATCAATGGGAGATACGAGAATGACCGACGGTGAATTTGTAAAGTGAAACATGCGCGCCAGCCGCGCATTTGCATTTGGGTGGAGCTGTGCGCCAAAACCTTGTTGACGCGCGACTCGCTTGGTGCAAGTCTCAAAAAAGCAGAAGATTTGCAGCACGTTAGCGCGCCCAAATAACGCACTTGATGCACGGCAAATCATCGGGTTTTGACCAGTTTCACGTCAGGAGAGTCAGAAATGTTGCAAATCCCGCGTTGGAAACCCGCCGCGATCGCATCCGGCATCGCGGCACTCGCGCTGGCGGCCGGCCTCGTGTCGCCGGCGGTAGCCGCCGCCGGCAGAACCATCACCGCGGTGATGCATTCCGATCTGCGCGTTATCGATCCCGGCTTCACCACCGCCTATATCACGCGCGATCATGGTTACATGGTCTATGACACGCTGCTGGCGACCGATGCCAATTTCAAGATCCAGCCGCAGATGGCGGACTGGAAGGTCTCCGACGACAAGCTGACCTACACCTTCACGCTGCGCGACGGCCTGAAATGGCATGATGGCGCGCCGGTCACCGCGGAAGATTGTGTGGCCTCGCTGAAGCGCTGGGGCAAGAACGACAATATGGGCCAGAAGCTGATGGATTTTACCGCCAGCATCGAGGCCACCGACGCCAAGACGATTACGCTGAAACTGAAAGAGCCCTACGGCCTGGTGCTGGATTCGATCGGCAAGCCGTCGTCCTACGTGCCGTTCATGATGCCGAAGCGGCTGGCCGAGACGCCCGCCGGCCAACAGATCAAGGAACAGATCGGCTCCGGCCCCTTCAAATTCGTGCAGGCGGAATTCCAGCCGGGCGTGAAGGCGGTCTATGAGAAGAACAAGGACTACGTGCCGCGCAAGGAGCCCGCGAGCTGGACCGCCGGCGGCAAGGTGGTCAAGGTCGACCGGGTCGAATGGATCACGATGGCGGATGCGCAGACCGCGGTGAACGCGCTGCAGTCCGGCGATATCGATTTCATGGAGAATCCGCCGTTCGATCTGTTGCCGGTGTTGGCCGCCAACAAGGATATCAAGATCGAAACCCTGAACAAGCTGGGCTTCCAGACGCTCGGACGCATGAATTTCCTCTATCCGCCGTTCGATAACGTCAAGGTGCGCCGCGCCGCGCTGCTGGCGATGAACCAGAAGGACGTGCTGGACGCGCTGGTCGGCAATCCCGAATATTACAAAATCTGCGGCGCATTCTTCGTCTGCGGCACGCCGCTGGCCACCGAGGAGGGCTCGGAGACACTGGTAAAAGGCAACGGCATGGCGGCCGCGAAAAAGGCGCTCGCCGAATCCGGCTATGACGGCACCCCCGTGGTTATCATGGCGCCCGGCGACGTCGTGACATTGAAGGCGCAGCCGATCGTCGCCGCGCAACTGTTGCGCGACGCCGGATTCAAGGTGGATGTGCAGGCCACCGACTGGCAGACCGTTGTCTCTCGCCGCGCCAGCCAGAAACCGCCGAAGGAGGGCGGCTGGAATATGTTCTTCACCAACTGGGCCGGCGCCGACGTCGTCAATCCGATCGCCAACTTCTCCATCGGCGGCAGGGGCAAGAATGGCGGCTGGTTCGGCTGGGCGGAAGACGCCAAGATCGAACAGTTGAAGGACGCCTATGCGCGTTCGGGCACGTTGGAGGAGCAGAAGAAGATCGCCGCTGACATCCAGAAGGAAGCCTATGATCAGGTGATCTATATCCCGCTCGGGCAATATCTCGCGCCAAGTGCGTGGCGGAAATCGCTCAGCGGCGTGCTCGATGGCCCGGCCACTCCGGTCTTCTGGAATATCGACAAGTCGGAGTGAGGCAGGGACGCGAGATCCGTCAGGCCGGATAGGCTGCGACGTGTTGCAACAATAGCTCGCTGACGCGATCGGGCGCCTGGTCGGCGGCAAAATGGCCGACGCCGGCAAACACCTCGAAGCGATACGGCGCGCTGACAAAATCAGCCGTGCCCTCGGCGGCGATCCGGCCGACGGTGTCGTCGGCATCGCCCCAGATGTAGAGCGTGGGCACCCGGATCGGCCCGAGCGGGGCGCGGATCGCGCCGCGGGCGCGGTACCAGGCCAGTGCCGCTTCCATCGCTGTCTTGTTGCCGAGCACGGCAAGATGCTGCGTGATAGCGGCGGCGGGAACGCCGGCGGCGGCAAGCCGCTCGCGCAGCCATCGGGCGTCGTCGGCAAGAACCACGTTGGCCGCATCGGGCTCGAGGAACGCCTTGTGGTGCCGCGAGCGCTCAGCCTGTTCGGCGGTGTCAGTCGCCAGCAGCGCGCGGTTGAAGGCGTTGGGGTGCGGCCGCGACAACACGGTGAGCGAGGCCAGCCGCGCAGGATATCGATCGGCGAGCGCCCAAGCGATGCTGCCGCCCCAGTCGTGGCCGACGAGATGAAAGCGCGCCTCGCCATGGCCTGCGGCCTTCACGATCGCCATTGCGTCATCCATCAGCCGCTCGATGTGATAGTTGGCGGTATCGCCGGGATCCGGCCGCGCGCCCGGCGAATAGCCGCGCTGGCTCGGGGCGATCGCGCGGTAACCGGCATCCGCAAGCGCCGTCACCTGCGCGCGCCAGCAATGCATCGATTCGGCAAAGCCGTGCAGCAACAGCACCAGCGGCGCGCCGGGCTCTCCTGCGACGAGGGCGTCGAAGGTGAGGGCGGGGGCGATGGTGATTTTCGAGAGCTGGGTCATGGAGGGGAAAATCAGGTTCCCACCCGCAGCGGCGCGTTCAGCTTTCGCAAATAAGCGATCACCGACAGCGCGGTGATGCGGCCGGTTCGGGGATTGTCGCTCGGCACGTTTTCGATCGACATCGAGAAGGCAGCCGAATCGGAATCGACCTCGATGCGGTGGGTGTTCCGCGTCAGCGAGGGATCGGCCCAGATCTCCAGGGTGGTGTCATCGGGCCCGATACCGGCGAGTGAGAGTGCGACCGCCACGTTGAGATTGGCCGGAAACCCGATCGCCGCCTCGCGCGCGGTGCCCTTGAAAACGCGCAGCGGTTCGGTGATCTCTTCAATGCGGATGCTGTGTTCGGCGAGATACGGCGCCCCCGCGAGACCGCGCACGGGCTTGCGGGTGATCATCCGCACGCTGCGGATTTTTCCTTCGGCCGCCGCCGTCACGGCATCGAGGCCGAGCAGCGCGCCGGTGGGGACGACAATCTGGCCGCCATGCCGGCGCGCCAGCTCGACCAGGTGCCAGTGGCTGAGGATGGCGCCCGCGCTCAGCGCGACGACCGTCTTGCCGGCTTTGAGAAACGGCTCGGCGATCGCGGGAAGCAGATTTGCCGGCGCGCATTCGACGACGATATCGGCGAGTGGCGCGAGTTCGCCGAGCGCAACGACCGGCGGCGGGGAACCGAGATGCGACAGGCGTTTCGCCGCCTTGCCGCGGTCGTTGGCGGAAACCGCGCTCAGCACGCAGCCCGGTATTCCCCGATCGAGCGCCTTGGCGACCTCAAAGCCGATCGCCCCCAGACCGGCCACGGCCACCCGCAGTGCGGCTTTCGGCGAGCGGGCGACGTCGCCTCGTTCAGCTTGCGCGGCCGTTTTCATCGCCCGAGCCTCGGCTGGCATCGAGAAATTCCCGCATCGCCTGTATTTGCCAGTTGCATCAAGCGAAGCACCATGGGTGCAAGCCGCCCCGAAGACTGCGGCTTGGGCAGGCTATTGGTGCGGGCGGTGGGACTCGAACCCACACGACGTTGCCATCGAGGGATTTTAAGTCCCTTGCGTCTACCAGTTCCGCCACGTCCGCTTATGTATCACGAGATCAGGTACTTAGCGCGTTTTCTGGAGCAAGGGAATTGGGTTGGGCCGGGGAAAACGCGCGGGCTTTGCTTAAGCGAGTGCGCTGTTTAAAGCAAAGCCTCAATCCCGTCACCGGTGCCTGCTTTACGCAACCTCAAGCTTGTCCGTTTACGAAGGTCAGATGATCGCCCGCTTCGCCCTGTCCCGGCCGTTGCCGCTTGCCGCCGCCACCGCGATGGCCCTGTTCGTGCTCGGCGCCGGGCTTAGCGGCTGCGCCGATATGAGCGACAGTATGACATCGGCCTTCGCCGATCCTGCCAAATACGATTTGTACGATTGCAAGCAACTGGAGCGCGAACGAAAGTCCCTCGCCACGCGCCAGGCGGAATTGCAGGGACTGATGGCGAAGGCCGATACCGGCGTCGCCGGTCCCGTGGTGGCCGAACTCGCCTATCGCAATGACTACATCTCCGTCCGCGGGCAAGCCAGGCTGGCCGACGAAGTCTGGTTGCGCAACAAATGTCGCCCCTCCGCGGCCGCGCCTGTAACGGCCGCGCCGGTTGTGCCGGTCGCGCCATCACCAAACGTCAGGGGCGCGCAGCCGCCGGTTCGCTCCGGCAATGCGGTCTACTAGAGATTTTTCCGTTTCGAGAGAATTGAAACGGGGTTCTGGATTCCGGATTTGCCCCGTTTTCTTGACGCGAACCTGTTTCCACTTCGTTTGAAAACGCTCTGGCTCGCAATTTCGGTTTCCGGCATCATCAAGATCAGACTTCGCGTCGGTTGCCGATGAGAAAAGCCAACGTGATCGATGAAACCGGAACGTCGTCCGGTGACGTGCGTTCGCCCAAAAATGGCACCAGCAGTCGGAGGAACAAATGGAACACCGGCGCATCGCTTTACCGGGGTTCGCCGTCCAGGCATTCGCGCTGATTCAAGCGGCGCGTTCCTTGTCTGACTGTTCCTCGACGGTAGTAGCGGTTTCTTCCAACCCCTTTTCGTACTTGCCCGCGAACCGCTCGATACTGTTCGCCCACATCCTCAGCATCGAGACTTGAAAGTGCAAAATTGGCTTTAAGGCATTCATGCCGATTGCTGTCGCTGCGGTGATACGGCCTTGTTGGTCGTGCGTTGCGTTGGAGGTCTTTTCTGCCATGGCTGTTCGCTCCTTTCTGGTGTTATGTCCTATTGTGCACTGCGTGAAACCAAACACTCGGCCAAAGCTTGATCTGCTGCGAGTCTCGCACCTCGGTCGTCATGCAGTTCGTCCAGCTTTCTCAAGTAAGCGACTGCCGCTGTTTGCAAGAGATCGAAATCATATTCGCCGGTATCACGAAGATCAGTGACATAGCGATAAAGGGCGGAACGCCTGTTATCGTTCTCGCTGATACCGCTGTGGAGTAGCAAGTAGTTCCGCCAAGCGAACGCGCACGCGCCTTCTGTAGCCTGAGATGTCATGGGCACCTCCCCAAAGGCCCAGAAAGACTGGCGAGCCGTTTCGTTCCGAAGATTTTCAGATGTAATGTTGTTCCGTAGCTGCGCCGCAAGATGTTTCCGTCGATGTCGGTGCTGCAGTAGTGCCACGTTAGATAACGCAATCGGTCAACGCGGTTGACCGTTCCCTTGAGGAACAACGCCTGGCCCGCGAACTGGGGATGTGGCTTTCCGCGCGTGTTCCCAAATCAAATGAGACTCAGAGCGCGCGCGACCAAAGCGCACCTTCATCCCAAATCGTCGAAGTCTTCCGGCGCAAGCTTGATGGCGGCCGCAAGCACATTATCCTCTAGGTGCTCGATGGATCGGGTGCCGGGGATTGGCAGCATAACGGGTGATTTGGCGAGCAGCCAAGCAAAGGATAAGGCTGCGTGCGTGAGACCGCGACGCGAGGCGACCTGTTTTATCTTGAGTGCCTTTAGGCCGCGTTTGCCACCCAAGGGATACCAGGGCAGAAAAGCAATTCCCAGACGCTCGCACGCGGCGAGTACGTCTTCGCAGGTTCGGTTTCGTAGATTGTACATGTTCTGAACCGACACGATTGGTGTGATTGAGCGCGCCATCTCGAGCTGTGTAACCGTGACGTTCGAAATGCCGATATGGCGAACTTTGCCTACGCGCTGTAAATCAGCCAGTGCTCCAACCGACTCGCTAAATGGCACATCAGGGTCAGGCGCATGGAATTGATACAAATCGATGCGTTCCAGCCGCAAGCGCTGTAAGCTGCCTTCAATCGCGCGCCGCAAATGGTCGGGGCGACCGTCCTCGACCCAAGATCGGCGGTTTGGTCGCACCAAGCCACCTTTCGTGGCAATGACCAAACCCGGAGGGTAGGGATACAGCGCCTCCGAGATCAGTGTCTCATTCACCTCAGGGCCGTAGCTATCGGCAGTGTCAATAAAATTCACGCCAAGCTCGACCGCTCGATGCAGAACCCGATTGGCGTGCCCCCGATCCCTTGGTCTTCCCCAAGCCGATTCTCCGCATAGACGCATCGCGCCGAAGCCCAATCGGTTAACGGTCAAGTCGCCAAGGTCAATTGTTCCCGCAAGCGCTGCCCCTTTATTGGGAGATTGTTTCACCCGCAACTCCATCTTGTCGTAACCGCAACGTATACATGAACCACTCGGACGTGGACCCGGGCCTGGCGAATCAAGGAAATCTCAATTTTTCGAGTTAATTGCCACCAACTCCCGCGAAAGCCGGAAGGGTTGCCATCTTCCATACATGGCGCCGCGCCAGAGCCATTCCACTGGCCCATAGAGATACCGCTGCAACCAATACGCGCTGAAGGCGACTTGTAGGAAGTAAACCCCGATGCCGATGGCGAGAGCGGCCGTAACACCCAGCTTGCCGAACAGGCCGAGCCCATACCCATAAAAGATCCAGCCGAAGATCACGGATTGCATGAGGTAGTTGGTGAACGCCATCCGCCCAATGGGTGCGGCCCAGGCCAGGAGCTTCCGGCCCGTTGGCTTTTCCGTTGCCCAAATGATTGCCGCACCGTAACCGCACGCCAACAGCACTGTACCTAAGCGTTCGACCACGAGTTCTGTCCTCCATCCCACGCGGAGCCACTCATTCTCGTGTGTCGCCGCGAGAGCTCCACCAATAAGAATTCCAACAGCTGCCAGCAACGGCAAGCGCAGGTTCGCTCGCGATCCCGTGCGGAATAAGTCCGCACGCCATGCTGCCGCTCCAATCAGCATCAAGGCAACCGTTCGGGGAAACATGGACACATGCAGAGGCAGGAATGCAGGTAGCTCGTCAACGCGGAAGGCCAACACTTCCGCAAAGCCGCCGGAACCGTAGATCTGCGTGGCCTCGGCGACGTTCTGCGTCATCCAAGCTCTGCTCGGCATGGACACAATCTCCGGCAAGAAGGACGATACGAGGAACACCGCGAGCAGCGCGGTTCCGACAAGGGTCAGTATCCGCAATCGGCAGAACAGGAACGGCAGCACGACGAAGCCTGCGATTGCGTACTCGAATAAAATGTCGCCATTCCAGATGAAAATAAGATGGGCTGCGCCAATGAGCAAAAGAAACGCCAGCCGCCGGACAAGCAATGCGGTACGGCGAGAACTCGCCGACAGGTGATCGTATTGAATAGCAAGGCCTACTCCAAAGAGGAGAGAGAATAGCGCGAACGCCTTCAGATCGATGCCGACCATCAATATCGAATAAAGTGTGCGATCGAGCCAAGTCCCATCAAGCCCATCTGGCAGAAACCGCTCGAAAATTGAGACCCGGAATATGGTTGCGACGTTGATCGCCATGACGCCGAATAGGGCAATGCCTCGCACTATGTCGATCGCGGCAATGCGATCGGAAGGCGCTATCGGGCCTGTACTGGAGGCTGCGTCTTGTTGAAATTGGGCCGTTATCGACTGCACCATTGCCATCTCTTTTCTCGCGCCACGTATGGGTCTGCGCGTTACACCATAAGGGATAAGGGACAAGGTGCCGACGTCCAAAGTCGCCAGATCTGCGCTTTGCAGCATGACGGCGGTCTAATCGGATTGGCAGCCATTGGCACGAAGCGAGCATCCGGCATGTTCTGCAGTTTGGTCGCTAACCGGACATGGCGCGGAGAGATTGAACAGTCATTCTGTTATGTCCGAAGTGGACCAACCGCACTCCCGCGATGTCCACAGTTCGGTCGCTGAGCTGCGCTCGGAAGTCCGCGTGATCGAGCAAGGGGCAGTTTGCTGCGATGCATGAGTCCGGAAGTGGTACGAAACGGACCTGCCGATCGAATTGAGCGATGTCCGTTGTTGGGGGAGCGGAAGTAGCTCGGACATCGCTAAACCGATGCGATTGGCCCCTGCCGGCATCGAATGGCTCATCCTCGCAATCTGGCTGGCTTCACGTCCGTGGGCGGCGTGCCCACCAACGCGTCGTCGGCCTCCCAACGTTTGGCTGCGGCTGGCCCTCTGACTGGCGGAGGCGGTCGATTTGCAATCTGAGGCTGGCCGGTAGCTCTCGATCTATTTCTAATGACGACCGCAGTCTTTCGCCAATTTCTTGGACAATTGCGCGGCTGTGTGAGTAATCAATGTCAATGCTGTTTCGCATAACGGAATCTCCGTTCCGCGCCGAAACCCCAATTAACCCCGACGCCAAGGTCGATGGCTTCTCCGCTCCAACACGAGCCGCGCATTCGCATGCTCGGGCTCGCAGTCCAAATGGGATGGGCGGAGACCGCCGCAATTGGCTATCTGCGCGAGCGCTTGGTGAAACAGCGGGTGCGCAAGGAACCTTTGGCTATCCCGCGACATGCGCCGTCGTTAACGGCGAGCGACGGTCTCGCACTCTAAAGTCGCCGCGCGGACTTTCGTTCCCGATCTATTGACGGCGGCGGAGATGTTTTTGGGGACCCCCGGGAACCGCCCAGCCCCCAAGGATCGGACCTCCAGCAATGTCCGCAGTTCGGTCGCTAACGCGGGTAAACCGGACATGACGCGGAGAGCCCATTCGGTCGAAGATGACCCCATAGCGGACATCGGGTGGCAGGGTTTCAATTGACGCTGTACACTTTCCCTCTCGTTGAATGGTCGCAACGTGTTAGGCTTTGATGGCTGATGAGGCGTTTAGTCCGGGAACCCAATGAAACGACGCGAGTTCATCTCGGTTCTTGGAGGCGCGGTGGCATGGCCCCTCGCGGCGCAAGCACAGCAGCAGCCGACGTTGGGATTGCTCAGCTCATATGAAATGGCCGATTGGGCAATCAAGTCCTTTCGTGCGGGTCTCGAGGCGAGCGGCTACGTCGAAGGCCGCAACCTGACCGTCATTTATCGTTCGGCAGAAGGCCAATTCGACCGGTTGCCGGCGTTGGCGGCCGAACTTGTGAAGAGTCAGGTGTCGATCATTTTCGCGACCGGATCGCCGGTCCCGGCGCGTTCTGCCAAGGGGGCCACGCCAACCATACCGATCGTCTTTGCCTATGGCGGTGATCCGGTTAACGACGGCCTTGTTGCAAGCTTCAACCGGCCCGGCGGAAATGTCACCGGGGCGACCTTCATCGGAACGGCACTTACGGCAAAACGGATGGGCCTGCTTCGCGATATCCTCCCCCATGTCTCAGATGTCGCGCTGCTCGTCAACCCGAATGGGACACTCGCGGAAGGCCAGATTGCCGAAGCAAAAGCAGCCGCTCAGGCCTTGGGGTTAGCCCTTCATATTGTCAATGCCACCAGCGAAAGCGAGTTCGACGAGGCTTTCGCAACGATGCGCCGTTTGAAGGTGGGTGCGTTCTTCCCCAGCACCGATCCCTTGTTTGGCCTCAACGGTCGAGGCCTGCACATCACAATGGCTTACCGCTACGTGATTCCCGCAATCTGCAACGGCCGTGTGGACGCCGTTCTCGGCGGCCTTGTGAGCTACGGTCCCGACTTGGCGGACACATGGCGGCAAGCAGGCGTCTATGTCGGACGCATCCTCAAGGGCGAAAAGCCTTCTGAACTTCCGGTTGTGCAGCCCACCAAATTCGAGCTGGTAATCAATCTCAAGACGGCGAAACTCCTTGGCATTGACATCCCGCCAGCGATTCTCACGCGCGCCGACGAAGTGATCGAATAGGGGTCACTTCCGATTTTGGCGTCGCCGGACGGACATGCCGACGCTGGGGCCAAAGCGGAAAACATCTGCTCCTAGCGAGCATTTTGCCTTTTGACCCAAGTCGGACATTATGATCATTGTCTGAGACTGACGGTCCTTCCACTCGCGAGCGGTCTGAGATTGCTATAGTCTAGCCACTGCATGGCAGCTTCCAGCGAGGTCAGGTGCGACGACGCGGATTCATTAGGCTCATTACCGGAGCAATAAGCTGGCCGCTCGTTGCAAGTGCCCAACAGCTGGCCGCAAGGCCGCGCGTTATCCAACTGGGACCGGTCGACATTCCTGCGCAGATTGACGCGACCAGAAGCCTTCTGGCCGAGCTTGGTTACGTTGAAGGGCGGAATATTCGGCTTGAGTTTCGGAACACCTCGGGAAATGCCGATGCGCTGCCCGCACTGGCACAGGAATTAGTGCGACAAGGCGGTGTAGATGTCATCATCGCGATTAGCACGCCGGCTGCTCTCGCGGCCTATAAGGCAACTCAGACGATTCCGATCGTGGCCTTTGCCGCAGTTGATCCAGTCGCGGCGGGACTGGCGGATAGCCTCGCCCGTCCGGGTCACAACGTAACCGGAATCGCGGTTTTTTCTGAAGAAACCAGCGTCAAACGTGTGGAGCTAATGCGCGAGGTTCTCCCGCAAGCAGTCCACCTTGGGACTGTGACGACAAAACTCACGCGCGGCGCACAGAGCCTTGCGCCCGTTTTGGAGACCGGCCGTAAGCTCGGCTTTGAGGTTGAAGCGATCCACATCGATGATCCCGCCAATATCGCGAAAATCCTCAGCCCGGAAATCCTCGCCCGATTTGACGGGCTTGTTTTTGTTCCGGATGTTGTGCTCAACGCTCACATGGCCGAAGTCATCAAGATGGTGGGCCTAAGCAACAAACCTGCGATTTTTGCTTCACCGGACTGGGTCGCTAACGGTGGCTTTATGTCGTTTGGGCCCGATTTTGCTGACGCAACGCGTCACTTGATTGCACAGGTCGATCGCGTTCTGAAGGGCGCAAAGCCAGGCAACTTGCCTTTCGACCGGCCCACCAAGTTTGATCTTAGAATCAATCTGCGCATCGCCAAGGCCCTGGGCCTCGAGTTGCCTCCGACCGTCCTCGCCCGCGCCGACGAAGTGATTGAATAGCTAGTCAAGCGACTTCCGCCTTTGACCCCATAGCAGACCTGGCGGACGCTCAGAACACTGCCCTGAATGTTGTCGCTTATCTTCTTCGAGGCCGAGCAATTAGAGCGCCGTCACGAGGGCGGCGCCTTCATCCAGCATGGGCAAAATCGCGTCTCGGGGCTTGGTCGGAAGCATCAAGACCACCCGATCGACGCCGGCGTCACGGTAGCGTTTTAGCACCTCTAAGTCTCGGGGCGCCCCGAAGACGTCGAAGGAGAGCGACGCAGGATCGCGACCAGCGTCCCTCGCCATTTGACGGAATTGCGGCAGCACCTCGAGTGGATCCAGCACGCGGCCGCCGATCGGAATCCAGCCGTCGCCGTAGGCGATCGCCCGTCTTGCTGCGTGGGGGAATGCGCCCCCAACAATGATGGGCGGGTGAGGTTTTTGAACCGGTTTGGGCCACTGCATCATGGGTTCGAACTTGACGAATTCGCCGTCAAATGCCGCCGTCGACTGCGTCCAGATTTGCTTCATCGCCTGGATCCGCTCACGCATCAATTTGAAGCGGGTTGCAAACGCAGTGCCGTGATTGGCCATCTCTTCCTCGTTCCAACCCCCGCCAATGCCGAAAATGAACCGGCCCGAGGAAAGCCGGTCGATGGTCGATACCTCCTTGGCGGTGTGAATTGGATCACGCTCGACGACAAGACATATCCCCGTCGCAAGCTTGATTGTTTTCGTCAGCGCGGCGGCAGCGGCGAGCGATAGGAACGGATCGTAGCTTTCGTAATAATACTTCGGTAACTCAGCGCCGCCGGGCCACGGCGATTTGCGACTGGTCGGAATGTGACTGTGCTCCGGCAACCACAATGAATCGTAACCTCGCGCCTCCGCCTCGACGGCAAGGTCTTGCGGTGGAATCGAGTGATCCGTCGGAAACATCGTAAGCCCGACATGCATGTTCAGTGCTCCTCGGTTGCGGCCAGGCTCTCCATCACACGCGACCGCAGGTGATAGTCGCACAGATCGGGGGCGCGACTAAAGTCCTTCTCAATCTATCAGAGAACTGAGCAGACGTACCGCTGTTTGTCGGAACGCAGCCCTCATCGAGAAGGCTTGTCGAGCTTCGCGCGTCGAGCGGGATTACAGGATCTCGGAATGCGACGATCAGGACTTGCGCCATTACGGTCGCAACAGCCTCTAGGCTTGACCATCATAGCCGGCCTCGTCCGCGCTCACGGACAGGTTGCCCCAGCTCGTCACCCGCTCCAGGCGGACCGCGATGACGGGCCGTTCGGCGATCTGCATAGCCGCCAACTGGCGGTACCGAGAGCGTAGCAGCTCCTGCGCGCGATCGTGCTCCGTCCCGGTGCGCAGGATCTCAGCCCGTCCACGCAACATAACCCAGCCAAGCCGGGCCCAGTCTTCGTCGTATCGATCAACCACGACAGCGACCATCGGGTTGCGCTCGATGTTGCGGACGCGCTTGAGTGCTGGTCCAGCCACGCGCTTCGGCTTCTCGTCGATGGTGATGTAAAGGGTGCCTTGCGCAATCGTAAAGCACACCGGCAGGACGTGCGGAATGGCTCGGCTATCGGCCGTGGCAAGGTGCCCGACCCGTCGCGTCAACAGGAACCTGCGTTCGTGGTCTGACAGCACGTGACGGTCCGTGCGCAATGACTGTCAATCGCGCCAATACTGCACGGCTTGGCTCGGCTTCGCCACCCCGGAATCGGCGTTGGAACAACGTCGGCAGGCCTGCCGGGGTGATTCGAAACAGCAGTTGCGATCAATCTGGTGATAGCGCATCCGATGCTAAGCCGTGGCAACGAGGCGGCGAATAGGACAAATTTGGTGCGGCGCATGAGTACGGAATTGGCAGCACCTCTCGGACACGGCGCGATGTCCCAGTGGCGCCCATCAGGCGGGGGTAAACTTCACGTAGGCCCCGCCTTCGTCAGCTTGCAATTCGCCCTTCCGGCATCGTCACGATCAGGCTTCGCGCCCGCGGACTTGCCGCGCTCGGAAGTGAGCAACCACGAAGGCGGAGGCGCGTCCACCAGCAATCTCGGTAATAAAGTGTCGGGCGCCGTTACCGGCTGCAAAGCGGTCGGCGCCCGGTCGGGCAAATCAGTTACCTGCCTGTCCAGCCCCCTCAAGAAAAATATTTCTGTTTTCCCGAAACGCAAATCAGCGCTATATTCATCGCCATCCCGTCCCGCAAGAGGGGCGTTGGCCATCGTCACGAACGTTGGGGCGGGGATGCGGTGGACGCTGGTCGTGCCAAAGACGAATGGCGCGTGCGGCGGACGGAGAAGTCGTGTGGTCCTGACGCCCCGATGCTGGCGTCAAGTCGGCGAAAAGCAATTTTCGCGGGCGACGGTGGCAAGAAAGCCGGTCGCCGGGGAGATCACGGAGGAAACCGTTAAAACCATTGCGCGGGGAATGCCGGGCGATTTCCGGTGTGACCTGACTAACGCGTGTGCGTCTCTCACTATCATTGCACACGCGGCTATCGGGCGCATCGGGCGCCCGGCATTCCCTGCGCCCTCTCTTTGGAGCGGGCGGAACGTTGTTGGCAAAACTCGGGCGCAATCCGCGGCGAGATCGCGAAGCGATGTTACGGTGAACTCCCCTCCCTCCACGCGCAACGCGCGTGGCGGGGAGGGGTCGGGGGTGGGGGGTCTATCAGCTGGAACCGCAGCTTCAATGTATGCCGCACCACCCCCCACCCCCGACCCCTCCCCGCCGCTTCACGGGGGGAGGGGAGCAACCGTAATGATGGCACGCACCAGATCACTGTCGTCGAGCGCCGGTGCGTCGCATCGGATGCATCGGGTCATCGCCACCATGCAGCGCGTCTCACGCCCGCCAGTCGTAGATCCAGTCCTGTCGCGCCAGCACGCGTTGCGCGCCCATCGCCCGGATCGCGAGATCACGCGCGAAAGCCGCGGGGCCCGCGAGATGATAGATTCGTCCCTGCCGTCTGGCGGCGCGCTGAACCCGCGCCACGCGGGAGCGGCGCAGCCGCGCAAAGCGTTTCAGCGCGGCCGGGACGTCGACCGGATTTTCGCCAAGCGCAGCGAGGCATTTGGCGAGCACCGCCGCATCCTCGATCGCCATTCCCGCGCCTTGCGCGGCAAATGGCAGCATGGCGTGGGCGGCATCCCCCAGCAGCGCGACCGCGCCGCTGGTCCACTCGCCGCCATCGGGCACTGTGAACAACGCGAATTTCCGCCAGCCATCGACGGCGCCGATCATCATCCGCGCGGGGCCCGGCCAGGTCGGCGAGGAGAACACGTTTCTGAGTTCATTGCCGTCGCCGGGCGCGCTCCAGCCCGGCCTGTTCCAGGTGCCCGGCACGACCGCGACGATATTGATCTGGCGCGCGCCCGAGATCGGATAGGCGACAAGATGCGCGTTCGGGCCCATCCAGAGCTGGACCCGGCGCGAGGCATATTCGCGCGGCAGCTGCGTGGCCTCGAGCGTTCCGCGCCAGGCGATCAATCCGGAGAACTGCGGCTGGACTTGCGGAAACAAATGCTGGCGGACCGTGGACCAGATTCCGTCGGCGCCGACCAGCGCCAGCGCCAGTTCCTGCTGGCGCATGTTGCCGCTGCGCTGGACCACCGTCAGTCCCTTGGCGTGGGGGGTGACGTCCTCGAACTGGCAGCCAAGCCGCAAATCGATATTGGGGTTGTCGTTGACATGGGCCTGCAGCGCCGTTTGCAGATCGGCGCGATGCATCACCCAATAGGGTGCGCCGGCGGCCAGCGTGGCGGCTTCGCCGAGCGGCAGGCGGGCCACTTCACCGCCGCTCCGCGAGCTCATCAGGCTGATGGCATCGGGGGTGACGGCGCGTGCCGCGAGCCGGGGCTGCAATCCCAGCTCGACCAGCACGCGGCTGGCGTTGGGCGAGAGCTGCAGGCCGGCGCCGACTTCCTCGAGGCGCTCGGTTCTCTCCAGAATGACGATGCGAAAACCTTGCGCAGCGAGCGCGAGCGAGGCGGTCAATCCCCCGATCCCGGCACCAGCGACGAAGATGGTGCGTGACGCGGCCACGGAACGGTCAGGCGACCTTATCCTTCACGACGCATTCAGGCGGCCGCGATTCGCCGGCCTTGAGGTCGGCGGCGAAACGATAAAGCGTCGAGCAATAGGGGCAGATGATCTCGCTGTCGTTGCCGAGGTCGAGGAAAACGTGCGGGTGATCGAAAGGCGGATTGGCGCCCACGCACATGAACTCCTGCGAGCCGATCTCGATGACGGGAACACCGGCATCGTTGTGAAAGTGCGGAACGACATGGTCGGACATGATATTCACCTTGGGTGGCGATGGAGTCGGATGCAATCAACACCACGCAGGCTTGAATGCTGCGCACCATACTGGCGGGTCGCGTTGATTCCCAGTGCCCCGACCGCTCATCTGCTCATGCAAATTCGACACAATCTTGTCGTCCCAGAGAAGCCCTTCTTTCGTCGGGGCCGTTGTGTCCTAAAAACGGCACACCATGTTGAAGACAGCGAAAACACCGGGTTTTTCGGGATGAAGCGGTCGCGGATTGGTTCGGCCCTGGCTGGCGTGGCGGCGTGCGCGATCGCGTGCGCGCTGCTGTGGCCGCACGCGCGCGACGCCGGCGTCATCCTGGCCGCACAGGACGACCCTGCCGAACTCGCCGATCTCGAACTCGATTCGGCTCTGCGGAACAACCAGGCTGTGGTCGAGCAGAACATCGAGGCGGCGCTGGCCGCAAACGACGCCGATCTCGCCGGCAGCTTTGTCGAACTGGCCGGCGGGAGGAACATTCCTGTCAGCGAGGAACTGTCGCGGCGGGCGAGTGATGCCGTCACCGAGGAGAATTCATCGTCGCATTTTGCCAGGCGCTTCGCGAGCGGGCTGGTGACCGGAAACGCCGACGATGTCGCGAGCCTGTCGGGCACGGTCGCCGGCGACCTGTTCGTGTTCGGCGACATCAGGGATGTGGTGCGCGAAAGCAAGCACCTCGCCATGGGCGAGGACACCGACCGGCTGGTGCTGGGGCTCGCGACCGCCGGTCTTGCGGTGACCGCGGCGACCTATGTCTCGGTCGGCGGCATGGCGCCGGTACGCGCCGGTCTGACGCTGGTCAAGGATGCCCGCAAGGTCGGCCGGCTGGGCGAGGGCCTTACACAATGGGCCGGCCGCTCCGCACGCGAGGTCGTCGACACCCCGATGCTGCAAAACGCGGTGGCGTCCGGTTCGGCCATGCGGCCGGGGCAGACCATCACTGCGATCAGGGCCGCCTTCCATGCCGAGAAGGCCGGCGCGCTGGTCCGGTTGGCCAAGGACATCGGACGCGTCGCCGAGAAGTCTGGCGCGCGCGGCGCGATGGACACGCTGCGGATCGCCGAAGGCCCCAAGGACGTCGCGCGCGCCGCGCGGCTTGCGGAGTCCAAGGGCGGCCAGACCCGCGCGATCCTGAAGCTGCTGGGCCGCGGCGCCTTGCTGCTGGCGGCAGGCGCCTTCAATCTCGCGCTGTGGGTGTTCGGCGCGCTGGTCGCGCTGTTCGGTCTGCTGTCGTCGATCAAGGCCACCACCGAGCGGCTGACCCAGTCGTGGTTGACCCGCAAGAAGGCGCGGCGGCTGCGCAGGCAGACGGCGGCGGCGTCGCAACCGGCTGTGGCGATGGCCGGCGCAAGCAGCTAATTTGCCGTCATTGCCTGCGACAAGCCCCTCCAGCTGGAATCGCCAATGCCGAGTTTTCACAACGGCGCCGTTGAAATTGCCTACCTCGACGAAGGCGAGGGCGAGCCGATCGTTCTCGTGCACGGCTTTGCCTCGACCAAGGACGTCAATTGGGTGTATCCGTCCTGGGTTTCAGAGCTGAGGAAAAACGGCCGCCGCGTCATCGCGCTCGACAACCGCGGCCACGGCAATTCCGGCAAGCTTTACGATTCCGAAGCCTATCACATCGGCACCATGGCCGGCGATGTCAGCGCGCTGATGGATCATTTGAAGATCGAGCGCGCCGACATCATGGGCTATTCGCTGGGATCACGGATGACGGCCTGGCTTTCGCTGCGCCAGCCGCATCGGCTGCGGTCGGCGATTCTCGGCGGCATCGGGATTGGGCTGATCGAGGGCGGCGGTCCCGGCGAAAACGTCGCGGCCGCACTGGAGGCGTCCTCGCTCGATGACGTGACCGATCCGATTGGACGGGCCTTCCGCGCTTTCGCGGACCAGACGCGCTCCGACCGCCGGGCGCTCGCGGCCTGCCTGCGCGGTTCGCGGCGCCTGATGACCAGAGAGGAAGCCGCCGGGATCGGCGTGCCCGTGCTGATCGCGGTCGGCACCTCCGACGAAATCGCGGGCTCGGCGGCTTCACTGGGAAAAATCATCCCGGGCTCGCAAGTGCTCGACATTCCCGACCGCGACCACATGCGGGCGGTGGGCGACAAGGTCTACAAATCAGGCGTGCTGGATTTCCTGTCCCGGCGTCCGTAACGGCCATTCCCGGACGGCTTGATTTTCTGAAATTTCCAACCATTTTGAGCCGACGTCCTTCAACCAGGGTGGGTTTTGGTCGTGCGAAGAAGGTGTTCCGTATCAATGTTTTAGCGCGGAATTCGAGCTAAGACCGACATTCACCCTTGGCCAAAGGCGCGGGACAGAAGTCCGTCCCTCGTGCTATAAGGCCTCCTCAGGACTTGCGAGAGCTGCACATGGCTATGCATCAGATCAATCCGCAGGGTGCAAAACTGGCGGCACTCGATCCGATCTGGGATCGCGTGCGCACCGAGGCAGAAGACATCGTTCGCCGCGAGCCGGAGCTTGCCTCCTTCATCTATTCGACGGTGCTGCATCACGAGCGGCTGGAGGATTCGGTCGTGCATCGTCTCGCCGAACGCCTGGATCATTCGGCGCTGTCGGGTGACCTCATTCGCCAGACTTATGACGAGGCGCTGCGCGACGATCCGGATCTCGGCAATGCCTTCCGCGCCGATATGGTGGCGGTATACGACCGCGACCCCGCGACCTCGCGATTCATCGACCCGCTGCTCTATTTCAAGGGCTACCATGCGCTGCAGACCCACCGTCTGGCGCACTGGCTCCATCAAAAGGGCCGCAAGGATTTCGCCTATTATCTGCAGAGCCGCTCCTCGGCGGTATTCCAGACCGACATCAACCCGGCCGCCAGAATCGGCCGCGGCATCTTCCTCGATCACGCCACCGGTTTCGTCTGCGGCGAGACCGCTGTGATCGAAGACGACGTTTCGATCCTGCACGGCGTCACCCTCGGTGGCACCGGCAAGGAAAACGAGGACCGCCATCCCAAGATCCGCCATGGCGTGATGATAGGGGCGGGCGCGAAAATTCTCGGCAATATCGAGGTCGGCTATTGCGCGCGCATCGCCGCGGGTTCCGTGGTGGTGAAGGCGGTCCCGCACAACGTCACAGTAGCGGGGGTTCCTGCCAAGATCGTCGGCGAGGCCGGCTGCGCCGAGCCATCGCGCACCATGGACCAAATGCTCAACGCGATCGGACTTTGAGTTCACGAGACCGTTTTGAATCGCGAGTACGATTTCTGCATGTAAGGCTGGCAGTGCGCTTCGTCTCGTCCTAAAACTTCCCGAAACCCAAATCGTATTGGAGACTGCCGTGGACGTTCAGGAAGTCAGGAAACTCGACGCCTATCTCAAGCGCCTGTTCGGCAATCCCAGGATTCGCGTGGTGCCGCGGCCGAAAAAGGACGACTCGGCGGAAGTCTATATCGGCGAGGAATTCATCGGTGTGCTGTTCGTCGATGACGAGGATGACGACCGTTCGTTCCAGTTCCAGATGGCGATCCTCGAGGACGACCTGGTCGAGCAGGGCTGAGGTTCCAGCCAGTGTTATCATTCCGGGATGGTGCCAGGCCCGGAATTCCGAAATTGTCTTGCGCTTTGCTAGCCGCCAGGCGCGCGCAATTGCAGCGTCAACCGGTCCAGTGCATTGGCGACCTCGCGCCATTGCGCCAGCCAGTTGCGCGGAAAACGAAAGGTCAGATCGGCGCCGTCGATGCGGCGCTCGCTCAGGCACATTCCAGGCGTCGCGGCGTCGCGCGTGCATCGCGCGGTGAGGTTCGGCGAGTTCGCAAAGAACAAATCTTCGTTGCTGTAAGGCGTGCCCTCCCGGAACGCGCGCACCGTCAGCCCATCCTGCCCGGGCGTTGAGGCCTGCTCGAGGTAGCGCGGATAAATGGTGCGCACACGGGTATCCGGCGCCAGCGTGTCATGGTGCGCCGCTATCGACAGAAAGATCCGGTCGATCGGCTGTACGGCCGCCTCAACGGCATCCGCGCTGAGATGCTTCGGCGCATCGGAAGGCTCAAGCGACGGAAAGTTGAAGAAGAGGTCGATGCGCTCCTGCGGCCCGGAGTGGCGCTGTATTTTCATCCGGATCGCCGCAGTCGGCACATTGAAAAGCGTGGCTCCAATGCTGACCGGCAACCGCGCCGGGCCGCTTGAAGCATCCGGTCCCCAGGTCGGCCACAGCAGATAGGCGACCAGCGCAAGAGCGCCCGCGGCGGCCGCGCACCCCAGCATGACCGGAACCATGTGGTTGCGGGAACGCGACCGCGAACCACGTGCAGCGCGTTGGGCCGTCGAGAAGAATGTCATGAGCGAAGCATTGTGCGAGGGATGTCCTGGGCGAAACGCCGAATCAATGCCGAATATGCCATCACGACGGCATTTCCGCACGATTTCGCGCGGCTCGAATGTGCCATAGGGGGCGGTCCCGCTGCCGTTAACCTTTCTTTAAGGATGCTGTGGCGGTACCCGGCCGATTTTGCGAAGCCATGGGCGTTCCTCTGTAGCGGAAGTCCGTGCGATGTCGCCTGATGCGTTGAATTCCTTCTTCTCCCTCTGCATCGGCTTCGCGCTGGCAGGCGCCCTGGCCAACGGATACCAGGCACTGCTGCAGCGCCCCGCGGGCTTTGGACTGCTGCAGGAGGGCGTGGCGCCGAAGACCTTCGCCGCCGTCCCGTTCCTGGTTTTCGCGGCGCCCTTCATCATCATGCGCAACACGCTGCGGGGTGCGCGGATTGAGCGCCGCCGCTTAGAATTCGTCATGATGGCGACGGTTTTGGCCGGGTTCTGGAGCCTGATGTCCGGCACATTCTTCCTGATGACGCTGCGCGCCGCCGGACTGCTGGCCTGAACGATATGGCTGTGCCAAAGTCTCCGCGAACCGGAGATTTATAGAGCATGGCGATCTACGAACTCGACGGGCAGGCGCCCGAACTCCCCGCAGACGGAAAATATTTCATCGCCGACACCGCCACGGTGATCGGCAAAGTGCGCCTGCTGAGTTCGGCGAGCGTGTGGTTCGGCGCGGTGCTGCGCGGCGACAATGAG
The DNA here is from genome assembly GCA_036266415.1 of Bradyrhizobium sp. Classification (GTDB taxonomy): domain Bacteria; phylum Pseudomonadota; class Alphaproteobacteria; order Rhizobiales; family Xanthobacteraceae; genus Bradyrhizobium. The sequence goes on along the minus strand of DATANB010000143.1, from coordinate 4,040 downwards.
TGGATCGAGATCGGCGAGAATTCCAATGTGCAGGACAACTCGACCTGCCATACCGACATGGGTTTTCCGCTGACGATCGGAAAAAACTGCACGGTCGGTCATAACGTCATCCTGCACGGTTGCACGCTCGAGGATGACGCGCTGGTCGGGATGGGCTCGATTGTCATGAACGGCGCAAGGATCGGCCGCGGCAGCATCGTCGGAGCGGGCGCGGTGATCACCGAAGGCAAGCAATTTCCCGAGCATTCCCTGATCATCGGCGCGCCGGCGCGGGTGATCCGTACCCTTGAACCCGCACAGGTCGAGGCGATGGGAAGTGCGGCGAAATTCTACGTCGGCAACGGAGTGCGGTACAAGAAGGGTTTGAAGAGGATCGGCTGAACGCGACGTCCCCGGCGCCGTCACAGCTATTTTTTCCTTGCGGGGTTCGTTCCTTTCGGCGGCGTCTTCGCCTGCGCTGCGCTCTTGCGGAGCGCGTCTTTGAGGTCGACGGGCACGCCGTGCTTCCTGAGCAAATCGGCAAACGCCTCATCCGCCAGTTCCTGAATGGTCGCCATCCGGTCGCGCGCGAGCTGCTTCAGCTTGTCGAAAGTGTCGTCATCAAAGGCGATCAGTTTGCGCACGGCCGGACCATCCTTCTGCGTCGCAACCATGCCGGCTCAATTGTGGCCGATGGAAATCGGTCCGGCGCGGAACCAGCGATACGCGCCGTCGTTAAATCCTAAAGGGAGATTTCCTGATGGCCAGAAAATTCGTGTCGGCATCTGTTATCGTACTTGCAGTGCTTGCGGGTCCGGTCGGTTCGCGCGCTCAAAGCAGCGGTGCCGCCAGCGGTCCGTCGGCTGGCAGCGGCAGCGCCGTGGGTTCGCCAAATGCCGGCACGGCCGGAGCAGGCACGGCCGGCGTAAGCGGCGTGCCATCAGGTCCGGCCAATGCCGGCGGCTTGAATAATTCCGTCAACGATCCGAGCGGCGCCGGCAATTCGGGGAAGGTTGTCTCCGAGCCGCCGCCGGGTACCAACAGTCTCGGCACCGCCAATTCGTCGGGATCGTCGGTGACCACCGGCTCGGCCGGCAGCCGGGCGGCTGGCGGGGGAACGGCTGCGACCGGTCCGCAGACGAAGGGCGATATCGCGATCGATGAGGAAAACAAGGTGATCGATCGGAAACTGAAGAGCATCTGCCGCGGCTGCTAGCGCATGATCTGGAAAAGCGGGAACCGGTTTTCCCCGACAAACACGAAGCGTTTGTCCCGAATCATGCTTCAAGAAAGAAGATCGATGCGGTCAGCTGGTACGCCCTTTGCATTATTTCAGGGATGCTCACCATGCTTTCAGCCCCCGGCCTGACGTTGCTATTGCTGGGCGTCGTGGTCGGCTTGGGCACGGCCCTGGTGTGGATGTTCTGGGAGATCGAGCACCGTAACGGCGATCGCTTCGGATAGGCCGTGCCGCAATCTTATCAGGCGGGCGCGCGGGAAACGGCGCGCCTCGCCGGTGAGGTTGCGCGAATCAGCCCAGCACCTTGTATTTCCTGAACCAGGCCTGCATCTGGCTCCAGGCATCGTCGGCGGCTTCCTTGCGATAGCTTGCGCGATAGTCGGCGTGGAAGCCGTGCGGCGCGCCCGGATAGATCTTGAACTCGGCGGGCTTGTTGGCCGCGGCCAGCGCGGCTTTCAGCGCCTCAACGGCTGCCACGGGAATGCCGGCATCCGCCTCGCCGTATAGGCCCAGCACCGGCGCCTTCATGTCGGGGGCGAGCTGGGTCGGGCTCTTCGGCCAGAGCGGGTTCGGCGGATCGACCGGCGGGCCGTAAAACGCGACCCCCGCCTTGAGCGCGCCATTGTGGGCGGCATATTCCCACACCGTTCGTCCGCCGCGACAGAACCCTATAATGCCGAGCCGGCCGGTGTCGCCGCCTTGCGATTTGGCCCAGGCCACGGTGCTGTCGAGGTCGGAAAGCAACTCTGCGTCCGGCTTGGAATTCACGATCGGCAGCAGTTGCGGAATATCCGTAATCTTGGTGAGATCGACGCCCTTGCGGTAATAATAGTCCGGCGCGACCGCCAGCGCGCCGAGTTTGGCGAGACGCCGCGTGACGTCCTTGATGTATTCGTGCAGGCCGAAAATCTCCATCGCGACCAGCACGACCGGCGGATTGCTGACGCCGTTCGGACGCGCGAAATAACCGGGCATTTCGCCGTCGGCTACCTTGACCTTGGCATCGCCAGTGGTGAGGCCGTCGGTATCGGTCTTGATGACGTCGGCGCGGACGGGTCCCGCCGCCAAGGTATAGCCTGCCGTTACGGCGGCGGAGGCGGTCATGAAGCCGCGGCGGGAAAACGGCGCGATTTTTGTCAGTCCGATGACATCCGAGGTTGGCAGGGCTTCGACGCTCATAATGGATTTCCTAGGGCTGATTGAAAGACATGCATTCAGCAAGCAATGCTTGCAAAACGCAAATCACCAGCCTGCGAGCATCGCGCCGATGTTTCCGGATAGGCCAGGAGACGGGGAAATCGTGCGGCGCAAAAAACAAGGCCGTCGGCGCAGTATGACGCTAACGGCCTTGCAAACGCCGGATATTGAAATTGGCTCGCGCCATCCGGTGAATTGCAGCTTGCCCCGGATATGTACAATCAAATGTGATCTATTTCACAGTCGGCGCAAAAACCTTCCAATCAGCCATTCCTTAGGGGAATGGCTGATGCAACGGCGTTTGCAAACCAGGCTATTTGCCCCTCAGCCCCGTGACTTGCCGGGCTTGCGATGGGCGCTGTTCACCGCGTGGGATCTCGTTCGGATCGGCCTGTTGCGACTCGACGCCGCAGTCGGCGCTTCGGAAGCCTGGGAGCTGGCGAACGACTGCCGCAGGCCATCGATCGCCTGGGTGAGACCGGAGACCTGCTCGGAGAGCCGCTTTGCCTCGGCCTGCTGAGCGGCAAGAAGGCGCTTCACGGTTTGCAACTGGTCCTGAACCACCTGCAGCTGGTCGATCGATTCCTGCTGGGTAGCTTCCAGACCCTTGGTCTTTTCGACAAGCTGCTCGGAGGCCTGCGCCGTCCTCGCCTGCAATTGGCGGACAGCAACGACACGGTCTTGTTCAGGCGTCGTGCCGGTATAGGCACGCCATAGCCCGATTCCGCCGATCCCGATTAGGATCACGACCAGTGTCGCGGCTGCGAGCGCAATCGGCTGAGCGCCGATATGCGCGGTGCCACCGGCCTTTGCATCCTGAGATGTGAGTTCGATCATGCGACTCATCGTCCCTGTAAACCGAAAGTTCCCGGACTTACCATGATCGCGGGTGCAGGGCCCAGCCAAAAAACGGGATGCCGGGCCCAAATGTTGCGGCCAGCCCTTGGGGGACTTCCGAAACCCTTGCTTCCGGGGGCTTCCTGCTTTCCGTAATCGGCTGCTCCAGCGCGCAAGTTTTCCTCGTGCACCATTCCTGACATTTCACTTTCACACGGTGCGAGCGAATGTGCCGCGCCGGCCGTTCGATGTCCGGCACAGCATCACCGTCCGAGGAATCAGCATCCAGAGATTCACGTCTTTACCTTTTCGCCCAGGAGCTTTCCCGTCAGCCTATTGACGAAATGCAGCCGGGTGCAGGCCAGGCAGGTAACGGACTCATACTCGTGATGTGGCCTTTCGAATTCCGACGGGGCGTCATCCAGCGAGTGCTGGACATTCGCGCCGGTATTCGGGCATCGGAACAGGACATGAGCCATGATACATTATACATTATACAAGCTCGTCGACAAAAAACCATGATCCAGCTCAAACCACCGTCACTTGTGGCAATCGAAGGTCACGACGGAATCATTGTGCTGCGTAGCATTTCCCAAAAAGTTGCGGCCAGCCCTTGGGGGAGGGCTGGCCGCGCGCGATCCGGTCTGGGACGAGGAGGGGTGGGGATGTGACCGGGTCGCGTGTCTCCGTTATCTCGTTGCCGTTAGCGGTCGCGGGCGCTGGCGGTGGCGACGGCGGGGCGGCTGTCGCCAAGCGAGACCCATAGATTCGGATCGCTCTGCGACTG
>DATANB010000142.1:0-10728 GCA_036266415.1 Bradyrhizobium sp. | reverse complement strand
CGTCGCGATGGAGACCGCGATGCTGGCGCCGAAGGCGGAAGTGAGCATGTTCCCCTGGAAGGAGCCCGCGGAACGAATACCGCTGGCGGTGCGCCAGATACGTTCCTTCCTTCGGGCGCACCGTCCTGCCTGAATGGCGGTATTGCTGCGACGGCGCGACGCCGGCGCAGCTCGTCCGAATTACGCCGCGCCGCCCAAAATATCCCTGTGCATCCTGCCGCCGTAGAAATGGAAAAACGGCACCGGCGCGTCGTGGGCCAGCGGCCCGGCGGCGAGACGCCTTTCAAGTTCATTCAAGACATTTTTCGTCATCGGATGCAGGTCGGCCAGCGGCTTCGATCCGATCTCGACCCAGACCAGTTCCACAAGTTCGGCATCGGCATGAATCACACCCTCGACGCGATGGGCGATCGCGGAAGCGTCGGCGGTGAAAAATCTGGTATCGAAACGGCGCACGCGGCCGGGCGGGGTGATCGCTCGCGCAATCAGGAATAGGCCGGAGGGGTCGGGCAATAGGCCGGCCTCGGTAAAGGGTTTCCACGGGCCTTCGAGATCGGCTCCTGCGCCATTGCTCGTGCGGCCGAGACAAAGCCCGGTCTCCTCGCAGGCCTCGCGGATCGCGGCGATCGTAAGCGCGCGCGCGCGAGAGCGGGCGATCTTCGGACTGCCTTTCAGCAGATTGTCTTCCAGCGCCTTCGGGATCGGCGCGGCGACGGGAACGCGGTTGTCGGCCTTGTCGACGCGGCCGCCGGGAAAGACGAATTTGCCGGGCATGAACACCACCTTGTCGTGGCGCTTGCCGACCAGAACTTTTGGCGTGGAGACGGTGCGATCGACCAGGATCAGCGTGGCGGCGTCGACCGGGCGGCGATAGGGATGATGGTCGGCTTCTTTTTCTTCCTTGACAGTCTCGCTCATTTCGCTCCCGTCGCCCGCTCGTTTCCGCTTTCCGATTATTCGGTCGGATTTTGCTCGTCGAATCCATGCATGCGCAGCGCCCATTGCACCCCGACCACGGCGCCCTTCACCGGTTGCAGCAACAGCAGTGACAGAACCAGCGTCAACGGCAAATAAATCGCCAGTTGCAGGGCTACCGGAGGCGAATAGTTGGTTTCGATCATCAGCACCAGCGGCACCACGATGTGGCCGACGATGATGATGACGAGATAGGCCGGAAGATCGTCGGCGCGATGCGGCGTGTAATCGAGGCCGCAGACTGGGCAGTGACCATCGACCTTCAGGAACGCGCGAAACAGTTTGCCCCCGCCGCAGCGCGGGCAGCGGCCGCGCAGCCCGCGCTTCAACGCGGTCCAGACGTTGCGCTTTTCGGCTGCCCCGGTATCCCGGCTCCAGACGATTGGATGTACGCTCACCTTTTCCATGACCCGCCCTTCTTCGATTTGCCGGCCTTGGCTTTACCTGGCTTGCGATCTTTCTTGCGCGGGCCGCGGCCCGGACCCGCTTCGGCCCGCGGCTTTGGACCGGTCTGACGCTGGCGGCCGCGCGGGGCGAGATTGCCTTCCGACAACAGTTCGAACCGCAGCGCGCCGGCGACCGGGGCTGCTTCTACCAGACGGACGTCGACAACGTCACCCAGCCGGTGCATGGCACCGCTGCGCGAGCCGACCAGCGCGTGGCGCGTCTCGTCGTAGTTGAAATATTCGGTTCCGAGCGTGCGGATCGGTATCAGGCCATCGGCGCCGGTATCGCTGAGCTTGACGAACAGTCCGGCGCGGGTGACGCCGGAGATGCGGCCCTGAAAGGTCGCCCCGATGCGGTCGGCGAGAAAATGCGCAATCAGCCGGTCGGCGGTTTCGCGCTCGGCCTTCATGGCGCGGCGCTCGGTGACGGATATCTGCGCGGCAACTTCGGTCAGCGTTTCCACCGTCTCGGTCTGCGGCAACGCGCCATCGCCAAGACCGAGGCCACGGATCAGCGCGCGATGCACGACGAGATCAGCGTAACGGCGGATCGGCGAGGTGAAATGCGCGTAGCGCCGCAGGTTGAGACCGAAATGGCCGTAATTCTCGGCGGCGTATTCGGCCTGGGACTGCGAGCGCAACACCACTTCATTCACCAGTGGTTCGGCTTCGTGCCCCCGGACCCGCGCCAGCACGTAATTGAACAGAGAGGGCCGCAATACGCCGCTTTTCGCAAACGGCAGATCGAGGGTTTTCAGAAATTCCTGAAGATTGTGAACCTTCTCGAGCGTCGGTTCATCGTGCACCCGGTAGATCAGCGGCAGCGACTTCTTTTCAAGCATCTCGGCCGCGGCGACATTGGCCAGGATCATGAATTCCTCGATCAATTTATGCGCATCAAGCCGCTCCGGAACCACCACGCGATCCACCGTGCCGTCGGGTTTCAGCAGGATCTTGCGTTCGGGAATATCGAGATCGAGCGGCTCGCGCTCGTCGCGCGCGCGCTTGACAACGGCGTAGGCGTCGTAAAGCGGTTTCAGGATCGAGCCGAGCAGGGGCCCCGTGGTGTCGTCGGGCCGTCCGTCGATCGCCGCCTGGGCCTGCGCGTAATTCAGTTTTGCGGCCGAGCGCATCAGAATGCGATGAAAACTGTGCGTGCGCTTGCGTCCGTCATTGCCGATCACCATCCGCACCGCCAGCGCGCCGCGCGGCTCGCCCGGCACCAGCGAACACAGATCGTTGGAGATGCGTTCCGGCAGCATCGGCACCACGCGGTCCGGGAAATACACCGAGTTGCCGCGGCTCAGCGCATCGCGGTCGAGCGCCGATCCCGGCCGGACATAGAATGCGACGTCGGCTATCGCGACATTGACGATGTAGCCGCCCCTGTTGTTCGGATCGGGATCAGGCGCGGCGTGAACCGCGTCGTCGTGATCCTTGGCGTCGGGCGGGTCGATGGTCACGAGCGGCAAGTCGCGCCAGTCTTCGCGGCCCTTCAGCACAGCCGGTTTTGCCTCTTCGGCCTCGCGCAGCGCGGCGGGCGAGAACGCTTGCGGAATTTCGTGGGAATGAATCGCGATCAGGCTGACCGCTTTTTCCGACGCCAGCGAGCCCAGCCGTTCCTTCACTTTGCCGCCAGCAAGCCCAAAGCCGCGCGAGCGCACCAGATCGACGCTGACGAGATCGCCATCCTCGGCGCCGCCCGCGTCGGCTTTCGCGATGCTTAATTCACGGCCGGCCTGCTTCTTGTCGACCGGGATCAACCGCCCGCCGCCGCCGGGGACGCTGCGGAAGATCCCGAGCACGCGGGCCCTGGCGTGATCGACCACCTTGACGATGCGCCCGCGATAGATGGCGCCAGCGCTGTCCTCCAGCTTTTCGATCCGCAGCAGCGCGCGGTCGCCGACCCCCGCCGCGGTGCCGGGTGGCGCACGCCGGGGGATATGGATGCGGATTTTCGGCGCCTCGCCGCTTTCCACCTCGTCCCATTCGGCTGGAATCGCGATCAATTCGCCGTCGCTGTCGCGCCCGGTGATATCGGCCATCACGGTCGCCGGCAGTACAGCGGGTTCGCGGATCTTCTTGCCGCGCTTCTCGATCGCGCCTTCACCGGCGAGTTCGCGCAGGATGCGTTTCAGTTCGGCGCGGTCGGCGTTTTTCAGGCCGAATTCGCGCGCGATCTCGCGGGTTCCGACTTCTCCCGGATGCGCACGGATGAAGGCGACGATGGCGTCCCGGGCCGGAAAGCCGCTTTCGCGTTGCCGAGCCACTTACCCGCGGGCCTTGCCCGCGCTTTTCTTCGCGGACGTTTTGGATGCGGGCGCGGCTTTTGCCGGAGAGGTCTTGGTGGCTGATGTCACCGGCGCGCGTGCCTTGTTGGCGGCGTCCGATTTCGGCTTTGCCGCGGTTTTTTTCACCACCGCCTTCTTGACCGGCTTCGGCGCCGTCGGCTCCGCCGCGACCTTGGTGGCCTTCGCCGCTTTCACCTTCGTGGCGCCGCGCTTTGGCTTGCCGCCACCTTTGGCCACGCGCTCGTCGATCAGCGCGATGGCTTCGGCAAGGGTGATGGTGTCTGGCGTCTTGTCGCTCGGGATCGTGGCGTTGACGCCGGATGCCGTCACATAGGCGCCGTAGCGTCCGTTCTTGACCGCTACGCCGCCAAGCGTCGGATGATCGCCAAGCGGCTTGCCGGGATCGGCGCCGAAGCGCCGGCCGCTCGGGCCTTTTGCGATTTTTTCCGCGATCAGCGTGACGGCCCGATTCAATCCGATATCGAAGACCTCGTCGCCGGCTTCCAGGCTGGCATAGGTTTTCTCATGGCGCACGAACGGGCCGAACCGGCCCAGCCCCGCGGTGATCTGTTCGCCGGTCTCCGGATGCCTGCCGATCTCGCGCGGCAGCGACAACAGCTTCAGGGCCATATCGAGTTCGATGTCGGCAGGCGACATGTTCTTCGGGATTCCCGCGCGCTTCGGCTTTTCGCCTTCGGCGTAATCCCCGGGCTCGCCGAGCTGGATATAGGGACCGAACCGGCCGGCCTTCACCAAGACGTCGAGCCCGGTCTCCGGATCCTTGCCGAGAACGCGATCGGCGCTGGCTTCGCCGTCGGCCGCTAGCGGGCGGGTGTAGCGGCATTCCGGATAATTGGAGCAGCCGACGAACGCGCCGAACTTTCCGGCCTTGAGGTTGAGCTTGCCGGTGCCGCAGCTCGGGCACTGCCTGACATCGCCGCCATCCTCGCGCGGCGCATAGATGTGCGGCCCCAGCATGTCGTCGAGCGCATCCAGCACCTCCGTGACGCGCAGATCCTTGATGTCGTTGACGGCGCCGATGAAATCGACCCAGAAATCCTTCAATACCTGCTGCCAGGAAATCTCGTTGTTGGAGATGCGGTCGAGCTGCTCCTCAAGTGCGGCGGTGAAATCATATTCGACATAGCGTGCGAAGAAATTCTCCAGGAACGCGACCACCACGCGGCCCTTGTCCTCGCCGTGCAGGCGTTTCTTCTCGAGCTTGACGTAGCCGCGGTCCTTCAGCACCTGCAGGATCGAGGCATAGGTCGAGGGGCGGCCGATGCCGAGCTCCTCCATGCGCTTGACCAGGGATGCTTCGGAGAAGCGCGGCGGCGGTTCGGTAAAATGCTGGGTGACGGCGAGATTCTGCCGCTTCAGCGCTTCGCCTTCGCTCATCGCGGGGAGGCGGCGGCTGTCCTCGTCGTCGCCATCGTCGTCGCGGCCTTCCTGGTAGAGCGCGAGGAAGCCGTCGAATTTTATCACCTGGCCGGTGGCGCGCAGTTCCAGCACGCGGGCGCCGGCCTTCGCGGCGATATCGACCGTGGTGCGCTCGAGTTCGGCCGATTCCATCTGGCTCGCAATGGTACGGATCCAGATCAGTTCATAAAGCCGCGCCTGATCGGTATCGAGCCGCCGGCGCATTTCCGCAGGCCGCCGCGACAGGTCGGTCGGGCGGATGGCTTCGTGCGCTTCCTGCGCGTTCTTGGCCTTGGTCTGGTACTGGCGCGGGGCGTCCGGCACATAGGCGTTGCCGTAATCCTCCCCGATCACCTTGCGCGCCTGGGTGATCGCCGAGGGGTCGATCTGCACGCCATCGGTTCGCATATAGGTAATGAGACCAGTGGTCTCGCCGCCGATATCGATGCCTTCATAGAGCCGCTGCGCGATCCGCATGGTATGGGCCGGCGCAAAGCCGAGCTTGCGGCTGGCTTCCTGCTGCAGGGTCGAGGTGGTGAACGGCGCCTGCGGATTGCGGCGCGCCGGCTTTGCCTCGACGGTCGAAACCGTGAAGTTCGCGGCCTCGATCGCCTTCTTGAAATACTCCGCTTCGGCGCCGGTGCCGATATCGAGCCGCTGAATCTTCTTGCCGTCGGCGCCGACCAGCCGCGCCTCGAAAGCCTCGCCGCGCGGCGTCGTCAGCGTCGCGACCAGCGACCAGTATTCGCGGGGTACGAATTTCTCGATCTCCAGCTCGCGGTCGCAGACCAGCCGCAGCGCCACCGACTGCACCCGGCCCGCCGAGCGCGCGCCCGGCAATTTGCGCCACAGCACCGGCGACAGCGTGAAGCCGACCAGGTAGTCCAGCGCGCGGCGGGCCATATAGGCGTCGACCAGCGCGCCGTCGATCTGGCGCGGATGCTTCATCGCATCCGTCACCGCCTGCTTGGTGATGGCGTTGAAGACGACACGCTCGATTCTGTGGCCCTTGATCGCGCGCTTCTCCTTCAGCACCTCCAGTACGTGCCAGGAGATCGCTTCGCCCTCGCGATCGGGGTCGGTTGCGAGGATCAGCTTGTCGGCGCCCTTGAGCGCCCTGGCGATGTCGTTGAGACGGCCGGCCGCCTTGGGATCGATCTCCCAGATCATCTGGAAATTGGCGTCCGGATCGACCGATCCGTTTTTGGCCGGGAGGTCGCGGACATGGCCGAAGGAGGCCAGAACCTCGTAGGACGAGCCCAAATACTTGTTGATCGTCTTGGCTTTCGCCGGCGACTCGACAATGACGATATTCATGTCATTCCAATGGCTTAGGGAAAAAATAAAGGCCGGTTCCGCGAGATTCGCGTCGGCCGTTTCGCAGCGAACATGGGTGCAGCGGCGCTCCCTGTCAAATCGACTGATGTTGAAGGGATCCTGGCAGGTCCTGAATTACGATCCAAAAAGTTGTAAAATACAACCTATGATAGCGCTCTTTGAGAGATATTTTCAAAGAATGCCCGGAATTGGAGATGTCATCCCGCTCCGCATGTCACACCAGCGACACCAGCCCGCCGCCGTGACGTTCGAGTCTGCCGGCGAGTTCAAGCTCGAGCAGCACGGTGCGCACGATCGCCGGCGAGGTTCCGGCCATCCGGATCAGATCGTCGAGCGAGATCGGGCTCGGTCCGAGCAGACTGACGATGCGGGCGCGATCGCCGACCTCGGGTTCGGAAGCCAGCGGCTCGTCCTCAGGCTCGCGCAACGCAAACGGCCGACCCATGATCGGCTCGACGGCGTTGATGACGTCGGATGCCTCCGTCGTCAGTGTCGCGCCCTGTTTTATCAGGTCGTTGGTGCCGGCGGCGCGCGGGTCGAGCGGCGAGCCCGGCACCGCGAACACCTCGCGGCCCTGTTCGGCGGCGATCCGCGCCGTGATCAGCGATCCCGAGCGAAGCGCCGCCTCCACCACGACGACGCCGAGCGCCATTCCCGAGATCAGCCGGTTGCGCCGTGGAAAATCGCGGGCGCGCGGCGCATGCCCGAGCGGCATTTCGGAAATCGCAGCCCCGCCGGCATCGACCATCGCCGCCAGCAGATCCTCGTGCTCGGGCGGATAGACCTTGTCGTGGCCGCCGGCCAGCACCGCCACGGTGCCGCCGGCGAGGCTGGCGCGGTGCGCCGCCTGATCGATGCCGCGCGCCAGTCCGGAGGCAATGACAAAACCGGCCTCTCCGAGATCGCGCGCCAGGGTACCTGCGAATTTCAGTCCGGCGCCGGAGGCGTTGCGCGAACCGACGATGGCGATGACGGGCCGCATCAGCACATCGCGTGCGCCCTTCACGCCGAGCAAAGGCGGGGCATCGTCAAGGGTGGCCAGGCGCGGCGGATAGCCGTCTTCGTCCAGCGCGACCAGCTGGACGCCGAGTTTTGCGCTCGCCGCAAGCTCAGCGCGCGCATCGTCCTCGCTGCTGATCCGCCCCGGACGCGCTGCACCTCCGCGCCGCGCCAGTTCGGGCAGCCGCTCCAGCGCCATGCGCGCGCTGCCGAAATGATTGATCAGGGAACGGAAGGTGCGCGGCCCGACATTGTCGGAACGGATCAGCCGCAGCCAGTCGATCCGCTGCGCGTCGGTGAGGTGTCTCGTGCCCGGCGTCTTGCTGTCCATGCGGCCCCCGCGCCGGAGTGTGGATCAACCAGAGGGCGTGGGGAAGGGGGTTTGAACGTGGGGCCTCGTCACGTTCATTCCGTGATGCGCCCCGTGGAAGAGGAGTGGGGCCAGGGTCTTCCTCAAGGCCAAAATGAAGGAAACGGCGTTACCTATGCCGAGCTAGCCAAACGGCTGAAAAAGAACGGCCTAAGGGAGACTGAGGCCGGGATCACAATGAAACTGAAACGGGGGACGTTCGCAGCGACGTTCTTTCTGGCCTGCCTTGCTGCAATGGAACTTGAAGGGGTAGTATTGGAGGAGGCCTAAAAACTTACCCAAAGCATGAAAAGCCCCCATAGTATGGCAAAAACAGCCAGCGCGAGGGGTCCCGATGGGATTGGCGGAGCTTTTCGATATTTCGCTTGATCGGGCGAATGATTTTTACACATGGGGATGGCGCCTTTCTGTATTTGGCGCAGCACTCACCATGATTGGCGTTGCGGCTCTCTGGATCGGCACCCGAGTGCGGGACCGCGATTTTGAAATCCAGATGACCACCGTTAATTTGGCATCTTCCCAAGCTCTTGAGCGGGCGGGCACCTTAGAACGGGACGCCGCAACAATTAGAGAGCGCGCCGCAAATGCGGAGCTGAGGCTAGAGCAGTTGCGTAAGGACCTTGGCCCCCGGCACTTGCAGCGCGACATATTTCTCAAGGAACTATTCGGACAACCTTCTGCCCAAGTTGAGATTCTGTATCTCCAAGATGACCCAGAATGTTTTGGTTTGGCGCAAGAAATCTGGCGCGCTCTTGAGGACGCCAAATGGCCTGTCATGGCCCCAAAACCCATTCCCTCGCTTTTTTTGAGCGATGGGCCGACGTCCCTTTCTGTTGGAGCGCAGCCCTCGGGAGTAACTATCGTCGCGCGCCAAGTAACTCTGGAAGAGGCGGACGCTAGCCAAAATGCATTCCTCGGCAAGGAATGGATCAAATCTCCTTGGACCGTACTTAAATCCGCGCTGGCTGCTTCCCTAGGTAAAATCTCGGCTTCCGCTGGCACTCCAAACGGTCCTCCCGAGGGGACGCTTCGCGTCGTAGTAACCCCAAGGGGATGAGCCAACCAATTGAAGCAGCCTAGCTCGCGCATCGTTCATTCCTTTCAAGAATGAACGGCATCATGTCGAGACGACTGGTTTTTTAGTCCCCGCGCGGGAGTGTGGATCAACTAGAGAGTGTGGGGAAGGGGGTTTGAACGTGGGACCTCGTCACGTCATTCCGGGATGCGCCGTCAGGCGCAGACCTCAGATGTGCGATTGCACATCGGGGAATCCCGAGATTCCGGGTTCGATGCGTCGCATCGCCCCGGAATGACGATCAAGTAAAGCGCTCCCATCCGCTTGCCCCATCCCCACACGCTCCGTAAAAGCGGTCCGGTCTTTCGCAGGAAACCACGCTCATGATCTCGCTCGCCGAACTCCAGCGCCGTATCGATGCCGGCGATCTCTCGGCGGAAGCGGCGATCAGCCAGTCCTGCGAGGCGATCGCGGCTCACGAAAAGACCATCGGCGCCTTCGTCTGTCGCGCCGAGAATGTCCGCGCGGCCGGCGCCGGGCCGCTGCGCGGCATCAGTGTCGGCATCAAGGACATCATCGATACCGCGGATTTTCCCACCGAGATGGGATCGGCGATCTACCGGGGCTGGCGGCCGCGGGCGGATGCGCCGGTGGTGATGCTGCTGAAAGAGGCTGGCGCGACCATCATCGGCAAGACCACGACCACGGCGTTTGCCGCGAACGATCCGACGGCGACGCTCAATCCGCGCAACCATGGGCACACGCCTGGCGGCTCGTCATCGGGCTCGGCCGCCGCCGTCGCGGCCGGCATGATTCCGCTAGCACTGGGAACGCAGACCGGCGGTTCGGTGATTCGGCCGGCCTCGTTCTGCGGCGTGGCCGCCATAAAACCGTCGTTCCGTCTGCTGCCGACGGTCGGGATAAAATGCTTTTCGTGGACGCTGGACACGGTCGGGCTGTTCGCCGCCGGGGTCGACGATCTCGCGCGCGGGCTTTCGGCGATCACCGGTCGGCCCGAACTGTTGCCGGATGGCGCGACAACGACGCCGCGCATCGGCGTGGTGACCCAGGATTTCGCGGGCGCGCCGGAGAGTGCAAGCGCCGAGGCGCTGCGGATCGCCGGCGTCGCGGCCGAACGCGCCGGCGCCTCCGTCCGCGCGCTGGCCATGCCGGAAATTCTCGGACAGGCGTGGCAGATCCATGAGACCGTGCAGCAATACGAGGCGCATCGGGCGCTGGCCTGGGAATACCGGACGCAATACGACGCCATGCCGCCGCTGCTGCGCGGGAGACTCGACCAGAGCAGGGGCATCCCGGCTGCCGACTACGACGCGGCACGCGGGATCGCGAACCGGGCCCGGAAGGCGCTGGCAAAACTGTTCGACGACGTCGATGTCTTGCTGACCTTCTCCGCGCCCGGCGCCGCACCCAGGGGACTGGCCTCGACCGGCGACACCCGCTTCAACAAGTTATGGACGCTGATGGGCGTGCCCTGCGTCAACATTCCCGCTGACGTCGCCGAAGGCGGGTTGCCCGTGGGCGTGCAGGTGATCGCGCGGTTTGGCCATGACGCCGGCGCGCTCAGGGCCGCGCGTTTTGTGGAAGCTGCGCTGGCGGGGAAGCGAGAGTCCGTCATTTCCTGATGCGCCATCAGTTTGTAGTTTGTAGGGCGGATTAGCGTAGCGTAATCCGCCGTTAAAGCCGCCGAGTTGGCGGATTACGCCTGCGGCTAACCCGCCCTACATATCCCTTCGCTCTCCAAACTCGCCGTCCTGCTCGACTTCGCCCGCCCAATCCAGCGGCACAATTTCCGCGCGGACGTCGCGATGAAACGACGAGTGCGGCCAGTCGCGGACGCGCGTGACCAAGCCGTGT
>DATANB010000141.1:0-27029 GCA_036266415.1 Bradyrhizobium sp. | reverse complement strand
CGGGCAAGTCACTGAGCGCCTCGAGGCTGAACTGCGACAGGAAGTTCTCCGTGGTTCCGAAGGTCAAGGGACGGCCCGGCGTCTTGCGACGCCCGCGCGGCCTGATCCACCCGGTTTCCAGCAGCACATCGAGGGTGCCCTTGGAGGTGACGACGCCGCGGATCTCCTCGATCTCGGCGCGGGTGACCGGCTGGTGGTAGGCGATGATCGCGAGCATCTCGATCGCCGCCCGCGACAGCCGCCGCGTCTCCGTGCTCTCGCGCGTCATCAGCCATGACAGGTCGCCGGCGGTGCGAAAGGTCCATTTGTTGGCGACGCGAACCAGGTTGACGCCACGGGTGGCGTATTCCGCCTGCAGTTGCGCCAGCGCCAGCTTGATGTCGACGCCGTCGGGCATGCGCTTGGCCAGTGCTGCCTGATCGATCGGCTCGGCGGAGGCAAACAGCAGCGCTTCCAGCAGCCGCAATTCCTCGGGCCGCGCCTGTGGATCGACGGAACGCACCTCGACCTCGGCTTTGCGTTTTTCGGCCAAGCTTGCCATGGCTCGCTCTCCTTCTTCCACTTACTCGACCGGCAGATCCGGCGCGGTCATCGCGCCGGATGCTGGTTCGGACGGACGTTTTCGAAAATACAGCGGCGCGAACGCCTCTTTCTGATGCAGTTCCATCCCGCCTTCCCTGACCATCTCCAGCGCCGCGGCAAAGCTGGAGGCGAAAACCGTGGCCTTTTGCGATGGATCGACGACGTAGTTGAGCAGGTATTCGTCGAGACGGCTCCAGTCCTGGGCCATCCCTACCAGGCGTTCGAGCGATGCCCTCGCCTCGGTCAGCGACCACACCGTGCGTTTGGCCAGATGCACCGTCGCAAGTACGCGCTGCTGGCGCTGCGCGGCATAGGCGGTGAGCAGGTCGAACAGGGTGGCGGTGAACCTGGGATGCCGAATTTCGGCGATGGTTTCCGGATTGCCGCGCGGAAAGATATCGCGCTGCAATTGCGGCCGGTTCATCAGCCGGTTCGACGCTTCGCGAATAGCCTCGAGCCGGCGCAGCCGGTTAGCCAGCGCCGTCGCCATTTCCTCGGCGCTCGGTCCGTCCGCGGTTGCGGGCTCGGGCAGCAACAGCCGCGATTTGAGAAACGCCAGCCACGCCGCCATCACCAGATAGTCGGCGGCGAGTTCGAGGCGGATCTTCCGCGCCGCCTCGATGAACACCAGGTACTGGTTGGCGAGTGCCAGGATGGAAATCTTGTGAAGATCGACCCTCTGCTGCCGCGCCAGCGCCAGCAGCAGATCGAGCGGGCCTTCATAACCTTCGACGTCGACAACCAGCGACGGTTCATCATCCGACAATTCAGCCGGCCGTCCGGTTTCGAATGACAAGATTTCCGCGCTCATGCGCCTGCCGCCGTTCCTGCCCGATCCATTAATGCGTCCAGTTCAACCCGCGCCTTCCGTCGATCGAACACTTGCGGTGCCTTCCGCGACGCCAGCGCCCGACGGGCGCGCTCCAGTGCCGTGCCCGACAATTCCGTCGTTTCGCGAGCAACCTCACGCATTTCGTCCAGCTTGCCGTTACAATGCAGGGCCATGTCGCAACCAGCCGCAAGAATGGCTCTGGTCCGCTCGGCGATCGACCCCGCCAAAGCGTTCATGGACACGTCATCACTCATCAACAAACCCTGGAACCCGATCACGCCGCGAATCACCTGGTGGATGATTGTCGCAGAAGTCGTCGCAGGATGGGCGGGGTCAAGTGCGCTAAACACAACATGGGCGGTCATCGCCATCGGCAGGTCGGCCAGCCGCTGAAAAGCGGCGAAATCGGTCCGTTCCAGTTCCACTTTTGCGGTATCCACTTCCGGGAGCCTGAAGTGCGTATCCGCCGTCGCCCGGCCGTGCCCTGGAATATGCTTGAGAACAGGCAAAACGCCGCCCTGTTCCAGACCTTCCGCCACCGCCCGCGCAATCGCCGCGACCTTATCCGGTTCGGTTCCGTAGGCGCGGTCGCCGATCACTGCATCGGCGCCGGCCACCGGCACGTCCGCCAGCGGCAGGCAATCGACGGAAACCCCGAGATCACCAAGGTCGGCCGCGATCAGGCGCGCGCTCAATCGCGCCGCCTTCAGGCCGAGCGCAGGGTCGATGTCGTAAAGCCTGCCAAAGACCGCGCCCGCCGGATAGACCGGCCAGTGCGGTGGACCGAGGCGCTGCACCCGGCCCCCTTCCTGATCGATCAGAACCGGGGCATCCGGCCGGGCCAGCTCTTTCCGTAATTCATTAACAAGCCGAATTACTTGCTTCGGCGCCTCAATATTCCGCTTGAATAGAATGAAGCCCCACGGCCGCTTCGAGCGAATGAACTCACGCTCGGCATGGGTCAACTCCGGTCCGGAAACGCCTGTGATGAAAGCCCGTGTGTTCATGCGGGCCGATTAGCCCGCTGGCCGCCGGGGGGTCAAGGAAACGTCCCTTAGTTCCTTTGGACGACGCATTGCCCGCCGGCCGTCTTCAGGCTGCCGCAGAAGTGTGACGCCTCTTCGGACGTCCCGAACGGGCCCACCATGGCGCGGTAATAGACGCCCTTGTCGCCGAGATCGGCGCGCTTGATCACCGGCTCATGGGATCCCAGCACCGCCGGGAACTTGCCCTGCAAAGCCCGGAAGGACGCCTGGGCGTCGGCCTCGTTGCGTTGCGAGGAGACCTGAACCAGATATCCGCTGCTGCTCGCCGCGCCGCTGGGGGCCGCGGGCTCGGTTTGGGCGGGGTTAGTGGCGGCCACGCGGGTCCGGGCATCGGCGGCGGCGGCAGGCCCCGGCGGGGTTCCCTGCGGCGACAGCGATAGCGGCGCATTGGCGCTGGCATTGGCCGCCGATGGTGGGCTACGCGGGGTGCCGGGTGCCGGCGTAGCCGTCATTCGCCCAGCTGGTACTGATTTCGCTGACGAGGCCGACGCCGAGGCGACCGGCACCGCGGCACCATCAGGCTGGTCGCCGTGGACGCTGAGGGTCTTGACCTTTCGCGGCTCAGTGTTCGGCAGCGTGCCATTCCCGGCGCTGGCCGGTGGCGGAGCGCCGGGAAGCACGCCGGCCGCTGACGGCGGATTGCCATTCTGGTTCAGCGGCGGGAACACCACGCGCGGACCGGACCTGGCGTTGACATCGACCGGCACTTCTTCGCGCGGAACGATCTTCTCGGTAGCGTCGCCCGTCACCATGCGATCCGGCAGCTTGGCAGTCCCGTCGGAGGGCGCCGGCATGATCTTGGTCGGAGTTGAATCAGCCCTGATAATCGGCGGATCGCCGCTGCGCGGCGATCCGACATAGGTACGGTAGGCAAGTGCTGCGCCCGTTCCCACCACGGCCAGCGCAAGAACGACGAAAACCGCAACCATGCCGCCGCGACGCTTGACCTGATCCTCGGCGCCGTCGTCATAGTCGTCCTGATAGTAGGCATCATCGGCATAGGCCGGATCGTGCTGCTGCGCGCCGGCGTCGGGCTCGCCGTACAGGGCTTCGTCATAGCGCGACGGATCGGGCTCGCGATCTCCGTCGGCGAATGGCGGCGGGTCGTCATAATGCGGATCAGGATAATGCGGATCACGCGCGGCACGCGCCGCCGCACGCTGCAGCGGATGCACCGCGCTCGGATATTCCGGCTGGAAATCCTGCTGCGGCACTTCGTACCGGGCAGCGCGCTTGATCCATGGCGGCGGGCCAGCCGGAAGATCCTCATCCGGCTCGGCCGGTGGCTGATACTGGTCGCGCGGACTGCCGCGCGGCGGGACCGGTCGATTGGCCCGACCCGGGGCGAGAAACGGATCGGTCTGACCGATCAGCCGCGCGAGTTCGGCCAGTGGGTCGCTCTCGGCCCTCGCCGAGGCATACGGATCATCGCCGCGATCATAATCGTCGTCCGCGGGAAAAGGTCTGTTCTGATATCGATCAGCCATCGTGATGATGCGTCCCCTTCGGGAAAACCGCCAACCCGCTTCTACTGACGAACCAGCCCCTGCCAGATGCCCTCACCGTACCCCTGTGAGCGGCCTTCGCCCCTAACTACCTCATTTCGTCCGGAGCGTGAACGCCGAGAACGGCCAAACCCGACGCCAGGACCGAAACGACGCCCTGGACCAGGGCCAGCCGCGCCTTCGTGATCTCTGCATCATTATTGATAATGAAGCGTAAATAGGGCAAATCGCGCCCCCTCGTCCATAACGCGTGAAATTCGCTGGCAAGATCATAGAGGTAAAAAGCGATTCGGTGTGGCTCATGAACCACCGCCGCCGCCTCGATCATCCGGGGGTAGAGCGCCAGCCGCCGCAGCAGATCCAGTTCCGCCGGATCGGTCAGCCGCTCCAGCGCCGCCTGACGAAGGAACGCCGCCCGCGCGCCGGTCTCTTGCGGAAGGCCAGCGACCACCTCCCGGGCGTTGCGGAACACCGAGTGGCCGCGGGCATGGCCGTACTGCACGTAAAAGACCGGGTTCTCCTTGGACTGCTCGATCACTTTGGCCAGGTCGAAATCCAGCACCGCGTCGTTCTTGCGGAACAACATCATGAACCGGACCGCATCGGAGCCGACCTCGTCGACCACTTCGCGTAGCGTGACGAAATCGCCGGAGCGTTTCGACATCTTCACCGGCTCGCCGTTGCGCAGCAGGCGCACGAGTTGCACGATCTTCACATCCAGCGTCGCGTTGCCCGCCGTGACCGCCTTCACCGCCGCTTGCATGCGCTTGATGTAGCCGCTGTGGTCGGCGCCCCAGACGTCGACCAGATTGTGGAAGCCGCGACTAACTTTGGACCGATGATAAGCTATGTCAGACGCAAAATAGGTGTAGCTGCCGTCGGATTTTTTCAGCGGGCGATCGACATCGTCGCCATAGGCGGTGGCGCGAAACAGCGTCTGTTCGCGGTCCTCATAATCCTCGACCGGTGCGCCGCCTTTTGGCGGAGGCAGTCGGCCTTCGTAAACGTCGCCCTTGGAACGAAGATAGTCGATGGTTTCGGTCACGCGGTTGTTTGCGTTTTCGATCAGCGACCGCTCGGAAAAAAACACGTCATGCCTGATGTTGAGCGCGGCGAGATCACCCCTGATCTCCTCCATCATCATCGCGATGGCCTTGCTACGCACCAGCGGCAGCCATCCGCCTTCCGGCATCGTCAGCAGCCGATCGCCATATTCGCCGGCCAGCGCCTGCCCCACCGGCTTCAGATAATCGCCGGGATAAAGCCCTTCCGGTATCGCACCGATATTCTCGCCGAGCGCCTCCCGGTACCTGAGAAAAGCCGAGCGCGCCAGCACGTCGACCTGCGCGCCGGCATCGTTGATGTAATATTCGCGAGTGACATCATAGCCCGCGAACAACAGAAGGCTTGCCAGCGCATCGCCGAACACCGCACCGCGGCAGTGCCCGACATGCATCGGTCCGGTCGGGTTGGCCGAGACGTATTCGACGTTGACCTTCTCGGCCGCGCCGATCGTGCTTCGCCCGTAGGCACCGCACTCGCGCAGCACGGTACGCAGCTCATCCGTCCAGGCCGACGGTTTCAGGGTAAGATTAATGAAACCGGGGCCGGCGACTTCGACGGAGGCGATCAAATCGTCGGCGCGCAGTTTCGCCGCGATCGCTTCGGCGAGATCGCGCGGTCTGGACCCGGCTTCTTTCGCCAAAACCATCGCGGCATTGGTCGCCATGTCGCCATGCGCGGCGTCGCGCGGCGGCTCAACCACGACACGCGACAGGTCGATGCCCGCCGGCCATCCGCCTTCAGCCGCCAGCGCGCCGCAAACCGCATGCACGCGCGCCAGCACGTCGGCGAAAAGATGCGGCGGTGATGCTTTTTCGGCCATGGGCGGATGGTACCGGAGAATATGCCGCGCCTGCGGCCTGAGGCCGCCGCCTAACGCAAATCCGGGGTCGAGTCAAAAAGCCTTTGATGCTCGGTCAGCGCGAAGCGGTCGGTCATCCCGGCGATGAAGTTGCCGATCCGCCTTGCGAGTTCGCTTTCGGTGCCCTCGCCATCGGGCCGCAGCCACTCGGCCGGCAAATCGCCCGGCGTCTTCTGGTAGCGGGCAAACAGATCGAACAGGATCTGCTCGGCCTCGCCCATCACCCGCATGACCCGAGGATGCCGGTACATTCTGTGTTTCAGGAACGACTTGATCCCGGCCTCGGCCCGCGCGACATCGGCGGGAAATCCGATCAGCACCTCGTTATGGTTTCGGACATCGTCGACGGATCGGGGCTGCGCGGCGTCCAGGCGCCTGCGCGCTTCCGCGACGACCGCGCCGATCAGGTAGGAAATCAGCTCGCGCACCAGTTCGGCGCCACGGCGGTCATCATCGAGGGCGGGATAGCGCCTGGCGATCTCGGCAATCATCTCTGCCGTCAACGGCATGATCTTGAGATCGTCGACCGCAAAAAGACCGGCGCGCAGGCCATCGTCGATGTCGTGGGCGTCATAGGCAATATCGTCGGCGATGGCGGCGACCTGCGCCTCCAGCGAGGCAAAGCTCCATAGTTCCAGATCGTAGGTCCGATCGTATTCGGAGATGCCTCCGGGAATGCCATGGGCGCGATAGCGTCCCACCGCGACCCCGTTTCGGTCCGTCAGCGGGCCATTGTGCTTGACGATACCCTCCAGCGATTCCCAGCTCAGGTTGAGCCCGTCGAATTCGGGATAGCGATGCTCCAGCGACGTGACCACGCGCAAGCTCTGGGCATTATGATCGAACCCGCCATGGGTTTGCAGGCAGCTATCCAGCGCGCGTTCGCCGGCGTGACCGAACGGGGGATGGCCGAGGTCATGGGCCAGCGCCAGCGTTTCCGTAAGGTCCTCGTCGAGGCCGAGCTGGCGGGCCAGCGCACGGGCGATCTGGGCGACCTCGAGCGTGTGGGTCAGCCGGGTGCGGTAGTGATCGCCTTCGTGGAACACGAATACCTGGGTCTTGTATTTCAGCCGGCGAAAGGCGGTGGAATGAATCACCCGGTCGCAATCGCGCCGGAACGGGCTTCGGGTCTTGCTCGGCGGCTCCGCAAACAGCCGTCCGCGGCTGCGCTGGGGGTCGCAGCCATAGACCGAACGAGGAGCTGCCATTCCGACCGACACGCTGTATTAACCTCCCAAAAGGTTTGATTCCGGCAGCCAGCGCACTTAACTACGCTTGGCGGGTAATTCAAAATCATCCGCATGAGGGATTACGGAGCTAAATCATGACCACAGCCGTCACCATCAGCGAGCGGGCGGCCCACCGGATCGGGGAAATCCTCAAAACCGAGGGCAGCGGTGCGATGCTGCGCATCAGCGTCGAGGGCGGCGGCTGCTCCGGTTTTCAGTACAAGTTCGACATCGAGCACGCCAAGGCGGAAGATGACCTGGTGATCGCGCGAGACACCGCCGTGGTGCTGGTCGATCCGGCCTCGGTGCCGTTTCTGGCCGGATCTGAGGTCGATTTCGTCGACGACCTGATCGGCGCCTCGTTCCGCGTGGTCAATCCCAACGCCACCGCATCTTGCGGCTGCGGCACCAGTTTTTCGATCTGAGAACTCGCTCCCTACTCGGCCGCGACGACGTGCGGCCGCTCGAGGTTCTCGGCCTCTTCCGTCTGCGGTTCAAGGCGGCGCTTCAGGCGGCGGTCGATCCGGTCGAGATAGATGTAGATCACCGGCGTGATGAACAGCGTCAGTAGCTGCGACA
This sequence comes from Bradyrhizobium sp., assembly GCA_036266415.1. Lineage (GTDB taxonomy): Bacteria > Pseudomonadota > Alphaproteobacteria > Rhizobiales > Xanthobacteraceae > Bradyrhizobium. Next base: position 19,332 of record DATANB010000141.1, on the reverse strand, counting down.
CGCAGAGGCCGCCGACCACCGCGACGCCCAGCGGTTGGCGCAACTCGGCGCCGGCGCCGGCGCCGATCGCGATCGGCAGCGTGCCGAAGATCGCCGCGAACGTGGTCATCATGATAGGCCTGAACCGCAGCAACGCGGCTTCGCGAATGGCATGCTCGGCGCTCAAGCCGACCCGACGGCGCTCAAGTGCAAAATCCACCATCATGATCGCGTTCTTCTTGACGATGCCGACCAGCATCACGATGCCGATCATCGCGATGACCGAGAGTTCCATGTTGAACATCATCAGCGTCAGGATCGCGCCGATGCCGGCCGACGGCAGGCCGGAGATAATGGTGATCGGATGAATGAAGCTTTCGTAGAGAATGCCGAGGATCACGAATGCAGCAAACACCGCCGCCAGGATCAGCACCCCCTGCCCGCGCAACGAATCCTGGAACACCTGCGCGGTGCCGGAGAAACCGGTGGCAATGGTGGCAGGAAGGTTCGAACTCTGCTCGATCGCGCTGATCTGGTCGACCGCATAGCCCAGCGAGTAGTTCGGCGCGAGGTTGAACGAGATCGTCACCGCCGGCTGTTGGCCCTGGTGGTTGATCTGCAACGGACCCACTGATGGTACCATTTTGGCCACCGCATCCAGCGGAATGGTCTGGTTGTTGGCAGTCTTTACGTAGAGCTTGGACAGGTCGGACGGATCAACTCGGAACTGCGGCTGCGCTTCCAGGATGATCTGGTAGTCGTTGGATGGCATGTAGATGGTGCCGACCTGACGGGCGCCGTAGGCGTTGTAGAGCTGGTTGCGCACCTGATCGACGGTGACGCCGTAGACCGCGGCTTTCTCGCGGTCGATGTCGACGGTCATCTGCGGGTTCTTGATGTAGAGATCGGTGGTGACGTCAAGCAGCCCCGGTATCTTCGAGATATTGTTGCTCATCTCCGGCGCCAGACGGTACAGAGCTTCGGTGTCGCCGCTCTGCAGCGTGTACTGGTACTGGCTCTTCGACGGCCGGCCGCCGATGTTGAGGTTCTGGATGCTCTGGAAAAACGCCTGCATCCCCGGAACCTGGGTCGCCTTCTGGCGCAGGCGCGCCATCACCACCGTCGCCGACTCCCGCACTTTCCTCGGTTTCAGCGCGATGAAAAGCCTGCCGTAGTTGGCGGTTACGTTGGGACCGCCCGCGCCGACCGTAGAGTTGATGTATTCCACCGCCGGGTCGCGGCTCAAAATATCGGCCAACTCCTTTTGACGAACCGTCATTGCCTCGAATGAGGTGTCGGTCGCAGCTTCGGTGACGCCCGACAGAAAGCCGGTATCCTCCTGGGGGAAGAAGCCCTTGGGCACGATGATGTACAGCGCGACGGTCCCGGCGAGCGTTGCCAACGTCACCACCAGCATCATCGCCTTCCCCGCCAGCACCCAGTCGAGCGACCACTCGTAGGCGCGAAGCCAGGAATCGAACATCCGCTCGAAGGCACGGAGCACGATATTCGGCTTTTTGGCTTCGTCATGCGCCTTCAGCACGCGCGCGCACAGCATCGGCGTCAAGGTCAGCGAAACGAACCCGGAGACCACGATCGCGACTGCGATCGTGACCGCGAATTCACGGAACACCCGTCCGACGATGCCGCCCATCAGCAGCACCGGGATGAACACGGCGATCAGCGAGAAGGTGATCGAAATGATGGTGAAGCCGATCTCGCGCGCGCCCTTCAGGGCCGCCTCATACGGCCGCATCCCGTGCTCGATATGCCGGACGATGTTTTCCAGCATGACGATGGCGTCGTCGACCACGAATCCGACCGACAGGGTCAGCGCAAGCAGCGTCATGTTATTGATGGAGAAGTCCAGCATGTACATGGCGGCAAAGGTGCCGAGGAGCGAAATCGGCACCGCCAGCGCCGGGATAAAGGTCGCGGACGCCGACCGCAGGAACAGGAAGATCACCAGAATGACGAGACCGATGGCGATTAGCAGGGTCTCCTCGACGTCGCTGACCGACTGGCGGATCGACACCGAGCGGTCCATCGCGACCTGGATATTCACCGACGGCGGAATCTGGGCGCGCAGCATCGGCAGCTTCGCCAGCACCCCGTCGACGACGGCGACCGTGTTGGCGTCGGGCTGTTTGTAGATCGCAAGCACGATCGCGCGCGTTCCGTTGAACCAGGTCGCGATCTTGTCGTTCTCGACGCTGTCGTAGACGCGCGCGATCTCATCGAGCCGGACCGGCGAACCGTTGCGCCAGGCGACGATCACGTGGCGGTAGTCCGTTGCCTTGTCCATCTGGCCGGACGCCTGCAGCGCGACGTCCTGTTTCGGACCGTTCAGCGTGCCGACCGGCGTCGATGAATTCGCCCGCGAGACCGCGGCGCGGACATCTTCCAGCGATATGCCGCGCGCCGCCGCCGCTTCCGGATCGGCCTGCACCCGGATCGCGAATTTCTGGCTGCCGAAAATCACGACCTGGGCAACGCCCTGAATCTGCGACAGCGCCTGCCCGATGGTGATGTCGCCGTATTCGTTGACGGCCGACAGCGGCAGGGTTTCCGAACCCAGCGAAATAAACAGCACCGCGAAATCCGACGGATTAACTTTGCGGAAACTCGGCGGGATCGTCATTTCGATCGGCAAGCGGCGCTGCGCGATGGTCAGCGCGGTCTGCACGTCGAGCGCGGCGGCGTCGATGTTGCGGTTGAGATCGAACTGGATGACGATCGAGGTGGTGCCTTGCGAGGAGGTCGAGGACATCGACGAGATGCCGGCGATGGTCGAGAGTTGACGTTCGATCGGACCGGCGACGGACGACGCCATGGTGTCGGCACTGGCGCCCGGCAAGGTCGCCGTCACCGCGATGGTGGGGAAATCGACCTTCGGAAGCGCTGAAACCGGCAACAGCCGGAAACCGAACACCCCGAACGCGATGATCGAAGCCGTCAGCAGCGTCGTCATGACCGGACGACGGATGCAAAGCTCGGAAAGCGTCATCGCTTCACGCCCCTGCCTTGGGCGCGCGCGGCGCGACGGGGGTTCCTTCCGACAACAGCAATTGGCCATCGGTAATGACGTCCTCGCCGCCGGTCAGTCCGCTCTCGATGACAGAAAGTCCCTGAAAGGTGCGCCTAACATTCACGGGTTGGACGTGCGCCTTGCCGTCCCTCATGATGAAGACGTAGTTGCCGTTCTGGCTGCGCTGAACGGCGGCCGTAGGCACCGTTACGGCCTCCTCGGTCCGGATCACGAGCTTGGTGTTGACAAGTATGCCAGGCCACAGCGTTTCGTTCTGGTTGTTCATGATGCCACGCACGGTGACCATGCCGGTGGTGGAATCCACCGCGTTTTCGACCATCGCGACCTTGCCCTCCTCGGACCGCTCGTGGCCGGGAATGGTCGCTATCACCCTGGATTCTCCGCTCGCCATGGCGTCGCGGAGATCGACGAGGACGCGCTGCGGAATGGCGAAGGTCACATAGACAGGCGCCATCTGGTTGATGATGGCGAGCGGCGCGGTATCGGCCGGACGCACGAAATTGCCTATTTTCACATTGGCAGCACTGATCCGCCCCGAAAACGGCGCGCGGATAACGGTGTAGCTCTTCTGGACCTTCAGATTGTCGAGAGCGGATTGATCCGCCTTGATGGTGCCGATCAGAACGTCGGCCGAGGTCTTGGCATTATCGAGATTGACCTGGGTGGTAGCGCCCTTGCCGACCAGATCGGTGTAACGCCGGAAATCGCGCTGGGCGCCTTCGAGCTGCGCCTGATCCTTGGCGAGCATGCCCTCCGCCTGCTCGATCTGGGCGTCGATCTGGCGCGCATCGAGCGTGAACAGAACATCGCCTTCACTGACCTTGGCGCCGTCCTCGAAATGCACCTGGACGATCGTGGTTTCGACCCGCGATTTCAGCGCCACGCTGGAAATCGGCGTCACCGTCCCGATCGAATCGACATCGATCGGCACCGGCTTGCGCTCCGCCTTGGCCAGTTCGACCGCGATCACGCGCGCGTGCTGCGGGCCCTTCGCGCTGGCGCCGCCGCCCATCCATGACGAGCGGGCCACAAAGGCCGCCAGCACGGCTATGCCCAGCACGCCGGCAAGGAACATCAAGTTGCGTTTTTTCATGGCATTTCGCGTCACGCGGTCCGAAAACGACCGGGACGGCTCGATCTCCTGCCCTTTGAAGGCGGCTTTTGCGCCCTGTTCCAAACGGTTATCACAGCCTCGCAGGGCATGGTATGCCACAAAAACGAAAATTTGTGGTTACGCGACCGGAGTCTTCGTCATGCGCATTGCTACATGGAACGTCAATTCGATCAGGCAGCGGGTCGACCACCTCCTGACCTGGCTCAGGGATTGTGCGCCGGACATTGTCTGTCTGCAGGAAATCAAATGCGTCGACGAGGCCTTCCCGCGGGAGGCCATCGAGGCGCTCGGCTACAACGTTGTCACCCACGGCCAAAAGACCTTCAACGGGGTCGCGCTATTGTCAAAGCTGCCGTTCGACGAGACCACGCCGCGGCTGGCCGGCGACGACGAAGACATCCACGCCCGGTTTCTGGAAGGCGTGGTCACGCTAAAGCGCGGCGTGCTGCGGGTTGCCTGCCTCTATCTGCCCAACGGCAATCCACCGGAGACGGATAAATATCCCTACAAGCTCAAATGGATGTCGCGGCTTCTTGAGTATTCAAAGCAGCGGCTTAAGGCCGAAGAACCGCTGGTGCTTGCCGGAGATTTTAACGTCATCCCCGGGGTTGGGGACGTCCACAACCCCGCGGCCTGGGTGAACGACGCCCTGTTCCGCCCCGCCACCCGCGAAAGCTTCCAGTCCCTGCTCGGACTGGGGCTCATTGATGCGCTCCGCGCCGTCACCGACGCGCCCGGCCAATACACATTCTGGGACTATCAGGCCGGCGCCTGGCAGAAAAACCAGGGCCTGCGCATCGACCATCTTTTGCTGTCGCCGCAGGCCAGCGATCGCCTGATCGATGTCGGCATCGACAGCTATGTGCGAGGCTGGGAAAAGCCGTCGGACCATGTCCCGGTGTGGGCGGATCTCGATCTCGAGACGGCATAAGGCGCGGCCGTGTTGGGCGCCGATCAGTCCTTGCGGCCCTGAACCCAGTGCTCGAGCATCTGCAGCGCCATGGCGCGGTCGTCATCGGACGCCTTGGCAATGGCCTTGTTGTAGCTTTCCTTGATCCAGATTTCGTCCGGCGCGGCGCTGTCGCGCGCCAGCGTCAGCCACATCAGGCCGCGGGCGGCTTGCCGCGGCAGCTGGTCGCCGTTGAACAACATCTGGCCGAGCAGCGCCTGCGCCTGGTGCTGACCCTTTTGCGCGGCCAGACCGAGCCAGCGGGCGCCATAGCGGAAATCGTCCCGCGACGAGCCCGCGCCCTTGAGATAGAGCCGGGCCAGGTCGTATTGCGCGTCGGCATTGCCGAAATACGACGCGGCATAGGAGAACATCTCCCTCGCCCGCTCCGGATCGGACTTGATCTTCGAGTTGGGAATACCGCTCAGATAATACCGTCCCAGCGCCACAAAGGCGTTGGCCACGATGGCCGCCTGCGGCGCCGACGGGCTGTCCTCGGCATGCGCATTGGCAATGCGGCTGAAATATTCAAAGGCGCGAACATCGTCCTGGGTGACGCCATCGCCATTGGCATACATCCGACCCAGTTTCCATTGCGCAACGGGATGGCCGCCCTCCGCGGCGTATTGCAGCGAGGTCAGCGAGGTGTCCGGGGTAGCCGATGGAATCGCCTTCTTCAACGCGATGGCCGCGCCTGGCTGGGCTGAAACGACGGGAATCGCGCTATCCGAGGCGGCCGGAGCCCCGTCAAACGCCAACGCCGGGCCCGCCACCGGCGTGGCCCCCAAAATCAACCCAAAAATGATACGCTCAGATATCCGCATAGCACTGTTTCTCGTGCGCCCCGCCCGGGTGGGTTACGGCGCCATCCACCGCCGGCCCGACCTGCTGGGCGTATTTCCACAACGCACCTGATGTGTGGTTAGTCTCGCGAGGCTTCCATTTGGTTCTGCGTTCCGTGAGCTCCGCGGCGGTCAACTTTACGTTAAGAGTTCCGATGATGGCGTCGATTTCGATGGTATCGCCGTCCCGCAGCAGCGCTATCGGGCCGCCTACCGCCGCTTCCGGCCCGATATGGCCGATGCAAAACCCGCGGGTTGCCCCGGAGAACCGGCCGTCGGTGATGAGTGCGATTTTACCGCCCATGCCCTGGCCGGTCAGCGCCGCCGTGGTCGAGAGCATTTCGCGCATGCCGGGACCGCCGCGCGGCCCCTCATAGCGGATTACGATGACCTCGCCCTCTTTGTAGGTCTTCTTCTGGACGGCCTCGAAGGCGTCCTCTTCACAATCGAAACAGCGTGCCGGGCCGGTAAATTTCAGGTTCGACATGCCCGCCACCTTCACGATCGCGCCTTCGGGCGCAAGATTCCCCTTCAGGCCGACCACACCGCCGGTGACGGTGATCGGCTTGTCGGCGGACCGCACCACATCCTGATGCGGATTCCATTTTACGCTCTTGAGGTTTTCGGCGATCGTCCGGCCGGTGACTGTCAGGCAGTCGCCGTGTAAATGGCCGTTATCGAGCAGCGTCTTCATCAGAAGCGGTATGCCGCCAACCTCGAACATGTCTTTGGCGACATAACGACCACCCGGTTTCAAATCCGCGACATATGGTGTCTTTTTGAAGATTTCCGCTACGTCGAACAAATCGAATTTGATGCCGCATTCGTGGGCGATCGCCGGCAGGTGCAGCGCAGCATTGGTCGATCCGCCCGATGCGGCGACGACTGCCGCGGCGTTTTCCAGCGCCCGGCGGGTGACAATGTCGCGCGGCCGGATGTTCTGGACGATAAGCTCCATGACCTTTTCGCCCGCGGTCATGCAGAAGGCGTCGCGGATTTCGTAAGGCGCTGGCGCTCCGGCCGAATACGGCAGCGCCAATCCGATCGCCTCGGATACGGTCGCCATGGTGTTGGCGGTGAATTGTGCGCCGCACGCGCCGGCGGACGGGCACGCCACCCGCTCGATTTCATCGAGATCGGCGTCGGACATCTCGCCGACCGAATGCTTGCCAACCGCCTCGAACATGTCCTGCACCGTGACCTGTTGGCCGCGGAAATTGCCGGGAAGGATCGAGCCGCCATAGATGAAGATCGAGGGCACGTTCAGCCTGACCATCGCCATCATCATACCCGGCAGCGACTTGTCGCAACCGGCGAGCCCGACCAGCGCGTCATAGGCATGGCCGCGCATGGTCAATTCGACGGAATCGGCGATGCATTCGCGCGACGGCAGCGACGAGCGCATGCCGTCATGGCCCATGGCGATGCCGTCGGTCACGGTGATGGTGCAGAATTCGCGCGGGGTGCCGCCGGCCGAGGCGACGCCCTTCTTGACCGCCTGGGCCTGACGCATCAGCGAAATGTTGCAGGGCGCGGCCTCGTTCCAGCATGACGCCACGCCCACGAAGGGCTGATGGATCTGCTCGGTGGTCAGCCCCATGGCATAGAGGTACGAGCGATGGGGCGCCCGCTCCGGGCCCTCCGTCACGTGACGGCTCGGCAGCCGCTTCTTGATGCTGGTCTTGGCGTCCATCGGGTACCTGTTTCCCCAGCCAACTTCCTGACCCGGAAACTCAGGGATTTCCCTTCGCCTTCGCGAGCGCCGTGGCCGTCAGCCTACGAAGGAATTATCTCATCGAGGGGTGTGGCTAAAAAGCGGCGCGCGTTGGTGCTGGCCGAGATATGACCTAAATGTTCATCGAGTGTTGCGGCCAAGCAACAATCGTGGCGCGATGGCAACCATGGTATTGATTGAAAAATGCCGGCTATTCTACCTTGACGTTGGCGGCCTTGATCATGGGCCACCATTTCGCGATCTCGGCCTTCTGCCAGGCGCCGAGCGCCTGCGGCGTAAGTTGGTCCGCAGGCGGCATCCGCAAGCCCAGATTCTCGAATTGCTTGCGCACAGCCGGATCGTTCAGCGCATCCACCGCCGCGGCGTTGAGCTTGGCGATGACTTCTTTCGACGTGCCTTTGGGCACCCAGAGACCAGACCATAGCGTCATGTGAAACCCGGGCAGGCCGGCTTCGTCGGTGGTCGGGATGTCCGAAGCCTGCTCGACGCGCTTGTCATCGGTGACGGCGTAGGCGCGGATGGTTCCGGCGCGGACCTGACCAATGGAATTGGAGGTCTGATCGATGATGAGATCGATCTGACCCGCGACCAGGTCATTCATGGCCGGAGCCGTGCCGCGATACGGCACGTATTGCAGCTTGATGCCGGTGACGTTCTCGAAATAGAGCCCGGCGATGTGACTTCCCGAGCCGGCGCCGGCGGTGCCGGCGGTGGCCGGGGCCGGCCGCGCCTTAAGCCATGCGATCAATTCCTTCAGCGTCTTGGCCGGAACCGAATTCTTGCTGACGATGATCATGGGATTGCTAGGCAACAGCGCTACCGGCTCGAGATCGGTCACGAGGTCATAGCCGAGCTTGTAGATCGCGCCGTTGGCAACATGGGTACCGAGATGGCCGAAGCTGATGGTGTAGCCGTCCGGCGCAGCGCGCACCGCGCGTCCGACCCCGATCGAGCCGCCAGCGCCGGTGACATTCTCGATCAGCAGTGCCTGGCCAAGCCTTGTCTTCATGCGATCGCCGAGAATCCGCGCCATCGCATCGGACGGTCCGCCGGCGGCGTACGGCACCACGATGGTGATGGGATGGGACGGGAAATTGTCGGCAAAGGCATTGCCGCCAAATGTCATCAGCGCCGCCAACGCAGCCAAAACCGTTCTTCGCATCACATCCTCCCCAAACATCGGCATTGCATCGACAGGCTACAACTTCGCGTAGTCGATCGGCGCATGGCGATCGAGCGTGCGCGTGACCGGCGGCAGCGGGTATTTAAGCCCGGTCGCGCAATTGAACAGCATCACGCGATCACTTTTCGTCACGCGGCCGTCGGCCAGGCTTTGCTGGTAGGCCGCATAAGTGGCCGCTCCTTCCGGACACAGCAACAGGCCTTCCTCACGCGCCACTTCGTTCAGCGCGACAGAAATTTTCTCATCGGTCACCGCGATCGCAAAACCCTTGCTTTCCCGCACCGCGCGCAGGATCAGGAAATCCCCGACCGCCTGCGGCACCCGGATGCCGGACGCGATGGTGTGGGCATCCTCCCAGCGCGGCGCGTGCTCGGTCCCGTTCTCGAAGGCCCGCACCATCGGCGCGCAGCCTGCCGCCTGCACCGCCACCATCCGCGGCCGCCTGGATCCGATGAAGCCGATGGCCTCGAGTTCGGCGAAGGCCTTCCACATGCCGATCAGACCGGTACCGCCGCCGGTCGGATAGAAGATCACATCCGGCACGTCCCAGCCGAGCTGTTCGGCAAGTTCAAGTCCCATCGTTTTCTTGCCCTCGATCCGATAGGGTTCCTTCAGCGTCGAGGTATCGAACCAGCCGGCCTTGGCCTTGCCTTCGCCGACGATCTTGCCGCAATCGTCGATCAGGCCGTTGACGCGGTAGACGGTCGCGCCCTGCAGCTCGATCTCGCTGACATTGACCTCCGGCGTATCGGCGGGGCAGAAAATCGTGGTTTTGATGCCGCAACTGGTGGCGTAGGCCGCAAGCGCGGCTCCGGCATTACCGTTGGTCGGCATCGCCATGTGCCTGATGCCGAGCGCCTTGCCCATCGACACCGCCATGACCAGACCACGCGCCTTGAACGAGCCGGTCGGCAACCGTCCCTCGTCCTTGACGATGATTTCGCCGCCGCCGATTTTCTTCGCGAGCTTCGGCAAGCGTATCAGCGGCGTCGTCACTTCCCCGAGGCTGACGATGTCGCTGACTTTTCGCACCGGCAGCATCTCGCGATAACGCCACAGGTCAGGCGGCCGCTGCTTGAGTGCATCCTTGGTCAGTGCCTTCCTCACGCCGGCAAGGTCATAGCGCACCAACAGCGGCTTGTTGGCCTTGGAAAGATTATGGATCTGGTCGGCGGGATAATGATCGCCTTCCAACGCGCATTCGAGATGGGTCACGAACGTCGGACGTTCGATCGTCAGATTGTCATTGTCTTTCACGGATTGTTCTTTCTCGTCCAAAGGTCTTGTTATCCGTCATTGCGAGGAGCGTCAGCGACGAAGCAATCCATGGCGCCGCAAACGAACAGGTGGATTGCTTCGCTTCGCTCGCAATGACGGTGGCCTCAGATGTTCAGCACCCGGCCATAGGCATCCAGTACCGCCTCCTTCATCATCTCCGACAGCGTCGGGTGCGGGAACACGGTGTGCATCAGCTCTTCTTCCGTTGTCTCCAGGTTCATGGCAACCACATAGCCTTGGATCAGTTCGGTCACTTCGGCGCCGATCATGTGCGCGCCCAGCAACTGGCCGGTCTTCTTGTCGAAGATCACCTTGACCAGTCCCTGGTCCTCGCCAAGCGCGATGGCCTTGCCGTTGCCGACAAACGGGAAGCGGCCGACGCGGATCTCGCGACCGCCCTCTTTTGCCTTCGCCTCGGTGAGACCGACCGAGGCTACTTGCGGATTGCAATAGGTGCAGCCGGGGATGAGGTTCTTGTCCATAGCATGCGGATGCAAGCCCTTGATGGCCTCAATGCAGACCACGCCCTCATGTTCGGCCTTGTGCGCCAGCATCGGCGGCCCCGCTACATCGCCGATGGCGTAGATGCCCGGCACATTGGTCTTGCCGTAACCGTCGATCACGACGCAGCCGCGCTCGGTTTTGACGCCAAGCTTCTCCAGGCCGAGATTTTCGATATTGCCGACCACGCCGATGGCGGAAATCACCCGTTCGAACTCGACCGTCTGCGGCTTCTTGCCGTCGTCGATGGTGGCGACCACGCTGTCGGCCTTCTTCTCCAGCTTCGTCACTTTGGTGCTGGTGAGAATCTTGATGCCTTGTTTCTCGAACCGCTTGCGCGCCAGGCCGGCGATCTCGGCGTCCTCGACGGGGAGGATCTGCGGCAGCACTTCGACCACGGTGACGTCAGAACCCATCGTGTGGAAGAACGACGCGAATTCGATGCCGATCGCACCGGAACCGACCACCAGCAGCGACTTCGGCATCTTCGGCGGCACCATCGCCTCGAAATAGGTCCAGACCAGTTTCTTGTCGGGCTCCAATCCCGGCAGCACGCGCGGCCGCGCGCCGGTGGCGAGGATGATGTGCTTGGCCTGATAGGCCCCCTCGCCTGACGTCCCCTTCGGCGCCTCGACGGCGGATTTTGTCACTGTGATCTTGCCGGGCGCCTCAACGGTGGCATCGCCCCAGATCACTGACACCTTGTTCTTCTTCATCAGGAAGCCGACGCCATCGTTGAGACGCTTCGACACGCCGCGCGAGCGCTGCACCACGGCTTTGGCGTCGTAAGAAACCTTCTCCGCGGAAAGCCCATAATCTTTCGCATGCTGCATATAATGAAAGATTTCCGCCGAGCGCAGCAGCGCCTTGGTCGGGATGCAGCCCCAGTTCAGGCAGATGCCGCCGAGATAGGATTTTTCGACGATCGCGGTCTTATAGCCGAGCTGCGCCGCCCGGATCGCGGTGACGTAGCCGCCGGGGCCGGAGCCGATGATGATGATGTCGAAGGATGTATCGGCCATGGTTGCCCGCCTGATTTCTTGTTTTCATCTCCCCTTGTCGAAGGGGGTCACACCATCATCATGACAGGGCTCTCGATCAGCATCTTGAACGCGCCGATCAGCTCGGCGCCGAGCGCGCCGTCGATCGCGCGGTGATCGCAGGACAAGGTCACGCTCATCATATGAGCGATCTCGATCTTGCCGCCGCGCACCACCGGCCGCTCCTCGCTGGTGCCGACCGCAAGAATCGAGGCGTGCGGCGGGTTAATCACGGCGGTGAAGTGATTGATGCCGTACATGCCGAGGTTGGACACCGCCGTGGTTCCGCCCTGGTACTCATCCGGCTTGAGCTTGCGGGCGCGCGCCCGCGCCGCGTAATCCTTCATCTCGCCTGATATCGTCGAGAGCGATTTGGTCTCGGCCTTGCGAATGATCGGTGTGATCAGGCCGCCCGGCATCGCCACGGCGACGCCGATCTCGGAATGCTTGTGCTTGAGCATGCCGCCTTCGGTCCAGCTCACGTTGCAATTGGGGATCCGCTGCAGCGCGATCGCCATCGCCTTGATGACGAAATCGTTGACCGAGAGCTTGTAGAGCGGCTTCTTCTCCTTGTCCTTCGGCGCGGCGGCATTGATTTCCTCGCGCGCCGCCAGCAGCTTGCCGATATCGCAGTCCATCGTCAGATAGAAATGCGGAACCGTCTGCACCGACGCGGTCAGCCGCTGCGCGATGGTGCGGCGCATGCCGTCATGCGGCACGATCTCGTAACTGCCGGGCTCGAACAGCGCGAGAATCTGCTTGTCCGACATCGATGGCGCGATCGTGGCGCCCGATGGCGCGGCGGCAGGGGCTTTCAGCCCCTTGCCGGATTTTGCCTCTTCGACATCGCGCGCGATGACGCGGCCGTGCGGGCCGGAACCGTTGATACGCGCCAGCTCGATGCCGGCTTCTTTCGCCAATCGTCTCGCCAGCGGCGATGAGAAGACGCGGGCGTGACCGTTGGCCTGGGCGGCGGGAGCCGCTGCCTGCGGTGCGGCGGCCGGGGCTTTTGCGGTGGGTACGGCAGCTTGTGCCGGCGCGGCGGCCGGTTTCGCGGCCGGCGCTTCCGCGGCTTTCGGCGGAGTGCTTGCAGCCCCCGCCCCGGCCGTCTTCACATCCTCGCCGTCGCCGGCCAACACTGCGATCACGTCGTTGACCGCCACATCCTGCGTGCCCTCGGGCACGAGGATTTTTGCAATGGTCCCCTCGTCGACGGCCTCAACTTCCATGGTCGCCTTATCGGTCTCGATCTCCGCGATCACGTCGCCGGACTTGACCTTGTCGCCCTCCTTTTTGAGCCACTTGGCCAAGTTGCCCTTTTCCATCGTCGGCGACAGCGCGGGCATCAGGATGTTGATCGGCATTGTCAGTGACCTTGTTGCGATCGCGGCGTGGTTTGGCCCATGTCGGTCGGCCGGGCGATTTCGGCTTCGAACATGTCGACGATACGCGTCAGCGCTTCGTCCTCGGTGTAGGCGCTCTCGCGCGCATAGGCACGCGCGGCATGGCGTGCGATATCGACCAGAAGCAGACCCCACATATCCGGCTCTTCGAACGCGCGCGTGAAGGCGATGGAAAGTCCGCCGTCGACGACGAACGCGCGCAACACCTCCGCGGCATCATCGCGGCCCATGACGTCTGGAGGCAATGGCTGTTCCCTGGGACCGGCCATGGGTCACCGGTAACAAACGGCTTTGGCGGCCTCGACCACCTCGGACGCCGAAGGCAAAGCGAGTTTTTCGAGATTGGCCGCGTAGGGCATCGGCACATCCTTGCCCGACACCCGCATCACCGGCGCATCGAGATAGTCGAAGGCATGCTGCATGATGCGGGCGGCGATTTCGGCGCCGACGCCGTTTTGCTGCCAGCCTTCCTCCACGGTCACGGCGCGGCCGGTCTTCTTCACGGAGGCAATGATGGCGTCGGTATCCAACGGGCGAAGCGTGCGCAGATCGATCACCTCGGCCTCGATGCCCTCCTTGGCAAGCTCGTCTGCCGCCTTCAGAGCGTAGCTCATGCCGTTCGACCAGGAGATGATGGTGACATGACCGCCCGTCCGCACGATCCGCGCCTTGCCGATCGGAATCACATAATCGTCGAGCTTCGGCACTTCGCCGGAATGGCCGTACAGCATTTCGTTTTCGAGGAAGATCACCGGATTGGGATCGCGGATCGCCGCCTTCAGCAAGCCCTTGTAGTCGGCGGCCGAAAACGGCGCTATCACCTTGAGGCCCGGGATTTGCGAAAACCAGGCCGAGTAATCCTGGCTGTGCTGGGCGGCGACGCGCGCGGCGGCGCCGTTCGGCCCGCGGAACACGATTGCGCAGCCCATCTGCCCGCCGGACATGTAAAGCGTCTTCGCCGCGGAATTGATGATCTGGTCCATCGCCTGCATGGCGAAGTTGAAAGTCATGAACTCAACGACCGGCTTTAAGCCGGCCATCGCCGCACCGACGCCGATGCCGGCAAAGCCGTGCTCGGTGATCGGCGTATCGATCACGCGGCGGGCACCAAATTCCTGCAGCAGTCCCTGCGTCACCTTGTAGGCGCCCTGATATTCCGCGACCTCCTCACCCATCACGAACACATCGGGGTCGCGCCGCATCTCTTCGGCCATGGCATCGCGCAGCGCTTCGCGGATCGTCATGGTCACCATCTCGGTGCCCGCGGGCACCTCGGGATCGGGCTCGGCGGCGGCTTTTGGGGCAGCGGGCGCGGACTGGTCTTTGGGCGCGGGCGAGGATTTCGCCTCAGCTGCAGGCGGCGCGGCGGCAACCTTCTCCTGTTTCGCCGGAGCAGCGGCCTTGCAGAGATCGGCAACGCTTTCGCCATCAGAAAGAATGGTCGCGATCGGTGTGTTGACCGCGACATCGGCGGTACCTTCGGGAATCAGGATCTTGCCAAGGGTGCCCTCATCAGTGGCCTCGACTTCCATCGTCGCCTTGTCGGTCTCGATCTCGGCGATGACGTCGCCCGATTTGATCGCCTCGCCTTCCTTCTTCAACCATTTCGAAAGGTTGCCTTTCTCCATGGTCGGCGAAAGCGCGGGCATCAGCACTTGAATTGGCATGGTAGCTCCAGAAATTCACTCTTCAGGCTGGAATACGCGCGCTGTGCTCAGCGATAGACATCGGTCCACAATTCAGCAGCATCGGGTTCGGGATCATGTTGCGCGAAATCAGCCGATGCATTGACGATCTCGCGCACTTCGGCATCGATGGCCTTCAATTCCTGCTCGCTCATCTTCGCCGCCAGCAGCCGATTGCGCACCTGCTCGATCGGATCCTGATCGTGCCGGACCTTGTCGACTTCCTCGCGTGTGCGATACTTCGCCGGGTCCGACATTGAATGTCCGCGGTAGCGGTAGGTCTGCATTTCCAGAATGAACGGCCCCTTGCCGGCGCGGCACCATGCGACCGCCTTGTCGCCCGCGGCCTTTACGGCGCGGACGTCCATGCCGTCGACCTGCTCGCCGGGAATGTTGAAGGAAACGCCGCGCTTGGAAAAATCGGTCTGCGCCGATGAACGCGACACCGAGGTGCCCATCGCATAGCGATTGTTCTCGATGACGTAAATCACCGGGAGCTTCCACAGCTCCGCCATGTTGAAGCTCTCATAGACCTGGCCCTGGTTCGAGGCGCCGTCGCCGAAATAGGCCAGGCTGACAAAGTCGTTGCCGCGATAACGATTGGCGAAGGCAAGGCCGGTGCCGAGCGACACTTGCGCACCGACGATGCCGTGGCCGCCGAAAAAATTCTTCTCCTTGCTGAACATATGCATGGAGCCGCCTTTGCCCTTGGAATACCCGCCATGGCGTCCGGTGAGTTCGGCCATCACGCCCTTGGCTTCCATTCCGCAGGCGAGCATGTGCCCGTGGTCACGGTATCCGGTTATGACCTGATCGCCCTTTTTCAGGGCCATCTGCATGCCGACGACGATCGCTTCCTGGCCGATATAGAGGTGGCAGAAGCCGCCGATCGCGCCCATGCCGTAGAGCTGGCCGGCCTTTTCCTCGAAACGCCGGATCAACAGCATGTCGCGCAGCGCGGTCAGTTCCTGATCCCGGGTGAATTCCGGTGGGGGCTGAGATCCGTTCGCCTGTTGCAGCCCCGCTTCTTTCGCGACGGTTTTTTTCGGTGCGGTCATGGCAATTCCGGATGAGAGAACTAATAGCCCTCTCTATCCCAACTCAAACCGCCGTGAAAGGACTGCGTGATGCCGCGAAAGTTCGACTATGCCGCAGTGCAATGCAGCGCGACATTTTCGAAATTGATTTCGCGGGTTTTTGTAACGATCAGTTCGGATTGTTGGTCCGAACCAAATCGTGCGGATTGGCGTAATCAAGCTGATAGCGCGCCCGCTCGTCGAGCATATCCGGGTCGACCCGGTCGGACCGCAACAGCGACACGCGCTGCTCGCCCTCCGCCCGTTCCCGCTTCAGCCGCGCAAGTTCCGACGTCAGCGCGACAATCTCCTGGTCGAGTTCCTGGCGCGCATTCAGCCCATACTTGCCGGTATAGGCATTGACACCGAAATAGCCGACCATCGCCGCCGCCATCGTGTAGAGGGCGAACCCGGTCAGGAAGGATTTGAGTCGCGAGCGAGAGACCATGGGCTGAGGATGCGGCAGCCCAGGTTAACGGAATCCTAAAGGCCGCCAGCAAGCGACCCGGCCCGCCTATAGATTGTGCTTCGCCACAAACCCCGCAAAGGCGTCGATATATTGCTGCAGTACCTTCTGCAGCGCTTCCTTGATGAGATTGCCCTTGTCGTCGAAGGCGTCGCCGACGCCGTTCAGGTAGATTTCCGGCTGCTGCATGATCGAACCGGCGATGCCCGGCAGAATCTGCTGCAAATGCTTGGCGGCATTGACGCCGCCGAGCGTACCCGGGGCATTGCTGATGATCCCGACCGGCTTGCCCAGGAATGAGCTCTTGCCATAGGGGCGCGACCCCACATCGATCGCGTTCTTCAATACGCCGGGGATGGAGCGATTGTATTCCGGCGTGACGAACAATACGCCGTTCGACTTCTGAAGCTTTTCGCGGAACGCCAGCCAGTCCGCCGGCGGGGCTGCTTCCAGGTCCTGATTAAAAAACGAGATGCCGTGCAGGGTGACGACATCGAGCTTGAGCGTATCCGGCGCGAGCTTTGTCAATGCGTTGGCGATCTTGAGCGTAAAACTCTCTTTGCGAAGGCTGCCGACGATGACGACGATGTTGTGGGGGGTGGCCATGGGATTTCCTTTTGACGCGGGCGCCGGATCAGCTTGGCGCCCACCCTAGCCATCTCCGAGAACGATGCAAGTGCATGAAATGCCGAAACTTGCGGCCGGTGAAGCCACAGCCGGGAGATTGGTGGCCAGAAGCAGACAGGCCGCCCCAAGGGACGGCCTGTCTTTCCAGGTATCACAAAGCGGCGATCAGATCACCGGATTCCACGCAGCCGGGATCAGCCGGTACTTCGCGCCGTCCTTCTCGACATGGCCAATCGAGGGGAAGGTGAAGTGAAAGCCCACCACCGTTGCCTTCTCGGCCGCCGCCATGTCGTAGAACTTGTGACGCGTCGTCTGCGCCAAATCCGGATCGACGTCGAACACCACGTGCCAGTCTGGGTTGCGCAGGAAGAATTCGGAAATGTTGGTGACGTCTGACTGAACGAGGATTTTGTCGTTGCCCGAAGCCACTGCGAAGGAAGTGTGTCCGGGCGTGTGGCCGGGCGTCGCGATCGAGGTGATGCCGGGGGCAACCTCCTTGCCCCAGTCGTACTTCGTCACCTTGGATTCGATGCCGGCGTAAACCTTCTTCACATTGGCAAAATAGTTCTTCATCATTTCGTTGGACTGCGCCTTGGCGGCGTTCTCGTCGCTCATCCAGAATTCCCAGTCTTTTGCCGGCACCATGATCTCGGCGTTCGGGAACGCCATCGAGCCATCGGCGGCCCGAATACCGTTGGTATGATCGGGATGCAGATGCGACATCAGGACAATGTCGATGCTCTTGGGGTCGACGCCGGCAGCAGCGAGATTTTGCAGCGTACGGCCAACCGCGCCTTTGCTGGGCTCGAGGTTGGCGACCCCGTTGCCGCAGTCGATCAGGATCAGCTTGCTGCCGGTGTTGATGAGCTGCGGGTTGAACGGCACCGTCACCATGCCCTTCGGCATATAGGCGGCCTCCGCTGCGGCGAGCCCTTCTTCCTTGGGGACGTTGGTGACAAATTTATCGGGCATCGGGAACGTACGCGCCCCGTCATTGACCGAGGTGCACTCGTAGCTTCCGACCTTGTAACGGTAGAAACCGGGCGCCTGGGCCCCGGCGGGCGGCACTGCGGCGCGGGCGGTTGGCATTTCGAATGAAGTCAGGGCGGTGGCAGCGCCTGCAGCGGCGGCACCTGCTAGAAGTTGGCGGCGGCTCAAATCGATCATGGCATGTTCTCCCCTGGTGTGCTGCGTGTTTGCGCATGCGTATTCGGCCCAAATGTTCCCCGGTTGCCAGGGAAACGCAAGCCAGATTGTACTGGAGGCGTCTTCAATTTTTGTTCGGATTGATCAGGTATTTTTCGCCGGTCGCACGCTTGCCGTAGACGGCGATATGGTTGAGCTGCAGCGCCTCCTGCAGCGATACCACCTGGGTGTAATGACTGGCGAACGTCGTCTTGAGCTCGTCGACCACGCGCTGGCGCAGTTTCGCGCCGTCGGCCGGCCCGATTTTCTGCAGGAACGGAAACAATAGCCAGCCGCCGACCCCCCAGGCCATGCCGAACGCCCTGTTCAGTTCAGTCGGACGCGTATCGAGGCCGCCATAGATGTAGACCTGCTTGTGCACGTTCGAGCCGTAGCGGCTGTAGACCTTTGCCGTCTTGTTGGCGGCGATCTCCATGCAGGCGAGAATTTGTCCCGCCAGCCTGCCGCCGCCGATCGCATCGAACGCCAGCGTCGCCCCGGTTTCCACCAGCGCATTGGTCAGATCGTCCATGAAGGTCGGCGCGGTGGAATCGACGATACATTTCGCGCCGATCTTGCGCAGGATATCCGCCTGCTCCGGGCTGCGCACGATATTGACGAGGCCGATGCCGTCCTTGAGGCAAATCCTGTTGAGCATCTGTCCGAGGTTGGATGCGGCCGCGGTATGGACCAGCGCCTTGTGGCCTTCGCGCCGCATGGTTTCGGTCATGCCGAGCGCGGTCAGCGGATTGACAAAGCAAGACGCGCCCTCGGCAGGCGTGATGCCAGCGGGTAGCGGCAGGCATTCGGCGAGCTTCAGGCAGCGGTATTGCGAATACATGGCGCCGCCGATCATCGCGACGGTCCGGCCCATAAGCGCCTTTGCTGCATCCGACGATCCGGTCTTGATCACCACGCCGGCACCCTCGTTGCCAACCGGCATGGACTGCTCGAGCCGCCCGGCCATGGCTTTCATGGCGGCCTCTGGCACCCTCGCGGTGACAACGGGCAAATCCCTGGTGCCCGTCGCCCTGGCGGTGGACATATCGGCGGCGCCGACCAAAAGTCCGAGGTCCGACGGATTGATCGGCGAGGCCTCGACGCGGACCACGACTTCATCGGGGCCAGGTTCAGGCACCGGCACACTTGCAAGCGATATCTCGAGCTCACCGCTCTTCTTGATCAGAGAACGAAGCTGAAGCCCGGTCTTGCTGTCGCCG
>DATANB010000140.1:0-1897 GCA_036266415.1 Bradyrhizobium sp. | reverse complement strand
TGGCCTTGCGTTGCCGCCATCGCCTCGATGGTGGTGCGCATCACGTTGTTGTAGACATCCTGCGCGGTCAGCGACCAGCCCGAGGTCTGGCAATGCGTGCGCAAGGAGAGCGAGCGCGGGTCCCTGGGGTTGAACTGGGTCAGCAGCTTGGCCCACAACAGCCGCGCCGCACGCATCTTCGCCACTTCCATGAAGAAGTTCATGCCGATCGCCCAGAAGAACGACAGCCGCGGCGCGAAGCGGTCGACATCGAGGCCGGCCTTGAGCCCGGCCCGCAGATATTCGACGCCGTCCGCCAGCGTATAGGCGAGTTCGAGATCCTGCGTCGCGCCGGCCTCCTGCATGTGGTAGCCGGAAATGGATATCGAATTGTATTTCGGCATCTTCTGCGAGGTGTAGGCAAAAATGTCTGAAATGATCCGCATCGAGGGCGCCGGCGGATAGATGTAGGTGTTGCGCACCATGAACTCTTTGAGAATGTCGTTCTGGATGGTGCCCGACAGTTTCTCCGGCGGAACGCCCTGTTCTTCGGCGGCGGCGACGAACAACGCGAGTACCGGCAGCACCGCGCCGTTCATGGTCATCGACACGCTCATCTGGTCGAGCGGAATCCCGGAGAACAGCGTGCGCATGTCGTAGATCGAATCGATCGCCACGCCGGCCATGCCGACATCGCCGGTCACGCGCGGGTGGTCCGAATCGTAGCCGCGATGGGTGGCGAGATCGAACGCCACCGAAAGGCCCTTTTGCCCGGCGGCGAGATTGCGGCGGTAGAAGGCGTTGGAATCTTCCGCCGTGGAGAACCCGGCATATTGCCTGATGGTCCAGGGCTGGTTGACATACATGGTCGGGTAGGGGCCGCGCAGATAGGGCGCAATCCCCGGCCAGGTCTCCAGGAAATCGATACCTTCGAGATCGCCCTCTGAATAGCGGGATTTGACAGGGATTCCCTCCGGCGTGAGCCAGGGCTCGGCGCTGCCGGCGGGTCTTGCCCCGGCAGTTTTCTCAAATGCGATGTTCGCAAAGTCGGGTATGCGGTTCATGGTTCTCATCATAGCACATCCGTTCCTCGGAATTCGCCACCTCTAATCATGGTCCGGATGCTGGTGGCTGACGATGCCGCCAAGCTTCTCCGGACCGTAGTTCTGCAGCGTGGTCTGGCTCGGCAGATTGGCGATGCCCACCACCCAGCCTTGCCGGGATTCCGAGCCGAACTGCTGGGTCGGTATCACCCGGTCCGGCCGGTCGAACGCGCCGGTCATGATCTCGATCCTGGGGCCGTCGATGCGGCGAAAGCTGAGCGGCGTGCCGCAATCGGCACAGAAGTCGCGCTCGGCGATGGAGGAGGAGCGGAACGCGGCCGGCTTGCCGCGGGTCCAGGCGAAATCAGAGCGGTCGATGTCGGCGAAGGACGCGAACGGTGCTCCGGATGCCTTCTGGCACATCCGGCAATGGCAGATGCTGACCTTCTTGGGCGCCGCCGACAACGCAAAGCGGATGGCGCCGCATTGGCAGCCGCCGGTCAGAACGGGTTTTGCCGCCGATGACATGGTCACTCCGTCAGCCGATAGGCCTCTTGCAGGACGGCTAGCGCGTCGCTGCCGGCAAAGACAAAATCGTTGACGCCGGCGGCACGCAGGGCCGCTTCCTGTTCGCCCGCGCGTCCTGCCAGATAGATATGCCTTGCGCCCGCCGCTTCCAGGGCTTTCGCGGCCGCAACCGCCTGCCCGGCATAGACCCGATCGGAGGAGCACAGGCAGGCCAGCGCTGCCCCGGAGGACTTGAAGGCGGCGGCGAGCGCAGCGAAGTCCTTTACCTCTCCCACGGGGAGAGGTCGCTCCTGCGCCGAAGGCGAAGGAGCGGGTGAGGGGTCACGGTCTGACGTAAGAGCCCCCCC
>DATANB010000139.1:0-21277 GCA_036266415.1 Bradyrhizobium sp. | reverse complement strand
GAAGGAAACCGTTAAAACCATTCGCGTGCGGGAATGCCGGGTGTTTCGGCGTACTCGTGGTGACTAACGCGCGTGTCTTCTACACACCACGCGCGGCTGCGGGTGCGCTCGCACCCGGCATTCCCCACGCCCTCACTTTGGGCGGAAGATCTTGTGCAAAACCCGGGGGCCCTGGCGTCGCGGGATTGCGGATTCGTATCTTCAATACCGTGATCCGCGCCGCACGGCTGGAAGGGCAAACTCTTTTATATCAGAGGAGTCCCGCATGCCGCCGCTCTGATGTGGGCTACTGATACCCAGGCCGCTGCGCGGGGATCACGGGCATAAGTCGCGATCGCAGCACGCGAATCATTGATCCTGCGACCGTCTTTCCTGTCTACTGAAGGCATCATGACGCTTCCCGCAACCGCACTGCCTGTCGAAGCGCCCCTGGCGTTTCTCGGCGTGTCGCATTCCCTGACCGGAAAGCTGTGGCGCGACCGGCTCGATGCCCGCGGCGCGGCGCGCGCGCTCGCGATCGCGCAGCGCCATCAATTGCCGGAGATGCTGGCGCGGGTGCTGGCGGGGCGCGATGTCGGGATTGACGGGGTCGAGGACTTTCTCGATCCGACCATCCGCAAATTGATGCCCGATCCCTACACTGTGACGCAAATGGAAGCTGCCGCGAAACGTATCGCGGACGCGGCCACGCGCGGCGAGAAAGTCGCGATCTTCGGCGATTACGACGTCGACGGAGCCACTTCCGCGGCGCTGCTCGCCTGGCATTTGCGCCATTGCGGGCTCGACCCCTTGATTCATATTCCGGACCGGATTTTCGAAGGCTACGGCCCCAATGTCGAGGCCATCAGCATGCTCGCCGGCAAGGGCGCGACGCTGCTGGTGACGGTGGATTGCGGCAGCACCAGCCTCGAGCCGCTGGCGGAGGCGCGGCGGCTCGGGATGTCGGTCGTCGTCATCGATCATCATCAATGTGGCGACGAATTGCCTTTAGTCGACGCGCTGGTCAATCCGAACCGGCTGGATGACCTCTCCGGTCTTGGCCATCTTGCCGCTGTCGGCCTCGTGCTTGTCACGCTGGTCGCGGTCAATCGCGAACTGCGCGCACGCGGTTTCTGGACCGCCGAAAGGCCGGAGCCCGATTTGCTCGGCATGCTGCATCACGTCGCGCTCGGCACCGTCGCCGACGTCGCGCCGCTGATCGGGCTCAACCGGGCTTTCGTCGCCAAAGGCCTGATCGCGATGCGCCGCCGCGATCACGTCGGCCATACCGCGCTGATGGATGTGTCGCGGCTGAACGGTCCGCCCGAAGCCTGGCATCTCGGCTTCATGCTGGGGCCGCGCATTAACGCCGGCGGCCGGATCGGGCGCGCCGATCTCGGCGTGCGGCTGCTCCTGGAAGCCGACGTCTCCGAGGCGGCGCGGATCGCCGCCGAGCTCGACCGGCTCAATACCGAACGCCGCGTCATCGAACAGACGGCGGAAGCGCAGGCGGAAGCCGAGGCGCTGGCTTCGATCGGTCTCGAAGACAGAGCGTCAGTGATCGTCACGGCGGCGGAGGGCTGGCATCCCGGCGTGGTTGGCCTCGTCGCCTCGCGCCTGAAGGAAAAATTTTCGCGGCCTGCCTTTGCCATCGCGCTCGAGCCGGGTGGCATCGGCACCGGTTCGGGCCGCTCCATCGGCGGCGTCGATCTCGGCAAGGCGGTGCGGCAGGCGGTGAAGGACGGCGTGCTGCTGAAGGGCGGCGGTCACGCCATGGCCGCGGGCGTGACCCTGCGCAAGGAGAGGCTGGCGGAATTCCGCGCCTATATGGAAAGCGCGCTTGCCTCCGACGTGGCGGCCTCGCGCCATGTCAACGAACTCTTCATCGACGGCGCCGTCAGCGCGCGCGCGGTGACGCCGGAACTGGCCGCGACGCTGAACCGCGCCGGCCCCTTCGGGTCCGGCAATCCCGAGCCGGTGATCGCGCTGCCGTCGCATCAGCTGGTCTATGCCGATGAGGTCGGCCAGGCGCATCTGCGGGTGCGGTTCAAGTCCGGCGACGGCGCCATCGTCAACGGCATCGCGTTTCGTTCGATCGGCCAGAAGCTCGGCAACGCGCTGATTGGGCATCGCGGCCAGCCGCTGCATGTCGCGGGATCGCTCGCGGTCGATCGCTGGCAGGGCACCGAGCGCGTTCAGTTCCGCGTACTCGACGTCGCCGTGCCCGATCAGGGGCCGGCGGTGATACGGTGATTTCGTCATTCCGGGGCGAGGCGAAGCCTCGAACCCGGATTCTGGAAGTTGGCTGCACGAGATTCCGGGTTCGCGCTGGCGCGCGCCCCGGAATGACGGACTCCATCGCCGCGCGCAAGGGAGAGGGGGTCACGGCCCCTGCCGCAACCGCGCCAGCACCTTCAGCCCGCCGTAGCCGTCCGCGGGCAACAGGCCCATCTTGCTCTGATAGTCCCGGATCGCCTTCATGGTATCGTTGCCGACGCGGCCGTCGGTGCCGCCGGTATCAAAACCGGCTTTTGTCAACCGGACCTGCATTTCCTGCACCTCTGCCAGGGTCAGCGCGCGCTCCGAGCCCGGGAACGGCTGAATGAAGGGCGGGGCGCCCAAAATGCGGTCGCCAAGATGGCAGATCGCCAGCGCATAATTCATCGAAGGGTTATAGCTGCGCACCGCGTAGAAATTCGGTCCCAGCAGGAAACTCGGTCCGCCCGCGACCGGCACCCACATCTGCGCGGATGCGTTCGGTTGCGGGAACGGCTGGCCGTCGGCGCGCGCCACGCCGGCGCCGGCCCAGGCGGCGTAGGTGCGGCTGCCGCTGGAGGAGCCGCCGGGTGCGCGGACCTCATAACCCCAGTGCTCGCCGCGGTGATACTTGCCGCGATTGACCAGATAGCGCGCGGTGGAACCCAGCGCATCGTCGGGCCTGCCGAACGGCGACACCCGCCCGTCATGATCGTAATCGATGCCGACATTGAGCCAGACTTCGGGCATCCACTGCGTGTGTCCCATCGCGCCGGCCCACGATCCCCGCATCTCCTCTGGCGTGGACCAGCCGCGATCGACGATTCTGAGCGCGTTGATCAGTTCGGTTTCCCAATAGGCGCGGCGGCGCGGCTCGTTCCAGGCGAGGGCTGCGAGCGACGGAAAAACCGGGCGCATATGGTTCTGCTGAACCAGGGGATCGCCGAAGGCGGATTCGACGCCCCACAGCGCCAGCAGCGTGCCGCGCTCCACGCCGTAATCCCGTTCGATCCGCGCAAACAACGCTTCGTTTTGCTTGAGGGCTTCCTTGCCGGCGATGATGCGCCAGTCCGAGACGCGGCGATTGATGTATTGCCAGATCTGTTCGTTGAATTCAGGCTGCTTCTGCATTTGCCGGAACACGCTCATGTCAGGCTCGATGCGTGCCATCACCCTCGTATAGGTCGCGTCCGAGATGCCCTTGGCCAGCGCCCGCGCGCGAAAGCCGTCGCGCCATTGATCGAAGCCCGGCGGCGCAGCGGCAAGTGCGGCGAGGGGGTGCGCGAGCACAGCCCCGGCCGCGAGCCCGGATCGCAGCACGGTGCGGCGCGTCGGTGTGTGCAGAGAATCAGGTTGTTCCATCGGGGCAGTCTAGCTAGCGGCGCGGCGGGAGGCGCGGCAAAAGCCGTTTCGCCCGCGGACTAGCCATCCTGCTGCAGCTCTGCGGCAATTTTGGACAACCCGCGCCGGGCCGTGAGCAGAACCGGGCGCGCCTGGCGCGGCAAAGGCTGCCGTAGCAGCGTTCAGTTCTCGCCGCCTTCCCCCGTGTTGGAACGAATGACGTCCTGCGGCAGGGCGTGGGCGACGGCCGGCAAGGCAACGGCATCGGGCCCGATCTCGCGTCCGCGCCCGCGGATCAGACGCTCATAGGCCGAGATCAGCGTGGCATAGGGATTGACCCATATCCAGCCGTCACGCGTGAACACCTGGACATCGAAATGCAAATGGCGGCTGGTGCCGTTGGGGTGGTCGAGATAATTCGAGACCACGCCGATCTTCTCGGCTTCCTGCACGCTTCGCCCGTTCAGTACGCCATCGGCATCCATCGCGTCTGGATTCATATGCATGTAGCGAAAGCGGATGTGCTCGTTGCGGGTATTGATCTGCAGCGTTGCCGCCTGCTGCTTCGGTGAGCGGATCACGACGCCGTCGCGGACGGCGACGACCGGATGCCGCCTGGGGTCGCAGCCGGCGTCGGCTTCGCTGTAGGGCGAACATGGCGCCGGGCGGATATCCTCGCCCTGATGGCCAAAGCCGCTGGCGCATTGTCCGACGCTAAAACTGCGGGCCTCGCAAAAATTATCTCGCCAGGGATAGCTGGTGTTTCCGCCGGCCAACTCGTCGATGGGCCTGTCGCGGGACCTGCGGTTTCGGAAGGATTGCGAATGGATGAAGGCCGGGGTTCTTTCCAGTGGAAACCGGATCTGCGAATAGGCGGTGAGATCGGCATGACCAGCCTGCTTGCGATAGCCGCTGTTGACGATGATGTCGCCGCTTGGGCGATAGGTGAAATCGGGCGATCGTTTCGCCGGGCGCTCGGCAACCCCGGCGGCGATATCCATTCGCGGCAACGAGGGCAGGCCGCCGGCGATGCGCAAGGCCTTGAGGAACCGCTCGGCGACAGGGTAGGCCTCGCGGCAGGCCAGCCGCCGCGCGCGCGGGCTGCTGTCCAGACACTGGATCGATACCACGTAGGGAACGCCGAAGCGCGTGAAGGCGTAGCGCACATAGCCTTCCCGGATGAAGCGGCGCAGGTCTGGAAATTGCGCCGCCAGTGCCTTGACCGGCTCACCCCTGCCGCCAAGGGGATCGCTGATGTTGTAGACCAGCATCGAGCCGGTGATTTGAACCTCGACAGGTTTGGCAAAGGTTCGCTGCGGCATGCCGTCGCCGGCGCCGGGCTCAAGCGAAAACACGGCGTCGTAGCCGGCGGGGCCGGCATCGAACAAGTCGACGGGACGGAAGTCGGCCTGATAGCGCGACGGGGAGAGGCCGTCCGGCGCGCCGTTTGCCCGTGCATCGAGAAATGCCGCGGCGTCGAATGGCAGCAGCACCGGCACCGGGCTGCGCCCGATACCTGTGAAGATCGGCGAGGTCACCGCGTTCAGTTGCACCAGCGCCGGCATCGAACGCGGATCGAACGCGGGCAGCCGGTAGCGGCGGGCGAACGAAAACGCGAGCGCCGCGGCGGGCCGGGTGTTGATCTCGGATCGGAGCTGGTCGAGCGCGGCGCGCCATTCGACGCGGACGACCGAAATCGCCGCCGTGTTGAACTCGTCGGCGGCAAGGGTCGCGGCGCCGGCGATCAGCAAGGAGAAGGATGCCAGCAGAGTAGCGACGAACCGGACGGCTTTATTACCCAATGCGTCGCCCCCCGGCGCCAAAGCATGCCCGGCAGTCTAATCCTTGGCGCGCTCGACGTAAGAGCCATCTTCGGTCATCACCACGATTCGCGTCCCGGTGCCGATATGCGGGGGCACGTTGGTGCGAACCCCGTTGGAAAGGATGGCGGGCTTGTAGGATGAGGAAGCGGTCTGGCCCTTGGTGACCGGCTCGGTCTCCACGACTTCCAGCGTCGCGCGCTGCGGCATCTGCAATGCCACCGGAAGGCTGCCGTGAAGCGAAAGCTTGACGGTCATGTTCTCCTGCAGGTAGGGCGCGGACGAGCCGACGATATCCTTGGGTACCTGGACCTGATCATAGGTGTCGGCGTTCATGAAGTGGAAGCCATCGGCATCTTGGTAAAGGTAATTGAAGTTGTGGTCCTCGATGGTCGCCTTTTCCACCTGGTCGGTGGTCTTGTAGCGCTCGGAAATCTTTACCCCGTCGCTGATGCGGCGCATTTCGATCTGGCTGACCGGTGTTCCCTTGCCGGGCTGGATGTTCTCGGCGGTCAGAACCACATAAAGCTTGCCGTCTTGTTCGATGACGTTGCCCTTGCGAATAGAACTGGCGATGACTTTCAAGGCTGTTTTTCCTGATGTTCTGGCCCGGGACCGATCAGGACATGGGCGTCCTTTGGGCCAGCGAAGCGGTTTCGGCCGCAACATACTGATTTTGCCGTGGGATGCCAGCATTTTGCGCCCCGCGGGGGTCGGCATGCCGGTGATCCCGGTCGAAGGTCGAGCCTGGGTCATTGGCACTGGCCGGCGGCACCGTTGCGAGGCCAAGCAATAGCGCCATCCATGTCTGTCGTAATCCGTGTTCAAACATTGCTTGATTCCCGGTTCACGGTTAGTCACCGAAGCGGCTCGAAGGTTGGGATCACATGACGCAACAACGCAAATGGACCAGATGACGGAAAAACCGGCTGGCGAACCTCACGTATCGTCGCCGTGGTGGACGCCTGCGCGGCACGCCGACGTCAGGCCGTTTTTGGCGGCGCGGGGCGCCGTTACCCGGGCCGTGCGGGGATGGTTCGACGAGCAGGGTTTTGTCGAGGTCGAAACCGGAATTTTGCAGGTTTCTCCGGGCAACGAGACCCACCTGCATGCGCCCCGCACGGAACTTAGCCGTGCCGATGGCAGCCGCGAGACGCGGTACCTGAGAACCTCGCCGGAATTTGCCTGCAAGAAGCTGCTGGCCGCGGGCGAAGCCAGGATCTTCGAATTTGCGCGGGTGTTTCGCGACCGCGAGCGCGGCGATCTACATCTGCCCGAGTTCACCATGCTGGAATGGTACCGCGCCAATGCAAGCTACGACGCCGTGATGGCCGACAGTATCGTCATTGTCGCCCACGCGGCGCAGGCAACCGGCATAGGCCGATTTTCCTTTCGCGGCAGAAGTGCCGATCCTTTTGCCGAGCCGGAGCTGTTGACGGTGGCGGCGGCCTTCGAGCGCTTTGCCGGGATCGATCTGCCCCGGACCATCGCGAACGGCCAAGGCGACCGCGATGCGCTTGCGGCCGCCGCAGGGCCGCGGGTGCGTATCAGCAATGACGACACCTGGTCGGACATCTTCAGCAAGGTGCTGGTCGAGCACGTCGAACCGAATCTGGGGCAGGGGCGTTTGACGGTATTGTTCGAATACCCGGTTGTCGAAGCGGCGCTGGCGCGCGCAAAACCGTCCGACCCGCGCGTCGCCGAGCGTTTTGAGGTTTATGCCTGCGGCGTTGAGCTTGCAAACGGATTTGGCGAACTGACTGACGCGGACGAACAGCGCCGCCGGTTTACGCTGGCCATGGATCAAAAGCAGCGTCGCTATGGCGAGCGCTATCCGCTCGACGAGGATTTTCTCGACGCGGTCGCCGTGATGCCCGAAGCAAGCGGGGTTGCGCTCGGCTTTGACCGGCTGGTTATGCTGGCGAGCGGCGCGCTGCGGATCGATCAGGTGGTGTGGACGCCGCCTCCAGGTGACACATGAGCAAGATCAGTTCACAGCCGGCGAGCACGTTGCGCGAGCCCGCCGAGCTGGTCGCGCGCGGCTTTGCGCCGGCGGCAGCACTTTCCGATCTGGAAAAGGTCGCGGCGCGCTATGCGGTCGCGGTGACATCGGACATTGCCGCGCTGATCGTCCCCGAAGATCCCGACGATCCCATTGCGCGACAGTTCATCCCCCGCACCGAGGAATTGGTGGCCGGGCCAGCCGAGAACGCCGATCCGATCGGGGATCATGTGCATTCGCCGGTCGCCGGCATCGTGCATCGCTATCCCGACCGGGTGCTGTTCAAGCTGGTTCATGTCTGCGCGGTATATTGCCGTTTCTGTTTTCGCCGCGAAATGGTCGGGCCCGGCAAGGCGACCGCGCTCTCGCAGGCCGCCTACGACGCAGCGATCGGCTATATCCGCGCCCATCCGGAGGTCTGGGAAGTGATCCTGACGGGCGGCGATCCCCTGATGCTGTCGCCGCGGCGGCTTACCGAGGTCATGACGGATCTGGCCGGCATCGATCATGTCCGGATCATCCGGATACATACCCGCGTGCCCGTCGCGGATCCCGGCCGCATCGGCGGCGAGATGATCGCAGCACTCCGGGTCAAGGGCGCGACAACCTGGGTTGCGCTGCACGCCAATCATGCCCGGGAATTGACCGGCAAGGCCCGCGCCGCCTGTGCCGCCATCGTCGACGCCGGCATTCCCATGGTCAGCCAGTCGGTGCTCCTGCGCGGCGTCAATGACAATGCCGCGGCGCTGGAGGCGCTGATGCGGGCCTTCGTCGAATGCCGTATAAAGCCCTATTATCTGCATCACGGCGATCTCGCGCCCGGAACGGCGCATCTGCGCACGACCCTGGAACACGGGCAGCAACTGATGCGCAGCTTGCGGGGGCGGGTCTCCGGACTGTGCCAGCCGGATTATGTGCTCGATATTCCGGGCGGTCACGGCAAGTCGCCGGTTGGCCCGAATTATCTGTCGCGCGCCAATTCTCCTGCGCAGGAAGATTCTTTTCCCCGGGAGCGTGAACCGCAGGGGGAAACGCGCTATCGTGTCGCCGACTATTGCGGCGACGTTCATCTCTATCCGCCGAAGCCATGATTGAGCGATGACAGACGCAGGAGAGGCAGCGCCGGAGCCGCCGGAGGACCAGGGCAATCGCAACGTTGAGAATGCGGTGATGCTTGGATTTTTTGTCGTGCTGGTGGCGGCGGGAGTCTGGTTGCTTGGCACCATGGCCGATATACGAAAGGTCCAGGACTGCGCCGCCCAGGGGCGCCGCAATTGCGCAGCGATCGAGATCCCCGAGCGGGCGCGATAGGTTCGGGTTCTCTGAAATGATGGGAGAGGCAAGATGCGAAAGATGTTCACGGCAAGATCGATGGCGACCGAATTGATCGCGACCGTGGCGCTGCTGGTTCTGATGGCAGCTCCTGCAGCGATGGCGCAGACCGGAGGTGGCGCCGGATCGGGCGGGGCAAGTCAGTCGCAATCCGGCCGCGAAGCTCCGGTCGGCCACCGCCAGCCGCGCGCCGATCAGGTGCCATCGGAGAAAAACCTGAGCAATCCGAACGATCCGCTGGCCAAGGAAAATGCCGCCCTCGACCGCAAGATCAAGAGCATCTGCCGCGGCTGCTGAACTTCGAGGATCAGCCCTTGCGCGCGGCGAGCGCCACGCCGATCAGGGAAGCGCCGCCGAACAGCAGATTGATGCCGACCAGAAGCCCGATCGCCCATTCCGCCGAACCGGGAAGCCCGCTGATGATCATCGCGGCAATCAGAATGTCCAATACGCCGGAGAAAAGCATCCAGCTCCAGCGCTCGGACAATTCGCGGCGATGCTCCAGCGCATACATGATGGTGGCGACACCTTCAGCCAGGAAATAGGCGCCAATCACGATCGTGAGGGTGAGTACGCCCTGCGCGGGCCTCGTCAGCAGGATGATGCCGGCGCCGACGGCGAGCACGGCCGAGATCAGCGACCACCAGAAACCCGGCATTTGCCGGGCCCACAACGTCATCGCCAGCCCTGCGGCGCCGCTGATCAGAAACATCCAGCCCAGGAAAATCGTGAAGGCGAGGCCCGCGATCAGCGGCGCGATCATCGCCGCGAGCCCCAGAACGGCAAGCACGACGCCCTCAATCAAGAAGGCCCTCCAATGCTCGCGTACCGCAGCGTTCATTTCGGATTGCAGCTTGGCGACGTCCTGGGGAAGGGTCATTGCAAATCTCCCGGTGCTGGCAACGTTGTATGACGCCTTGATTGACGTTCGCATTATAGCTTGCGCCGGCCTCGCAGCGTCAAATTTGTTCGCGACCGCTGGTGCAGCGAACACGGTGCAGTCCTAGCCGCGACCAGGCGCTGACGAAAAGCCCGAGGCGTTGCCGCGGATCCGATTTCGACCCAGAACATACACCGCCGTGGTTACCACCAGAAGCGCGCTGCCGATTAGGATGGAGGTAAGGCCGATCGGAACGAGCACCAGCGCCATATTGCGTTCGGGATTGACCAGCCAGTGGTGGACCGATGTCAGCACGAAGGTCAGGCCGATAAATCCGGCGCCGCCGCCCACCACCAGCAGCGCCCACATCCGCCGTAACTGGCTCAACCGGTCACGACCGATTTCAGTATGAGGTGCGTGGTGGCGGCCGACCCGCCGCACCAGCCGCGCGGCAAACGCGATGGCGCTGAACCCGATCAGCACGCTGCCCGCACCCAGCATCAATCTGATGGACCCATCGATGCCAGGGTTCTGCTGCAGCGCCAACAGCGGGAAATCAAAACCCGCGTGCAGCGCCAGCGGCCCCAACAGGATCAGAATACGGCTTGAGATCCGCGCGCGGTCGCGGTGATAGCGGTGGGCGCCGAGCGCGTTGCCGGACCGCGCGATCGCAAGGTAGGCGCCGGCGATGATGCCGAGCGCGCCGTGGAACGGCACGGTCAGAATGCTGCGCAGCGCCGCCAGCGATCGCCACATCTCGGCATGCTGCACGAGGTAGGCGAGGTTTTCGTAAGCGGCAAAGCCAAGCCCCGCCGCCGCGCCGTAGATCACGGTGTCCATCGGGTCCGCGAAGGGCTGGCGCCGGGCTGAAACGGCGACAATGACCAGAATCTTGACGGTTTCCTCGGGAAGGGCGACCCCGAATACCGAATGCAGGACCTGCGCGACCCACGGGTTCTCAGGGGCGGTGAGGATCGAGGCGAACGGTGCCCGCACCACGCCTAGCAGCGAAATGCTGGCGGCCCCCAGGAAAAATGCGGACCAAACCTTGGCGGGCGGACCAGGACGCTCACCGGCGGCGATCACCAGCCATAACATCAGCAGCGCAGGCGCCACCGCTGCGGTTCCGATGACGGTCGGAAGGGATGCGAGGAGGTTCATCAGGGTGGCAAATATGCCATTTTTCGCTGTCATTCACAGCTCGAAACATGCCGGTGATGGCGCGCCGCCGTCAGCCTATCTACCGGCCCTTAGCCGCGCGTCATGGACCGCATCTCCGGCGCCGATCGAAACCACATACTTACTGCGCCGACTTTCCAATGGAACCAGGTCACGAATGCCGGTGTTTCCAATGAAAGATTAATCAGTCAAATCAATAAGTTTGAGACGTCTCTCGATAGCGAGCAATCGCAGGTCATGTCCTCGGAAAAGCAAGCCGGCACCGGGCGTCCGCGTGATAGGTTCTGTGATCGCCAAGCACGGAGGCAGATCGGGTGCATTCGTTCCGCGGAGCAGAAACACACGCAAGGTCGGTTCTGAAAGCCATCAGTTGGCGAACCCTGGGAACGCTCGACACGTTCGCGATCAGCTGGCTCATGACGGGCAGGATTGCCATCGCGGGTTCGATTGCCGCCATCGAGATCGCAACCAAAATTCTTTGGTACTATCTTCACGAACGCGTTTGGGCGGCCATCCCTTGGGGCCGACGTCACCATTGATCGGGCGTCGTCCGTCGCCGCTCACGCGGCACACGCCGGCTCCGAGCCCGACTCTTCGCCACCCGAAGCTACCGCTCCGCCCTGACTTCAAGATTGTTTGCGACCGCCAGGGCGCCCCGCTCGTCGGTTTCAAGGGCAATCTTTTGAGCCAGCACGACGTCACCCGCCACGAGATTGCCGTTGGGGACGAAGCACCAGCCGGCGCGTGTTTGGCCGGCTTCGTCGACCTCATAGACGTTCGCAACGGTGCCGTGACGGATACGGTATCGTCTTCCGGTATCGCTGCCTGTCACATCGAAAAAACCGTACGCCTCATATTGCGCCCATTGCTCGGGCGACAGCCATTCCGTCAGGAGTTTGCGTCCCCGAGCTTCGCGCTCACGCTGGGCCTCCTGAAACCAGTCGCGGAGAGCTTTGGCCATGCGGCTGCAATGTTGCAGAGCATCGCTTAGGAAAGCTCTCGCGCTACGCGGCTGCGCGAGCATGGCCACCGCGGCTAACCGCCGACAAGGCGGGGAATAAACAGGGTTTCTTCCGCGGTCGGATCAAACTTCCGGATGAGAGCGACCTCTCCGGGCGCGGTACGGACCGCCGCCGTAAAGCCCATGCCTGTGAGCTCTTTGAAGCGCCTCTCGGCCCTGGCAAGGGCCTTGGCGTCCTTGGCGTCGAAATTGTAACGGCTGTCGCCACGCTGGTTCATCACGATTTGAGTTGCCATCGCTAACACTCCTGGCCGGGTAGTCCGGCGAGACTTTAGCCTCAATGCGACGTTTTGAAAAAAGTTCCGAAGTGGCGGGAAACAGACCGTGCCTGAACCCGCGGTGCGTTTCAACGTTGCTCCCAAGGCAACCGGGAGAACGATTTTGGATGAAGCAGGACGATATGGTCTGGTGGCGGCACGGCACCTTCTATCAAATCTATCCACGTTCGTTTCAGGATACCGACGGCGACGGGGTCTCGGCCTGCACGAGCGGGTTCGAGGTGTTGAGATCTGGCTGAAAATCATAGAAGCGATGGAAGTACCAGGCGCCGGCTTGCCTGTCGTGCGTCCAGGTGGGTTTTTGCACCCCCGGAAACACCATGCCCTTGCCGGCGTTGGCGGGCTTTCGGTCGGCCCAGACATACCAGTCGCGGTAGGGCGAGTCCTTCGAGCGGCGGGCCTGCCGAAACCAGTCGTGCTGATCGGAGGTGTGGTTGACGACGAGATCGATGATCACGCGGATGCCGCGCTGCCGGCAGCCATGGGTAAACTCGACGAAGTCGCCGAGCGTGCCGTACCTGGGATCGACGCTGTAATAGTCCGAGATGTCGTAGCGGTCGTCCTTGCCGGGAGAAGACTGAAACGGCATCAGCCAGATGGTGGTGATGCCGAGGCCCTGCAGGTAATCCAGCCGGCGCAACAGGCCCTTGAAATCGCCGACGCCGTCGCCGCTGGCGTCCATATAAGTGCCGACGGAGAGACAATAGAAAACGCCGTTCTTGTACCAGAGGTCGTCGATCATTTGGCGCGGCTCGGGCGGGAGATGGTCGCGCTTGTCAATATCTGCCGGCGCGCAGAGTTCCCCGGTGGCCGCTTCGCAACCGGCTGGTTCGGTGAGCCCGGTCGCGCGCAGCCGACATCAATGGGACGTCTGATCCCTTCACCCAACGGAAAGATTGCGTATCGATGATGTCGCGCCGGCGAAGATCCCAAACGGCAAGCTCGAGGGCTGGCGCTCCCTAGCGGAATCGAACCGCTCTCTCCACCGTGAAAGGGTGGCGTCCTAACCGATAGACGAAGGGAGCGAAGCGCCTGCCCCGCCGCGACCAACCGGTCGCCACATGGCCGTTTCGCTTAGTCACGAAGTTCCGGCATATCAAGGCTTGGAGGCCGCGATGGCGCCGTGGGCCGGCCCGGTTGACCAACCGCAGCGGCCGGCGAACGTATAGTGGCGTTTGCGCGGCCGGGCAAGCTGCCGGAAAAAGCGGTTTTTGGGGCCGATTGACAGCGGTCTGGTGCCGCGGGAGATCGGTTGGCGTCAAGCCCGTCAGGTAGCAAATGGATGATGGGTCGGCGCCGCCAGGCAGACAGCTCTGGCCCCGGCGGCTGGCCTGAGCGCGGGTGCAAGCCATTGGATCTCGATATCATCGTTCCCGTCGTGATGAGTTGCGCGCTGTTGTGGTGGGTGAGCCGCGGCATGGACTGGACCACGCGTCTTGTGGTGACGGCGATCACGCTGGCCGCGATCATTGGCATCGTGCTGGTCGAGCGGTCGGGGTTTTAGTCATCGGATCCGCAGCGTCGTCTCACGACATCGGTGGCGCGATGAATTGCTTGAATCCCGGCCGGCCGGCGAACTCGGCGAACCAGCGCTCGAGATGGGCGAGCGGTGGTTTGCTGACGCCTTCGACCCCGAACCAGCGCCTTGCATAGGCGCCGAGCGCGATATCGGCCAGCGTGAAATCGTCGCCTTCAATAAAGCGCCGCGTCGCCAGCTGATTGTCGACGATGCGCCACTGCACCGCCTCGGCATCGGCGTCCTTCTGAATCGCGGCCATGTCGCGCTGTTCGGCCGGGGTTCGCACCAGCGCCCAGAACACCGGACGATCCACCGGCTGCAACGTCGAAAGCGTCCAGTCCAGCCAGCGGTCGACGCCGGCGCGACGCTTCGGCGCCTCGGGATAGATCGGTGAACCCTTGGCATAGGCGAGGACCAAATAGCGCATGATGGAATTGGATTCCCAGAGTACGAAATCACCGTCCTGCAAGGTCGGCACCCGCCCGTTCGGATTCATCGCGAGATAATCGGGATCGCGGTTTTTGCCGAATGCCATGCCGGCGTCGATGCGCTCAAAAGCGAGATCGAGTTCGCGCAGGCACCAAAGTACTTTCTGAACATTGACCGAATTGGCCCGGCCCCAAATCCTGAGCTGACCCTGATTGTTGTCCGGCACGATTGTGGGGCTCCCGATGATCCGCGGCTTTGCCGGTCATATCGGAAAAAGAGCGAGAAAGCGCGCGCCGTGTCCAGATTTCAACAGCGGCACCTTGCGAAAAAAAAGCCCCGCCAGCGTGCGGAGCCTGATTTGGTGCGAACTGCCGTCCGCCCGATCTCAGTGGCCGAACAGCAACCAGAGCAGGATAATCACCGGAATCGGCACGCCCAGCAGCCAGAGCAGAATTCCTCGTCCCACGTTCGTCTCCATGAATTCCTCAGATGAATTCAAGAACGCGAATGCGGGGGGCGTGTTCCAGCGAACGAAGGGAACTCCGTACCAGTCACCGGGGCCCAAAGATCACTCCAGGACCGGTTCGGGCGGTCTTTCACGGGCTTCCAACAGCTCGGCATAGCGGCTGTACTCGCCGGCCATTTCCAGGAGCCGCTCGCGCACCTCGGCATCCGTGACCTGGCGGGCCAGGCGATTGGCCTGGTCGGCCTGGAATTTGTAGTGCTGGGCCTGACTCATCTGGCGCCTCAAATCCTTACGTCGAATCTGAGGGCAAAAGGTTCACCGATCGTGAAGATTCAGGATGCGGCTCCGCGCCAATGTCTTACCAGTGGCCGGTGTTCGGCATCGACGCCCACGGCTCCGCCGGCGGTTTCGCATCGCCCTTCTGCAGCAGCTCGATCGAATGCAAATCGGGCGAGCGGACGAACGCCATCTGGCCGTCGCGCGGCGGACGGTTGATGGTTATACCCTTCTTCATCAGCTGGTCGCAGGTCGCGTAGATGTCGTCGACCTCATAGGCGAGGTGGCCAAAATAGCGGTCCTCGCCGTATTTCTCCTCGTCCCAGTTATAGGTGAGTTCGACCAGCGGCGCGCCGCGGTTCTTGGGGGCGGCCTTGAACAGGCCTTCGTCCTCGGGTGCGCACAGAAACACCAGCGTGAACTTGCCCTTGTCGTTGTCGACGCGGCGGACTTCCTTCAACCCCAGCGCATCGCGGTAGAATTTCAGCGCGGCATCGAGATTGCGCACGCGCAGCATGGTGTGGAGATAACGCATGTTTCCTGGCTCCTAGGGATATTGAAGAGATCGGTTCTGGCTTCGGAAGGTTCAATAGCAGCAAATGGCAGGCGCGGGCAGGGGCCAAACCTCGATCGGGCAGGTAGCGGAAGCGCTGTCCCGGCCACGAAAATGGTGTCGTGATCCGCCCCAGCGACGGAGCCCGTCGGCGGCCGTGTTTGAGCGAATGTTTGTTCCATGTTCCCAACCTGGAACGTGCGAAGCCGGTGCGCTGGGCGCAATCACAAAATCGAAGTGATCCCGAAAGATATCGGAACGATCAGCCATCGCTGATGTTCTGGCCCATATCTTGTTCTGGAGAAGAGCCATGTCGAAACTCGGAATCCTGGGCGCGTCCGCCCTGTCTCTCACCTTGACATTTGCAGCGCCTGCGCTCGCCGCCGAGCACGGCGGCATGCGTGGCGGCGGTGGGGGAACGCCAGTCAGCGCTGGAGCCAGCGTGAATGGCGGTAGTAGCGCGTTCCGTGGCGCGCAAGCGAGCATCGGCCCGGGTCGGGCCGGACCGGCCTTCAGCAGTGGCCCAACTGTCAGCAATGGTCCAACGGTCAGAAGCGGCAACTTTGTGGGCCGCGACGGCCAGTTCACGCAAGGCGGTATTCGCGTCGATCGCGACCACGATCGGCGCTTTGGCCGGGGCTTCGGCTTAGCGGCCGGTAGCGCCTTGGGTTACGGCTACTACGATCCCTATTACTATGACGACTATGCCTACGACGATTATTACGATCCAGGCTACGCGGTCTCGAGCGCGGTGGATCCGTCGTATTGTGCGCAGCGCTACCGTTCCTACGACCCAGCGTCCGGAACCTATCTTGGCTACGATGGTCTGCGACATCCCTGCGGCCAGTAAATCGCGCTAGCGACGGAACCGAAAGAGCGGCTGTCACGAGCCGCTCTTTTCTTTTTATGCACGAGCTTTTCAACGCCTGGCGATCACGCCGACATGATCGATTGAGCCATCAACACACTGACACCGCACGAGAAAATCCGGTTCCATTTGCAACCAATTGGGGCCATCTGCGTTATATGTGCGTATGCAATGGAGGAGATGCGCATGAAGAAAACATTAGCTGTCTTGGCGACGGTTGCCGTGGTTGGAGCGACGGCCGTAACCGGGCCGGCCCCGGCTGAAGCGCGGGGCATCGGCCCCGGCTTGGCGTTCGGCTTGGCCGCGGGCGCACTCGCCGCCGGAGCCGTCGGAGCCTACGGCCCCTATTACTACGGGCCGGGCTATGGCTACTACGGATATTACGGCCCCCGCTACTACGGGCCGGCCTACGGGCCATACGCCTATTATGGCGGACCGTATTTTAGGCATCGCCATTGGCACCATCACTACTGGTAGTCAGTAACGCAAAAAGCCCGGCAGCGATGCCGGGCTTTTTCTTGGCCGCTCAATTCATTGGCGGCTCAATGGTCACTTGGCGACCAGAGCGGCGCTGGCTCCGGGCGGAGCGCATTCTCCGAATGTCGGGCATTGCGAAGCGTCGTCACAAAAAAATCGTCGCGCTCGCGTTCGAATTTTTGCTGGGTGGCTTTGAAGTTTGCGACCCGGATTGCGATTTCTTCCCGCTCCAGAGCCGCGCTGTTCCTCAGTTCCGTCATGCCCATCCCTTATGATTCTGTCCTGCGGCTATTGGCGGCAGCGATTGAGGCGCGAATTGGGAGCGGACGTTGCAGGATTGTGATGCGCACAGAGATCGGCGAGATCGAAAAAGCACCGGCGTTTCCTGTGGATAAGTTCGCCGCGAAGAGGCCGGCGAGTCGATCGCAAGTACGGCCTGACGGGGGCGTCTGCCGATAATCCTGACGCATGGAGGTCGCAATCCGAGCGGCCGTGCTATATTCGGGCACGGCCAAACCCTCGGACAGGTCGCATGATCGCATTGGATCTTCGCAGCGGCGTGGAACAGTTCGGCGACATGATCGCGGAAGCGTCCAACATCGTTCCGTTTACCGGCGCGGGTATTTCAACCGAATCCGGAATTCCCGATTTCCGCTCGCCGGGGGGATTGTGGACCCGCAACCGCCCGATCCCTTTCGATGAGTTTGTCGCCAGCCCCGAAGCGAGGGCCGAAGCGTGGCGTCGGCGTTTTGCGATGGAGGCAACCTTCGCTGCGGCGCGGCCGGGACGCGGGCATCGCGCGCTTGCCTCGCTCTATAAGGCTGGCAAGATTCCCGCCATCGTCACCCAAAACATCGACAATCTGCATCAGGTGTCCGGATTTGCTGCCGAACACGTCATCGAGCTTCACGGCAATACCACTTACGCCCGCTGCATCGGCTGCGGCCGGGCTTACGACCTGGGGTGGGTCAAGCGAAGCTTCGAAACCATCGGTGGCGCGCCGGACTGCACGGTCTGCGACGAGCCGGTCAAGACCGCCACCATCTCGTTCGGGCAGGCAATGCCGGAAGACGCAATGCGCCGCGCCACCGAACTTGCCCAGCACTGCGACCTGTTTGTTGCGATCGGTTCCTCGCTGGTGGTCTGGCCGGCCGCCGGCTTTCCGCTGATGGCCAAGAATTGCGGCGCCAGGCTGGTGATCATCAACAACGAGCCCACCGATCAGGACGACATCGCCGATCTCGTCATCAGGCACGACATCGGGGAGGCGCTGGGGCCGTTCGTGGGCAACTGATGCCCATTTGATTCGCGCCTGTGCAAGACTGTTCATAGTTTCCGGCAAATTTGTTTTTTAGCTATGCGCCGCAAGCGGGAGTGTTATCTTTTGATTGGAGAGATTCGCGTGGCGTCTTCATGAATCATCATGGATGGGCGCGGGTTCCCGGTGCCGTCGCTTGAGATGACGGGCCGCAGATGATTTGTGGGGTCCGGGGTCATGGGGTCGGACGGATTTGAGTCCAAGAAGCTCGGGGGGCCGCCAGGCGGGACCGTACCGAACACGCTTGGTCCTGGGGAATTTTCGGGCGGCGCCGAGCGCGATCCGGCGATCGATGCGCTTTCGGGCCTCGGCGATAGTGCCGCCAACCTCGTCGAAATCTCGGGCGTCATCAAATGGTTCGATGCATCAAAGGGCTACGGGTTCATCGTTCCCGACAATGGCTGGCCGGATGTGCTTTTGCACGTCACCGTGCTTAGGCGCGACGGCTATCAAACCGCCTATGAAGGTGCCCGGTTGGTGTGTGAATGCGTGCAGCGCGCCAAGGGCTACCAGGCCTTCCGGATCCTCTCGATGGACGAATCCACCGCGATCCACCCGGCGCAGATGCTGCCGGCGCGGACCCATGTCAGCGTCACCCCGACCAGCGGGCTGGAGCGGGCCCAGGTCAAATGGTTCAATCGCCTGCGCGGTTTCGGCTTCCTGACCTGTGGCGAGGGGACGCCGGATATCTTCGTGCACATGGAAACCCTGCGCCGCTTCGGGATGACCGAGCTGCGCCCCGGCCAGTACGTGCTGGTGCGGTTCGGGCCCGGCTCCAAGGGAATGATGGCCGCCGAAATTCAGCCGGAAAACGGATCGCCTGGGCTGTCGTCGCACTGATCGGGCGCGAACCTCCACGCCCGCGGGCGTAAGCCGCGGCCAACTGCCGAAAACGGCATCGCAGCGCGGTGCCACCGGTCTGGTATTTGCCACGATCATCGGGCTAGGGTCGCCCCGGCAAGAATCCGTCCCAGCTGGGGTAAGCATCATCCATGAATTGCGATCGAGCTACTGATCCGCGTCGCTTGCGCGGGCGGTTGTGTCTATTTGTCGGGATCGTGGCCGCAATTTGCATATTCGCGGGTGGCGGCGCGCGGGCGGCGAGCGTTGAGCCGCTCGAGATCGTCACCAGGTCAGGCGTGCAGGTGTTCTCGGTCGAGATGGCAACCACCGAAGAAGAGAAGACCACCGGCCTGATGTTCCGCAAGGAATTGCCGGACGGGAAGGGCATGCTGTTCGATTTCTCGCCATCCCAGGAGGTGTCGATGTGGATGAAGAACACCTATATCTCGCTCGACATGATCTTCATCCAGGCCGACGGCCGGATCCTGCGCATCGCTGAAAACACCGAGCCGCTGTCGACCAGGATCATCTCGTCGGGGGGGCCTGCGAAGGGGGTGCTGGAGGTGATCGCGGGGACCGCGAAAAAATACGGCATCCAGCCCGGAGACCGCGTCGGGCATCCGCTCTTCAATAGCCGGTGAAAACAGGCCACCGGCTGCCTTGCTGGTCGGGCTCCGAGCGTGTATCGACATCGTTTCCCAGATCATCGGGGTATAGCGCAGCCTGGTAGCGCGGCAGTTTTGGGTACTGCAGGTCGTTGGTTCGAATCCAGCTGCCCCGACCAATTCCTTTGTTTTATTAGAAAATATTCCGATACCTGCCTTCGGCGGTTCGCAACAGGTTAAGGCGGCATTCTCGATGCAGATTTTCCTCCGCACTGTCTGCCTCCTGACCGCGTCGATCCTTGCAGGCAGCACGACCAATGCGGCCGCCACGCCGTTAAGTCCATTTCGCTATGAAGCGCAGGCGCAACGGCATTGCCCTGCAGACACGGTGGTCTGGCTCGATCTTCGAAAAGGGATTTATTACTTCAAGCGGCAAAGCCGCTACGGGCAAGGCAATACCGGCAGCTTCGTGTGTCGGGAGGAAGCCCGCAGCAACGGCTATCGCCGCTCGCTGCTTGGACTTCGGTAGCCGGGTCAAACAGGCTTCTCATCCGCGTTGGCATTTAAAGCCGCCCCGATCCGGGCTTGAGCTGGATCAACGGCTCTCGGGCACAGATCGCGCAGCATGCATCTCGGAATTCTTCTGAGGATTCGAGCGCCTCGCTTGTTACGACAAGGCCGCGCGGCCAATCAGCCGCAGCAAACCCGCCGCAGCACCAGCGCCTGCGGCGCCGCCTGCCGATCCGCTCGCCGCGGAAAATGCCCGTTTGGACGCCAGGATCAATAATTCTGCCGGGGCTGCTAACGCGCACGGTGTCCGGACACTCTGTCGTGGGCCGCGAAGTATTGATGCAGGTCAAGGCAGTTGGAGCTTCACCGGGTTAATGGAAAACTCGTTCTCTCGTGGCAGGGAGGAGCAAATGACAGGCCTTCTGGAGTTCAATGCGCGTGCTGCGCTATGCCGTCAGCTCGCCGTGGTCGAGCCGGACAACAAGAATCTCTGGCTTGCGGAAGCGGAGAGGTGGTCACGTCAAAAACCAGGCGTCGCGCTCGAGGCGCGTGGCGCCGAGCCAGCCGGGACGTGGTGCTGGGAAGTCATGCCGAAACGCAAACAGCGTTCGTCAATGCGACAGAAGTGCAATTCGGGTTGCGGGGCGTCGCCAAACCGGCGGACAGGGATACGTTCGAAGAGTTCTTGATCTGGACACTGCAGTAGTCGCGACCTAAGCAGTCGCGCTTGTCTGGCGCGGCAGCATGCCTGCTTCAGCTATCGCGGCGCGGCCATTGTTGCGGACAACATCGAACTGGTGCGTTTGTTCGCCTCGGGCGTCGATGCGTCCGGTACAAAGGGCGTAACCGGGCCCGGATCGGTCAGCTCCGGTATCGCCTTTGTCTCGACCGGTCTGAGCGGGCTGTCGTCGTCGATAAATTTGTCGAGCATGCCCTGGATCGATGCCTTGGCCGCTTCCGGACCGGTGTCGCGCATGTCGTTATGCTGGAAGCCGGTTTGTACGACCTCTATGCCAGACTTCTCGCGGACCGCCTCAGGAGGAATGACGCCGGGATCGGTCTTGAACACGGGATCCTTCGAGCGGAACGACAGGATCTTGAACCTGCCGTCGGTGATAAACGGCACGCGCAGATTGTCGAGCGTCACGACTTTCTTGGTCAGCTCGGGATGCAACTTGGCGAAGTACATCGAGATGTCGGCGCCGGCGGAATGCCCCACCACGGTCAGATGGTCATAATCCGCGTTCGGCTGCACCTTCTTCATCTCCTCGGTCGCAAACATGATGTTGGCGACGCCGCGCAGGTATTGCGGCTGACGGCCGACA